>NZ_JBHUBS010000022.1:80763-140608 GCF_042788835.1 Streptomyces sp. NPDC056883 | reverse complement strand
CCGTTCTGCCTCGTCATGCTCACCGACTCGGTCAACGGCAAGAAGAACGACGGCCAGGCCAAGGAACACGTCACCGTCGTCGACGTCGCACAACTGCTGCTGGAGTCGGTGAAGACGCCGGAACCTCCGGTGGTGGAGCCGGAGCCGGCGGAGGAGGCCGTGGAGCCCGTCGCGGAGGCGCCTGCGGCGGAGGCCGCGAAGCCGGCCGCCGAGGCGGAGGCACCGGCGGAGCCGGGTACCGACACCGAGACGAAGTAGCCCGCACAGCAGGAACGCCGGAACGGCCCGCCCCCCTCAGGGGGGCGGGCCGTTCCGGCGTTACGGGGTCCGGGGCGGAGCCCCGGTTTCGGGAAGGGGCGGGGTGGGGGAAGGCTCCGCGCAGCGGCCCCGGACCCCCGGCCCCAGGCCCCGCCACGCGGGTCAGGTCAGGTCAGGACTGGTCGGACCGGCTGCGGCGCAGCATCGCGAAGCCGAGGCCCGCGGCGCCCACCGCCGCCATGCCCCCGCCGGCGGCCAGCATCAGCGTGCCGTCGCCTTCGGCGGACACCGGCGCGACACCCTCCGCACCGGCCTTCACGCCGCCCTTCGGCACGACCCGCTCGACGGACTTCTTCTCGACCGGCTTGGCGAGGGGCTTCGCGTCCTTCGTGGCGGCCTTGCGCTCCACCTGGTACTTCTCGATCAGCTTGCCGCTGGTGAAGTCGTAGACCCAGCTGTTCCCGCCGTTCTTGCCGTCGATGACGACGAACTTCACGCGCTTCCCGTCCTGGACGAGCTTGTACGTCCAGCCGTCGTTCGTCGCGGTCGGGTGCTTCAGGTCGATCGTCCCGAGGAGGTTCCCGTTCGGCATGGAGATCTCGACGCGCTTGCCGTTCGGGCCGTCGATCAGCTTCGCGTTGCGCCCGTCGGGCATGGCGACCTGGACGACGTTCTCCTTCTTCTCCACCGGCTTCGGCTTCTCGACCGGCTTGGTCGCGCCCTCGACCCACGAGGTGACTGTGCCGTTCGGCTGGAGGACCACGTGCAGTCCGTTGTTCTGGCCGCTCGCAGGCTTGCCGCCCTTGCTGACCAGGGTGTCCAGCTTGATGCCGCCGGCGAAGACGTCGGCCTCGAAGTGGCCCTCGCCGATCTTGTAGACCTTGGCCACGGATCCGTCGGCCAGCTTCACGGTCGTGACGTAGGCCCGGACCGAAGGCTTCACCGGCGGGGTGGTCGGGGGCGTGGTCGGCGGGGTCGTCGGCGGCGTGGTGGGCGGCGTGGTCGGCGGGACGCTCGGGTCCACCTGCGGCTTCTGCGGGTCGACGGACGGCTGCTCGGCGCCGGGCAGGACCTGCGCGTCCGGTACCGCCGGGGAATCCGCGAAGGCGGACCCCACCGGAAGGGCGAGGACGGCGGCCGCACCGGCCACGACGGCGGCGGTACGGAGGGTGGTGCGACGGTGCGGGCTACGCATGAGGAGGCTCTTCTCGTGCTCGTTCGGCTTCGGGGCGGTGGCTACGTCTACGAAGCTACGGAGTGGGTATGTCCGTATTCCGTCGGAGATGTAACGGACATCGGCAGACTGCCGCGCAGCCACGTAACCCACCCCGGACCGACCTCGAACCCGCCCCGCACTCCCCTCGCTCCCACCCTGAGAAGGCCCTCCAGGTACCCCCTAGGGGATGTCACAGCTCAGCCGCAAAGGGGGCTTCTTCCCCCGGCCCGGCCACCCGCCCGCCCGGGAGCGGGTACTTTCGATCACGTGGCTGGATTCAGGATCGGACGCGGCCGGGACAACAACCGCACCCCGCAACAACCCCCGCGGCAGCAGCCGTACGGCTCGCAGCAGGCGCCCCAGGCGCCCGCGCCGTACGGCCAGCAGCCCTACGCACCCCAGCAGTGGCCGCAGCAGGCCGCTCCCGGGGGCCACGGCGAGCCCGAATACTTCGACCCGCACGGCGGTCACGCCGGCCAGGGCCGAGGTCAGGGCCAAGGTCAGGGCCAGGGATACGGCTACGGCCATCCCCCCGCCCAGGGAGCCGGCGGCCCGAGCGACTCACCCGGGTACACCCAGGCCTTCGCCATCGGCGAGGACCCGTACCCGTACAACCAGGGCGCGACCTACCAGGCGGGCGCGGCCCAGGCCGCCGGCCCCACCGGTCCGCGGCTGCCGTGGAAGGAGCTGATCCGGGGCATCGTGACCCGCCCGGGCCCGACCTTCCTGCAGATGCGCGACTACGCCGTCTGGGGGCCGGCGCTGATCGTGACCTTCCTCTACGGGCTGCTCGCGGTCTTCGGCCTCGACGACACCCGCAAGGACGTCATCAACGCCACCCTCTCCAAGGCCGTCCCGATCGTGCTCTCGGCGGGCGTGGCCTTCGTGATCTGCGGCCTGGTCCTCGGCGCCGTCACCCACACGCTGGCCCGCCAGCTGGGCGGCGACGGGTCGTGGCAGCCCACGGTGGGCCTGTCGATGCTGGTCATGAGCCTGACGGACGTCCCGCGCCTGCTGTTCGCCATGTTCCTGGGCGGCGACAACATGCTCGTCCAGATCCTCGGCTGGGCCACCTGGGTGGCGGCCGGCGCGCTCTTCACCTCGCTGATCAGCAAATCGCACGACCTGCCGTGGCAGAAGGCCCTGGGCGCATCGGCGATCCAGCTGATCGCCCTGCTCTCGATCATCAAGCTGGGCACGATCTAAACCCCACGCACACGCACACACACGAAGGGGCCCGCCGCGCACCGCGCGACGGGCCCCTCCGCACACACACTCACTCACTCACTCGTTCTCCTCGCCCTCAGGCGTCGAGAACCTGTCCTTCACGCTTCACGACGGGCGGTTCGACCGACCAGGGGAAGTTGACCCACTCGTCGGTCTTCTTCCACACGTACTCGCACTTCACGAGCGAGTGGGACTTCTCGTAGATCACGGCGGACCGGACCTCGGCGACGTGCCCGAGGCAGAAGTCGTGCACCAGCTTGAGCGTCTTGCCGGTATCGGCGACGTCGTCGGCGATCAGCACCTTCTTGTCGGTGAAGTCGATCGCCTCGGGCACGGGCGCCAGCATGACCGGCATCTCCAAGGTGGTCCCCACCCCGGTGTAGAACTCCACGTTCACCAGGTGGATGTTCTTGCAGTCCAGGGCGTACGCCAGACCACCGGCGACGAAGACGCCGCCGCGGGCGATGCTCAGGATGATGTCGGGCTCGTAGCCGTCGTCGGCGATCGTCTGCGCCAGCTCCCGCACGGCCCGCCCGAACCCCTCGTAGTCGAGGTTCTCGCGCACTCCGCCGCTCACTCCGTCACTCGCTCCGTCACTCATGCCTCGTGCCTCACCTGGGTCCGGTGGAAGTTCTGGAAGGACCGCGAGGCCGTCGGGCCGCGCTGGCCCTGGTACCGCGATCCGTACCGCTCGCTCCCGTACGGGAACTCTGCGGGCGAGCTGAGCCGGAACAGGCACAGCTGCCCGATCTTCATACCCGGCCAGAGCTTGATCGGCAGCGTGGCGAGGTTCGACAGCTCCAGCGTCACGTGCCCGGAGAACCCCGGGTCGATGAACCCGGCGGTCGAATGGGTCACGAGCCCCAGCCGGCCGAGACTGGACTTCCCCTCCAGTCTGGAGGCGATGTCGTCGGGCAGCGAGATGACCTCGTAGGTCGACGCGAGCACGAACTCACCCGGGTGGAGGATGAACGCCTCGTCCCCCTCGGGCTCGACCATCCGGGTCAGGTCGCTCTGCTCGGTGGCGGGGTCGATGTGGGCGTAGCGGTGATTCTCGAAGACCCGGAAGAACCGGTCGAGACGTACATCGATGCTGGAGGGCTGCACCATCGACTCGTCGAAGGGGTCGATGCGAACCCGTCCGCTGTCGATCTCGGCCCGGATGTCTTTATCAGAGAGAAGCACGTCCCGAGGATACGCAGAGCGCGCGGGCCGCCCCAATCGAGGCGGGTCCCCGCGCGCCGGTGTCTACCGCTTCGGCGCCGCTCCCACGGGCACGGCATGCCGCAGCCGCGCACAGCGCGGGCACCGCAACAGCCGCCCCGGCCCGATCCGGCCGGCACCGAGGTGCTGCAGCGGGAACGAAGCGGTGCTGAATACGTGCCCTTCGGCACAACGGACGACGGTGTGCTCCATCGAGTCCCTTTCCCCAACCAGCCGTACTGCGATGAATCGCCACATTAGGGGATGAACAAGACCCACTCCAGCCGCCGCTCCGCACGCACACGGTACGCCCCAACTCCCGCCCCCGGACCCCTCCGTGCACCCCGCACGCGACACCACCCCCGGGACGAATTCACCAGGGGAAGATCATGGGGTAGGGTGAGAAACGATAGCGCTCCAGGCAACTGGGCCACTATGCGGATGTAGTTTAATGGTAGAACATGAGCTTCCCAAGCTTATAGCGCGGGTTCGATTCCCGTCATCCGCTCTTCCACGAAGCCCCAGGTCAGCGACCTGGGGCTTCGTCGTTGTCCAGACCTCTCAAACCCTTCCGCGCCCTCCGCGTGCCCCAACTCGCAGAAACGCTCTGTCCGGAGGGCCTTCCGTGCACCACCTGCACCACTCGGACGCGGAATCGCCTCGGATCACGAGACGCATTTCATGCGCCCCGCGCCACACAGTCGCCCGGATTCACCTGTTCGCAACCCTGAAGGCAGCCCTCAACCACACCGTCCGCACGGCGAAGTTGGCGACGGCGCGACGCTCCCTCCGCCCCTCCGAATGCCCCCGAAGGCACTCCCCGTCGAAGCGCCGGCGGCCTCGCCCCGATTCGACAGATGATCACTAGTGGTGACAAGTATGTGACGCGTTGTCAGTGGCGAGTGCTTTCATGGATCCGGTGCGCAGGGAGGCGCATCGCGACTGGTGGGGGGATACAGCTGTGCCCTGGATCAATGACTACTTCCGAGCAGACGGCACTCGGGTCAAAGGCCACGTCCGGCTCCCTGCCGGGGCCCGGCGGGAGACTGCGACACTCGGCCTGATCGTCGCCGGAGTGATCGTCTTCGGTAACGGAACAACATCCGCGGGGGCCGGAGCAGGCTCGGGTCAGGAGTTACCCAGGCCGCAGTCGACGGTGGTCTACCCGATCAAGTGGCCGGCGTGGGAAAACCGCCCAGCGCCCCAACCCGTACCGACGGTCTCCTATCCGATCGTCTTCCCCAGCACGGGGAGCGGCAGGTGAGCCCCCGCCCACCCGCGAAGAGGCGCAGGCGCCCCAGCACAGCCCGGCGCCGGAAGGCCACCGGCTCGGAGGAGCTGTGGCTCATCGGCCTGGTCGGCCTCGTGGCCCTCAGTCTCGTCGTGGCGGTGATGTCGTGGCTGGCCGCCCATCCCTGGGTTCTGGTACTCGGCCTTCTCGCAGCCGGTGCCGCGGGCGCGCTGTGGCTGCGCCGGCGCCAAGAGGCTGCCCGATGGGACCAGGCCCGTGCCCAGGGCCTGCGCTACGCCGTCGAACACCTCGACAGCCTCCATCACAACGACTTCGAGTTCGCCGTACGGGACCTCATGCACCGCGACGGCTGCGCCGACGCCGAGAAGGTCGGAGGCCGGGGCGACAACGGCGCGGACGTCAAAGCCACCGACCCCTACGGCCGCCGCTGGGTCATCCAGTGCAAGCACCGGAAGGCCGGCTGGCAAGGGTCAGCGGTCGGCACCCCCGACCTCCAGGTCCTCAACGGCACCGGCCGCCAGATACACGGCGGCGACGTCCTCGTCATGCTCACCAACGGCCGCTTCTCCCGCCCCGCCCTCGACTTCGCCAAGTCCCAGCACCTCCACCTCGTCGACCGCCACCTCCTCGCCCAGTGGGCCGGCGGCTCGCGCCCCCTGTGGGAACTCCTTCGCGCCGTCCCACCACCCCGGAAACCGAGTTCGCTCTCGTGATGCGCCTGAACCACCTGGCAGGACGCTCCGGCTCGTGCCCGAGGTAGGCCAGAGGGCTCCCTGCAACACCTGACGCCCGATGCCTCCCCGTCCGCCCACTCATCGCGCACGCATGTGGGGGTTCTGACCTGGGCTCTCGCTCCCCTCATCAGTCGGCAGGACCGTGTCGCCGGCCTCGGCGGAGCCCATGTCGCCACCGGTGGCGACATCGCTGACTGCGATCTGGTTGCGGATGGGGGAAGCCGTGGGTCCGCTCTTGTCGGGTTGGTGGTGGTTCCCGTACAGTCCCCGCCATCACACAGACTGAATTTTTAGTCAGTTTGGCTGAATCGAGGGAGTGGTGGTCTTGCTCGAGCGTCGAAGATTCCTGATGGCGGGGTCCGGGGTGGCCGCAGCCGGGCTTCTGGTCGGCCTTGCGGGGTGTACGGATTCCGCGGGGCGGAAGAAATCACCCATGAGCAATGCGCCGGAGGGGTCCGGCTCCGCCCCCGCAGGGCTGAGGATGCCGGCGGAGTCGGCGCCGCACGCCGCAACCTGGATGGCCTACGGAGCCACGGTCTCGGCATGGGGGGACGACACCACCAGCCCCTTCGGGCGCGACCTGTCCAACAGCCGGACCATCGCTCGCCAAGACCTGATGCGCCTCGCGGCCAACCTCTCGCGCTTCGAGCCGGTGTTCATGCTGGTTGACTCGGACGCCGACAAGGCCCAGGCAACCGGGTACCTGGAGGCCATCGTCGCCCAGACCTCGGCCAAGGACCAGTTCCATGACACGGTGGACGGCTCCGGACGGATCCATCTAGGCGAGGGGAAGTCGCCCGCGAACCTGCCGCCGATCAGGAAGCACCCGATCACCTTCGTCGTCCAGCACATCAACGACCTGTGGACCCGTGACACCGCTCCCGTCTTCGCCCTCGATGCGGACGGCCGGCTCCACGGCGTGGACCTGAACTTCAACTGCTGGGGCCAGTCTCCGCTGACGACGGGGCTCCCCGGCTGGACGAAGGACCCGGAGAAGACGAAGAACGGGGTGATCGACCAGCCCATCGACGGAGACCGTCACGTCGCCGAGGCCGTCAACCGCTACGTCCGCGCCCCCGGGGTGAAGACGTGGCTGACGATGGAGGGCGGTGGCCTGGAGGTCAACGGCCGAGGCCTGGGCATCGCCTGCGAGAGCAACATCGTCAACGACAACCGCAACCCCGGCAAGACCAGGGCGGAGATCGAGGCGGAACTCCGCCGCCTTTTCGGGGTCGAGAAGATGCTGTGGCTGCCGGGCGTCAAGGGCGAGGAACTCACCGACTGGCACATCGACTTCACCGCGCGCTTCACCTCGCCGTCCGACCTGCTCTTCGCGTTCGACACCAACTTCGAGCCCGAGGACCAGCGCAACCAGAAGGCCTTGGCCGCCGCGGTCTCCCAGATCAACGCCCTCTCCGCTGACGAGAAGGCCCGCTACCTGGGTTCAGCGACGGCGACCCTGAAGACCCACGAACTCCCGGTCCCCGACCAGAAGAAGGTCTTCACGGCCTTCGCCGCACGCAACACCCCGTCGATCACCGAGCGCGGCCTGGAGGAGTTCATCCTCACCTCGGCCGCCGGCTACGTCGGGTACTACGAGGCCAACGGCTGCGTGATCATGGCGCAGTGCGGGGACGTCGACCTGGACCGGCAGGCGTACAAGACCGTCCAGGGCCTCTATCCGGACCGCACGGTCATCCAGATCACCAGTGACGGCATCGCAAGCGGCGGCGGAACCATGCACTGTGCGACCCAGCAACAACCCTCGGCGTAGCCGAAGCGATGTGGGCGGCTGCCCGTGAGGCCACCGCCAACCTTTGCAAGGCTGCCGAGATCGCAGCGGAGGATCCAGGACAAGTGCCGGATCGTACCGATCCATCGGCAGGCTTCGCGGAGCCCGCTGAAACGTCCGCTCACGCAAACGGCCCTGGACGGGGAGGAGGAGTTCCCAAGCTTATGGCGCGGGTTCGATTCCCGTCATCCGCTCTTTGAAGAAGGCCCAGGTCAGCGACCTGGGTCTGCTTCGTTGTCCAGATCTCTCCGGGCTCACCGCTCCCCGTGTGCGCCATAAGTCGCCGCTCACCAGGCCGAGTTCAGCCGGGCCGCAGGAACTGCTGCTACCGGAAGGCCGGCAGGGAGCGCGCGACCCACTCGGCGAAGGGGCTGGCCGGACGGTGGAGGACGCTCTCCACATCGGGGCTGATCTCCCTCTCGGCCGGCAGCGGGACGCCGAGGACGTCCAGGGTGCCGGCGATGACCTCCTCCGGCATGAACTGCGCCATGTGGGCGTGGGCATCCTCGCGGGACAGTTCCACGAAGGTCACCTCCTCGCCCAAGGCCTCGGATATCACTGCGGCCTGCCGCCGGGGGCTGATCGCCTCGGGGCCCGTCAGCTCGTACGTACGGCCCGCGTGGCCGTCCTCGAGCAGCGCGGCCGCGGCGACCCCGGCGATGTCCGCCGGGTCGACGACGGGCAGCGCCACATCACCGAACGGGGCGAAGATCGTGCGCTTCGTGCGGACCGACTCGGACCAGGCGAAGGCGTTGGAGGCGAAACCGCCCGGGCGCAGGATGGTGAACTCCGGTCCGGACGCGCGCACGGCAGCCTCGAACTCGCGCAGGCGGGTGTGCGAGAGGGCCTCGGGGCGGGTGGAGTTGATCTGGGAGGAGAGCAGGACGACCCGCTTGACCCCGGCAGCCTCGGCTGCGTCCAACAGGGCCTTCGGGCTCTCGCCGCGGCCGTTGAGCTCGCCGCCCAGCAGGATGAAGAAGGCGTCGGCGCCATCGAGGACCGGCCGCATGCTCTCGGCGTCTCCGACGTCGGCCCGGGCGTGCCGGGCGCCGGCCGGAAGCCCCGCGAACTGCGGCTGCCGCGAGACGGCCACGACTTCCTCGCCGGCCTCGGCCAGCAGCGGCACCAGCGTCCGCCCGATGTTGCCGGTCGTACCCGTCACCACGATCATTGCGACCCCCCGCAGTTAGTTAGTTAGTTAGTTGGCTGACTTAGGTGGAACCTAGCATGAATCATCTCCGGGGGCGCTGTCTATAGTTGGTTGGGTGACTGACTCAGTGAAGCCCCGGGCGACGCGGGGGGCCGACAAGCGCCGACGGCTCACGGCCGCGGCAGCCCAGGTCCTGCACGAGCAGGGCGTCGAACGGACCACCCTCGCCGACATCGCGCGCGTGGCCGACGTCCCCGTCGGGAACGTCTACTACTACTTCAAGACCAAGGACGAGCTGGTCCAGGCCGCACTGACCGAGCACAGCTCCCATCTGGACGAGCTCACCCGCCAGCTGGATGAGTTGGCCGACCCCCTCGACCGTCTCAAGGCCCTGATCGAAGCCTGGGTCGGCCAGCGCGACATCGCCGCCCGCTACGGCTGCCCCACCGGCACCCTGGCCGTCGAACTCGACAAGCGTGCTGACGGGACCCTCGACGCGGAGGCCGGGGCGGTGATCCGACGCCTGCTCGACTGGGCCGGACAGCAGTTCCGCGCCCTGGGCCTGCCCGACCCGGACGACCTCGCCGTCACGCTCATCTCCGCCTATCAGGGCATGTCGCTGCTGGCCAACGCCCTGCGCGACCCGGACATCATGACCCGCGAGGGGGCCCGCCTCCTCCGCTGGCTCGACTCCCTGAAGGCACCCCGCCAGACGTCCTGACCCCCTGACCGGCCGGCAGCGGGCTGGGGTTGCGTCAGGACGCTTCAGCCCGCTGTGTCCCGGATGCCGACCAACTGGCCAGCAGAGCCAGTCGCTCAGCCGTTGCCGAGCCGGGTACGACGGTATAGGCGACGAGCAGCTGGTCCGGGTCGCCGGGGAGGGCCAGGGTCTCGTAGCCGAACTCCAGCTGCCCGGCGACGTCGTGCACCAGCCGCTTCGTCCCGTAGGTCTTCTCCTTGACCTGGTGGTCGACCCACAGCCGCCGGAAGTCCGTGCTTTTCGAGGAGAGTTCGCCGACCAGTGCGGACAGGGCCGGGTCGTCCGGGTGGCGGCCTGTGGCCAGCCGCAGGAACGCCACCGTTTCGGCGGCGACCGCGGCCCAGTTCGGGTAGCAGACGGGCGCGCTGGGGTCGAGGAACACCTGACGGGCCTGATTGCGCTCGGCGGGCGGCTTGCCGGAGAAACCCGCGATGGCATCGGCAAGCGCGTTCCACGCCAGCACGTCCATGCGTCGGCCCAGTACGAAGGCCGGTGTGCCGGCCATGCTGTCCAGCAGCAGTTGGAGTCCCGGGCGGACGCCCTGTCGCCCGCGGGACACGGCCCGGCGGCCGGACCGCGCCGGGCGGATCAGGTCCCGCAGATGCGCCTGCTCGGTTTCGTCCAGTCGAAGCACCCTGCCGATCGCCTCCAGGACCGCGTCCGACATGTTCTGCGCGCGACCCTGCTCGAGGCGGATGCAGTAGTCGACGCTCACCCCGGCAAGCTGCGCGACTTCCTCACGGCGCAGTCCCGGCACCCGGCGCCGACCGTGCGAGGGCAAGCCCACCTCTTGGGGCCGGATGCGGGCGCGCCTCGACTGCAGGAAACCACTGACGCCGTTGTCCATGCCCGTGAGCCTAGGCGGTGCCCCGAGGCCGAACCTGGTACTGGCAGACCCAGGAAGGCCGCCGACGTCACCAGGGCACATGCCGTGGTGAGCATTCCGGGGGCGATGGCGGCGAGGAGCCCGACCGGGCGGGTGAGGACACCGGGGTCTGCCTCATGGTCGACACCGTCCGGGCCCTGGCCGGCCGGCGGACCGCGGAGCCGGCGCCCGCCCCGCGCTGCACCCCGTGGGGCGGCCCGGGGGCCGCAGCCCCCGGAAGGCCCTTCAGAAGGCGGTCAGGGCGTCGCGGGTGGTGGTGCGGTACAGGCCGACCTTCGGGTTGGCGACGCTGCCCGGC
Organism: Streptomyces sp. NPDC056883; assembly: GCF_042788835.1. NCBI lineage: Bacteria > Bacillati > Actinomycetota > Actinomycetes > Kitasatosporales > Streptomycetaceae > Streptomyces > Streptomyces sp. NPDC056883. The sequence goes on along the minus strand of NZ_JBHUBS010000022.1, from coordinate 129,832 downwards.
TTGGTCAGACGGAGGCTGACGCCGTCCGCGTTCGACATGTGCTCCTGGTCCGCCAGGACGTTGATCTCGTCGGCTACGGGGCCGTTGGCGCCCGACGGGTTGAGGTTCACGGCCGCGTAGGCGGTGGCGCCGGGGCGCACCGGGTAGGCCGGGGCGCCGCCCAGTCCGCCGGGGGCAGTGGCCTGGAGACCGAGCGCGCTGCCCTTGGCGCTGAAGCCGACGGTGGGGAAGTAGTCCAGACCGCAGGAGGTGGAACCGTTGTTGGTCACGGTGATGATGCGGACGGTGGCCGGAGTCCCCGCCGGGGAGGTGACTTTGACGGTCAGGTTGCGGGCCGAGCAGGGGTGGGTGTAGGCGTAGGCGTCACCGGTGGTGTCCCCCGTGTTCTTGGCGCCCGGACCGGCCTTCGCCGGGGTGACGGTGGTGGACGTCCCCGTTCCGGTGGCCTTGCCGTCGGAAGGGGTGGCGGAGGCGCCCTCCCCGGACGGCGTCACGGTTCCGGTCGAGACCGGCTTGTCCGCGGTGTTGGTCGCGGTGGGGTTCGCGGCCGGCCCGTCGGCGCTGTTCGAGCCGCCGCAGGCGGTCAGGGCCAGAGCGAGGCCGGCGGTGACGGTGGCCAGGGCAGTGGTGCGGAGTCGGTAGGTGCGCATGGGAACTCTCCGTATCGATGCGGTCGTCAGGTTGAGGTTTTCGGCTTCCGCCTGACGAGACGTGAGGTGGGGCTGCTGTTCCGGTCGCCTGCCGTGTCGCAGGCGACCGGGACGGTCGGTGGGGGCGGGTGGGGGCCCTCCCCTTGCGACTGCCGAATCCGCCCGCCGATCCGACCGGCGGACCGACGGGCTGATGACGCAACTGTGGGGCGGGTTTTGTCCCAGTGGCGGCTGGGCCGGGATAGTAGAAACCCTGGAACGCTCCCGACCCCTCTCACCTGGGCGATCGGGTGAGCCTGGAACGTGCTTCCGGGATGAGGGGGAGGGTGGAATGGCCACGGAGACGGAACGGTTCGCGGAGCTGATGCGCGGATTCAAGGAGCGATCGGGGCGCAGCTACGGCACGCTCGCGAAGCGGCTGCACTCCAGCAACTCGACGCTGCACCGCTATTGCAGCGGCGCGGCGGTGCCCACGGACTACGCCCCGGTGGAGCGGTTCGCCCGGGTCTGCGGCGCCTCGGCCGACGAACTGCTCGCGCTGCACCAACAGTGGCTGCTGGCGCTGGTGGAGCGGCGGCGGGGAGTGACCGAGGGGCAGGCCCCGGGGTCGGGGGCGGCGAACTCCACGGCGGCGCGGGGCGGTGACGCCGCGCCGGAGGTGCCGGCTGCATCGGCGGAGGTGGTGGCTGGGGAGACCAGGGAGGCCGGCGAGGCTTCGGAGGTCCCGCCTCAGGCGGAGACTGACGGCCCCGCACCAGCCCCGGCACCCGGACCTGCCGCTGCGGAGGCACCCGCCCCGGCGCCTGTCCCCGCTCCCGCGTCGGCATCGACGGAGGCCGAGGCCGAGGCCGAGGCCGAGGCGGAAGCGGAAGCGGAAGCGGAAGCGGAAGCGCATGCCCCCGTCGCCCTTGTCCAGCCGGGCCCCGCCCGGGCCTCCGTACCGCGGGCCCGGCGTCCGCGGCTGCTGCTCGCCATTGCGGCCGCCGTGGCCACCGCCGCGGTGGCGGGGACCGCCGCCGCCGTTTCCGCCATGGGAGACGGCGGTCACGGGGACGCGCGCCGCGGCGCCGTCCGGTCGTCCTCGGGCGAGCAGGCGGCGGGCCCGGCCCTGCCGTCCGGCGGGTCGTCGTCACCCACGACCGCAGCCGATTCCGCACCCCCGTCCAGCCCCGGACCGTCCTCCCCCTCGGCACCGTCAGGGGCCGACTCGGCCACGTCCGCGTCCACCTCGCCGACCGCCGCCAAGGAGGGGGCCTCCCCCGCCGCCCCGTTCACGGTCAACGTCCTGCCCGACAACTGGGACAGCCCCTGCGACCAGTGGTTCGCCCTGAACAAGGCACCCGGCACGGTCCCCCCGCCCCCCGCCGGGCAGGCGACCGAAGGGTGGGCCCGGGCCCTGGACGCCGTACCGGCGGGGCACCTGCGCATGCAGCTGACCGTCCAGGGCACCGAGGGCAAGGCTGCGGTCCTGCACGCGCTGTACGTCCGAGTCGTGAGCGGCCACAAGGCTCCCGGCTGGAACGCGTACACCATGGGCTCCGGTTGCGGCGGCGCACTGGTGCCGGCGTCCTTCGCCGTGAACCTGGACGACTCCTCCCCGAGGACCAGGCCCGTACCCGGCAAGGAGGGCGAGCGGACGACGGGCTCGAGCGACTTCCCGTACAAGGTCTCCGCCACCGACCCCCAGGTGCTGAACATCGACGCCGCCACACTCGGGCAGGACGTCAGCTGGTACCTCGAGCTGGCCTGGAGCAGCGGCGACCGCAAGGGCACCACCCGCATCGACGACCACGGCCGCCCGTTCCGCACGGTCGCCCTGAACACCGGCCACAGCTACTGGTACAACGCGAACGACAACGCCTGGCTGCCGTACACGGAATGAACGGAATGAAGGGACTACGCGTGGCGGGCGACCTTGACCGCCGAGATCAGCAGGATGATCGCGAGGCCGGGGATGAGGAGCAGGTCGGGGACCGCTCCGAGCAGGAGTCCGCCCAGGAGCGCGCCCGCGATCGAGCCCGTGGCCATGAGGGCGGCGAAGCGGAGGCTGGCGCCGAGGACGGCGAAGCTGCCGTCGCGGCTGTAGCGGGCGAAGGCGACGAGCATGGTGGGGAGGGACACCAGCAGGGACAGGCTTCCGGCGAGCTTGATGTCGGTGCCGAAGAGCAGCACGATCGTGGGGATCAGGAGCTCGCCGCCCGCGACGCCCATGAGGGCCGCGACCACACCGATGCCGAACCCGGCCACCACACCGGCCACCACCTGCACCGGCTCCGGAAGGCCGAGTGATCCGACGGCGGCGGTGTGGGTCACGACGAGGGCGGCGGCCATGCTCACCATGAGGAGGGCGAGGACCTTGTAGAGGGTCGCGGACCTCATCTTCACCGCCCACGAGGCTCCCGCCCAGGCACCGAGCAGGCTGCCGGCCAGGAGGTTGGCCGCGACGGTCCAGTGGGCACCCAGGTCGCCGAACGGGACCGCGGCGAGCCGGGCCGGCAGGGCGGTGACCACGACGACCAGGCTCATCGCCTTGTTCAGGATGACCGCCGACAGCGCCGCGAAGCCGAACATCCCGATCAGGAGCGGGAGGCGGAACTCCGCGCCACCCAGTCCGATCATCCCGCCCAGCACACCCACCAGCGCGCCGGCGCCGAAGACCAGCGGTGCCGACCGCAGCCGTGCGGATGCCACGAGGCTCTCGTCCGCAGCCACGTCGATCACGCCCGGCCTCCGCGCGTCGGGGCGGCAACCGGATGTTCGGGGTCAGCAGTCATATGGGCAGTCTGACGGACCCCGGATGACGGACCCAGTGGACGATCACACCAGGTCCCGGAGCCGGCATCTGCGATCCGTCCCAGGCCCTGACCTCGCACTTCGCCGCTACGACTGGCTCTTCCAGAGCGTCACTTCGGTGAGGTAGGTCGGGATGTCGTACTGCTTGCTGGTCGAGGCCTCGACGCCGACGATCTTCACCATCGCGAGGTTGCCCTTCGACGTCACCGTGCAGAGCAGATCCCCCCGAACGATGGTGCTGTCCGCTCCGGTGAGGGCATCGCTGGTCAGCCTGTCCGGGATCGGGTTCGTGGCGGCTCCCGTCGCGCACTGCTCCGGGGCGGGGCCCGCGCTCTTGCCGAACGTCGTTCCGCTTTCGACGGCGTCGTAGCCCATCTGCAGTTCCCGGTTGTTGCCGGAGATCTCTCCGAACGGCGCCACCTTCGGGAAGTCGAGGTCCACGTCGTTGAACTTGCCGAATTCCCTGGGAGCCAGGAGCTTCAGCGCCTTGTCCTTGAACACCACCGTGTAAGCGGGAGCGGCAGAGGTCTGCGGCTGCGCGGACGCCGATGCCTGGGACGGGGACTGCGGTTCGGACGATGCGGGATTCGGCTGGTCCGCCGCCTTGTCCCCGCCCTTGCCCTCCTTCGCGCTCTTGTCGCCGTCGCGCGTGACGTACCAGGCGCCGCCCGCGGCCAGGAGGACGGCCAGGATCCCTGCGCCGACGACCAGGGGCACCCGGCTGCGGCCACGGCTCGGGGAAGCGGGGACGGGAGCGGGAGTGGGGGAGGGAGAAGGGTAGGCGGAAGGGTAGGGGGAGGGGGCCGGAGCGGGAGCAGTGGTGGTGGCGGCGCCGTAGAACGCAGCCTGGGGGTGGGGTGTCCCCTGCGTCGGATGGCCCGGCACGGATGCCTGCGTCGGCACGTACGTCGGCTGGTACGAGGGCGGCGGCGGGGTCTGCGCGGCCGTCTGCGGGGCCGTCTGCGCGAGCTGCTCCCGTCGCGCGATCTCCGCCGTGAGCCCGGCGGGCAGCCAGTCCTTGAATTCGCGCAGGGGGCGGCCCGCCGCCCGCCCGCACCACTCGGCCAGCTCGGCAGGGCCGGGCCGCTGGGAGACATCGGCCGCCAGGCAGCGCTCCAGCAACGGCCGTAGCGGATCCGGGTAGCCGCTCAGGTCCGGTGCCTGCTGCGGGGTGTTGGCGATCGAGGCGGCGATCGAGATTCCTGCGCCTTCGCCGTACGGGTGGCGGCCCGTGGCAACGACCGCGGCGATCAGCCCCAGCGCGAAGATGTCGGTGGCGGGAGTGACCTGGTGGCCCAGCGCGTGCTCGGGCGACATGTACTGCGGAGTCCCGATGAACCCACCACTGCGCGTGAGTTGGGTGGCGTCGGTGGCGCGCGCTATGCCGAAGTCGATCACCCAGGGGCCGTTCGAGCTCAGCAGGATGTTGCTGGGCTTCAGGTCGCGGTGAATCACCGACGCGGCGTGTACGGATTGCAGGGCCAGCGCGGCGCAGCCGATCAGCTGGAATACGGCGGGCATCGGGAGCGGCCCATGGGCGGCGAGCGCATCGTCGAGAGCCAGACCGGGTACGTAGGCGCTGGCGAGCCAGGGCTGTTCACCACTGGTGTCGTGATCCACGACCGGCACGATGTGGTAGCCCTGCACCCGGCGCGCGGCCTGGACCTCGTGCTCGAAGCGGGCACGGAAGTCCTGCTCCTGGGCGAACTCACGCCGGATGACCTTCAGCGCGACCGGCTGGTTGCCCCGGGTTCGGGAGAGGTAGACCGACCCCATTCCGCCTTCGCCGATCCGCGCGAGCAGCCGGTAGCCGGCGATCTCCTGCGGATCGTTCGGCCCCAGTGGACTCAGCACGGCTTGGTCGGCGGTCGCCATTCAATTCCCCCTCGATGATCACGGAGTTGAGATCGTATCCGGGGCCGGTTCGCGTCCTGCAGGGGCGGCGGCGGGGCCGACCGTCATGATGTCCATGCCCTACAAGCCGTAGCGCTCCACCGAGAAGGGCCGCCACCCCATGTCCGTCGACCAGAGGTCCTGGGAAGCCGCGGTCCGCCATCTCTTCGAGGACGCGTACCCGTACGACGCCACGGGTCCGCGCCGCCACGAGGACTGGGTCCTCGACGTCCTCGCGCTGATGGGCCGAGTCCCGGACCCGCGGGGCTGGACCGGGCTCGACGATGCGGCGCAGGCCCCCGAGCGCGAGGGTTTCCCCACGTTCCCGTTCGCCGTCCACCCTCCGGAGTACGTCGCGCCGCGCCTCCGGGAGATCGACCGGGACAGCGCCGAGAACCTGCTCCTGGCCCTCACGGACGACTGCTGCACCCTGTCCAACCTCAAGCGCTTCGGGGAGAGCGAGGAAGAACTGCGGGCCATGGCGCGCACGATCCTCGCGCGGTACGGGAACGCCGCGACGTTCCACACCAACGTCGACAGGCCCGGACACCTCCCCGGCACCCTCGACTTCACCACGCGGAACTGGGGGTACAGCCCGCTGAGCGTGTACGCGGAGGACTGCGGTCTGATCGTCGTCACGGACAGCGAGGTGGGGATGTTCTGGAATTTCTCCGACTGTTGACCGGATGAGAACGGCTGCCGGAGTCGCCGGCTTCTTGCAAAATGGGGCGGATCAGGGGATCCGGGATCGCGGGTGAGTTCCGCGCGCCGAGGACGGGGGGCAGCTCAGTGGGCATAGCGATCTTCGACGCCATGGGGCTGGAGAAGAAGAACGGCAAGCGGCGCAAGAGGCTGATCCAGCGTCAAGAGCAGCTCAATGAGGGGCTCCTGGCCGAAGCGAAGGCGCAGGAGCGGGCGCGGCGCAGGGCTTACGGCAAGGCGCTCGTGCCGTTCGCCGAGGTGTTCTCCCGGCTGAAGAACGTGGATCTGCCCGAGCTGGCGGCCCTCGCCGAGCCCCCGGTGGCGGAGCTGGTGGACGTGGAGGTGCGCCGCATCCAACTGGACGCGGTGACCGGGGTGCTCACCGTGGCGGGCGGTGTCGCCGTGGGGGCCGGTGCGGCCGCGGGGACGTTCGCCGCGGTGGGGGCGTTCGCCGCCGCATCCACGGGAACGGCCATCTCCACCCTGTCCGGAGCGGCCGCGACGAGCGCCACGCTCGCCTGGCTGGGCGGCGGCTCGCTGGCGGCGGGCGGCGGCGGGGTCGCCGCGGGTACGGCGGTGCTCACGGGCATCGTGGCCCTGCCGGTCCTGCTGGCGGCGGGCGGCTTCTTCGAGTGGAAGGGCCGCAAGGATCTGCGCAAGCAGCGTGTCGAGGCTGCCGAACTCAAGAAGGCCGCCGCCGAACTCCGTCTCCGGGAAGCGCGCGGCGCGGCGGCGGGCAAGCGCAGCCGCCAGGTGCGGCAGCTGCTGAACGGGCTCCGCAAGGAGATCCGGCGCCGACTGCCCTCCTTCCGGGACCTGGTGGAGGGGCAGGAGGACTACGACGCCTACACGCCCGAGCAGCGGGCCGAGGTGGCCGTACTCGTCGCGCTGGCCGGTGTCATGGCCGCCGTCATGGCAACTCCGCTCACCGACGAGAACGGCGATGTCACCGACCTGTCGGAGCGCGTGGTCAAGGACAGCCGTGCCCGGCTCGGAGCCCTCGTGGACGCCCCGTGAGCGAGCGGGAAGTGCGTGAGCGGGAGGTGCCCGAGCGAGAGGTGCCCGAGCCGGAAGTGCGCGACGCGCAGGCGCAGCCGGTGCCGGGGCGGGCGCTGCCCGGTGGGATCGATGCCGCCGCCTGGGCGCTGGCCGATCGGGCGACCCGGCGGCTGGCCCTCGCCACCCTGGAGACGCTGCGGACCAAGGACACGGCGGAAGCCCTGGCCACCCGCTACGTGAACATCGGCAACGAGCAGCGCGCGGGGCACCTCTTCGAGGTAATGCATGCGCTGTCCTTCAACCTGTCCGCCGTCGACAAGGGCTCTTCGCTGCGCGCCGTCGTCACCGAGTGGGCCGCGGGCGGTTCGCAGACCGACCCGGCCGACCTGAACCTCCTCGACGCGGGCCGCCTCGTGGGGCAGGCGCAGGCGAAGCTCTACCAACGGGCGTCCCCCACGGCCGAGCAGCTGTCCCGGCCGCACTACGACGGCATGCAGCGCCTGGTGGCCGCCGACCGGCTGGCGGACGTGGAGAACCTCCTGGACAAGCGGCTCACCATGCCCCGGGAGGGGCTCCGGTACGAGAACTACCAGGACGCCCGCGCCCATGTGACCGACCACCTCGAACGGGACGGCGTGCGCAGCGAGGGCATCACGCTCGACGAAGCCCACCGGGCGGCGCGCGACCCGCGCCGGTGGGCGGACCGGCAGTCCGCGCGCGCCGGGGCGCAGCAGCTGGCGGGTGCCGCCAGGTCCGCGGCCTTGCTGGGCGGGATCACCGCCGGGGTGAGCGCGGCGGTGCGCGAGACGGCCCGCGTGCGGGCCGGTGAGACCTCCGCCTCCGTCGCCGCCTTCACCGCGGTCGGGTCGGCCGTGGGTGGGGCCGCCCGCTCCGGTGGGCTGGCCGCGCTCGGCGAAGCCGTCCGGATCTCCGCCGCCGCGGGTGTCCTGCCGGCCGCGCTGGGGGGCGGGTCGCTCCCCGGGGCCACCGCGCAGGCCGCGTTCGCGGTGGCAGAGGCCGGGCTGGACCTCGCGCGGGGAAGGATCAACCCGCGGCAGTTCGCCGCGAGCGCGTCGACCGCAGCCGTTTCCACCGGCCTCGCCTGGGGTTGCGGTGTCGTCGGCCAGACGCTCCTGCCCGTGCCCGTCGTGGGCGCGCTGGTGGGAGGGGTGGTGGGTCAGGTGGCTGCCGGAATCCTCGTCCAGGGCCTCCAGATCGCCGTCGTCGCGGCCCGTGCGGACGCCGCGGCGGAAGCCCGGGTCCGGCTCCTGGAACAGGAGGCCGCCACGGCGGTCCTCGTGGCCGACGCCCTGCGCCGTGCGACGGAGCGACTGGCCGGGGAACGCAACGCCTACGTGGCCAGGGAGGTGCTCCCCCGGTTCCGCCGCGTGCAGTCCGCGCTGGCCGGGGACCGTCCCGCTCTGGCCCTCGCGGAACTCGCCGAGCTCACGCGGCGGTTCGGAGGACAGCCGGTCTACGGAACGCAGGAGGAGTTCGACGCCTGGATGCTCGACGGGTCGGCCTCGCTGACCCTGAACCCCAACTGCACATGAACGCCGACCGGCCCCGCCCGCGGACCGGACGCCCCCCGGTACACCTCACCAGTCGCTGACGAGCGCCGCGTCCGGTTCGCGCTGCCGCCAGGCTCCGGCCACCCCGACCTGGATCTTCTCCACGCTCGCACTCCTCCTTCGCCGGCTCCGCGCTGACCTCCTGACCGTCGCCGCCCTCGCCTGACCGCCCTCATGGCACCACCTGGGGCAGGCGCAGCGCCATTAATGCCTAGCTGTGGTGCCACGTGTGTGCCATCATGACACCACTGCGGCACACCTTCCTGGTGCGCGGCATAGCCCACACGTTCACGAAGTCACCACCGGAGGGGTCGGACCATGGAGACAGTGCAGAGCGGGACGCGGACCGCGACCGGCGCCCTCACCGCCTTCACCCGCTTCGTGGTCTGCGGCGGAGGCGTGGGGGTGGCCTCCAGCTTCGCCGTCGCGGGCCTCGCCTCCTGGATCCCCTGGGTCCTGGCCAACGCCCTGATCACCGCGGCCTCCACGCTCCTCGCCACCGAACTGCACGCCCGCTTCACCTTCGGCGCCGGCGGACGGGCGACCTGGCGCCAGCACGCGCAGTCGGCCGGATCCGCGGCGGCCGCGTACGGCGTGACCTGCGCGGCGATGCTCGTCCTGCGGCAGCTCGAGGCTTCGCCCAGTGCCGTGCGCGAACAGATCGTCTACCTGTCCGCCTCCGCGCTCGCCGGCATCGCGCGGTTCGCGGTGCTGCGCCTCGTCGTCTTCGCGCAGCACCGCTCGAAGGCCGCGGACGCCACCTCCGCCGCGGCCGCCGTGCACACCGTCCGCACCCACCGCACGGCGCCCACGGCCTCGGACCTGTGCCGCGCGGCCTGACGAACTCAGGGCCTCAGGGCCTCACGGCGTGACGATCGGGAACGCCGTGTCGGCCTTCGTCACGTAGGAGAACAAGCGGCTGAGGAGGGCCGGGGATCCCGTGGTGGAGATGCTGTCCGGGGCCCGGCCCGAGAGGACGGCCAGGAGTTGGGGCTTGGTGAGCGTGAGGGTCAGGCCCGCCGGGGTGCGGGGATCGGTGACGGTGCGGTGGGTGAGGGCGCCGTTGTGGAGGGTGAGCCGGTGGTGGCTGCCCTCGTCGGTGAGGACGAGGTCGATGGTGAGGTTCTCGTCCCAGGCCCGGGGTCCGTCGATCCGGATGGCGACCGAGTCGATGAGCATCTCGGTGGTCAGGGCCATCAGCATCTCCGGGGTGGCCGTGTCGACCTGGGCCGCGTTCTCGCCGTGCCGCAGTTCCATGGCGGAGGTGAGGTAGAAGTTGCGCCAGGGGCCGTTCTCCGCGCCGTGGCCGAGCCGGTCGTAGACGCCCGCGAGGGTCTCCTTGGCGTCCGTACGGCCGGGATCGGCGAAGACCAGGTGGTTCAGGAGCGTGGCCGCGAAGCGGAGGTCGCCGGAGTCGGCGTAGGCGCGGGCCTTCGCGAGGGTCTCCTCGGGGCCGCCCATCGAGTCGACGTAGCGCTTGGCGAGTTCCACCGGCGGGTGCTCCCAGAGCGTCGCGACGTTGCCGTTGAACCAGCCGAGGTAACGCTGGTAGATCGCCTTGACGTTGTGGGAGAGGGAGCCGTAATAGCCGCGCACGTGCCAGGAGTTCTCCAGTGCGGGCGGCAGTTGCAGTTCCTCGGCGATCTCCGGTCCCGTCAGGCCGTCGTTGAGCAGCCGCAGGGTCTGGTCGTGCATGTACGCGTACAGGTCGCGCTGGGTGGCGAGGAATGCGACGACGTTCTCCCGGCCCCAGGTGGGCCAGTGGTGGGAGGCGAAGGCCACGTCGTAGTCGTCGCCGAAGTACTCGATCGCCTCGTCGAGGTAGCGCGACCAGATGCGGGAGTCGCGGACGACGGCGCCCCTCAGGGTCAGGATGTTGTGCATGTTGTGCGTGGCGTTCTCCGCCAGGCACAGCGCCCGCTTGTCGGGGAAGAGGAAGTTCATCTCGGACGGCGCCTCGGTGCCCGGGGTGAGCTGGAAGACGATCCGTACGCCGTCGACCGTCTCCTCCTGCCCGGTGGCGGTGATGTCCACGGTGGGCGGGATCAGGCCGACGCTGCCGGTGGAGGTGGTCATGCCCAGGCCCGCGCCGATGTGGCCGTCGGGGCCCTTGGGCAGCTGGTCCCCGTACATGAAGAGGGCACGGCGGGTCATGGCGTTGCCGGCGTAGACGTTCTCGCTGACGGCGTGCTCCAGGAAGCCCGCCGGGGCGAGGATCGGCACGCCCTCCTCGGCGCCGTCCGGGAGCACGCCGCGGGCGCCGCCGAAGTGGTCGCCGTGCGAGTGGGTGTAGATCAGGCCGGTGACCGGGCGGTCGCCGCGGTGCTCGCGGTACAGCGCCAGTGCGGCGGCGGCGGTCTCGGCGGAGATGAGCGGGTCGATGACGACGACCCCGCGGTCGCCCTCGACGAGGGTCATGTTCGAGAGGTCGAGGCCCCGTACCTGGTAGACGCCCTCCGTGACCTCGTACAGGCCCTGTTTCACGGTGAGCTGCGCCTGCCGCCACAGGCTGGGGTTCGCGGTGTCGGGGCACTCGGCCTTCAGGAAGGCGTACGCGTCGTTGTCCCAGACGGTGCGGCCATCGGCACCCTTGACCACGGCGGGCACGAGGGCGCCGATGAATCCGCGGTCGGCGTTCTCGAAGTCGGTCACGTCGTCAAAGGGGAGTTTCTCCAGGGGGAGGTTGGCCATCTCTCGCTCCATTCCGCGGGGGTCGACGCCGTGCATCGCCCCATCTCAACAGCAGACCCGGTGGGGTGCACTTTGGGATGTTTTATGGGGAGAGGTGGTTTACCCGGGCGGTACGTCAGCCCGGCCGCGTGAACTGTTCGGTGCCGACAACCCGGAGGAGGTTCAGCCGCTCGGCCGAGTCCGTGCCGGGCGGGGGCGTCAGGAACACGAGGCGCTGGTCGCCCTCCGGGGCGAGCAGCACCTGGCAGTCGAGGTCCACGGGGCCGACGACCGGGTGGATCACCCGCATGCGGCTGTGCCGGCGGACGGCGACCTCATGGAGTTCCCACAGGGCGGCGAACTCCGCGCTGGCCTCCCGCAGGCGCTCCACCAAACGGGTGGCGGCCGGGTCCGAGGAGCGCCGGCCGACGGCCGCCCGCAGGTCCGCCACGTGGAGCCGGCTGTAGTGCTCGTGCTCCTCCGCCGGGTACGCGGCCCGCGCGGCCGGGCCGGCGAACCAGCGCCAGACGACGTTGCGGCCGTGCTCGGACACCGTGCACACGCCGCCCAGGAGGGTGCGGGCCATCTCGTTCTGGGCCAGTACGTCGCCCAGGCCGCTGAGGACCTGCGCCGGAATCCCGGGCAACTGGTCCAGCAGGTGCAGCAGTCCCGCCCCGACCTGGTCCCCTGCGACCCGCGCCGCGGGCGGGCGGTGCCCGGCGAGCAGGTGGAGGTGGTCGCGCGCGTCGTCGTCGAGGCGCAGGGCGCGGGCGAGGGCGGACAGCATCTGCGGTGAGGGCTGGGGGCCGCGGGCCTGCTCCAGCCGGATGTAGTAGTCGGCCGACATGCCCGCGAGCTGGGCCACCTCCTCGCGCCGCAGCCCCGGCGTGCGCCGCCGGGGCCCGGCGGTGAGGCCCGCGTCCTGCGGGCGGACCCGGTCGCGCGAACGGCGGAGGAAATCGGCGAGCTCACGGCGGTCGATCGTCATGTCGATCATCCTGCCGGACGTCTCCGGCGCGGCCTACGCGGTGATCACGTCGTGGACGGGGCCGCCGCCCATCCAGGGATCGCCAGTCCCAGGTTCGCGGGTTCTCTCCCGCCCTCCGGGGTCCGGCGGCACTGTTGGTCGAGCCGGAGGGGAAACGCCCCCGGCGGCCACACCGACCAGGAGGAACAGCAGCCATGTCCACGACCCTCATCGCCCCCGCCGACGCCGACGCCATCGTGAGCGCCACCGTGCGCGTCGCCGACGCCGATGTCTACTACGAGCGCACCGGCACCGGCCCCGCGCTCGTCCTCGTGCACGGCACCGGCTCGAGCGGCTCCGCCGTCAACTGGGGGCAGACCCGGCCCCGTTTCACCGCCGGCCACACGGTGATCACCCCCGACCTCTCCGGCACCGACCGCACCACGGACGACGGCGGTCCGCTGACCGTGGAGGGGCTGGCCGCGCAGGTCATCGCCGTCATCGAGGACGCGGGCACCGGGCCGGTGGACCTGCTCGGCTTCTCCATGGGCGCGCCGGTGTCCGCCGCCGTCGCCGCGCTGCGCCCCGACCTCGTGCGGCGGCTGATCCTGGTCTCCGGCTGGGCCCACACCGAGGGGGACGAGTACCTGCGCAACGTCTTCACGCTGTGGCAGCAGCTCGGCGCCTCCGACCCGGCCGCCTTCGGGCGCGCCGTGACCATGACCGGCTTCAGCCGGGGGTTCCTCAACGCGATCGGCCGCGAACAGGTCGAGCTCCTGATCCCGAACCTGCCCCCCACCCCCGGCACCCTGCGCCACGTCGACCTCGACTCCCGCATCGACATCCGCGGACTGCTGCCGCTCATCGAGGCGGAGACCCTCGTCATCGGCGCCACCCTGGACATCACCGTCCCGGTGGAGAACAGCCGCGCGCTGCACGCCGCGATCGCGCACAGCTCGTACGCCGAGATCGAGGCCGGGCACGTCGCCTTCTTCGAGAAGGAGGACGAGTTCGTCGAGCTGGTCGACGGCTTCACCCGCGCGGGGCGGGCGTAGGCCGTCTCTTTCGGATCTTGCCGGGCCCGCAAGATCCGAAAGAGACGACCTAGCGCCGCTCAGCCCTGTACGGCGAGCACGATCCGCAGCACGCAGGCCGCGAGCACGGCGCCGGACACGGCGCTGGTGATGGCCGCGCCACGGGTGCCGCGGGGCAGCCGGTCCGGCAGGGTCACCGTCTGCGGGCGCTTGGGGTCGTAGATGACGTCCATCCGGCCCCCGATCTGCACCGGCGGGAAGACGTACGGGCCCACGGTGTACTGGCGTGCGGGTGAGCCCACCGGGGTGTACTCGAGCAGGAGCATCGAACCCTGCGCGATCTGGCCCACGTTGACGCAGACGGCAGAGTGCCGGATGCCCCGCTTCAGCAGCGGGCTCGCGTGGAGGTAGATCCCGAGCGAGACGCAGAACACCACCAGCGCGACCACCGCGACCAGAAAAACCCAACCACTCACCGACAACGCCCCCGACCGATGGAAAACCCAGATCATCGCCGACCGTCGGCAGGGCCACAAGGCCTTATGCCGGCGCCGCTCCGGTGAGGGTGTCCACCAGGGCCTGGGCGAGGACGGTCGCGGCGCCGATCCTGGTGTCCTCCCGCTCGTCGCCGGTGACCTTTCCGATCACCGCGTCACGGACCGACACCGAGATGTCCGGGCCCCCGTACAGCTCGGGGAAGGACAGGGCCATCAGGCAGACGCCCACGTTCGCCGAGAGGATCGACTGTCCGGCCAGCGCCGGGGTCGTCCGCAGCCGGCCGGCGTCGCGGCACCGCCCCACGGCCGTCAGGAGCAGGGCCTGCGCCTCCCCGATCGCCTGCGGCCTGGCCGTCCCGGCCGGCGTGAACATCAGCCGGTAGAGGTGCGGGTTGCCGAGGGCGAACGCGACGTGGCTGTCCCAGGCCGTGCGCAGGTCCGCCACCGGGTCGTCGGTCTGCGGATTGCGCCGCTTGTTGGCGAGGAAGCGCTCGAAGCCGATGTCGGCCACCGCGGTGAGCAGCCCCTCCTTGTCGCCGAACTGGCGGTAGATCTCGGGCATGCCGACCTTGGCCCGGTCGCAGATGGCCCGGGTGGAGATCGCCGCCGCGTCCTTGGTGGCGAGCAGCTCCTCGGTGGCTTCCAGCATGCGCTCTCGGGCCGTAGACATGACGTCGATGGTAGCAGCGCTCACATGGATCGCAATCATCGCTTACGATCCATGTGAGCGCTGCACACACCTGCTCGGGAGCGCCTGCCGAGATGCACCCACGGAGACGTCATGGAGAGCTATGGACACCGGCTGGACCTCGATTCCGCGGAGCGCGCGCCCCTGGGGCCCGTCGCCCGACTGATCGTGATCGTGCTCTTCGAGGGCGTCGACCTGCTGGACGTCACCGGACCTCCGGAGGTGTTCTCCCTGGTGCCACGGGAGACGCAGGACGCGGCCGGCTACCGCGTCGTCCTGGCGGCGCGGACGCTCGACCCCGTCACCACCTCGGCCGGGGTGCGGATCCTGCCGGACCTGACCTTCCGCGAGGCCGCCGCGCGGAGCATCGACACGCTCCTGGTGCCCGGCGCGGTCGAGCTGGACGCCGAGCGCCGGGTCCGCGCCCTCACCGACCCGGAGGTCGTCGACCGGGTGCGGACGCTCGCCGCGCGCTCGCGCCGGGTCGCGTCCGTCTGCGTGGGGGCCCATCTGCTGGCCGCGGCCGGGCTGCTCGACGGCAAGCGGGCCACCACCCACTGGTCCACCGCGCAGCAGCTCGCCACCGACCACCCGGAGGTCGAGGTGGACGCCGACCCGATCTTCATCCGGGAGGGCGAGGTGTGGACCGGCGCCGGGATCAGCGCCTGCCTGGACCTCTCGCTCGCCCTGGTGGCCGAGGACTTCGGCGAGGGCGTCGCCCTGCGCGTGGCCCGGCAGCTCGTGATGTACCTGAAGCGGCCGAGCGGGCAGAGCCAGTTCAGCGTCCCCCTGGAGCCCGTCTCGGCGACGCGGCGCGGCGAGGACCTGCGGCACTTCATCGGGCGGCACCTCGGCGACCGGCTCAGCCTCGCCGACATCGCCGCGTACGCGCACGTCAGCGAGCGGCAGTTGGCCCGGATCTTCAAGTCCGAGCTGGGCACGACCCCGGCCGCCTACGTCGAGTCGGCCCGCGTGGAGCTGGCGCGGGGCCAGCTCGAAACCACCGATGCCACGCTCGACCGGATCGCCTCCGCCTGCGGGTTCGGCACGGCCGACACCCTCGTACGGGCGTTCCGCCGCACGCTCGACACCACGCCGACGGAGTACCGGCTCCGCTTCCGGACGGCCCGGGCGGCCTGAGCGTTGCCCCCGCCCGCGCTACGCGGCCCTGCGCGCGGCCGGGTCGAGGGAGTCGACCTCCTCGAAGAAGCTGAGCATCCGGGCGTTGACCAGCTCGGGGTGGTCGATCTGCGGGCCGTGCCCGGTCGCGGAGACGATCTCGGCGCGGGCTCCCGGGATCAGCCGCGGCACCCGCTCCAGCTGGCGCTTGGGGTGCACGAGAAGGCTCCGCTTGCCCATGATCAGGTAGAACGGCGTCCGGATCGTGCCCAGTTCCGCGTCCGACAGCGGCAGCGGGGCGGGCCGCTTGATCCGGAAGGCGCGGACGCTCGTCTGGATCATCGCGCGCAGTTCGGGGTCGATCAGCACCGGCTGCTCCAGCCACTTGGCCAGGGTCGGGCGCAGCGCCTTGGGGGCGAAGGTCGCGAAGAGGCTGGCGAAGATCCACACGAAGAAGCGCAGCCCCACCTTCTCCAGGCCGCCCGGGTCCAGCGCGGTGACCGAGGCGAGCCGGCCGGGGCGCAGGTGCACCTGGTTGATGACCAGCCAGCCGCCGTAGGAGGACCCGACCAGGTGGACGCGGTCCAGGCCCAGCGCGTCGAGGGCCTCGTCCATCCACTGGGCCGCGCGCTCGGGCTGCCACATCACCTCGCGCTGGACGCTGCGGCCCGGGTCGCCGGGGGTGTCGAGGGCGTAGACGGGCCGGTCGGCGCTGAGGGCGACGGTGTTGGGGTACCACTGGGCCGAGCAGCCGCCCGAGCCGTGGATCAGGACGACGGGCGTACGGGACGCCGCCGCCGGGTCCGTGGGGCCGTACCGGTAGACGTGCGTGGTCCCGAAGCTGGTCTCCACGTCCGTCTCGGAGCGGGCGGGCGCTCCCTTCGCGTAGAGCGCGTCGCAGGCGGCGAAGTAGCGGTCGCGCAGCTCGTCGCTCACGTAGCGGCCGATGTCTCGGCGGGGCTTGTTGTCGGGCACGGGGCACCTCCTGGAGGACCGGGGATCCGTTCTTCGTGATACGACCGTACCATAATGTTGATACGGCGGTACCATGAAAACGAGCCGGGGGCTCATCACCCACGGGCACCGACGGGCGGAGACACCAACATGCCGAAACGCGTGGACCACGAGGAACGGCGCACCCAGATCGCCGAGGCACTCATCCGCGTCGCCGGACGCCGCGGGCTGCACGCGGTCGGCATGCGCGACGTGGCGGCCGAGGCAGGGGTCTCCCTGCGCCTGGTCCAGTACTACTTCCAGACCAAGGAGAAGCTGCTCTTCTACGGCCTCCAGCACCTGACCGACCGCTTCACCGCACGGGTCGGCGCACGCCTCGCCGCCGCCGGCCCCGCCCCCGGCCCGCGCGCGACGATCGAGGCACTGCTGCTGGCCTCCCTGCCGACCGACGAGGAGAGCCGCACCTTCCACCTCCTCTACAGCTCCTACTCGATCCTGTCCGTGACCGACGAGGCCCTCGCCGCCCAGCCCTTCATCGACAACCCCGAAGCCGCCGAGAACGCGGTGGCCGGGCTGATCGCCCAGGCCCAGGAATCCGGCCTGGCCGACCCGGACGTCGACGCGCGCACGGAGGCGATCAGCCTGCTCGCCATGGCGGCGACCATGGGCACCAGCATCCTGGTCGGCCAGCGGGGCCCCGAGTCGGCCGTCGCGGTGCTGCGCCACCACCTGGACCGGATCTTCAGGACGGGCACACGGAGTCCCGCGCGGGACGCTCCCCCGTCGTGAGGTACGCGGTGACCGTGCGGTCGGAGCAGGCGTTGCCGTTGCCGAGGTAGACCCCGTGGCCCCCGTGGTCGACGGTGAGCAGCCGGGCGCGCGAGCCGAGGGCTTCGCGCATCTTCAGGGAGCCCGCGTACGGGGTCGCCGGGTCGCGGAGGTTCTGGACCATCAGGATGTTCGAGGGACCCCGGTCGGTGATCCGGGTGGGGCGTTCGGCGGGGGCGTCCTTCCAGAAGGCGCACGGGGTGATGTTCGCGGGCATCCCGGCCGTCAGGGGGTGCGCGGCCCGGTCCGCGGCCACTGCCTGCTCGTACGAGGAGACGTTCTCCGGCCAGGCCACGTCGTTGCAGATGACCCCCACCATCAGCGCCGCGTCCGAGTCGGGCAGCACCGCGGCGAGCTCCTGGGGCAGCTCCGGGACCGCCGCGGGGAGCTGGGCCGCGCGGACGAGGCGGGCGAAGGCGGGGAACTGGGCATCGCCGTACAGGGCGAGCTGCATGGCCTGGCGCAGCATCGTGCCCGTCAGCGGCAGACCGGGCACGTTCGAGGGCTTCGGGGACCGGTCCAACTCCGCAGCGAGGGCCAGGAACAACGGGCTTACGTCGTCCGGGTGTTCGGCGAGCCGCAGCCCCTCCGGCGCCCGCGCGGGGTCCGCCGCCCAGGCCGCGAAGTCGGGGAAGCGGTCGTCGGCGCCCTGTGCCATGTTCGCGAGCCAGCCGCGCTCGACCCGCTGCGGATCGGGGTCCCCGCTGCTGTCCAGCACCAGGCGGTCGGTGCGCTGCGGGAACTTCTGCGCGTACACCGCCGTCACGTAGGTCCCGTAGGAGACGGCCCAGACCGAGAGCTTCCGCTCGCCGAGCGCTTCCCGGAAGCGGTCCATGTCGCGCGCCTGGTTGATGGTGGTGAAACTGCGCAGCTCCGCGCCGCCGTTCGCGGCGCAGGCCTCGGCCACCCGGCGGGAGCGGTCGACGTTCTCCGCGATGCCCCCGTCGGCGCCGGGCCAGGAGCGCAGGGTCGTCAGCCGCCGGTCGGCCGCGTCCAGGCCGCACTCGGCGGTGACGCTGCCGCCGACTCCGCGCGGGTCGAGCGCCACGAGGTCGTACGCACCGGCCAACTGCCCCGCCAGCGCGGCCCCCTTCTGCGAGAGCCGCTGCACGCCCGAGCTCCCCGGGCCGCCGGGCACCACGGCCAGCGTCCCGCGCCGGGCGGCGGGACGGGTGCTGGGCAGCCGGGACACGGCGAGGTCGACGTGCGGGCCGGCCGGGTCGGCGTAGTCGAGGGGGACGGACAGCTTCGCGCACTGCTGGCCGTCGAGGTGGCCCGTGTGGGTGCACGCCGTCCAGGCCAGGGCGGGCGCGGCGCCCCGGGCGGCGGTCGCCGGGCCGGCGGCCGCGGCGCCGGCGGTACCGGTCAGCGTGGCCGCCACGGCCGTGGCGCAGAGGGCGACGATTGCGGTCTTGCTGCGGTAAGTGGTCATGGAACGAGGATGGTTGAGCATCCTCGGCCACCCCATCCGGTGGCCGGGAGGGTCGTTCGGGGGGCTAGCCCCCCGGCGAGCCCCTCGTCAGACCACGACGACCGTCACCGCCGCCGCGCCCATCAGCACGGCGGCGGAGTGGATGGCTGCATGGCCGTAGTCACCCGACCAGAGGTGGCGGGCCAGGCCGCCGATGGCGGTCAGGCCCGCGATGATGCCGATCTGCGCGAGCAGGGTGACGGCGGTGAAGGGGGTCAGCAGCAGGATCACCCCGTTGAGCCAGAACGGGGCGGCGCCCGTCCAGCCCCGCCATTCCCGCACCTCTCGCCACTGCTGCCGGTTCGGCAGGTGGAGCAGGTGCGGGCGGCGCGGCCCCTCCCGGCGGTCTTTGGGTCTTCGGTGGTCCCCGAGCTCTCGGGTCGCCGTCGTCACCGCGCCGTCACCAGCCTTTCAGTCACTTGCACGCAAGACGTCAACTCGCAGGCTGTACAGCCTCCTTGGGAGTTCCGGCGGGGACAAGAGCCCGTTCGGCAAGAAATCCGAAAGCCAGGCCGAAAGTGCCCCACATCGCGGCCTGGATGGCGAGCGAGGCGAGCCGGAACTGCCAGACGAGCGCCGCCGGGAAGCCCGCCGGCACCTCGTTGACGCCGGGCAGGAACGCGTAGGCGATGCCGACGGCCACCACGAAGGCGAGCGAGGCGGCGACCGAGGCGTTCCAGTTGCCCAGGCTCGGCGCGAGGCGCCGACCCAGGATCAGCGCGGCCGCCGCGAGCAGCAGGCCGAGCGCGAGCATCAGGACGTAGAGCGTGGTCCGCTGCACCGTGGTCTCGGGGTCTCCGACGGCCGGCGGGTTGGCGGGGTACTTGAAGAACGGCACCAGGGTGACGGTGACGAACAGACCGCCGGATACCAGCAGCGCCGTGGCCCGGGGGCCGAAGCGGCCGATCCGGCCCAGGGCGTAGCAGTAGACGAGCGCGGCGATGCCGCCGAGCGCGATCCCGTAGAGCAGGGTTCCGGTGCCCAGCCCGGCCGTGGCCTGGAGGGCCCGGCTGACCGGGGCCGCCTCGGCGTCGCCGTGATCGTGGGCTCCGGCTTCCTCGATGGCGATCGCCGCGTCGACCTGGGACTCACCCAGGAGGTACGCGACGAGGAACGCGGCGACTCCGGCGAGCAGGCCGGCGAGCATGCCCCTGATGAGGAGCACGCGGGGGGAAATGGGGTTCATGAAGTTTTCGGTCCCTTGCGGATCGGTGGATCAGTGGCAGGGGAAGCCGAGGAGGTGGCGGCCGTCGTGCATCCACTCGTGGATGGTGTCGCCTTCGAAGATCGCGGTGGCGCCCTGCTCGGCGCCGACGAGGTAGAGCAGGACCAGCATCAGGACGCCGACGAACAGCGCCCAAGGGGCCAGAGCGGTGAGGGAGATGGGTGCGACGGCCAGGGGTGCGGCAGTCGTGGGCACGGCGGAGTTGGCCATGGCAGGAGCCTCCAGAGGGAACACGCGTCCCGGTCAGTGGTGCTTTCGACGACGGTGGCGGGTCTGACTTTCCTCCCCCTCCGGGAGGATTCACAGTGGCGCGACCGTGCCGGATTCTCAACCGGACTTCCGTCATACCGTCGTCTTGTCGTCCGCTACGGTACCGCTCTTTATTGCGGCCTTACAGCGTCCCGGCAGGAGGGCTCCGTCTCATCTTCAGTCGATGGCGTCGACCACCTGGCCCAGGTCGACGAACTTGAAGCCGGTCGCCTCGCGGTCGCCGTCTCCGGGGGTCTCCCGGCCGTCCTGGACGACGAGCAGGCCGCGTGGGTAACGCGTGCCGAGAGGGGCGTTGAGGGCGGCGGCACCGTCGCAGACCTCGGAGCCGTCGAGGGCGGCGGAGGCCGCGGTGATGCGGAAGGCGCCCTCGAACTCGTTGTGGTCCGCGCGCTCGCGGTCGTAGGCGACGAAGGTGTCGTCACCCTGGCTGGAGGCGAGCAGGTAGCCGTCGCCGTCGGCTTCGGTGACCAGGGTCAGGCCCTCCACGTCGGCCTTCAGGCGCTTGCCGCCGTAGCCGGGATCGGCGCCGGGCGTGCACTCCTCGGTCTCCTCGTCGTAGGTGCCGGGCACTCCGTACTCGCGCACCTTGTCGATCAGCTTCGGCGTGCCGGTGAGGCCCGCGTCGATGCGCCAGATCCCGACGTCCTCCTGCCCCGCGTACAGGGTGCCGTCCGCGGGATCGACGACCATGCCCTCGATCTGCGGCAGCTCGCCCGGCTCGGCGCAGGGCGTCCAGGCGGCGCCGTTCGGCAGGCGGAAGGAGGACGGCAGGTCGAGCGTGCGGACCTGGCGGTAGTCGACCGTGCCCGCGGGGGTGGCTACCAGTTCCAGCAGGGCGATCCGGGTGCGGTTGCGCTGGCTGACCACCGCGTAGGACCGCCCGGTCCTGCGGTCCGTCCAGGTGGCCAGGCCGTACGCGGTCTTCTGCTCGTTGATCTCGGCCTGGTCTGCGGAGAAGACCGGGCGCGCCGCCGGGTCGGTGACGTCGGTGAGCGGGCCGCCGGGCCGGTTCCGGTCGATCCGGTAGATCCGCAGGCGGTCGTTGCCCCGGTCGCTGACCACCGCGACGTCGGCGCGCCCGCCGCCCAGGCGCAGGCCGCCGACCAGGTCGACGTTGTTGAAGCGGCCGGGTGCGTCGTCGGCGCCCGGTCCGGCCGGGGCGGGCAGCGACTGCACCTGCCGGGCCTCCAGGTCGTAGACCCGCAAGCCCCCCTGCTTGGCGGTCGCGATCACCAGGCTGCGGCCCGGATCGGCGGCGTTGCGCCAGATCGACGGGTCATCCGCGTTGGCGTCGCCGCCGGCCTCGTCGTCGTACAGCGGCGCGGTCTCGGACTGGGGCCGGATGCTGCTGATCGAGGAGGCGTGTGCCGGGAGCGCGACGGATGCCGCAAGTGCCGTGCAGAGCAGCAGTGCGGAGGCGCGGGCGGCCGAACGTATGGTCAATGTTCTTCCTTTACAAGGGTTTTGCCCTGAGGGGGAAGACGCTCGCCGGGCTGATGGTCATGTCCGCGCCCGGCAGGTGGCCGATGGTTGAACGCGGTGCGAAACCCCGGCACCATCGGACGGTGCACCCCACCACCGTACGAGTCCGCCTCGTGATTCCGCCTCTGGACGAGGCGGGGCGCCTCCACCGCTTCCCGTCCGCGGATCCGTGCCCCGGGCACGAAGGGCTGCGCGGGCAGGATCACGGCGCCTGGGCCGGTCGGGCCATGGACGACGTGGCCGGGGAGGACCCCGAGGGGCTGCGGCGGTGGATGACCGACACCGCGTACGCGCCCCCGGGCGGCGGAGAGTCGGTGGAGGCGCTCATCGCGCGGGTCGGCGCGCACCTGGGCGCACTGGAGCCGGGGACGCACCGGGCGGTGGTGGCCGGGCAGGGCGTCGTACGGGCGGCCGTGGTGTGGGCCCTGGAGCTGCCGGCGGCGGCCTTCTGGCGGCTCGACGTACGGCCGGGGTCGGCGACGACGCTGACGGGGCGCTCCGGGCGCTGGAACCTGCTCGTGGGGCAGCCCGAGCCACCGCACTGAGCACGCGGAACGGCCCGGACCCCGCGACGCGGTCCGGGCCGAACTACCGAAGGGGCGGAGCGGGCGTTACGCCACGATCCAGTCGCTCGTCGCGATCACCGGCTGCACGCCGTCGCGGTGCACGGTGCCCTCGATGAGGCCGTACATGCGGTCGGCCGCGAAGTAGACCTCGTTGTCGTTCTTGAGGCCGAAGGGCTCCAGGTCGACGAGGAAGTGGTGCTTGTTGGGGAGGTTGAGGCGCACCTCGTTGACCTTGGGGCAGTTGTCGAGCACGCGCTCGGCCATCTGGTTCAGGGTCTGCTGCAGGGAGTACGAGTAGGTCTCCGCGAAGGCTTCCAGCATGTTCTTGCGGACCTTCTTGTACGACTGGTCCCAGTCGTACTCGGCGTCGTCGGCGGCGAGCGCCGAGTGCGCCCAGCGCGCGGTGACCTTGGTCGCCAGGATGCGGTCGTACGCTTCCTTCAGCGTCGTGTACTTGTCCTTGATGAAGCCGTGGAACTCGGAGTTGGTCGAGTTCATCACGGTCAGGTCCTTCAGACCCGAGATCACCTGCAGACCGGCGTCCTCGCCGTACGTGATCTGCGCGGTGCGCACCTCCTGGCCCTTGAGGACGAAGGAGTGCTGCTCCTTGCGCGTCGGGACCGGGATCCGCTCCCAGACGTATTCCTCGATGCGGATCTGCGCGCCGCGGATCGGCTGCTGGGAGGAGACGAAGTGCTTGGCGAGCAGGATGCCGAAGGCCTCCGGGGACTCGATCCCGTACTCCTTGGCGAACGCGTACACCGTGTTCTTGGTGGTGTCGGTCGGCAGGCAGTTGGCGTTGTCGCCGGTGAGGTGGACGTCGCTGAACTCGCCGCGCAGCGCGACGGAGACGTTGAGGTCGCGGATCTCGTGCCAGGAGCCGTCGCTGCCCTTGCGGGTGACCTTGACGATGCGGTTCTCGGCCTTGCCGTACTGGTTCTGGCCGAGGATGTGCTTGCTCATGCGCTGTCTTCCTTCGGGTACTCGGGAACACGGAGTCCGGTTGTCTGGATCCCGTACGCCCGGCGTCCGGCGGACGCGCAGCCCGCCCCCCGCCGTTCGGTCACGCCGATTCCTCGCGTGGACCGCCCCGGGACTGACGTGCATCCCGGTCCGTAGGTGCCTGTTGATTCCAGCACGTTCACATGCCGTTCGTAAGAGAGCGGATCCTCCGAGAACAGGCACCCACGGTTTGGGCGACCTTATGAGCGGCGCAGGTCAGACGGTGTGCGCATCGGCCACCGTCAGGGCCTCGTCGATGATCCGCAGCCCCTTGGCCACGTCCTCGGCCGACACGTTGCAGGGCGGCGCGACGTGGATGCGGTTCCCGGCGAGCAGCGGCCACAGGCCGGCCTTCTTCAGGGCCGCCCCGAACTCGGCCATCGGCGCGTTGTCGGCCCCGGCGGCGTTGTACGGGACCAGCGGCTCGCGCGTCTCCTTGTTCCGTACGAGCTCCAGGGCCCAGAACGTGCCGAGCCCGCGCACCTCCCCGACGGACGGGTGGCGCTCCGCGAGGGCGGCGAGGCCCGGCCCGAGCAGCTCCGCGCCGGTGCGGGCGGACTGCTCGACGATGCCCTCCTCCTCCATGACGTTGATCGTCGCGACGGCGGCGGCGCAGGCCAGCACGTGCCCGGAGTACGTCAGCCCGCCCGGGTAGGGCCGGCGGGCGAAGGTCTCGGCGATGGCGGCCGAGATGGCGACCCCGCCGAGGGGGATGTATCCGCTGGTCACGCCCTTGGCGAAGCAGATGAGGTCGGGGGTGACGTCCCAGTGCTCGGAAGCGAACCACTTACCCGTGCGGCCGAAGCCGACCATGATCTCGTCGAGGATGAAGACGATGCCGAAGCGGTCGCAGAGCGCGCGGACCCCGGCCAGGTAGCCGTCGGGGTGCACGAGCACGCCGGGGGCGCCGCCGACGGTCTCCAGGATGATCGCGGCGATGGACTGCGGGCCCTCGAAGACGATGGTGTCTTCCAGGTGGCGCAGCGCGCGCTCGCACTCCTCGGCGGGGGTGGCCGCGTAGAAGGGCGAGCGGTAGGCGAAGGGGCCCCAGAAGTGCACGACGCCCGCGGTGGCGGTGTCGTTGCCGAAGCGGCGCGCGTCCCCGGTGAGGTTGATCGCGGTGGAGGTGGCCCCGTGGTACGAGCGGTACGCGGACAGCACCTTGGGACGGCCGGTGTGCACCCGGGCCATGCGGACGGCGTTCTCCACGGCCTCGGCGCCCGCGTTGGTGAAGAAGATCTTGTCGAGGTCGCCCGGGGTGCGCTCGGCGATCAGCCGGGCGGCCTCGGAGCGCACGTCGACGGCGAAGCCGGGCGCGACGGTGCAGAGCTTGCCGGCCTGCTCGGCGATGGCCGCGGCCACCTTGGGGTGCTGGTAGCCGATGTTCGTGTAGACGAGCGCGCTGGAGAAGTCGAGGAAGCGGTTGCCGTCGTAGTCCCAGAAGTAGGAACCCTCGGCGCCGGCCACGGCGAGCGGGTCGATGAGCTCTTGGGCCGACCAGGAGTGGAAGACGTGACTGCGGTCGTCGTCCTTCACCGTGGCCTTGGTGGAGGCGGCCAGTGCGGCGGCATCGCGTGCGTCGGCTTCTGCGTTCATATTCCGAGGGTAGTTGTCCACGATGTGGAATCCGGTGGGGATGGCCGGGAGCGGGCGGGGCGCGTCAGACGACATGCCGGCCGCCGTCGACGGTGAGCACGTCGCCGGTCGTGTAGGCGGCGTCGACCAGGTAGAGGGCGGCCTCGGCCACGTCCTCGGGGGTGCCCACGCGGCGCAGCGGGGTGTTCTGCGTGATCCACTCCCGCGAGCTCTCCCAGACCTGGTCCTCGCCCTCGTACCAGGGGGTGTCGATCAGGCCGGGTGCGATCGCGTTCACCCGGACGGCGGGTCCGAGCTGGGAGGCCAGCAGCCGGGTCATGTGGTTGACCGCGGCCTTGCTGACGGCGTAGGGGATCGAGCTGCCGAGCGCGCGGGTCGCGGAGACCGAGGAGATGTTGACGATCGAGGCCGGGGAGCCGTTCGCACCGGATTCCCGCAGGTGGGGGGCGGCAGCGGTGATCATCTGCCAGGTGCCGACGACGTTGACCTCGAAGATCTCCCGCCAGGCCGCGGCGTCGGCCGCTTCCAGGTCGTCCAGGGGGACGAACCGGGTGGTGCCCGCGTTGTTGACCAGGATGTCGAGCCGTCCGTACGTGTCGATCGCCGTCCCGACGATCCGCCGCGCGTCGTCGGCGTCCGCGACGTCGCCCCGTACGTAGACCGCGTCGGGCAGTTCGGCGGCGAGCGCCTTGCCCGCGTCCTCGCTGCGCGCCGAGTTCAGGACCACGCGGATGCCGGCCGCGGCCAGCCTGCGGGCGATGCCGGCGCCGATGCCGGAGGAGGAACCGGTGATCAGGGCGACTCGGGTCTCGGTGCCGGACTCGGCGAGGGTCTCGGACATGGCAGGCCTCCTGGAAGGGCTTCTTTGCAGGGCTTCTTTCCGGTGCGGACGGCCGGAGCATAACGCGGATACCGCATGGCGGAAGTGAGTTTCCACAAGATGGAAGTCGATCTTTCGTGTGCCGGTGGAACGGCCCCCGCGTTAGGGACCCGTCAAGGCCGCGCCGACGGGCGTATGGGGCCCGTCAAGGAAGCCTGTGAGCGGCCGAAAAGGCGTTCCACTCAGAGGTGTCCGGAAAACGCCCGTCCTCGAACCCTCCTGGAGCTCACGATGGCCGATCTGGCCTTCGTCGTCACCACGATCGCGGTCTTCGCGCTGGTGGTCCTCGTCGCCAAGGGGGTGGCCAAGCTGTGAACGCCGAAAACGTCATCGGCCTGCTGGTCGCCGTCGCCCTGCTGGGTTACCTCGTCGTCGCCCTCGTCTTCCCGGAGAGGTTCTAGCGCCGATGAGTCCCGTCCTCGCCGGGGTGCTCCAGCTGCTCGCGCTCGTCGCGGCCCTGGCCCTCGCCTATCGCCCCCTGGGCGACTACATGGCCCGCGTCTACTCCTCGAAGAAGCACTACGCCCCCGAGAAGTGGATCTACAAGGCGGTCGGCGCCAATCCGAACGCCGAGATGCGCTGGCCGGCCTACCTGCGCTCGGTCCTCGCCTTCTCGGCGGTGAGCGTCCTCTTCCTCTACCTGCTCCAGCGCCTGCAGGGCCACCTGCCCGGCTCCCTCGGCTTCGTCTCCATCAAGCCGGACCAGGCCTTCAACACGGCCGCCTCCTTCGTCGCGAACACGAACTGGCAGTCGTACGCCGGTGAGCAGGCCATGGGCCCGCTCGTGCAGACCGGCGGCCTGGCGGTGCAGAACTTCCTCTCCGCCGCCGTGGGCATGGCCGTCGCGGTGGCCCTCGTACGGGGCTTCGCGCGCTCCCGCACCGGCGAGCTCGGCAACTTCTGGTCCGACCTGGTGCGCGGCACCGTCCGCATCCTGCTCCCGCTGTCGGTGATCGCCGCCGTCGTGCTGGTGGCCTGCGGGGTCATCCAGAACTTCTCCGGCATCCACGAGGTCGGGCAGTTCATGAATGGGCACAGCCTCGGCGTGAAGCAGCAGTGGAACGGCGGGGCGGTCGCCTCCCAGGAGGCCATCAAGGAGCTGGGCACCAACGGCGGCGGCTACTTCAACGCCAACTCCGCCCACCCCTTCGAGAACCCCACCCCCTTCTCGAACCTCTTCGAGATCTTCCTGATCCTCCTCGTCCCCTTCGCGCTCACCCGCACCTTCGGCCGGATGATCGGCTCGGTCCGCCAGGGCTACGCGATCCTCGCCACGATGGTCACCATCTGGCTCGGTTTCACCGCCCTGATGATGTGGACGGAATTCGGCCACCACGGCCCGGCGCTCCAGGCCGC
Organism: Streptomyces sp. NPDC056883; assembly: GCF_042788835.1. Lineage (NCBI taxonomy): Bacteria > Bacillati > Actinomycetota > Actinomycetes > Kitasatosporales > Streptomycetaceae > Streptomyces > Streptomyces sp. NPDC056883. Next base: position 102,619 of record NZ_JBHUBS010000022.1, on the reverse strand, counting down.
GGGCGGGGCGATGGAGGGCAAGGAGGCCCGCTTCGGGATCGGCGCCTCCGCGATCTTCTCGGTCGCCACGACGCTGACCTCGACCGGCGCGGTCAACTCCTTCCACTCCTCGTACACGGGACTGGGCGGCGGCATCCAGCTGCTGGGCATGCAGCTCGGCGAGATCGCACCCGGCGGCGTCGGCTCCGGGCTCTACGGCATGCTGATCATGGCGATCATCGCGGTGTTCATCGCCGGCCTGATGGTCGGCCGCACCCCCGAGTACCTCGGCAAGAAGATCGGCACCCGCCAGATCAAGTTCGCCGCCTGCTACATCCTCATCACCCCGGCCCTGGTGCTCGGCTTCACGGCCCTCGCGATGGCCCTGCCGACCCCCGTCACCTCGATGTCCAACGGCGGCGCGCACGGCTTCTCCGAGGTCCTCTACGCCTACACCTCGGCCGGCAACAACAACGGCTCCGCCTTCGCCGGCCTGAACGCCAACACCCAGTGGTTCAACACGACCACCGGTCTGGCGATGCTGCTCGGCCGCTTCCTGCCGATGGTCTTCGTCCTGGCCCTGGCCGGCTCGCTCGCCGAACAGCAGCCGGTCCCGGCCACCGCGGGCACCCTGCGCACCGAGAAGCCGCTGTTCACCTTCCTGCTCGTCGGCACGATCATCATCGTCACGGGCCTCACCTACTTCCCGGCCCTGGCGCTGGGCCCGCTCGCCGAAGGGCTCGCCTCATGAGCACCGTCACCCCCACCCGAGCCCCGCACGGGGACCTGCACAGCGGTCACAAGCCCGAAAGGGCCAAGATCGGCGGCGGCACCTTCGACCCGAAGCAGCTGCTGAAGTCCTTCCCGGACGCGGTGCGCAAGCTCGACCCCCGGGTGATGGTCAAGTCCCCGGTCATGTTCGTGGTGCTGATCGGCTCCGTACTGACCACCGCGCTGGCGATCTCCGACCCGGGCAACCTCTTCGGCTGGGCGATCACCGCCTGGCTGTGGCTGACCACGATCTTCGCCAACCTCGCCGAGGCGGTGGCGGAAGGCCGCGGCAAGGCCCAGGCCGACACCCTGCGCAAGGCCAAGACCGACACCGTCGCCCGCCGCCTGAACGGCTCGACGGAAGAGCAGGTCCCGGGCACGGAGCTCCGTATCGGCGACCTCGTGGTCTGCGAGTCCGGCGACATCATCCCCGGCGACGGCGACGTCGTCGACGGTGTGGCCTCCGTGGACGAATCCGCCATCACCGGCGAATCCGCCCCCGTCATCCGCGAGTCGGGCGGCGACCGCTCGGCCGTCACCGGTGGCACGAAGGTGCTGTCGGACCGGATCGTCATCAAGATCACGACGAAGCCCGGCGAGACCTTCATCGACCGCATGATCAACCTGGTCGAAGGCGCGGCCCGGCAGAAGACGCCCAACGAGATCGCGCTCAACATCCTGCTCGCCTCGCTGACCATCGTCTTCCTGCTCGCCGTCGTCACCCTCCAGCCGTTCGCCATCTACGCGCACGCCAAGCAGTCGATGATCGTGCTGACCGCCCTGCTGGTCTGCCTGATCCCGACGACGATCGGCGCCCTGCTCTCCGCCATCGGCATCGCCGGCATGGACCGGCTCGTACAGCGCAACGTCCTGGCCATGTCGGGGCGGGCGGTGGAGGCCGCCGGCGACGTCTCGACCCTGCTGCTCGACAAGACCGGCACCATCACCCTCGGCAACCGCCAGGCCTCCGAGTTCGTCCCCGTCACCGGCGCCATCGCCGCCGAGCTGGCCGACGCCGCCCAGCTCTCCTCGCTGGCCGACGAGACCCCCGAGGGCCGCTCCATCGTGGTCCTCGCGAAGGAGAAGTACGGCCTGCGCGAACGCCACCAGGGCGAACTGGTCGGCGCCGAATGGATCCCCTTCACCGCGCAGACCCGCATGTCGGGCGTCGACGTGGACGGCCGCAAGGTCCGCAAGGGCGCGGCCGGCTCGATCATCGCCTGGGTCGGCGAACAGGGCGGTACGGTCGCCCCGGACGCGCGGGCGAAGGTGGACGAGATCTCCGGCGCCGGCGGCACCCCGCTGCTCGTCGCGCTGGAGGACGAGAAGGGCGCCCGGATCCTGGGCGTCATCCACCTCAAGGACGTGGTCAAGGAGGGCATGCGGGAGCGGTTCGACGAGCTGCGCCGCATGGGCATCAAGACCATCATGATCACGGGTGACAACCCGCTGACCGCCAAGGCCATCGCCGAAGAAGCGGGCGTCGACGACTTCCTCGCCGAGGCCACCCCCGAGGACAAGATGGCCCTCATCAAGCGCGAGCAGGCCGGCGGAAAGCTCGTCGCCATGACGGGCGACGGCACGAACGACGCCCCGGCTCTGGCTCAGGCCGACGTCGGCGTCGCGATGAACACGGGCACCTCGGCCGCCAAGGAGGCCGGGAACATGGTGGACCTGGACTCCAACCCCACCAAGCTCATCGAAATCGTGGAGATCGGCAAGCAGTTGCTGATCACCCGAGGTGCGCTCACGACGTTCTCCATCGCCAACGACGTCGCCAAGTACTTCGCGATCATCCCGGCCATGTTCGCCGTGGTCTACCCGGGTCTCGACAAGCTCAACATCATGGGCCTGCACTCCCCCGAGTCGGCCATCCTCTCCGCCGTCATCTTCAACGCGCTGGTCATCATCGCGCTGGTCCCGCTCGCCCTGAAGGGCGTCCAGTACCGGCCCACCAGCGCCGACAAAATGCTCCGCCGCAACCTCACCCTCTACGGACTCGGCGGCCTCATCGCCCCGTTCATCGGCATCAAGCTCATCGACATGGTCGTCTCCCTCATCCCCGGCCTGCGCTGAATTTAGGAACGTGTTGATCCCCATGAACAACTCCGTAGGCAACACCGCACGCCTGCTCGGCGCCGGGCTGCGCGCCCTCCTCGTCCTCACCGTGCTGTGCGGGGTCCTCTACCCGCTCGCGGTCACCGGCGTCGCCCAGGCCGCCTTCGGCCACAAGGCCAACGGCTCCGAGGTCGAGGACGCGAGCGGCAAGGTCGTCGGCTCCTCCCTGATCGGCCAGTCGTACGGGGACGACCTGCGCTGGTTCCAGGGTCGCCCGGCGGCGGGACTCGCCGAGAACACCGTCAACACCCGCTACGAACTGCAGGTCTCCGGCGCCACCAACAAGGCGGCCGACAGCCCGGAGCTGCTGAAGTCCGTACAGGAGGCCAAGGCCAAGGTCCTGCTCGACAACACCGTCCCGGGCTACGCCCCGCGGCTCGACCGGATCCCGGCGGATGCGGTGACCTCCTCCGGCTCCGGCCTGGACCCGGACATCTCCCCGGCCTACGCGGAGCTCCAGACGGCCCGCGTCGCACAGCGCAACGGCCTGTCGGTCGAGGAGGTGGCGAAGCTGGTGAAGGCCCACACCGAGGGCCGCACCCTCGGCTTCATGGGCGAGCCGCGCGTCAACGTCCTGGAGCTGAACACGGCCCTGCGGGACCTCAAGCGGTGAGGGTGACCGGCTGGCTGTAGGCGTCGAGCCCGCCCGAGGCGGCCGTGACCAGGACGAGGTAGCGGCCCGGGGCCAGGTCGGGGACCGTCACGGTGGCGCCGGTGTGGTGGGTCTGGATGCCGGTCGCGAGGACGGCTTCCGTCCTCGACTGGCTGCCGTTCATCGTGACGAGCTCGATGTCCACCACGTCGCCGGCCGGGCCCACCACGTACCAGGCGACGGCCTGCCTGGTGCCCCGCGGCCAGACCGTGCCCGGACCGGGGGTGTGCACCAGGAGGTTCTCCGGCTCCAGGAGCACCGCGGCGGCGGGGCGGTTCAGGCCCCGCAGGACGCGCCGCGCGAGGGACTTCAGGGAGGAGGGGGAGGCTGACATGGTGCTCCTTCGCTGGGGTACGTCCGGTCTGGGGTCTTTATTCCCCTTTGAAGAGTGGCCGCCGAGCCCCCTGCTCCGCCTCGTACTTTCGGCCGGTACCCACGCGCCCCGACGGGGAGGCCATCCCTGTGATCTACACCTCTCCTTTCGGAATGATGTGGTGTGATCCATATGCAGTCTTGCAATGTTGCCTCTGAGCCGAAGGATATTCGGCGTCTGTGGTTCGTGCAGGATGAGGGGGAATCTCATGTACGAGATGTTCGACGACCGGTTCCGGACCGGCCGGTGCATGAACGGGGACGACGCGCTCGAGGTCCTCTACACCGGCTGCCGCTGGGCCGAGGGACCCGTCTACGTACCCGCATGGCGGCAGGTGGTCTGGAGCGACATCCCCAACGACCGGATGCTGCGCTGGGACGAGGAGACCGGAGCCGTCTCCGTGTTCCGGCGGGGCGCCGGGCACACCAACGGCAACACCCTCGACGGGCAGGGCCGGCTGGTCACGTGCGAGCAGGGCAACCGCCGGGTGACGCGGACCGAGCACGACGGCACGGTCACGGTGCTGGCCGACCGCTGGCAGGGCAAGCGCCTGAACAGCCCGAACGACGCCGCGGTCCGGTCCGACGGCTCGATCTGGTTCTCCGACCCGGACTTCGGCATCACCAGCGACTACGAGGGCTACGTCGCCGAGAGCGAGATCGGCTCCAACAACGTCTACCGCATCGACCCCGGCACCGGTGAAGTCCGCCTGGTCGCCGACTGTTTCGAGGCCCCGAACGGCCTCGTCTTCTCCCCCGACGAACGGCAGCTCTTCGTCTCCGACACCCGCGGCGGCCGCATCCGGGTCTTCGACGTGCGCGAGGACGGCACCCTCTCGGACGGCACGGTCTTCGCCGACGCGGCGGCCCGTCCGGGAGCCCGCTTCGACAACCTCCGCTTCGACGCCGGCGGCCGGCTCTGGGCGGCCGCCATGAGCGACGGCGTGCACTGCTACGACCCCGACGGCACCCTGATCGGGCGGCTCGCCGTCCCCGAGACGGTGTCCAACATCGCCTGGGGCGGGGCCAAGCGCAACCGGCTCTTCATCACCGCCGAGACCAGCCTCTACTCGGTGGTCATGGCCGTCACCGGCACCCACCCGACCGGACCGGGACGCAGGCCCTGGCTCGACGGCTCCGCCCGGCCCTGAAATCCCGGTGCCGGGCGCCGCCCGCGCTGGCACACTCCCCGGATGGACGCCACCGCCGCGGATGAACCCCGCCCTCGCGTACGCGAGATGACCGAGCCCGACATCGACGCCGTCGCCGCCGTGCGCGTGAGCGGATGGCGCCACGCCTACGCCGGGCTGATGCCGCAGTCCTACCTGGACGGGCTCAGCGCCGCCGAGTACGCCGAGCAGCGGCGCGCCGCCTTCGCCGATCCGGCCGGCACCGTGACCAACCTCGTGGCCGAGGGCCCCGACGGCGCGATCGTCGGGTGGGCCGCCTTCGGGCCCGCCAAGGGCACGGATCCCGAGGACACGGATCCCGAGGGCACGGCGCCGGACGAGGGCGAGCTGTACGCCCTGTACGCGCGGCCCGACGTCATCGGCACCGGCGTCGGCCGCGCCCTGCTGACCGAGGTGCTGCGCCGGGCGCCCTACCCCGCGGTACGGCTGTGGGTGCTCGAGGGCAACGCCCGGGCCCGCCGGTTCTACGAGCGCGCCGGCTTCCGCCCCGACGGCGGCTTCTCCGTCGACGAGACGGACGGCTTCCCGGTACCCGAGGTCCGCTACCGCAGGGCGGCGTCCGCCGGACACTGAGCGGGCGGCCGGCGCCCGGCGGGCGGAGGCGGGCACTGAGCGGGCGCCGCCGCCGAGTGGGCCCCGAGCTCACGGCAGCCGGTCCGCCAGGGCCCGGGCCATCGCGACGGTCGGAACCGCCTCCCGCATCCGTCGGTACGGGGTCAGGTCGCGCAGCAGCCGGCCGAGTGCCTCGCGTACCGCACGCGACTGCACCGCCGGGGCGGCGATGAGGAACGCCCGCCAGTGCTCGCACGCCCGGGTGAGGTGCCCGAGGCGCAGCAGCGTCTCGGCGAGCGCGGCGTGCGTGAGCGCGGTGGCCCGGTGCTGGCCGGCCGCGCGGCCGCGCAGGGACCGTTCCAGCGCCTCGGCCGCGGCCGGGAACTCGCCGAGGGCGAGGTGGGTGCGGGCCCGGGCGAAGTCGAGGTCGGCCCGGGCGTACGAGTCGAAGGGCCCGTCGGACGGCTTCAGCGCGTGCCGCCCGTACAGCCGGTCGGCGGCGGCCAAGTCTGCGGCCGCGGCCGCCCGTTGCCCGGCATGGGCGTGCGCGGCCGCGCGCTGGACCAGGAGGAACGCCAGTGTGCCGGGCTCCCCGTCGGCGGGCGCGGTCTCCACCGCCGTACGGGCGAGCCGTACCGCGTGCGCGGACTGCCCGAGCCGGCCCGCGTGCGCGCTCATCGCGCGCAGGGTGATGGCGTACATCCGCCGGTCCCCGGCCTGCCGGGCCAGCCCGAGGGCGATGCCGTGGTACTCCTGCGCGAGCCCGTGGTACCCGGAGTCCGCCGTCATCTCCCCTAGCAGGTGCGCGAGTTGGGCGTACCCGCGCCAGACGTCCGGCACCCCGCACCCCTGCCCGGCCGCCCCCCGGCCGCGCGCGGCGGGCCCCCGGCCGGCCGTGTGGCGGGCGGCGAAGGCTCCCGCGTCCTGGGCCAGCCAGGCCGCCAGGGCCGCACGGGTGTGGACGCCTCCGTGGGTGAGGTAGAGGCCCGAGAAGCTCACCGCGAGGGCCCTCAACTGCTCGGCGTGCGCCGCGAGATGCCGCCGGGCGGCGAGCTCCGGGAGGCCGGTGCCGGTGCCGGATCCCGTACGCGTGCCCGCGCCGCCGGGGCTGCCGGGGCCGCCCTCCGCCGGTTCCGTTTCCGGTTCCGGTTCCGGGTCCCACGCGGCTACGGGCACCGGCACCGGCTGGTACGGGCTGCGCAGCAGCGGCGGCCTGCTGTGCGGGTCCACATCCGCCCTGGCCTGCAGCGCGAGCCGCAGCAGCCCCTCGTCCCCGCCCTCGCCCCCGTCTTCGGCCGCCCCGCCGGGGTCGGTCCGTACGCCGGGTCCCGTCGAGCTCGCACCGAGGCCCGCCTCCGCGACGGTGACCAGCCGCCCGCACCGCTCCGTCAGCGCCGCCGCTATCAGCTCGGGCACGGGCCGGCGCGGCCGGGTGCCCGACAGCCAGTGCGCCACGGCGGTCCGGTCGTAGCGCAGGGCCAGCCCGTGCAGGGTCCCGAGGGCGTTCACGGCCCGCGCCAGCTCCGCACCGCTCCAGCCCGCCTCGGCCAGCAGGTCCCCGAGCCAGGCGTTGGCCACCCGCTGCCCGCTCACGACGCCCGCCCCGTATTCAACGCTTTCACCACTCCACCCCCCGTATTCCCTTCTCCCCGTCCGCCCGCTGGTGTTCGCTGGAGCCGTCCCCATCGGATTCCACGGACCGGAGAAGCATGTCTGCCTCGGATACGGCCAATTCCCCCGCTCCCGCCGCGTACGCGTACCCGTTCCCCTATCGGATTTCCGGTGTCGGCGCCCAGATCGGCGAGATCATCTCCGTCGAGGAATGGGCCCGGCTCGCGCACATCCCGCACCGCAAGCGGGCCGGCAAGGAAATCAGCGGCACCGATATCGAGCGCATACTCGGGGTCAAATCCAAGAGCTGGGACCGGGAGCGTTTCGCCTCGCTCGACACCGTCGTCGACGTCGCCCGCTCCGCACTGCGGTCCGCCCTCACCGAGCCCGAGGACGTCGACGCCGTCTTCGTGGCCACGTGCACCCCGTACGAGATCATGCTCGACCAGGACGCCTTCAACCTGCTGCGGCGCCTGCGCATCCCGGACAGCGTGCCCCCCTTCCAGCTCGGCGCCGGCTGCGGCGGGCTCTCCCGCGTCGCCGCGCACCTGGCCCGTACGGGGGCCCGCCGCGCGCTGGTGATCTCGTACAACGCCGCCAGCCCCATCGGAATCGACGAGAACGGCATCATTTCCCAGTACAGCGGCGCGGACGGGGAGCATCCCTTCGCGCACACCCTGTGGTGCTCCGGGGCGCTGTTCTCCGATGCCGCGACCGCCCTGGTATTCGAGCGGGACGACAGCTTCGAGGCCGGTCTCGGTTTCTATTCGCGCGATTCCCTCGATTTCGGGGGCGAGCCCGGATTCAGCGATCCGCTCATCCATTACCCCGGAGGCGGAGCGGCCCACCCGCCGGGCTTTCCCGGCTCCGCCGAGCTGTCCGCATTCGGGCTCAACGGACCGGAGCTGGCCCGCTATTACTCGCGCGGCATGATGATGAACCAGGAGACCATGGACGCCCACCGCCCCGGTTTCGTGGACGAGGTCCGGCGGATCTACACGCACCAGGCCGGCCCGGCCCTGGTCGAGGACTACCACCAGCTCGCCGGCCTGGACACCCGCAAGGCCCCCGCGCACGCCCGCGAGCTCGGCAACCTCGTCACCTCGGCCACCCCGGTGCTCTTCTACACCGACGTGGTGAACGGCCTGGTCGGGGCGGGCGACTCCGTCTGCTTCTCCGTCATCGGCGCCGGTCCGGAGCGCGGAGCCTTCCTCGTACGGGTGGGAATCCCCGGTGAGGTCACGGTCACCACCCCACTCCCCCCGGTCCCGGCCGCGGCCACCACACCCACCGAACACGCCCGGGCCACCGAGCCCGTCGAGACCGTCCGGGCCGCCGGGGCCGCCCGGCCCACCGAGCCCGCCCGGGCACCCGGAGCCCCCGGAAACACCGCCACCGCGTAGACGCACGCGCCCCACCTCCTTCGAAACGAGTACCGCCGTGCACATCGCCCTCGCCGGGGCGGCCAGCCCCACCGGCATCCGGCTCGCCGCCGAGCTGCTCGGCCGCGGCCACCACCTGACCCTGCTCACCGCCGGCGACGTACGGCAGAGCAGGCTCCTGCTGGCCCGTCAGCTCGCGCTGATCGGGCTGTATCCCGAGTACGTGGACCTCCTCGCGGCCCGGCTCCACGCGCGCCGGGGCGCCGAGGTCCTGGCCGGCGCCGCACCCGTCCCACCGGGCTCCGCCGCCCCGGCCGCCCCGCCGGCCCCCGCACCCGTCGGCCGCTTCGACGCCGTCTGGTGCGTGGAACAGCCCGCCGCCACCGCGGCCGCGCTGCTGCCCCTCGCCTCCGGAGGGGAGAGGCGTACGGCATTCCACCTGGTCACCGTCGGGGACGCGGGTCCGGCGGGGCGTGCGGTCGCCGCCGCGGCCGTACGGGACGGGTTCCCGGCCGGGGTGCACTGCCTGGCCCCGACCGTCAGCGACCTGGCCGACCACGCGGAGCTGCCCCGGCCGGCCTTCACCCGGCTCGCGGTCGCCGAGTCCGTCCGGCCGGGTCCCGCGCGGGACCCGGAGCCCGGGGCCCCCGCGACGGTCAGGCTGCTGCCCCTGGCCCCCGCCGCCCGCGCCCTGGCGGAGGCCGCCGAGGAACCGGGCTGGTCGGGGCTGCGCCACATCGGCTGGGTGCACGCGCACCCCACCGAGGCCTCCGCACTGGCCCGGGCGGTCGGCCCGGAGCTGGCCCCCGGACTGCTCCGGCGCCTCTCGGGGCTCCAGCCCGCGGCCGCCCCGACCGAGCTGGACGGCCCGCCGCTCGGTGCCGGGTACCTCACCCGGGCTGCGGCGCCCGTCCTGCCTCCCGTCCGGCGCCCCGCCCGGACCCCGGAGCGGGTGTGAGCGCGGCGGAGCGCCCCTGGCGGGAGCGGCGGGTGGTGGACGGCCTGGCGGACGCACTGCGGGAGGCGGCCTCGGAGCGCTTCCTGGGCAACGGCCGGACGCCGCCGGTGAAGGCGGCCTCCGCACCCGCGGGGGATCCCGGGGCGGGCCGGGTCGGGAAGGCCGGAAGGTGATGGGGACCCATGGCCAGGGCGTATGCGTACGGATCGTTCATGATCCAAGAACAAGGCGCCCGCCCCCGCCCCGCAACTCCGGCCGACGGCCCGTCATATCGTCCTGTTTGACAGGTTTTCGCATGTGGCAGAACGTGCCGCCGATCCGACACGCCCAAGGTTCGCCCTTGACGTTCTCACCCGTTCGGGCGCACGTCCTCCACACCCGGTCCGGCCCCGGCCCACCGGCCTCCATCTGCGAAGACGTGCCCGCGGGAGCGCGCCGCGCCGATGACGTGACGTCAGTTCGCCGTGTTTCGCGCGCCGCCGGGGGGCGCGGAAGGGTCCACTGCTCTCGGGACCGGCCGACCGAGCCGGACCAGGAGGGATTCCCATGCCCCGCGCCCAGTGGGTGGTCGGCGTACTGACGGTGGCTCTGCTGTGCACCGGCCTGGGGGTGTTGCGCACCACCGAAGGCGGCCGGCCGGCCGCCCCGACCGCGGGCGACGCGCTGCCCTCGCGGGTCCTGGGGCTGTCCGGCCCGCGCCGGCTGGCCCGGCAGCTGGAGCACTCCGGCGGACACACCACCGGCAAGGGCGCCCGGCGGCCCGGACGGTCGGGGGTCACCGCCCTGCCGGCCTCGCCGCCGCTGCGCCTGGTCATCCCGGCGCTCGGAACGGACGTACCGCTAACTTCCGGTACATCGACCGGCGGGACGGACACGGGACCGGGCGGCCTGTACGCCGAGGAGCTCGAAGCCGGCGCGGCCGACGCCAAGCCCCACGTCCAGGACAGCGCCGTGTGGGACTCCGCGGGCCCGGCCCCGGGCGCGGCCGGCACCGCCGTGGTCTCCGGAGACCTGCCGCGGCTCGGCGAACTGCGCCGAGGGCAGTCGATCGAGGTGGCGCGCGCCGACCGGCGTACGGCCGTGTTCACCGTGACCCGGGTCTCCCCCGGGATCTCCGGACGGGGCGGGCCGTCCGGCCGGGCCCAACTCCGGCTGATCAGCGGCGAAACGGCCGTCCTCGCCCGCCTCACCGGCCACCGCCGCACCCTGCGTTGACCGGCGGACGCCCCCCGGAAGACGGACACCCCCTGCGGCCACCTGACAGCCGTGGGGGGTGTCTTCGTCCCCCGGTCGGGGGATGCTGCGGTCCCGGGGGAGAGTTGGCCCGCGTGTCGGGGCACACCCTCCGCATGAGCAGGACGCCGCATACGCGGCATGCGCGACACGCGCGAACGGCACCGGACAGGGCCCTGATGACGGTCCTGACAGTGCTCTGCGCCGTGCTGCTGTGCCTGTTCGGCGTCGGCGGAGCCGGCCCGTCCACCGCGACGGCCGAAGGCTCCCGCTCCGCCCCCACCGCCCCGGCCGAGCCCACCGAGGCACCGGCCGATCCGGCGGGCGATCCCGAAGTACGGGTGGCCGTACGGGTTCCCGCACGCGGCGTCCCCGGTGTACGGGGCCTCCAGCGGCCGGTGTTCCACGTGAAACCTCCCCGGTCCGGGCCCGAAGAGGCGGCCGCGCACCCGACCGTGGCCGCCGCTCCGGCGGCATCCCTGCGGGCGGTACGGAGTGTGGTCCTGCGCTGCTGACCGGACCGAGCGTCCACGCAGCAGCACCGCGCACCCGGCACCGGGCACACCCGGCAGCTCACCCTGCCCCCGAGCACCCCGGGCGCGCGTCCCCCCACACCCCCGAAACACCGTGAGGTTCCGCCATGCCCTTCGACCCGTACCTCGCCCTGAACGCCATGCTCCGCGCCGAGGCCTCCCGCTTCTCCCCGCCGGTCCGCCGACAGGAACCCGAGCCCGCCAAGCCCGCCCAGACCGGCACCCAGACCGCCTCCGAGGACCCGACCGGAGACGACACGGCCGCGTAGGGCATCAGGACATGAGGAGGCACCGGTTCCCGCGCCCTCGGCAACGGAGAGTGGTCACGTGAGGTTCGACCACGGAGCACGGGAACCGGCGCCTCATCCAGTCTCGGCCACCGACCCACCCGCCGGCCTCAATCTTTTGTCCCGATCTGCCCAGCCGAAAGTACCGCTCGGTGGAGTTGTCCCCAGTGACAAAACCTGCCCTGACCAGCGATCATGGCCCATCTTTGGGTTCGCGCGTGCTCGGCCGTTGCAGGGGGAACGTCCGGGCGCCCTTCGCTCGGCGGCGCGCCACCCGGTCGATCCCCGCCGCCTCTTCGCCGAAGGACTCCGCTGGTGCGCCCTACCCGCACGATGGCCCTGCTCACCGCAGGCCTCGTCACCCTTCTCGGCATACCGGCCTCCGCGGCCGCCGCCGAGCCCCTGCCCGACCTGTACGTGAACAAGAACAAGAACTGCGGGGACCACCTGTCCGGCGTGCGGAGCGCCCCCTTCTGCACGATCGACGCGGCGGTCAAGGCGGTCAAGCCGGGCCAGACCGTGCGGATCTACCCTCACGACCAGTACACCTTCGACGTCACGATCAACCGCTCGGGTGAGCCCGGCAAGCCGATCACGTTCTCCTTCATGGACGACGGCAGCTGGGACGACACTGCCGACCAGCTGACCGTCAGCGGGGCCTCGCACGTCGTGTTCCGAGGGGCCTGGATACGTCAAAAGCTGCACGTCAGCCGTTCCCACGACGTCCTGCTGGAGGACGTCTCCTACGGCTCACCGCAGACGCTCCCCTCGCTCTTGGTCGACGGGGGCAGCACGGACGTGCGGGTCACCCGGACCAGCTTGGCCGACGCCCGGATCGAAGGCGGGTCCCGGCGCACCGTCCTCAGCCGCAACTACCTGGCGAGCACCTCGCCACCGCTCACGGTGGTGGACGCGCCCGGCACCGTCATCACCAACAACAACATCGTCAGCGCCAGCGACAAGGAGACCGGTAAGGGCACCTGCCCGGCGACCCTCTCGATCAGCGGCACCTCGACCGGCTCCTCGGTGTTCAACAACCTTCTCGAGGCCGGCAACGGGCACGTGGGCTGCACGCTCACCCAGCTCACCGTGTCGAAGAGCGCGGCATCCGGCACCCGCGCCGACTACAACCTGATCGCGGGCGCGAAGGGCGTCTCGACGGTCCCCTACCGCTGGGCCGGCACCGCCCACGCGAGCGCGGCGGCATTCCTGGCGGCCAGCGGGCAGGGCGCGCACGACATCCTGGTCCCCATCCACGAGGACGTCTTCTCCCGTTCGCTCCTCGTCGACTCCGCCGACGCGACGGCCCCCGGCGTGCTGCCCGTCGACAGCCAGGGCCAGCCGACGGCGGACGACCCGCGCGTGCCCAACACCGGCAAGAACGGTGGCTACATGGACCGCGGGGCCCACGAGACGAACGACGGCCTGAGCTCCGCATGGATGAAGATCGACCGGCCCTGGGCCACGGTGGGCACGCCGGTGACGGTACGGGGCAACTCGGACAGCACCTGGCCGGCTGACATGACGTACAAGGTGGACTTCGGTGACGGGACGGCCCCCGCCCTCGTCCGCCCGGGCGGACCGGCCGACTTCACCGCCACCCACACGTACAGCTCACCCTGCCACTGCGTGGTCAGGATGACGGCGTACAACCGCGTCGGCACCAAGGTCTCCCAGGAGCAGCAGATCCGCGCGACCGTCCCCGGTCCGCTGACCACCGTCGTCACAGCCGCATCGATCCTGCCGAGCCCGGACCGCCCCGATGCGGAGCACGGCCCGCTGGTCGTGGAGGTCGATACGACGATGACCTCCTCGGAAGGTCCGATCAAGCGTGTGAGCGTGGAGTACGGCGACGGCACCAGCGGCCGCAGCTCGGCTCTGGGGAGGTACCCCCACGTCTACAAGCTGCCCGGCACGTACGAGGTGACGGCCGTCGTGGAGGACTCGAAGGGTGCGACGTCCACGGCCAAACAGAGTGTGACGGTCGGTTACGCGCCGTCCGGCTACGCGGCCGGTGAACCGCGCCGCCTCCTCGACACCCGCATCACCAAGGCGCCCGTCCTGGGCGGGGTGCCCACGACCGTGGACCTCAGCCACGTCTACGCGCCGGGCGTCTATCCCTTGCGCAGCATGTCGGCGGTGGTCGTGAACGTCACCGTCACCGACGCCACCGAAGACACCCACCTCACCATCTGGCCCGACAGCCAGCCCCGCCCCGCGACCTCGAACGTCAACGTGGTCAAGGGCGGCACCTCTTCCAACACGGTCACCGTCCCGGTCGGCTCGTACGGCCACATCCGGGCCCAGCTCAATTCCGGCAAGGCCTCGCTGATCGTGGACTACGTCGGCCTGTACCAGCCGAACTCCGGGCAGCGGTTCTCCCCGCTGGCGCCGACCCGGGTCCTGGACACCCGTACGTCGGGCGGCGCGCTGGGCGGTGGCAAGACCCGCACGGTGAAGGTCGCGGGCGTCAACGGCATCCCGGCGGACGCCACCGCGGTCGCGCTGAACCTGACCGGTACGGGTGCCAAGGAGCAGGCGCACGTCATCGCCTACCCGGACCCGGCGAAGCGCCCGGCCACCTCCAACCTGAACCTGGAGCCGGGCAAGGACAAGTCCAACCAGGCCATCGTCCCGGTCGGCCCGAACGGCACCATCACCCTGTTCACGAACACCGGCTCGACGCACCTGATCCTGGACGCGGTGGGCTACTACGGCAAGGACGCCAAGGCCCTGTTCACCCCGGTCGTCCCCAAGCGCCTCGCCGACACCCGCACCACCGGCAAGGTCGCCCCCGGCGCCACGACCACGGTCTCCGGCCTCCCGGCCAACGCCCTCGGCGCGGTCCTCAACATCACCGCCACCGACACCACCGCTCCGGGCTTCCTCACCGCGTACGCCTCCGGCGGCACGCTGCCGGCCGCCAGCAGCCTCAACGCCGTCCCCGGCCGCACGGTCCCGAACCACGTGACGACCCCCGTCGGCCCCGGCGGCAAGGTCAGCATCTTCAACAGCTACGGCGGCCCCAACCACGTGATCACCGACCTCCTCGGCTACTTCACGACCGGCTGACGCCCTCGCGGCACGTACGCCGAAGCCCCGGCCCCCGCAACGAGCGGGGGCCGGGGCTTCGGTCCTCCAGAGGTCTTTCTAGGCCTTGCTGCGGCTGTGATAGCGGTAGAAGGCCGCCACGCCGACGCCCGCGCCGACGAGCAGGCCCAGGCCCGAGCTCTTCAGGATGGACTCGCCTGCCAGGCTGTACAGGTAGCCGAAGGAGATGCCCGCGAAGATCCCGTATGCCGCCGCGTGCGGCTCCTGCGCCAGCCGCGGGCCGATCCGGGCCAGGGCCACCAGGCAGGCGGCGAAGATCGCGCCGCACAGGATCCCGTAGAAGACGTTGCCCGCGTCGACGGGCCCCATCTGACGTTTCATGAAGGCGGCGTAGACGCCGTAGACCAGTCCCATGAGCAGCGGTCGCGCGAGGGCCGCCCTGCTCGTGTGGGCCGCCGTACCGGACGCCTGCTGCCGGTGCCCCCGGGGGGCGGTGGGTGCCGCATGTGCCATGACGGGCTCCTCTCTCCCATCCTCCAGGGCACACCCGCAACCCGGGACCGGCAACCGGAGCAGTCCCCGGCCCGGTCCCCCTAGGCCGCCCGTACGGCCACCGCGTCGATCTCGAAGCGCATGTCCGGCAGGGCGAGCGCGGCCACGCCGATCAGCGTCTGGGCGGGCAGTTCGGTGCCCCAGGCGGCGTGCAGGTGCTTCAGCAGCACCTCCAGCTTCTCCTGGTCGTGCCCGACGACGTACGTCCCGATGCGGGCCACGTCGCCGAGGCCCAGGCCGACGGCCTCCAGGGCCGTGCGGAGGTTCGCGAAGGCCTGCCCGACCTGGGCGTCGAAATCGTCGGAGACCACGTGGCCGGTCGGGTCGGAGCCGTACTGGCCGGCTATGAAGACCTGCTCCCCGGGTGCGGAGACGACGTGGCTGTAGCCGTAGCCGGTGGGGTCGTGGAGTTCTGCCGGGTTGGTGATGCTGCGCGTCATGCCAAGCTCCTGGGTCAGTTGTCCGATGTCCGATGAGCGGCGGGGGCGGCGGGGGCGCCGGCGGCGAGCCAGGCGCGGAGGCGTTCGGGGGCCTCGGGGGCCTGCCGTTCTGCCTGCTGCCGGATCTCGTCGAGGGTCTGCGCGGCCAGTGCGCGGCGCCAGGCCAGCTCGGCCCGGCCCATCGCGTGCGCGATGGCGCAGTCGGCCGCGGGCGGCTCCTCGCCGCCGCCGGGGCCCTGCTGCCGGATCTCCGCGCACCGGAAGGCCTCGTCGGGCCCTTCGACGGCGGCGACCACGTCCATGAGCGTGATCGAGTCCAGCGGGCGGGCGAGGCGGAAGCCGCCCCGCGGGCCGGGGGTGGAGCTGACGATGCCCGCCCGCGCCAGTGCCTGGAGCTGCTTGTTGAGGTACGCGGCGGGCAGCTCGTGCCAGGCCGCCAGCCGGGCCGCCGAAACCGCCCGGCCGTCACCGCTCCAGGCCAGGTTGAGGCAGCTGTGCAGGGCCCATTCGACGCCCTCACTCATCTTCATAATCTGGATATTAGATGTCCAGATTACTGTGGGCAAGAGGAACGCGCCGGAGCACGCCCCTGCCCGCGCTCCCGCCCGCACCCCCGCCCCCACCACCCGCCCGCAGCAACCCGGCTCGCGCCGCGCGCCCGGCCCCCTTTCCCTGGTGACGTGCGGACCTTCCTCTCGGCGGTACTCATCGCGCTCGTGGCCCTGCTGGTGCCCGCGAGCGCCGTCGCGTACTGGGCCGACCACGAACTCGGCAGCGCCGACCGCTACACCGCGGCGATGTCCCCGCTCGCCTCGGATCCCGCCGTGCAGAACGTCGTCGTCACCCAGGCCGGCCGGGCCCTTTCCGGGCAGATCGACGCCGGCCCCTTCCAGGGCGGGGTCGACGCCCTGCTCGGCGAGGCCCTGCGCTCCTTCGTCGGCACCCCGGCCTACCAAACCGCCTGGGACGCGGCGAACCGCGCCGCCCACGGGGCCTTCTTCCACGCGCTCACCACCGGTGACGGCAACGCCGTGACCATCGACCTCGCGCCCGTGATCGCCAGCGTCAAGGGCGATCTCGTCGACAACGGGGTGCCCTTCGCCGACCGCATCCCGGAAACCCACCTCTCGGTGAAGGTCATGGAGTACGACAACCTCGGCGCGCTCCGGAAGGGGTTCCGCATGCTGCAGATCGCCGGGGTCTGGCTCCCCGTGCTCACCGTGGTGCTGGCCGCGGTCGCGATCGCCGTCGCCGTCCGGCGCCGCCGGGCCGTCCTGGCCACCGGGCTGGGGCTGACCGTCGGGGCCCTCCTGCTGTGGGGGGCCGTGGCCCTGTGCCGCCGCCTCACCCTGGACGACCTGCCGGCCGACATCGACCGGGCGGCCGCAGAAGCGGTGTACGACGCGCTCACCGCGTTCCTGCGGACCACCGTCTGGGTGGTGCTGGCCGTCGGACTGGCCGCCGCGCTGGCCGCCTGGCTGACCGGCCGACTGCGCCGCACCCCATAAGCTCGGAACGGGCGGATTGGCACGCAAATCCGTAGAAGAATCCTTAGAGCAGCACAGAAGAACCGATTCACGAGCGGCGGCACGGAAGCGGGAATGAGCACCGAACGCACCGAAGACATACCGCCCGGGCGGGCCGGACGGCGCGGGCCGACCGGACAGCGCGGGCCGACCGGACGCGCCGGGGCGACGGCCGCCGGACGGTTCCTACCGCTGGCACCGCCCGCCTGGCTGCTGAAGGGGCTGCGGCCCAGCTCCGCGCCGATCCCCTGGGCCGCAGCGCTGCGCGCGGCCGTCGCCCTGGCCCTGCCGCTGGCCGTCGGCTTCGCCGTCGACGAGCCCGAGTACGGCGCACTCGTCTCGATGGGCGCCCTGTCCGGGGTCATCGGCGACACCGCGGACGCCTACCGGATGCGGATCCTGAACATCGCCGTGCCCCAGCTCTTCGGCGCCGTGGGCGTCGCCCTGGGCACCCTGGTCTTCGGGCACGGCTGGGTCGCGGTCGGCGTCCTCACCCTGATCGCCCTGGTCTCCGGGATGATCTCCTCCATCGGCACGGTGGCCTCCGTCTCCGGGCTGCTGCTCCTCCTGAACGCCGTCGTCGGCGCCGGCCTCCCGATGCCCAGCCCCTGGTGGACGGCCCCCCTCCTGCTGAGCGCCGGCGGCCTGTTCGTCCTCCTGCTCACCCTGCTGGGCTGGCCCCTGCGCGGCCGGCAGCCGGAGCGGGCCGCCGTCGCCGCCGCCTACCGCGCCCTGGCCGACAGCCTGGAGGCCGCGGGCGGACCGGGACCCGCGTACGAGGAACGCCGCCAGCAGCTCACCCAGGCCCTGAACCAGGCCTACGACCTGGTGCTGGGCCGCCGGGCCCGGGTGCACGGCCACAGCCCCTCGCTCGTGCGGATGCTGGCCCAGCTGAACGTGCTGATCCCGCTCGTCGAGGCCGCGCCCGCCGCGCACCTGCGCCGCAGGCCCCTCTCCCCCGCGATCCCGGCGGCCGTACGGGAACTGGCGACGGCCGTCGAGGAGGGGCGCACGGACATCCCCGTACTGGACCTGCCCGCGCCCGACGGCCAGTCCGAGCGGGCCATCGACGCGGCCCTGCGGCACGCCGCGACGATCGTTCCGCTGGCCGAGCCGGACATGCACAACGTCGACGACCGGCTCGGCCGGCCCGCCGCGCTGCGGGTCCGGGCCCGCCGGTCGGTGCGCGACATGATGTTCTCCGAGGCCTCCTGGCGGTACGGGCTGCGGCTCGCGCTGTGCATCGGGCTGGCGCAGTCCCTCGTATCGGTGGTCGAGATCGAGCGCTCCTACTGGGTCGCCCTCACGGTCACCTTCGTCCTCAAACCCGACTTCGGCTCGGTGTTCTCCCGGGCCGTGCTGCGCGCGCTGGGCACCGCGGGCGGGCTCGTCGTCGCGGCCGCCGTGCTCTCGGAAGTGCCGCGGGGGTGGTGGGACGTGCCCGTCATGGTGGTCCTGGCGGCCCTCATCCCCGTCTTCTCGGTCAAGGGCTACGCCTTCCAGACCGCGGCGATCACCCCGGTCATCCTGCTCCTCTCCGACCTGCTCAACCACCAGGGCTTCGACCTGGTCCGGCCCCGGCTGCTCGACAGCCTGATCGGCTGCGCCATCACCCTGATCGCCGGGTACCTGCTCTGGCCCGAGAGCTGGCACACCCGGCTCGGCGACCGGCTCGCCGACGCGGTGGACGACGCCGCCCGGTACGTGGAGCGCGCCTTCGGCCCCGCCCCCGACACCGACGCGGGACAGCGGGCGGCCCGCACCGCCCGGCTCCAGGCCCGCCGCCGCATCTACCGGGAGCTGTCCGGCGTGCGCAGCGAGTTCCAGCGGGCGCTGACCGAGCCGCCGCCGACCGGGGAACGGGCCGCCGTGTGGTGGCCGCTGGTGGTGGCCGTCGAGCGGATCGTCGACGCGACGACGGCCGCACGGGTCCGGGTCAACCACGGCGCCCAGTCCCCGGCCCCCGGGGAGGCCGAGGCGATCGCCGAAGACCTCCGGGCCCTGGCCCAGGGCGTCCGCCACACCGACACCCCCACCCAGCTCCGCCCCACCCCACCCCCGGAGGTAGACGAAGCCTCCGTCCTCTCCCCGGTCCGCCAGGAACTCACAGCAGCCAGAGCCATCGCCAACCCCACGGACTCCCCCTAGCCCGGCCAAATCCAGCCCCGCCGGCGCTTGAGGCGCGGGGGCCCGGGGGCGGAGCCCCAGGCAACGGCGCCGCACGGCACCCACCGGGGGCCCGGCCAAACGCAGCCCCGCCGGCGCTTGAGGCGCGGGGGTCCGGGGGCGGAGCCCCAGGCAGCGGCGCCGCACGGCACCCACCGGGCCCCACCAAATCCAGCCCCGCCGGCGCTTGAGGCGCGGGGGCCCGGGGGCGGAGCCCCAGGCAGCGGCGCCGCACGGCACCCACCGGGGGCCCGGCCAAATCCAGCCCCGCCGGCGTTTGAGGCGCGGGGGTCCGGGGGCGGAGCCCCTGGCAGCGGCGCCGCGCCGTCCCTCCAATGGCCCCGCCCCCGAGCCCGCCCCGGCCCCACGGGGGAGCATCGGGACCATGAGCCTCCGCCGGCACAGCCGGGCGATCCTCCGCACGGCCGCCATGGCCACCCTGGTGGCAGCGACGGCCTGCGCGGACGTGGAGGGCCTCCAGAACGACGGCGACCTCGGCACGGCCAAAGCCCCCCGCACCCTGTGGAAGGACATCCGCCCCGACCCCCCGGCCCCCGGCCAGCAGTCCGGTACGGCCACCGCCGTCCCCGGCCTCGCCAAGGTCCCCTCGCTGTCCATGCAGGGCGTGAACGCCGTGGACGTCGTACGGGCCGACATCACCGCCGCCAACGCCGCGGACGCCGGCACCGGCCGGCTCGTCGACCCCCGGGCGATCCAGCGCATCGCACTCTGCACACAGGCTGTGGACGGCGGCCCCGACTGCCCCGTCCGGCCCGCGGTGGTGGCCGATGTGACGGGCAACGGCCGACCGGAGCTGATCACCGCCCTGGACATCGACGGCCGGCTCAGCGAACTGCGCGTCTACACCGTCCAGGACGACGGGACCATCGCCCGCATCCTGTCCCGGCGCGGGGTCCTGGAGGGCGTGGAGGTGGCCGCCGAGCACCTGGCCGTGCGCGAGCCGACCTCGAACCCGAAGAAGGTCTCCATCTCCGACTACGTGTGGGACCCGGAGGCCGGGATCATGAACCTCTCCCAGCTCACCCTCGACGAGTGCACGAACCAGGGCGACAACGCCCCCTGCCCGGCCGCAGGCCCCGGCACCGGCGCCGGAAACGGCTGAGGAGGCCGGATCCCCAATGCGACGGACGAGCAGCCTGCGCTGGAAGATCGCCATGACCACCACCGCGGTGTGCTGCGCCGTCGCGGCCGCGCTCGGGATCCTCGTGCACAACGTGGTCGCCCGCCAGCTCGTCGGCGAGGTCCGCAAGGACGTGAACCGCGAGCTGGACTACGCCCTGGGCCAGTACGAGTACGGCACCGCACGCGGCGACGGGAACAGCGCCCTCGACCCGCCCGGCCTCCCGGCCCCACTGCGCGACCTGGTCGCCCGCGGACAGACCGGCAGCATGACCGGCACCCACGATGGCAAACCGGTCATGTGGGCGGCCGGACCGGCCGACGGCAGACCCCTGGCCGTCTGGGTCCCCTACGACAGCACCCGCACCCGGCTCCGGGAGATCGACACCGCCATCCTGGTCTCCGCCGTCCTCGCCGCCGGGGTGGTCGCCCTCGCCGGCATCTTCCTCGCGGGCCGCATCAGCCGCAGGCTCGCCACCACGGCCGCCGTGGCCCGCCGGATCAGCGCCGGGGACCTCGACGCACGCGTCGGCTTCCCGGCCGACGGGGAGGGGCCGCGCCCGCGCTCCCGCGACGAGGTACGGGACGTGGCCCAGGCCCTCGACTCGATGGCGGCCTCGCTCCAGGCCCGGCTGGAGGCGGAGAAGCGGTTCACGGCGGACGTCGCGCACGAGCTGCGCACCCCGCTCACGGGATCCCTGGCCGCGGCCGCGCTGCTGCCCGAGGGCCGGCCCAAAGAAATGATCAACGACCGGCTGAACGCCCTGCACCTGCTCACCGAGGACCTGCTGGAGATCTCCCGGCTGGACTCGGGCGTCGAACGGGCCGACCTGGCCCGGGTGGAACTCGGCCGCGCGGTGGAGCGGGCGGCGGCGAGCACCCGGCTGCCCGTCGCGGTACGGATCGAGCGGGACGCGGTGGTGCTCACCGACCGCCGCCGGCTGGACCGGATCCTGGCCAACCTGCTGGTCAACGCCCACAAGCACGGGCGGCCGCCGGTCGAAGTGACCGTCACCGGCCCGCTGGTGACCGTACGCGACCACGGGCCCGGCTATCCGGCCGAGCTGATCGAGCAGGGGCCGCGGCGGTTCCGCACCGGGGATCCGGGACGCGGACGGGGCCACGGGCTCGGCCTGACCATCGCGGCCGGGCAGGCGGAGGTGCTGGACATCGAGCTGCGCTTCTCCAACGCCCCCGAAGGGGGCGCGGTGACCACGCTCCTGCTGCCGGTCGGGCGTCTGCCGGACAGCAGTTGAGCGGGGGGGGGGGGGGGGGTGCCTTGCACAAACCACCCCCCCCCCCCCGGTACGCCCCCCCCCCCACCAACCGCACACCACCAACCC
>NZ_JBHUBS010000022.1:10057-80753 GCF_042788835.1 Streptomyces sp. NPDC056883 | reverse complement strand
GTGGGTGGCACCCGTTCTCTTGTTTTTGGTTGGTTTTCGGCGGAAGGGGGGTGGAGGGGGGGGGTGGGTTTTCCCACCAAACCCCCCCCCCCCCCCCGCTCGGGTCAACTCACCTCGGATCAGACGTCAGACGTCAGACTCCGATGTTCTTGCCGTCCTTGCGCCAGACCGAGACGACCGCCGGGCGGACGATCTTGCCGGGACCGTCGGGCCACACCGACTGCGGCTTCTCGACGGACGCACCGTCGATCTCGCCCGGGTGCTGCACGGCGACCAGGACGCGCTTGTCCTGGATGATCGGGCCACAGGTCTCGGCACCGCGCGGAACGGTCAGGAACTGCTTCAGCTCACCGCGGCGCTCGCCGGCGGTCGCGACGCCGAACAGGCCGTCGTGCGAGCCGAGCTGGTTGCCGTCCGTGGAGATCCACAGGTTGCCGTGCGGGTCGAACGCCACGTTGTCCGGGCAGGAGATCGGGCTGACCTTGTCCTTCGGGAAGCCCGCGAAGTAGGTCGCCGGGTCGTTCGGGTCACCCGCGACCAGGAAGAGGCGCCAGGCGAACCCGTCGCCGGCCGGGTCGTCGAAGTTCTCGGCGAGCTCCAGGATCTGGCCGTGCTTGTTCAGGTTGCGCGGGTTGGCCTCGGTGGCGCCTTCCTTGCCGGGCTTGCCGCGGTCCGTGTTGTTCGTCAGCGCGATGTAGACGCGGCCGGTGCGCGGGGAGGGCTCCACGTCCTCGGGGCGGTCCATCTTGGTCGCGCCGACCTTGTCACCGGCGAGGCGCGTGAAGACGGACACCTCCTCGGCGGTCATGCCCTCGACGTGCGAGACGTTCCCGGCCGGGGAGGAGGTGAGGAGCTTGATCCAGACGCCGGAGCCGTCGAACTCGCCGTCGGTGGGGCGCTTGCCCGTGCCGTCGATCTCGGCGGCCGGGGTGTCACCGGTGAGCTTGGCGACGTAGAGGGTGCCCTCGTCGAGCAGCGTGAGGTTGTGCTCCTTCGCCGCGCGCGAGTCGCCCTTCTTCATCTGCTTCGACGAGACGAACTTGTAGAAGTAGTCGAAGCGCTCGTCGTCGCCCATGTAGACGACGGGGCGGCCGTCCTCGGTCAGGCGGGGCTGCGCGGCCTCGTGCTTGAAGCGGCCGAGCGCGGTGCGCTTGCGCGGGACGGAGTTCACGTCGTACGGGTCCAGCTCGACGACCCAGCCGAAGCGATGCGGCTCGTTGGGCTCCTGCGCGACGTCGAAGCGCTTGTCGAACCGCTCCCACTTGCGCTCGGTGGCGCCGGCGGTCACGCCGTAGCGCTTCAGGCGGGCCGCCTGGGTGGGGTCGGTGACCAGGCCGGCGTTGCCGAAGTACTGGTTGAAGTTCTCCTCGCCGTGGAGGGTGGTGCCCCACGGGGTGGTGCCGCCGGCGCAGTTGTTGAGCGTGCCGAGCACCTTGGTGCCGGTGGCGTCGACCGAGGTCTTCACCAGGTCGGTGCCGGCGGCCGGACCCGTCAGCCGGAACTCGCTGATCGCGGTCAGACGGCGGTTGAGGCGGTGGCGGCTGATGGCCGTCAGCTTGCCGCTGCGGTGGTCCTCCTGGACCGCGACCACGGACAGGCCGTGCGCGGCCCAGGCGATCTCGACCTGCTCGCGGGTCGGGTTGGCCGAGTCGTACCCCTTGAACATGAGGTTCTCGTCCGTGTACTCGTGGTTGGCCACGAGCAGCTGCTGGCGCTCGTAGTCGCCGCCGAGCGGGAGCAGGCTCAGGAAGTCGTTGTTGTAGCCGAACTGACCGGCCTGTGCGGCGGCGGTCTGGTTGTCCGGGTTGAAGCCCGGCGCGCCCTTGACGATCGGGTCGCCCCAGCGGATGACCACGTTCTGCTCGTGGCCCTCGGGGACCGTGACCTGGTCGGCGGTGTTCGGCGCGACCGGCTTGAAGCGCAGGCCGCGGGCACCCTCGGCGTTGACCCCGGCGGAGCCGGCGCGCTGCGCGTCGAAGGCGGGGTCCGCGGAAGCGGAAGAGCCGTTGCCGCTCAGCGTGAGGGCCGTACCGGCGGCCGAGGCGACCGTGACGACCGCGGCGGAGCGGAGCATCGCGCGGCGCGAGTAGGCGCGGGCTATGACGTCGCCGACGTACTCGTTGTCGCTGGTGTTCGGCACCTCGTGGAAGCAGGCGTCGCCGCAGCGGTAGCGGCAGGTGAGAGCGGAACGGCCGCCCCCGTGAGAAGTGCCGATGAGCGGCAGGAGCTTGCGCACGAGTGTCCTCCGTAGGTGCACGGTCCCCGACAACGTGTCGGAACAATCCGTCGGTGACGCTATGGGCGGGTTGCGCCGAAGCGGCGGCCGATGGATGAACGCCCGGTGAATCCGGCACGTCGGGGCGGCAGTTCGGGGGCGGATCGGGTGTGTTTGGGCCCTGGGCGCCACGAAAGGTGCCCCTCCCGAAGTTCCAGCCAAGGGGCCGATAACCTTACGTGTCCACTCTGGGCAGGGATCTACCGCGCAGCACGGACAAATGATGCACGCACTCATGCGAAAGGCCTGGCCCATGGGTATTCGGAGCTTGTTGCGCAAGGTGTTCGGACGGACCTCTGAATCGGTTCCGGAGACGACCGGCACCACTTCGGCGGCCCTCCCGAGCCAGACCGAACGCACCCCCCTGGACGCCGCGGCCGAGCTGGTCGCCGCCTCCTTCGACAACCCCACCGTTCCCCCGCAGTCCACCCCGCGGGACCTCGAGCCGGGCACGGTCCTCACCGCCCCGGCCCCGGCCCCCACCCCGGACCCCACGGTCCCGGAGGCCCGCCGCTCCCCCACCGGGGGCTCGTCGGCGACCCCCGCGACGCCGTCCGCCCCGGCGGCCCCGGCCGCCGCCGAAGCGGAGCCCGTGGCCGCCGAAGCGGAACCGGTCGCCGAGACGGTGGCCGAAGAGGCCACCGAGGCAGCACCGGAGCCCGCCACCGAGCCGGAGCCGCTCGCGGCCGAGGCAGAGGTGACCGAGGCAGAGGTGACGCAGCCCCAGCCCGAGGCCGCAGCCGAGGTGGCGGAAGCCGAGGCAGCCACCCCCGAAGCGGAGGCCGAGCCGGTCGCCGCGGAGGCGGAGCCGGAGCCGGTCGCCGCCGAGGCGGAGGCCGAAGCGGCCCCGGCCGCGGCGCCCGAGGAGGAGCCCGCCGCCAAGACGGACACCGAGCCGCAGGCCGACGTAGCCGCCCCGGAAGCGGACACCGAGCCCGAGGCGGAGCCCGCCGCGGCCGAGGCGGAGCCCGTGGCGGCCGAGGCGGAGCCCGTGGCGGCCGAGGCGGAGCCCGTGGCGGCCGAGGCGGAGCCCGTGGCGGCCGAAGCGGAGCCCGTGGCGGCCGAGGCCGAGCCGCAGCCCGAGGCGGAGCCCGTGGCGGCCGAAGCCGAGGTCATCACCGAGGCGGAGCCCGAGCTCCTCACCGCCGATGCCGCCGCAGGCGGCCCCGCGCACGCCCTCGCCGCGGTCAAGCGCCAAGCGCCCCCGCTCGCAGCCGCGTACAAGGCCGCCGGACAGGTCCTGCGCACCAAGGGGAAGGCCGGCGCCCGCGCCACCGTGTTCCTCGTGCTCGACCGGTCGGGCTCGATGCGCCCGTTCTTCAAGGACGGCAGCGTCCAGCACCTCGCGGACCACGCCCTGGCCCTCGCCGCGCACCTCGACGAGGAGGCCACCGTCCGTACGGTGTTCTTCTCCACCGAGCTGGACGGCACGGCCGACCTGTCCCTCGACGCGTACGACGAGGCCTGGGTCGAGGCCCGCCACGCGGAGCTCGGCCGGATGGGCCGCACCAGCTACCACGTCGCCGTCGAGGCCGTCGTGGAGCGCTACCAGAAGGACGGCGGCGAGGGCCCGGCCCTGGTCGTGTTCCAGACGGACGGTGCGCCCGACAGCGTCCGGCCCGCCCGCGATGCGCTCGCCGAGGCGGCCACCACCGCCCCCGGCATCCACTGGCAGTTCGTCGCCTTCGGCGACCACGACGCCAAGGCATTCGACTTCCTGCGCAAGCTGGATGCCGACAACGCCGGCTTCTTCCACGCCGGCCCCGCCCCGGCCGAACTGACCTCGGCCGCCCTGCTCAAGGGCCTGGTCCAGGGACTCTGAGGGCCCGCCGCCCTCCGTGCGGCCACCGCCCCACGCCACCGCCCCCGACCGGGTTTCCGGTCGGGGGCGGTGCGCGTCGGGGGATCGAAAGCAAGGGTCAGAAGAGCAGTCCGCCGGCCGGGTAGCCGCTGCCGATCTTGACCGGCGCCCCGAAGCCGTCACCCGTGGTGTTGCCCTTCAGCAGGAAGAGTCCGCCCGCGGCGTTCCGGGCCAGCAGGTCGGCCTTCCCGTCGGCGGTGATGTCGCCCGGCGAGAGCATCGCGTCGTAACCGGACATGCCCGATGCGACCTTCAGCCGGGGCGCGTACCCGCCCGCACCGTCGCCCTTGTACAGGTACAGGTCACCGGCGGGCTCCCGCCCGATCAGGTCGGCCCGGCCGTCACCGGTGAAGTCGCCGGGCGAGAACAGGTCGGCGTAGATGCTCCAGTTCGTACCGATCTTCACCGGCGCCGCATAGGCGGCGGCCGCCGTGCCCTTGTGGAGCCAGAGTCCGCCGTCCGCGGCACGGGTGATCAGGTCGGCCCGGCCGTCGCCGGAGAAGTCTCCGGGTGAGATCAGCGTGTCCCAGGCTCCCCAGCCGGTCCCCGCGGAGACCCGCGTCGATCCCGAGTAGGCGCCGGTCGCATCGGCCGGGTAGTGCCACAGCGCACCGGCGGAGTCGACGGCCGCGAGGGTCGTCGTCCCGTTCAGGCGGACCACCCGTGCCATGCCGCCCCATCCGCTGCCGGTCTTGCAGGGGGCGGCCAGGCTGCTGCCCCCGCGGCCGGAGTAGCGGAACAGCGCGCCGGACTCGTCCCGGCTGAAGAGCGCACCGGCGGCCGGCGCGAAGGGCCCGCAGTCGGCCCAGGTGGCCGCACCCCGGACCATCTGGTGGTCCGAGACCGCGGGGTCGAGCGGAAGCGCGTCGCCCTTCGGCGACTTGAAGTCCTTCGAGCTGAAGAAGACGTAGTCGAGCTTCTTGCCGTCACGGGTCGGTTCGCCGGAGCGGCAGCTCGGCTCCTGACCCACCGTGCAGGCGGCCGGGTCGAAGAAATCGCCGTCGGTCTCGTCCGCCTCGATGAAGGTGCCGCGAGCGTTGTCGTTGATGCCCGCGTCGTAGAACGGGGTGAGCGAGGAGGTGCGGGGCGAGTGGTTGAAGTCGCCGCCCAGCACCACCGGTATGCCCTGGTCCTGCCAGGTCTTGGCCTGGGCCGCCAGCCGCTCGGCCTCCGGTGCGGCGAGCGTTCCGTTGTCCCAGTAGAGATGCACCGAACAGGCCCAGTTGAGCCGGTTCTGCACGTAGTTCTTCACGCACGGCACCTTGATCGGCTCGCTCTCCCCGCCGACCGTCAGGTCCAGTTCCACGGACTCGGAGACCGGCCCCCTGACGAGTACCGCGTTGCCGTAGTCGTGGCCGCCGCAGACCGACGGGTTCCCGGTCAGGGTCGCGCTGTAGGAGCCGCGGAACCCCTGGGGCGCCAGGCGCTTCAGGACCTCGTCGTACTGCGGGCGGCACACCTCCTGGAGGAAGATCTGGTCCGCGTTCCAGGTGGTGACGGCCGCCTGGGCGACGATGCTGTCGATCCGCTTCTGCTGGTCGTACGAGGCACCCGAGCAGACGTTGCCGCAGATGTTGTAGCTGACGAAGCGCAGGGGCGGGGCGGTGGAGGCGCTGACCGTGTCGGCCTGGGCCGGGACGGCGCCGACCGCGAGGGCGGCGAGGGCGAGGACCGCCGAGCCGGCGGCGGCCCAGAGGGCGGTGGGGCGACGGGACATGCGGAGGCTCCAGGAAGAGGTCGGGGAGGCGCGGGCCGGCGGGCGACGGGGCGGGGTGGCGGGGCTCAGCCCGAGGGGCGGTGCAGCGGGGCCCAGCCCTGTCGGCGGGCCGGTACGGCGTACGCGGCGGGCCGGCGGGACTCGGCCCGCACCGGCCCGCCGTGTGTGCGGGTGTCCCACGCGCCGCCGCGCTGCTACCAGTTGGTGCCGATCTTGACCGCGGAGCCGCCCGCGAAGGTCGGACCGGTGTACCGGAGGAGGTTGCCGGTGGCCTTCTCGACGGCCAGCAGCTCGCCCTTGCCGTCGCCGGTCACGTCGCCGACGCCGGCCAGCGAGCGCATCGAGTCCCAGTTGGAGCCGACCTTGACCATGGTCGAGCCGGCGTACGAGGGGCCGGAGTACCGGTTCAGGTCGCCGGTCGTGGCGTTGACCGCCACGATGTCCGCCTTGCCGTCACCCGTCACGTCGCCGATTCCGGTGATCGAGGAGTAGATGTTCCAGCCGGTGCCGATCTTGACCGCGGAGCCGCCCGTGTAGGAGGGGCCCGAGTAGCGGTACAGGTCTCCGGTGCTCTTCTCGACCGCGACGATGTCGCCCGTGCCGTCACCGGTGATGTCACCGACCGAGGCGATGTTCTTCATCGTGTCCCAGTTGCTGCCGACCTTGACCCGGGAGGAGCCGCTGAAGGTGGGGCCCGCGTAGCGGTACAGGTCGCCGGTGGTCTTCTCCACGGCGAGGAGGTCGCCCTTGCCGTCGCCGGTCACATCGCCGACGCCGACGATCTGGCTCATGCTGTTCCAGCCGAAGCCCAGCTTGACCCGGGCGCCGGAGGCACCGCTGAAGTTCGGGCCCGAGTACCGGTAGAGGTCTCCGCTGGCCACCTCGACGGCGACCATGTCGCCCTTGCCGTCGCCGGTCAGGTCGCCGACACCGGTCAGGTTGGCCATCTGGCCCTGCGGGGCCTCGGGCTCGTCCGGGTAGGGGTTGGCGTGGTCGGCGCCGAGGTTGGCGGCCGGACCGCAGTGCGGCCAGGCTCCCTCGCCCTGGGTGGCGAGGACCTTCTCGGCTATGCGGATCTGCTGTTCCTTGGTCGCCTGGTGGGCGTACGCCGCGTACTTGGTGCCGCCGAAGGACTCCCAGGTGGACTTCGAGAACTGGAGTCCTCCGTAGTAGCCGTTGCCGGTGTTGATGGCCCAGTTCCCGGTGCTCTCGCACTGGGCGACCTTGTCCCAGGTGGCGACGGAGGCGGCCGAGGCCGGGGCGGCGGCCAGCAGGGGGAGGGTGAGGGCGGCGACGGGGGCGGCCACCAGGGCCAGCAGGACGGACTTCTTGCGGAACAGCGGACGCATGACAAACCTCGGGGTTCTCGCGGGAGGGCGGCGAAGGCGGGCGGGCGGCGGCGGGTCGGCGTACGGCCGCCGGCCGGTGGCACGGCGGGGCCGGGGCCGAGGTGGCCTGGGCGGCCCCGCCGTGCGGGGGGATCTCCCGGAGGGGAATCCCGGGGGGATCAGACCGGGCGGACTACCACTTGGTGCCGATCTGCACCGCGGAGCCGCCGGTGAAGTTGGGGCCGGAGTAGCGGAAGAGGAACCCGGTGGACGAGTTGACCGCGAGGAGGTCCGGGACGCCGTCCTTGTTCAGGTCACCGGGACCCGTCAGGTTGGTCATCGAGTTCCAGTTGGTGCCGATCTTGACCCGGCTGCCGCCGTTGAAGGAGGGGCCGGAGTAGCGGTACAGGTCACCGGTCGCGGTCTCGACCGCCACGATGTCGCCCTTGCCGTCACCCGTGAGGTCGCCGGTGCCGACGAGGGTGTCGTAGACGTTCCAGCCGGTGCCGATCTTGACCGCGGAGCCGCCGGTGAAGTTGGGGCCGGAGTAGCGGTACAGGTCGCCGGTGGCCGACTCGACGGCGATGATGTCGCCCTTGCCGTCACCCGTGAGGTCGCCGACCGAGGCGATGCCGTGCATGGAGTCCCAGTTCGACCCGATCTTGACCCGGGTGCCGCCGGCGTAGTTCGGGCCGCTGTAGCGGTAGAGGTCACCGGTGGCGGCGTCGGTGGCGATGATGTCGCCCACGCCGTCGCCGGTCTGGTCGCCCACTCCCACGATGTCGCCCATGGAGTCCCAGTTGGTGCCGATCTTGACGCGGGCCGTGCCGCCGGTGAAGTTCGGACCGGAGTAGCGGAAGAGCTCGCCGGTCGTGGCGTCCACGGCGATCACGTCGCCGATGCCGTCACCCGTGATGTCCCCGACCGACGTCACGTCGGTCATGCCCTTGTCGGGAACCGTGACGGGGGCGTCGATCACCTTGTTGTAGCGGTAGCCCTTCATGCCCTGACCGGCGATGTAGCTCTTGGTGTACTTGATGTGGCGGGCGTTGGTGCCCGGCCGAGCGTGCTCGTAGACCCACATCTCGGTCTTCGAGGAGTCGGTCCACTTGTCGAACAGCACGACGTGGGCGTCGATGTTGTTGAGGGCGTCGCCGGGCTCGAGGGCGTCCAGGCTGGAGATCTTGGTGGAGTAGTTGGGCAGGGTCCAGGTGGTGGCGCCGATACCGGCGTTGAGGTGCCAGGCCATGGAGACCAGGCCTGAGCAGTCGGTGCGGTAGGACTTGCCCTGCGGGTCCTTGTAGGTGGCCCCCTGGTTGTACGGGACCCCTGCGTCGACCCAGGTCTGGGCCCGCTGGAGTATCTCGGCCTGGCTGATCTGACCGCCCAGTGTCGAGGTGGCGGCCGCGGCCATCGTGGAGGCCTTCCCCGTCGGGGCCTCGGCGGCCTGGGAGGGGAGCGAGCCACCGAGCGCCACCGCGCCGAGAGCGGTGGCCACCAGGGCGGTGCGGGTGGCGTTGCGAACGGTGTTCTTGGACATGCGCATGACAGAAACTCCTGTGTGTGAATACGTGGACGAGCGACGTGGGTTACTGCGAAGACTTGAAGGCGTGCGGCCGGGTCACGACGGCCGGAGAAGGCCGGGCGGCACGTTGATGCGACAGCGGGAAGGACACCGCGGAGGCCGCGGGCGCCGAGACGGGCGCCCTCGTGACAGGCCGGGCGGGGGAACGTTCGGGTGGAGCGGGGAACGTTCAGGTGGAACAGGGAACGTTCAGGTGCGTCAGGTGCGTCAGGTGCCGGTCGGGTGCGTCAGAGGCCGGTCGGGCACGGAAGAGGACGGTCGGGTGCCTCAGGGGACGATCAGTTGGGGAGAGCCGCCGCGCGGCAGCGGATTCCCGGACGGCGGTCGCCGTCAGGCGGGCGAGGGCGTGGCCACGGTGTAGCCCTGGGCCACCAGGGCGTCGTGGGCCCGGTCCAGGAGGGACCGTGCGCCGTGCAGGGCGCGGGCTCCGGATGTACCGCCCATCAGCGCGACGATTTCCAAGCCGTTTCGGGCTCGGCGTACCCGGATGTGTTCGAGGTCCAGGTCCGGATCGGCGTGCGCCCACAGCAGGTCCTCCACCAGAGCCATGCGCTCCGGTCTCTCGGAACCTTCGCCGGTTAAAGGGATGACGATCATGTGCATTCGTCAGTCCCAGCCCATCCCGTTCGTGCCGGCGACCGGGGCGGCGGCCGTGTGGGAGTCCCAGCCCATCCCGTTGGTGCCGGCGGCCGGAGCGGCGACCGTGGTGGGCGCCGGGGCGTCCCAGCCCATCCCGCCGCCGAAGCCGGACCCCGTGACGGCGAAGAGGACCGTGAGGGCGGCGGGGGCGAGGACGGCGGCGACGAGGCGGGCGGAGCTGGACATCGAAGACTCCCTGAAAGTTCGGGTGGACTGGACTCTGACGCATTTCCCGGGAGGAGGTCCGGGGCCTTTTCCGCGGCCCCGCTCCCTTCCGGTGAACACCATCCTGTCCGCCCCCGAACAGCCTCGGAAGGGCTATCGGGTGGCACCAAGGTGCATGCACCTTGGTGCCACCACACCACATTGATCTTGCCGATCGCATGCCCTGCCAAGCAGAATCGATGCGGGGAGAAGTGCCACCGCGCGACAGCGAAGGATCGTGTCCTGAGGTGGCTCGCATGGGGGGGAAAAGAACAACATGCTGGAAACACTGGGTCTCGGCAGTTCCGTGGAAGCGGTCTACCGAGGACTGCTGCAAGAACCGACCGCAGGAATAGCCGAGTTGTGCCTCTTGCTGGGGTTCCCGGAGGCGGAAGTACGCGCCGGCCTGGACCGGCTGATCGACCTGGAGCTGCTCCAGCCCTCCCGGGACGTACCGGGAGCGCTGCGTGCGGTCAGCCCGGACGTCGGCCTGGAGATGATCCTGCGCCGGCAGGAAGCAGAGGTGCTGCGCCGGCAGGAGGAACTGGCGCGCAGCAAGGAGGCCGTGGCCCGGATGGTGGCCGGGCTCGCAGCGGCCCGGCCGGAGCCGGAGGTGGACGCTTTCGAGCGACTCGTCGGACTGGACGCCATCCAGGACCGGCTGCGCGAGCTGACCCGCGACCTCCGCGAGGAATGCCTGTCCATCATGCCCGGCGGCGCGCAGTCGCAGGGGGCCCTCGACGCGTCACGCCCGCTGGACGAGGTCCTGCTGGCCCGGGGGGTGGTGATGAGGACGCTCTACCAGGACAGCGCTCGCAACGATCCCGCCACGCACGCCTACGCGCGCTGGATGACGGATCTGGGCGGCGAGGTGCGCACCAGCCCGATCGTGCCGCCCCGGCTGCTCGTCGTCGACCGGACCACCGCCCTGGTCCCCGTGGACCCCGAGAACAGCCGTGCGGGCGCCCTGTGCACCACCTCGCCCGGCATGGTGAACTCGCTGGTCTCCTTGTTCGAGCGTGCCTGGCAGGCTGCCGTACCGCTGGGAGCGGACACCCGGAGCCGCGCCGACGACGAGGAACTCAACGCGACCGAGCGGGAACTGCTCAAACTGCTCGCCGGCGGGCTCACCGACGAGGCGGCCGGCAAGCGGCTGGGGCTCTCCCTGCGTACCGTCCGCCGGCAGATGTCCGGGCTGATGGAACGGCTGGGGGCGAGCAGCCGTTTCGAAGCCGGGCTGGAGGCGGGCAGACGCGGCTGGCTCTGACCCGGCCGGGAAGGCCGGGCAGGCCTGGCAGGCCTCTCACGCGCGAAGGGCCCGGGATCCGTACGGATCCCGGGCCCTTCGCGTTCAACGGCCTACTGAACGGCCTACTGGTGGGGCTTGACGGCCTTCTCGACCGGCTCGGTGGTCTTCGTCTCCACCGGCTTGCGCAGCGCGATGTTCAGCTCGCGCAGGCGGGACTCCTCCAGGATGGTGGGCGCGCCCATCATCAGGTCCTGCGCGTTGCCGTTGAGCGGGAAGGCGATGGTCTCGCGGATGTTCGGCTCGTCGGCGAGCAGCATCACGATGCGGTCCACGCCCGGGGCGATGCCACCGTGCGGCGGGGCGCCCAGGCGGAACGCGCGCAGCATGCCCGCGAACTCGCGCTCGACGGTCTCGGCCTCGTAACCGGCGATCTCGAAGGCCTTCAGCATGACCTCGGGCTCGTGGTTGCGGATGGCGCCGGAGGACAGCTCGATGCCGTTGCAGACGATGTCGTACTGCCACGCCAGGATGTCGAGCGGGTCCTTCTCCTCCAGGTCCTTCATGCCGCCCTGCGGCATGGAGAACGGGTTGTGGGAGAAGTCGATCTTGCCCGTCTCCTCGTCCGCCTCGAACATCGGGAAGTCGACGATCCAGCAGAAGCGGAAGACGTCCTCCTCGAACTGCCCGGCGCGCTTGGAGGCCTCGACGCGGACGCCCGCCATGATCTTGGAGACCTCGTCGAACTCGCCCGCGCCGAAGAACACGGCGTGACCGGCGGCCAGACCGAGGCGCTCGGTGAGGACCTTGACGTTCTCCTCGGTGAGGAACTTGGCGATCGGGCCGGTCAGGCCGCCGTCCTCGCCCACGCGGACCCACGCCAGGCCCTTGGCGCCCAGCGAGATCGCGTACTCGCCGAGGCCGTCGAAGAACTTGCGCGGCTGGGCGGCGGTGTCCGGGACGGCCAGGGCACGCACGTGCTTGCCGGCGAACGCCTTGAACTCCGAGCCCTCGAACACGTCGGTGATGTCGACGAGCTCCAGCTTGGAACGCAGGTCGGGCTTGTCGTTGCCGTACTTCATCATCGACTCGCGGAAGGGGATCCGCGGGAACGGCGAGGTGACCGGGCGGCCCTTGCCGAACTCGGTGAAGATCTCCGTCATCAGCCGCTCGATCGGCTGGAAGACGTCCTCCTGCTCGACGAAGGACATCTCGACGTCGAGCTGGTAGAACTCGCCCGGCGAACGGTCGGCGCGGGCGTCCTCGTCGCGGAAGCAGGGCGCGATCTGGAAGTACCGGTCGAAGCCGGAGATCATCAGCAGCTGCTTGAACTGCTGCGGCGCCTGCGGGAGCGCGTAGAACTTGCCCGGGTTCAGGCGGGACGGCACGACGAAGTCACGGGCGCCCTCGGGGGAGGTCGCGGTGAGGATCGGGGTCGCCATCTCGTTGAAGCCGAGGGCCACCATCTTGGAGCGGATGGAGGCGATGACGGCCGAGCGCAGCATGATGTTGCGGTGCATGCGCTCGCGGCGCAGGTCGAGGAAGCGGTACTCCAGACGGCGCTCCTCGTTCACCCCGTCGTCGGTGTTGATGGTGAAGGGCAGCGGGGCCGCGGCGCCGAGCACCTCGACCGAGGCGACCTCGACCTCGATGTCGCCGGTGGCGAGCTCGGGGTTGACGTTGTCCGCGCCGCGGGAGACGACCTTGCCGTCGATGCGGACGACGGTCTCCTTGGTGACGCTGCTGAGCGCCTCGTTCGCGGCCGTGCCGGGACGGGCGACGAGCTGCGTGATGCCGTAGTGGTCACGCAGATCGATGAAGAGGATGCCGCCCAGGTCTCGACGATTGTGCAGCCAGCCGCTCAGCCGGACGTCGGAGGCGACGTCGGAGGCTCGGAGCTCGCCGCACGTGTGGGACCTGTACCGATGCATCAGTCATCCAGTTCTACGTGATACCAGGGTGGATTCAACCGTCCCAAGGTTACCGTCCGGGGCGGGAGCCCGTGCGGGGCCGCTCGCCGGGGTCACGCCGGGGGGCACGCCGGGGGTCACGCCGGGCTTCTCGCCGGGGTGGTGAACAGGCACCTCAGGCGGATGACCTGTAAAGATGACCGAGTGCGCACAGAGGACGTCCTGGCCGCCATCGCGACCGGTTTGTGGCGATGGGACAACGCCTCCGGGACGGTCACCCTCGACAGCGAGGCCGCCCGGCTGCTCGGGCTGCCCGCCGAGCCCGTCGCGCTGCCCGAGGTCGCCGTGCGCTCGCGCTTCCACCCGGTGGACTGGAACGAGATCAACGGCATCGTGAACCTCGCGGTCGCCGAGGGCACCCTCGCCGAGGCCCGGCTGCGGATCATGGACGAGGACGGGCGCGTGCTGCGCACCGTACGGAGCCGCTCGAAGCCGCTGGAGAACCGGGGCGCCGACGGCCGCGTCGACTACGAGCTGATCGGCACCATCCAGGAGATAGCCGAGGCCCAGCCTGGCACCACGGCCGTGCACACCCCCATCACCGGCGACTGGCGCCGCTCGCGCGAGGCGTTCCTGCTGGACGCCGGGCGGGCGCTGGCCGAGGCCCGCTCCACCGCCGAGGTGCTGCGGGTGGCGGCCTCCCTGTCCATGCCCGGGTTCATCCCCGACGGGCTGGCCGTCTTCGGGGTGTCCGGCGACCGGCTGTCGATCATCGGGCACCACGGGCACGATCCCGGGGACGAGGGCCCCTTCGCGGACATGCCGCTGCACACCGACTACCCGGCCGCGGAGGTCGTCCGTACCGGGCGGGCGATCTACCTCCCGAGCCCGGAGGACTACAAGCGGCGCTTTCCGGCCACCTGGCCGCTCGCCCAGCGCTTCGGCCGGATCTCCTGGGCCTTCCTGCCGCTGATCGTCGCGGGACGCACCATGGGCGCATGGATGGCCGCGTTCAAGCACCCGGTGTCCTTCTCCCCCGACGAGCGCTCCGTCCTGACGACGGTGGCCCGGATGCTCGCGCAGGCGCTCCAGCGGGCCGGCGTGGCCGAATCCGAGCGGGAGCTCACCACCGGCCTCCAGCGGTCGATGATGCCGCAGCTCGGCCCCGAGATCCCCGGGATGACCCTCGCCGCACGCTACGTACCGACCGGCGGCGGGCTCCAGGTCGGCGGCGACTGGTACGACATGATCCCGCTGCCGTCGGGACGGTTCGCGCTGGTCATCGGCGACGTCCAGGGCCACGACGTCCGGGCGGCCGGACTCATGGGCCAGCTGCGGATCGCGGTGCGCGCGTACGCCTCCGAGGGCCACCGGCCCGACGCGGTGCTCTCGCGCGCCTCCCGGTTCCTGGCGGGCCTGTGCTCGGAGCAGGACACCGGGGCGGGCACGGGGCCGGGCGCGGGGCCCGGCACGGACGGGGACACGAGCGGGTACTCCGACTTCCAGAGCCCGCGCTTCGCGACCTGCCTGTACGTGGAGTGCGATCCGCAGACCGGCCTGCTGGAGGTGGCCCGCGCCGGGCACCCCGATCCGGCGGTGCGGATGGCCGACGGCACGGTCCTGATGCGGCCCACGGCGGGCGGGCTGCCGCTCGGCATCGTGCCGGACACCGACTACCCGACGACGCGGTTCACCCTGGAACCCGGCGAGACGATGATGCTCTGCACCGACGGGCTGATCGAGACGGGCGGGCACGACCTCGACACGGGCTGGGCCCGGCTGCGGGCCATCCTGGAGTCGCAGACCCCTTACGACGCCCCGTACGACGACCAGAACGCCGCCCCGGAGCCGCGCCACCTGGAACGGCTGGCCGACCTGCTGGTCCAGGCGGTGCACGGCCCGTCCTCCCACCACACCACCGGTCCGCTGGCCGACCGGCGCGAGGACGACATCGCCGTCGTCCTGCTCTGCCGCGAGGGCCAGGGCTGCGGCTGCGAGACCCCGCTGCTGCACCCGGCGCGGCCGGCCCGGCGCACGATGACGACCGTCGCCCAGGCGGAGCCGGAGCGGGTCGCGGGGGTCCGCCAGCAGATCCGCGAGCTGCTGCACGACTGGGCGGACCCGGAGCAGGTCGACGCGGCGGTGCTGATGGTCTCCGAGATGGTGACGAACGTACTGGTCCACACGGACGGGGACGCGCTGCTGATCGCCGAGGCGGTGGGCGAGCTCGGCTCGCGCCGGCTGCGGGTGGAAGTGGCGGACGGCTCCGACGAGCTGCCGCACAAGCGCCACCCGGGAGAGATGGCGTCGAGCGGCCGGGGCGTCCTGCTGCTGGAGATGCTGGCGGACGACTGGGGCGTCGACCCGCGCGGCGAGGGCAAGTCCACGTGGTTCGTGCTGAACGAGCGTTCCAAACCCGAACCCGACCCGCTGGACTGACCTCCGGGCGGCGGGCCATGCCCGTGTTTGTATGAGTTGTGCCGACAACTCCCCTGCTGCCCGAGCCCGTACGCCGACTCGCCGCCTGGTGCGTCGTCGTCCTCCTCGCCACCGCCGTTCTCGCCCTCGTCGTGTGGCTGTGCACCGTCTTCCGCACGGTGGTCACGCCGGTTCTGCTCGCCGTGCTCGGTACGGCCCTGCTCGGCCCGATGCACCGGCGGCTGGTCTCCATGAAGGTGAACCGCTCGCTCGCCGCGGCCCTCACCTGCCTCACCGTGGCCGCGGTGGTCGGCGGGGCCGGCTACATCGTGGTCCTCGCGCTCATCGAGACCGGCGACCAGATCATCGACTCCCTGCGGAAGGCCGGCGCGGACCTCGCGGAGCACTTCGGGGCGCTCGGCACCTCCGTGGAGGACGTGGCCGAGAACTCGAAGGGGCTGCTCGCCAAGTTCGGCGGAACGGCCGCCTCGGGCGTGGTCACCGGGCTCAGCGTGGTCGCGACGATGCTCGCGACGGCCCTGCTGGCCATGGTGCTGATCTTCTTCTTCCTCCGCGACTCCGACCGGGCCGTGGGCACCCTGCGCTCGATGGTGCCGAGCCGCTCGGGCGACCTGATGGAGGCGATGGGGCGGCGCGCGTACGAGGCCGTCGAGGGCTTCATGCGCGGGACCACCTTCGTGGCCCTGGTCGACGCCGTCCTCATCGGCGCGGGTCTGCTGATCCTGCAGGTCCCCGGCGCCGTCGGGCTGGCCGCCCTCGTCTTCGTGACCGCCTACATCCCCTACCTCGGCGCCTTCCTCTCCGGCGCCGTGGCCGTCCTCGTCGCCCTCGCCGACCGCGGCTGGGTGATCGGCCTGTGGGCGCTGGGCGTGGTCCTCGCGGTCCAGATGATCGAGGGCTACATCCTCCAGCCCATGGTGCAGAGCCGCACCGTACAGATGCACCCGGCGGTGGTGATGCTCTCGATCACGGCCGGGGCGAGCGTCGCCGGCATCCTCGGAATGCTCCTGGCCGTACCCCTGACCGCGGCCTTCTTCGGCGTCGTCTCGGAACTGCGCTCCCGCTACGCGACGGAGGCCTGAGCCCGGGGGGCCTAGCACGCCGGGAGGACCCGGGGCGCGAGTTCCCCTCAAACTCCGGCGGCCCCCCTTCCCGCTCCTACGGTGGACGGCAGGAACCCGGGGCCCGCACGTCCGGCACCGGGCGGGGACTCAGCGAGAGGCAGGACATCGATGGATGCCGCAGACCACCTCCCGGCAGGCGCCGCCGGCAAGGGCGCGATGGTGATCGCCGCCGGAATCGGAACCCTGTACCTGACCGCGCTGTTCGGGCCCAGCGAGTACAGCGAACGGGCATTCCGGCTGATGGACTACTGGCGGAAGCCCGACCCCGAGCCGGGCGGGCGTCGCGCTCAGCAGCGACGGCACTGAGGGCACTGGCGGTACCGGCGGGCCGCCGAACGGATCACGAAGCGTACGAGGAGACCAGGCGGGACAGGTGACGGCCCGCCAGGAGGAGCGGGGTGCGGCTTCGGGTGACCTGGGAGGTCATCTCGGCGCCCTCCAGGGTGTTGATCACGGTGACCGCCAGGTCGCGCGCCTCCGCCTCCGGGTGGCCGCAGGCCAGGAGCTTCGCGGCGACGAGCTGCTGCCAGTTCGCGAAGGCCTGGGCGCAGGCCGCCTGGAGCTCCGGCAGTCGGCCGACCGATTCCAGCGCCGTGGGCGTCACGGGGCAGCCGTCGCGCCAGTCGGACGCTTCGAGCGCCTCGGCGAGCAGCTCCGCGACGGCCTCCAGGGCACGCGCCGGGTCCGCATGGGCGGACAGCCCGAAGCGGAGGGCCTCGGCGAACTCCTCGTCGCCGAAGTGGATCGCGGCGACCGCGAGCTCCTGCTTGCCTCCGGGGAAGAAGTGGTACAGCGAGCCGAGGGTCGCCTCCGCCTCGCGGACGAGCTGCTTGACCGGCGTGTTCTCGTACCCGCCGTGCTGGAGGAGGCGCGAGGCGGTGCGGACCAGCCGATCGCGTGTCCCGAGTCCGTCCGCCGCCGCCGTCGCCGCCGTCTTCATTTCTGGTGCTGCTGCCATGGGAGTCATCGTATCCCGGGATCTAGATAGAGCGTTCGTTCTAGTGCGTGTTACGTTCGTTCCGAGCGCTGGATAGAGCGTTCGTTTTAGAGCAGTCGCAGACATCGACCCGAGGAGAGCTCTGTCATGAACCAGGTCACGAACCCGGCCCCGCAGCAGGTCACCGTCATCGGACTCGGCCCCATGGGCCGGGCCATGGCCGCCGCCTACCTGGACGCCGGGTACGAGGTCACCGTCTGGAACCGCAGCCCCGGCAAGGACACCGAGCTCGTGGCGCGCGGTGCCCGGCGCGCCGGCAGCGCCGCCGACGCGGTCGCCGCGAGCGAGCTGACCGTGCTCAGCCTCATCGACGTGGACGCCATGTACACGGCCCTCGGTGACGCCGACCTCGGCGGCCGGGTCCTGGCCAACCTGTCCTCCGACGTACCCGACAAGGCCCGCGCGGCCGCCCGCTGGGCGCAGGAGCGCGGAGCCTCGTACCTCACGGGCGGGGTCAACGTCCCGCCGACCGGCATCGGTCAGAAGGGCTCGTCCGTCTTCATCAGCGGACCCGAGCGCGTCTACGCCGCCCACCGCGCGGCGCTCGACCTGCTCGCCGACACCGACTACCGCGGCGCCGACGCCGGGTACGCGCAGCTCTACTACCAGCTCAACATGATCATGTTCTGGACCGCGTACACCGGTTGGTACCAGGCCCTCGCCGTGGCGCAGGCCAACGGTCTGACGGCCGCGGACATCGTGCCGTACGCCGGCTACACGGCCGACACCATGCGCATGTTCTACGAGGGCTCCGCCCCGCTCATCGACGCCGGCGCGCACGAGGGCACGCACCAGCGTCTCGCGATGTGCGCGGCGAGCGTGGAGCACGTCCTGCACACCGCCGCCGACTCCGGTGTGGACACCGGGATCCTGACCGCGCACGCCGACCTCTACCGGCGCGGGGTCGCCGCGGGCTTCGGCGCCGACAGCAGCTCGCGGCTGGTCAGCCTGCTGAGGGGGGCGGCCCCGGCAGCCTGAACGCGGCGGGGACATCCCGCTCCGCGAGGGGGTGCCAGGTGTTGCCGGCCTGGGCCGTGAGCACGATCAGGCCCGCCACGAAGACGAGCGAGGCCAGCACGAAGGAGCCCTGCGCGATGTCCGGGTCCCCGGGGGCGGTGGCGCGCATGAGGAAGAAGGTGTGGACGGCGGGGGCCGCCGCGCCGATGCCGTAGGACCACAGGGCCGCGTCGTTGACGAAGGGGGTCATGTGCAGGCGGGCGGCCGGGGCGTGGGCGAAGAGTTCGTCCAGGTGGGCGCGGACGGCGGCCCGGAATCCCGGATCGCCGCCGTCGACGCCGAGGCGGGAGCCGCCCTCGTCCGTCGAGTACCGGCGGAGCGCACGGAACGCCGCCGCGGTGACCGGGTGCGCCGGCACGGCGGCGCCCTCCCTCACCTCCAGGCCGCCTTCGCGGTCGCCGTCACCACCGTCGCCGCCGTCGCGACCGTGCAGCACGCCGTCCTCACGCATCAGGCGCAGGGCCACGGCGGACGCCCGGTGGGAGTTGCGCGCCAGCCTGTCGGGCTGGTGGTCCCTCGCGCACAACGGCTCTGCGGCGCCCAGCAGTTCCGCGTGGTAGGCGTCGAGCTCCGGCCGGGCCCGCACCTGCCGGACCATCCGGGCCTCCACCGACCGCCGCCACAGCCGGAGCAGTCCGAAGGCGAGGTTCACCCCCACCAGCGAGACCAGACAGGTCGTCAGCATCCCCATGGAGACGACGATCGACGAGGAGCGCGCGGCCCGCAAGAGCCCGGGGCGGCCGTCAGCGGCGCAGGGCCTCCGCCGGCTGGATGCGCGCGGCACGCCATGCGGGGTAGAGGCCGGCGACGAGGCCCGTCACCAGTCCGATGACCGGCGCCGCCGCCGCCGTCACCGGGTGCACCACCGGGGTCCAGTCGCGGAACACGGCGACGATCACCACGGTCAGGACGCCCAGGGAGGTCCCGACGAGGCCGCCCAGCGCCCCGAGCGCTCCGGACTCCGCGAGGAACTGCACGGTGATGTGGCGGCCTCGTGCGCCGAGGGCCCGGCGCAAACCGATCTCTCCCGTGCGCTCCAGGACGGCGACCAGGGTGGTGTTGGCGATGCCGACGGCGCCGATCACCAGGCAGATGGCCGCCAGCAGCAGGAACAGCCGGTTCAGGTCGTCGCCGACCTGGCCCCGGAGCATCTTGGGGTCGGGCGGCGGAACGACCTTGAAGTACTCCGGATGGTCGGGGCGCAGCGCCGTAGGGGCCTCGTGCCCGATCTGCCGGGCCGCGCCGAGCCTGGTCGTGACCAGCATCCGCGCCCCACCGGAGGTGGGCTCGCCCCAGATCCGTGCCGCCGTGGTGCGGGGTACGACGACCGACATCAGCAGGTCGGCCTTGCGTTCCGTGTCGGCGACGATGCCGATGACGGTGAACGGCCGGCCGCCGATGAAGACCGCCGGGTTGGTCTCCAGCGTGGTGATGCCGAGCCGGTCGGCAACTCCCGTACCGATGACGGCCACCGGCGCTTCCCGGTCCGAGGCGTAGGCGTCGTAGAGCCTTCCCTCGGCCAGGCGGGCGCCCGCCGCGGCGAGCACCCCGGGCGAGGCGGCCACGACGTCGGTGGCGCCCTGGGTACGGCGGTCCCCGACCACGGCGGAGGTGCTGACGGCTTCCTCCGCGGACAGCCTCACGGGCCAGAACACCCCGGCGTGCTCGACCCCGTTGAGGCCCTCGATCCGTGCGTCGGCGTCCTTCGGGAAGGCCGGTCCGGCGAACTGGTTCTGTTCCTGCGCGATGTCCTCGACGGTCACCTCGGTCGCACTCAGCGCATTGAACCGGGTGTCGATCTGGGACGAGGTGGTGGCCGTCAGCCCGAGGATCGCCACGAACGTGCCCACGCCGAGCACCGTCCCGAGGGCGGTCAGCGCCGAGCGGCCGGGCCGCTGGAGCATTCCGGCGAGGGACTCGGAGAGCACGTCGCGCCAGCCGAACACGGAGGGCCGGATCCCGTTCCTGCGCCGCGCACGCCACACCGGCCACACCGGCCTCACCCGGCCACCTCCGACACCTCGGACGCGGCCGGGTCCGAGACGCTCAGCACTCCGTCCCGGATCGTCACCGTGCGCTTGGCACGGGCGGCGACGAGAGGATCGTGGGTGATCACCAGGACCGTCATGCCGTCGGCGTGCAGCCGCTCCAGCAGGGCCAGTACGGAATCGGCGTTCGCCGTGTCGAGGTTTCCGGTCGGTTCGTCGCACAGCAGCAGGGAGGGCCGGGTCACCAGTGCGCGGGCGATGGCCACCCGCTGGCGTTCCCCGCCGGACAGCCGCGTGGGCAGCGAGTCGATGCGGTGGCCGAGACCGACCTGCTCCAGAGCATGGCGGGCCCGGGCGCGCCGCTCCCGGCGCGGGGTGCCGTCGTAGACCAGGGCGAGCGTGACGTTCTCCAACGCGCTGCGCTGGGGCAGCAGATGGAAGGACTGGAACACGAAGCCGATGCGCAGCCCGCGCAGGGCGGTGCGGTCGGCGTCCCGGAGCGTGCCGGTGTCGATGCCGTCCAGGAGGTACGTTCCGCCGGTGGGCGCGTCCAGCAGTCCGACGATGTTGAGGAACGTGGACTTCCCCGAACCCGACGGACCGACGACGGCGACGAACTCGCCCCGCCCGACGGTCAGGTCGCAGGCCCTGAGGGCGGCCACGGGAGGCGGCCCGGGGTAGGTCAGCCCGATCCCGCGGAACTCGATGACCGGCTCGGATGCCGTCTCGGACGCCGTCAAGGCGAGACCGGTCACGGGGAAGCCTTCTCGCGCGCGACTCCGATGATCACCCGGTCGCCCCCGGCCAGCGCACCGTCCGCCACGGGTGTGACGGCCACGAAACCGTCCCCCGCCGTGCCCGACCGTATCTCCACCCGGCGCCGCTCCCCGCCCTCGCCGAGCACGGTCACGGTGGTCAGGCCGTCGGCCCCGGAGCTGATCGCCGTGATCGGCACGACGAGCGCCTTGCCCTCCGTCGATGCCGCGGTGACGGTGACCCGTACGTCCTGGCCGGTCAGTTCCGCCTTCAGCGGCTCACTCGGGGTGATCTCCACGAGCCACCCGGTCGCCCCCTGGCCACCCGGCGCGGGCGCCGCGTCCGCACCGGGCTTCGCCTGTCCGGTCGAGGGGCCGGCCTCGGAGCGCTTGTCGGAGACGAGCGTGACCTCGCCCTTCGCGGACAGGCCGGTCACCTCGGAGTGGATCTCGGCCGCACGTCCCGGCTGGATGAGGTCCTTCTGGTACTCGGGAACGTAGGCCTGCACCACCAACTTGCCCGCGGACAGCGTCATCGCGGTACCGGTCGCCTCGCCGCCGACCTTCGCCGCCACCGAGTCCACCCGGGCGGGGAAGCTCTGCAGGAACACCACCTCGGCCGCGGGCAGTTTCGGCCCGGAGGCCGCTTCCGCGGCCGCGAGCTTCTTCTTCGCCTCGGCCAGGTCCTCCTGCGCCCGGCGCACGGCCCTGCCGCCGTCGCCACCGCCGGTGGCCGCCGCCTCCTCGCCCGGCTTGGCACCCGGCTTCTCCCCCGGCTTGGACGCCTGCGCCTGCGCGCTCCGAACGTCCTCCAGTGCCCGCTGGGCGGCGG
The DNA here is from genome assembly GCF_042788835.1 of Streptomyces sp. NPDC056883. NCBI lineage: Bacteria > Bacillati > Actinomycetota > Actinomycetes > Kitasatosporales > Streptomycetaceae > Streptomyces > Streptomyces sp. NPDC056883. The sequence continues at coordinate 58,836 of NZ_JBHUBS010000022.1, read as the reverse complement.
TGACCTGGCTCCGGGCCTCCCCGACCGGGTCCCCCTCGGCGCCGTTCGCGGACACCGGGGTGTATCCCACGGCCTTGTAGAAGGAGGTGAGCGCGGCCTTCGTACCGGCACCGAAGGTGCCCCCGGCGTCGGGCGCCGAGGAATGACCCAGCGCCTTCAGCGCCTTCTGCAGCTGAGCGACGTCGTCGCCCGTGGCCCCCGGGCTCAGGTCGCGGTAGACGGGCAGGTTGCCCTCCAGCACGAACACGGGCCGCCCGGACACCTCCATCAGGACCTGTCCCGGCTGCACCGTGTCCCCCGGCCGGACCCGGATCTTGGTGATCACCGGACGCGCGGCACCCACCCCGGCGGTCACCTGGGGAATCACCTCGACCGTCTGGCCCGCGACGACCTGGCCGCGGGTGATGACGGACGACGTGAGCACCCGGTGCTCCACCGTCGCGGTCAGCACGTCGGGCCGGGGCGCGGCGGCGTCCGCGGCGACCTGCGCCGGCGACTTCACCAGCAGCGCCGCACCCAGCCCGCCGAGCGTGGCGACCACGGCACCGACGGCCACGGCCACCACCCACCGTCGACGGCGCCGACCGGACGTACCGCCGGTCGGCTCGGGTGCCGTCTCGGGTGCCGTCTCGGGTGCCGTCTCGATTGCCGTTCCGGGTATTTCGGACTCCGGGAGGCTCAGCCGAGCCACGTCGGTCGTCGTCGTGCCCACGTCCTGCGCCATCCGTGTCCTTCTTCGCATCGCGGAGGGGGCGGGTCGGCAGGAGCCCTCCGGCCTCGCCCGGCGGATGCGCCAGAGGCCGACCGGGGCACGAGTCTGCCGGCGCCTTCCGGGCCGAGCGCCCAAAGAATAGGACGTAGTTGCGGGTACGTCCACGTCCCATCAGCCCGAGATGATCAAGTTCCGGCCATGATCCTCCGGCCTCGCCGACGCACCACCACACGGCGAAGCCCCGGGCCGAATGGGCCAGGGGCTTCGCCGTGCGGGGCCCGGACTTCCGGGCCGGGGTCAGTCCTCCGACGCCTCGCCCGTGCCGCGGTGGCCGAGGCCGGTGCGGGCCGTGGTGGGGATGCGGCCCAGGCGGCCCGCCTGGAAGTCGTCGAACGCCTGCTGGAGTTCGTGCTTGCTGTTCATCACGAACGGCCCGTAGTGCGCCATCGGCTCCCGGATCGGCTGCCCGCCGAGCAGGACGATCTCCAGCGCGGGCGCGTTGGAGTCCTGGCCCTCGTCCGCCCGCAGGGTCAGCGAGCCGCCCTCGCCGAAGACCGCGGTCTGCCCGGTGTGGATGGGCCGACGGTCCTCGCCGACCGAGCCGCGCCCGGCCAGTACGTACGCCAGGGCGTTGAAGTCCTCGCGCCACGGGAGAGTGATCTGCGCGCCGGGTGCGACCGTCGCGTGGATCATCGTGATCGGGGTGTGGGTGATGCCGGGGCCCTCGTGGCCGTCCAGCTCACCGGCGATCACGCGGAGCAGGGCGCCGCCGTCCGGGGTGGAGAGCAGCTGGACCTGGCCGCCGCCGATGTCCTGGTAGCGCGGGGGCATCATCTTGTCGGAGGCGGGGAGGTTCACCCACAGCTGGAGGCCGTGGAAGAGCCCGCCGGACACCACGAGCGACTCCGGCGGAGCCTCGATGTGCAGCAGGCCGCTGCCCGCCGTCATCCACTGGGTGTCGCCGCCGTTGATGACTCCGCCGCCGCCGTTGCTGTCCTGGTGGACGAAGGTTCCGTCGATCAGGTAGGTGACGGTCTCGAAGCCGCGGTGGGGGTGCCACGGGGTGCCCTTGGGCTCGCCCGGGGCGTACTCCACCTCGCCCATCTGGTCCATCATGATGAACGGGTCGAGGTACTGGTAGTTGATCCCGGCGAACGCACGGCGCACCGGGAATCCCTCGCCCTCGAAGCCACCCGGGGCGGTCGTGACGGCCAGCACCTTGCGGGCGGTCGTCTCCTGGGCCGGCTCCCCGACGCGCGGGAGCGTCAACGGGTTCTCCACAGTCACTGCAGGCATGGTCGGAACCTCCTTCTGGCGTCGAGTTTAGTTGAAACCCGAACTTTCTGCCACCCGACAGAACAGGGAAGACCCCGGGGGAATTCCCCCGGGGTCTCAGGTTCACCCGACCGCGCGCCCGGCGCGCGGCACCGTCAGTCGCAGCTGGGGTGGAACCGGCACCAGTGCGCCGGCGCCGCCTCGGCCGGAGCCGCGGCGAGGGCGCCCACGCCCATGGCCAGGGCCACGGTCGCCAGCACCGCGGCCGCCTTCGTACGAAGCCCTGCACGCGTGGTCGACGTCTTACGAGTACGAGTCATTGCTGGCTCCTCAGGTCGAGATCCGGATCGAGATGGAGATGGAGATCGAGCAGGGTCGTGGGGGACCCCCCGTGCATCCCCCGCGGTAGACCTACGGCTCGATGGAGACCGAGTTGTACGGCGTCATGTTGAGCACGACCGACTGCCCCGGCCACACGCCGTCACAGTCCGTGCCGTTGGTGTTGTGGCACAGCCAGATCTTCCAACCGTCGGTCTGGTTGTTCTTGATCAGGTGGTTGCCGTCGTAGCCGTAGATCTTGTACACGCCCGCGTACTTCCAGCTCTGCCGGATCCCGCTGGCCTCGGTGGTGCCCCAGTAGATGCAGGCGTACCCGCTCGGGCAGTAGGTCGCGACGGCCTGCGCCGGCGATGCCGCCAGGACCCCCGTACCCAGCGCCATCACCCCCGTGGCCGCCACTGCCGCGAGCTTCGCGCCCAAGGACGTACGTCCCATCAAAGTCCCCCTGTCAGTAGGAGCGGGTTCCCCCCGCAGCACTGATATTCGGGACTCCCGTCCGCCGCCGCGATCCTTTCGGGTACCGCCGAAACCTGCGCAGCCGCCGCTGTCGTTCCCGGGACAACCAGAGGCCCCGGACGGGCGTCCTCAAGATCGATGCGTACGGACCGACGCACGCCCCCGCACGGCAGGAGCCCGACCAGTGACCACCCCGACGAACGAGGCCGACGGCGCACAGCCCAGGGCGGAGGTGCGCACCGGGCACGGGACCTTACGGGCCGCGCTCGCCGCACTGGGCTGGTCCGTAGCCGTCACGGCCGCGGTCGTGGCCGTCGGGTACGCCTCCTACCGGTGGGCGGGCACCGTCAGCCCGCTGCAACCGCTCCCCGGCTCGCCCTGGCCCTACCTCGCCACCTGGGGCGCCCTCTGCCTGGCCTGGTGCCTGCTGCTGCGCTGGTCGACGGGGTTCAAGGGCGTGGACGGCGCCGCCCAGGCGATCGGCGCCCTGGCCTTCGCGGGCATCCGCACCTCCCTGGCCCACCGCCCCGACCTCGCCCTGCTGTGGACGTACGGCGCCCTTGCCGTCGCGGTGGCCGCGGTGGCGGCGGTCTTCTGGCGGCTCCGCCACCGCTCCCCCTGAAGGCTCAGCCTCCGCTGTGCAACAGGTCCACGCCCAGCGCCGTCGCGGAGTGCAGGACCGCCTTGCCGTCCCGGGCCGTGGTGATCAGGCCCGCCGCGCGCAGGGTGCGGGTGTGCTCCGAGACCGACGGAAGGCTGATGTCGAGGTCGCGGGCCAGCTCGGAAGTGGTCCGCTGCTCGATCAGCAGCTGGAGCACCGCCGCCCGGGTCCGCCCCAGCAGCGCGTCCAGCGCGCCTTCCGCCCGGTCCGGGGACACCAGCGGCAGAGGGGTCAGCGCCGGGTAGAGGAGTACGTACGTCCCGTCCGGGTGGTCGTCCAGCAGCGGCCGGCCCGTCCAGAACGGCGAGGGCATCAGCACCAGCCCGCGCCCGCCGAGCCGGACCTCGTAGTCCGGCGGCCGGTCCACCTCGAAGACCAGGCCCGACCAGTCGGCCGCCACGTGGGTGCTGGCCAGGCAGGCCTTGATCCCGTGCGCGGCCAGCAGCCGGGTCCGCCAGGCCACGTCCGCCTGGAAGGACTGCCGGATGCGCGGCCACTGCGGGGCGATGAGCACGTCGTACGCGGACCGGATCGCGGAGTCGAGCTGCTCCCAGGCCTCCCGGTCCTGCCCCCACAACGCGCGCAGCCAGGACGGGGACCCCGGCGCACGGGTGGCGGCGCGGGCCAGGCCCTCCGGGGTCAGGAAGGAGACCCGGTCCCGGATGACGGTGAGGCCCTCCTCCAGGCTCCGCGCGTACGGCTCCACGAAGTGGGGGTTGTCGCCGTCGGGACGCAGGAGGTCGAAAAGCGGCCGCACCCGCCCCGGCAGCTCCCGCGCGGCAAGGCTCCGCCAACGGCCGAAAACCGCCTGCTGGTCCGTACGCTGTGCGGCCACCAGCGCGAGGGCCAGCTCCACCAAGGGCAGCGGCTCGCTCGCGAAGGTGACGTTGAGCAGGTCCTCGGCCTCGAAGTGCACGCGCAGCATGGCAGCCCCCCGGCGTTGGCTTCTTAGCCGTACATGCGGCGCATGGCGAAGTCGACCATCTGCTCGACCGCCTTCGCATCGAAGACCATCCGGTGGTCGCCCTCCATGTCGAGGACGAAGCCGTACCCGGTGGGCAGCAGGTCGATCACCTCGGCGCCGGTGATCACGAAGTACTTGGACTCCTTGCCGGCGTACCGGCGCAGCTCCTTGAGCGTGGTGAACATGGGGATGACCGGCTGCTGCGTGTTGTGCAGCGCGAGGAAGCCCGGGGTGTCGCCGCGCGGGCAGTAGACCTTCGAGGAGGCGAAGATCTGCTGGAAGTCCTCGGCGGACAGCGACCCGGTCGTGAACGCGCGGACCGCGTCCGCGAGGGAGGGCGGGGAGGGCTCGGGGTACAGCGGCTGCTGAGGCTGCTGCGCGTAGCCCTGCTGGGGCTGGGCGTAGCCCTGCTGCCCCGCGCTCACGTTCTGGTCATAGCCGTACATGGCCCGAAGCCTACCGAGGGCGTGGCCCGCCGGGACGACGAGTTCCGGTCAGTGGGACTTCAGCCCCCGCACGAAGCCGTGCCATGCGGTGGCCCCGATCATGAGGACGGGCCCGCCCTCCACCTTGGAGTCCCGCACGGGGACGAGCCCGGTCAGGCCGTCGGCCACCTCTACGCAGTCACCGCCGGTGCCGTTGCTGAAGCTGCTCTTGCGCCAGCAGGCGGACGTCAAGTCAATCGCGGTGCTTGCCATTTCTGAAGTCCTCTGCAGCTGCGTCGATCCTCGCCAGGGACGCCTCAGGTGACAGCGCGACAGCCCTGAGCAGATCGTACGACCTGCGGTAGTCCTTCACGAGGGCCGGAAAGTCGATGAGTTGTCCGCTGTGCAGGCTCTCGGTGTACACGACGGGCGGCGCATCCACGAAGGTCATCACCTTGGCCATGCCCATCATGAACGGATGGGCCGCAGCGTTTTCCGGAACGATCTGCAGAATGGAACGAGTGGTTCTGACCACGTTCGCGATGTGGTCCAGCAACTCGACCATCCCGCCCGCGGGCACCACCCGCCGCCGGATCAGCGACTCGTCCACTACCACCCAGTAGGCCGGGGGCGACTCGCCCTTGAACAGCTGGGCCCGCGCGACTCGGGCCTGCACCTTCTCCTCGACCTCGCTGTCGAGGGCCCGGGGCATCGCTGCCCGCGTGAGCGCCCGCGCATAAGCGGGTGTCTGCAACAGGCCGGGGACGAGCATCGGAGCCCACTCCTCGATGGTCTCCGCGTACGGCTCCATCTCCGCGACGTCCGCGAAGTACTCCGCGTGCCCGGACTGCCTCGCCTTGCGCGCATCTTCACAGCGCCGCTCGAAAAACCCGTCCGTGCCCAGCTTCCCGTCCACGTGCCGGGCCAGATCCAGCGGCATGCGCCGCTCGCCGTGCTCGATCTGGCTCAGGAACGGCACTCCCCGAAAGCTGCCCTCCGCCAACTGTTCCAGCGTGAGCCCCGCGGATTCCCGTTTGTAGCGCAGCTCGGCGCCATAGAAGGACGGCACATTCGCCGAAGCGTCGGGGTCCTTACGAGCGGGCACAACCCACCACCGCCATTTGCCACTTGTCCAGCGGAACTCGAAACTCTTCCCACGCTACGCCGAGCCGCGCCACGCTGTGAGCAGTTCGTCACTCCCCGCTGCGAAAAGGCCGACGTCCCCATGAGCGACCACCCCCACGACCACGAGGCGACCCAGGCCCTGGAGAACCTCCGCTCCGCACTCTCCGGGCACGGGATCGTGCTGCCCTCCCTCGACCTCCACCTCCTCTCCTACGCCGGGCGGTACGCCAGCCCACCCCTGATCGCCCTCGGCAACTGCAACCCCGCCACCGCGCAGCGCCTCGCCGACGCCCTGGGCGCGCGGTGACCCTCGTGCTGCGGCTGCTCGCCACCCCCGGGGCCGTCCCCCTGGCCCGGCACGCCGTGCGCGAGCACACCCGCAGCCACGACGCCGAGCTCTGTGTGAGCGAGCTGCTCACCAACGCCCTCCTCCACCTCGGCGAAGGCACGCCCGTCACGCTGCGGGTCACCGGAAGGGCAGCCCGTACGCGGGTCGAGCTCACCGACCCCGACCCGCACGCATGCCCCGTACCGCGGGAAGCAGCCGCAGACCAGGAGTCCGGGCGGGGCCTAGCCCTGCTCGACGCGCTGGCGCTGCAATGGGGCGTCATCCAGGGGCCCGGGAGCAAGACCGTCTGGGCCGAGCTCGCGCAGCCGTAGGCGGGCTTCGTACCGGTCCTGCGCGTCGAGCACGTCGTCCGCGTGCTGCGCGGCCCAGGCCCCCATCGCCCGCATCGGCGTGAGCAGGGCCGTACCGGCCGCGGTCAGGGCGTAGTCCACCCGCGGCGGGGCCTCGGCGTACGCCCGCCGCTCCACGAGGCCGTTGCGCTCCAGCCGCCGCAGCGCCTCGTTCAGCGCCTTCGGGCTGATCCCGCCGATCCGTGCGACCAACGCCCGCGGCCGCATCGGCCGGCCCGCCGCGCCGAGCGTGAAGACCACGACGCTGTCCCAGCGGTTCGCCAGCACCTCGAAGGCGACGCGCGCCCGGCAGTCCGCCGTGTACGTGAGGTCCGGCAGCCCCGCGGCCGGTTCGGGCAGCTTCTCCATGCGCCCCATCCTGCCGCCCCCGATGGACACCGGTCGGTGTGTATCGCCATCCGTAGCTTCGGCCACCGGAGAACGACGGCAACGACAGACAACAGAAAGAGGTGGCGGCGATGCAGATCGGCGTACTGGGAACGGGAGCCATGGCGGAGTCCCTGGGCGGGGCCTGGGTGCGGGCCGGGCACGAGGTGTTCGTCGGCGGGCGCGACGAGGCGGCGGCCCTGGCCCTGGCCCGGCGGATCGGGGCGGCCGGGCACGGGAGCCTCGCGCGGGCGGCGGAGTACGGGGAGCTCGCGCTGCTCGCCGTACCGGCCGAGGCGGCCCCGGCGCTGGCGGCGGAGCACGCGGCGGCGCTGGCCGGGCGGGCGGTGGTGGACTGCACGAACCCGCTGGCTCCGGGGGCGGGCGGGGTGATGCTGACCACCGACGGCGGGCCGAGCACGGCCGCCCGCGTCCAGGCGGCGGCGCCCGGGGCGCACGTGGTGAAGGCCTTCAACCTGGCCCACGAGAGCGTGTGGGGGCTGCCGGTCTCCGCCTTCGGCGGGACCCGGCCCGCGGTGCCGTACTGCGCCGACGACGCGGGGGCCGCCGAGCGCGTCGCGGAACTGGTCACCGGGATGGGTTGGACCCCGATGCCGGCCGGAGGGCTGGACCGGGCCGGGTACGTGGAGGCCACGGCCGCCTTCGTGATCGGCGTGTGGTGGGCGGGCGGCTCGCCCCGGCTGGCCTTCCCGGAGCCGGTGGCGGCGGAGCAGGCCGTCGCCCACGGCGCCGGCGCCTGAGCGCGCGGCCGCCCCTCGAGTGAGACCGAGGCGGGACTGAGGCCGGACTGAGGGGGCTCTCGGGACAGTCGTCCGAGAGAGAGGTCACAGTCCCGCCGGTAGGGGTTGCACTTTATTACCGGCGGGTAGCATCATTACGTTACCGATTGGTATGCACGCACGCACGAGGATCCTTCCCGTCTCACCGAGCACTACGGAGCCGTCGCCATGGGGCACTACAAGTCGAATCTCCGCGACATCGAGTTCAACCTCTTCGAGGTGCTCGGGCGCGACAACGTGTACGGCACCGGCCCGTTCGGTGAGATGGACACCGAGACCGCGAAGACCATCCTCAGCGAGATAGCCAAGCTCTCCGAGAACGAGCTGGCCGCGTCCTTCGAGGACGCCGACCGCAACCCGCCGGTCTTCGACCCGACGACGAACACCGCGCCCGTCCCGGCGTCCTTCAAGAAGAGCTACAAGGCCTTCATGGACTCCGAGTACTGGCGTCTGGGCCTGCCCGAGGAGATCGGCGGCACCACCTCGCCCCGCTCCCTGATCTGGGCCTTCGCCGAGACGATCCTGGGCGCGAACCCGGCCGTGTGGATGTACTCCTCCGGCCCGGCGTTCGCCGGCGTCCTCTTCGAAGAGGGCAACGAGGTCCAGAAGAAGATCGCCGCGCTCGCGGTCGAGAAGCGCTGGGGCTCCACGATGGTCCTCACCGAGCCGGACGCCGGTTCGGACGTCGGCGCCGGCCGCACCAAGGCGGTCCAGCAGGACGACGGCTCCTGGCACATCGAGGGCGTGAAGCGCTTCATCACCTCGGGCGAGCACGACATGGAGGAGAACATCCTCCACTACGTCCTCGCGCGCCCCGAGGGCCACGGCGCGGGCACCAAGGGCCTCTCGCTCTTCCTGGTCCCGAAGTTCCACTTCGACTGGGAGACCGGCGAGCTGGGCGAGCGCAACGGCGTCTACGCGACGAACGTCGAGCACAAGATGGGCCTCAAGGCCTCCAACACGTGCGAGATGACCTTCGGCGACCAGCACCCCGCCAAGGGCTGGCTGATCGGTGACAAGCACGACGGCATCCGCCAGATGTTCATGATCATCGAGTTCGCCCGGATGATGGTCGGCACGAAGGCCATCGCGACCCTGTCGACCGGCTACCTGAACGCCCTGGAGTACGCCAAGGAGCGCGTGCAGGGTCCGGACCTGGCCAACTTCATGGACAAGACGGCCCCCAAGGTCACCATCACGCACCACCCCGACGTGCGCCGCTCGCTCATGACGCAGAAGGCGTACGCCGAGGGCATGCGCGCCCTGGTCCTGTACACCGCCTCCGTCCAGGACGAGATCCAGGTCAAGCAGGCCGCCGGTGAGGACACCGCGTCCCTCGTGGGCCTCAACGACCTGCTCCTGCCGATCGTGAAGGGCTACGGCTCCGAGAAGTCCTACGAGCAGCTCGCGCAGTCGCTCCAGACCTTCGGCGGCTCGGGCTACCTGCAGGAATACCCGATCGAGCAGTACATCCGCGACGCCAAGATCGACACCCTCTACGAGGGCACCACGGCCATCCAGGGCCAGGACTTCTTCTTCCGGAAGATCGTCCGCGACCAGGGTGCCGCCCTGAACGTCCTCACCGAGACGATCAAGAAGTTCCTGGCCGAGGGCGAGGGCGGCGAGGAGCTGGCCCCGGCCCGCGACGCGCTCGCCAAGGCGGCCGTCGACCTGGAGGCCATCGTCGGCCAGATGGTCGTCGACCTCACCGCCACCGGCGAGGACGTCAAGAACATCTACAAGGTCGGCCAGAACACCACCCGGCTGCTGATGGCCTCCGGTGACGTGGTCGTCGGCTACCTGCTCCTCAAGGGCGCGGCCGTGGCCGCCGAGAAGCTGCCGGCCGCCTCCGCCAAGGACGTGCCGTTCTACACCGGCAAGATCGCCGCGGCGAAGTTCTTCGCCGGCGAGGTCCTGCCGGGCGTCGCGGTGGCCCGCGCGCTCGCCGAGGCCGTCGACAACACCCTGATGGAGCTCGACGAGGCCGCGTTCTAGCCTCACGGGTCCCTCCAACCCCCCACCTGTACGCGGTGTACGTACACACAGACGGCCGGGCCCTCCCGCACGGGGGCCCGGCCGTCGGCGTGCGCTCGGGCTCGCGCGGCGGGGGCGGCGTCGGGGGCCACGGCCCGGACCGGAGCCGGGACCGGAGCCGGGACCGGCGACCGGCGACCGGCCCGGCGCGGAACCCCGCACCCCATGGCTCCACCCCCGGCGGGACCTGCGGGGTTCCCGGGATGTCGGTGGTTCGTGGGACGCTCGTGGGTATGAGTCCACAGGAGCAGCAGCGCGGCAGCAGGGGGTACTCGGTCCCGACCGGGCGGCCCTATGCCCTCAAGGAGCTGCAGTCCGCCGTGGGCAGCCTCGGAGACCACCTCAAGGAGCTCTACGAGGGCGCCCACCCCACCGAGTACGAATCGGTGGCCGACGCCCTCTACACCGCCTTCCAGACCGCCGCCGGGCTCGCTCCCGCCAAGAGCTACACCGGCTGCCCGGAGCACCCCAACGGCGCCCTCGACCCCGAGGCGCCCGACGGCTGGGGGCGCTGCCTGATCTGCAACGACCGGCGCCGCCTCGGACTGCGCGCACAGGGCGCCCGCGCCGCGTCCGCCGCCGCCCCGCCCGCGGGCGAGCAGCGCCGGCTCGGATACCCCGTGCCCGAGCCCCCGTACACGCTCCAGGCCCTCCAGGCCCGCCTGCGCACGGTCGAGGAGCGGCGCTTCCACCTGAGCCTGTCCTCGCCCCCCGAGGACTTCGTCGCCATGGCCGACGACCTGCACCGGGCCTTCATCGTGGCCCGCGAACTGTCCCGGCCGCGCAACGCCTCCGGCTGCTCCGAACACCCCGGCGCACCCATCGACCCCGACGCCCCTCCCGGTGAGGCCTGTATCTTCTGCGCCGGACGCAAGAGGCGCGCGCAGCGCTCCGCGCAGACCCCGGAAATGCTCCCGCGCATCCGCCGGGGCGAGCGCAGACAGTTGCAGCGCCGCTTCGACCGTCCGCCGGGCTGACACAGCCCGGGGGCCCGGACCACACCCCCGCGGCCCCTTCCTCCGGCTATCCGCCGCAGTCCGGCCATGACGAACACGACCGTCGTTAAGGTGACCCACATGAGCTCTCCCGCCGCCGCCCGCTTCGACCGCGGCCACACCGACGATCTGATGACCTTCCTGGCGGCGAGTCCGTCGCAGTACCACGCCGTGGCCAACGCGGCCGAGCGGCTGGAGAAGGCCGGATTCAGGCAGTTGGCCGAGACCGACGCGTGGGACGCGAGCACGGGAGGCAAGTTCGTACTCCGCGGGGGCGCGATCATCGCCTGGTACGTGCCCGAAGGCGCGGCCGCGCACACCCCGTTCCGGATCATCGGCGCGCACACCGACTCCCCCAACCTCCGGGTCAAGCCGCTGCCCGACACCGGCGCCCAGGGCTGGCGGCAGATCGCCGTGGAGATCTACGGCGGCACCCTGCTCAACACCTGGCTCGACCGCGACCTGGGCCTGGCCGGACGCCTCACCCTCCTCGACGGCACCGAACGGCTCGTCAACATCGACCGTGCGCTGATGCGCGTACCCCAACTCGCCGTGCACCTCGACCGGTCGGTGAACACCGACGGGCTCAAGCTGGACAAGCAGCGGCACATGCAGCCGATCTGGGGCCTCGGCGACGTCCACGAAGGCGACCTCATCGCCTTCCTGGAGGACGAGGAAGGCCTCGAGCGCGGCTCCGTCGCCGGATGGGACCTGATGGTCCATTCGATCGAGCCCCCGGCCTACCTCGGCCGCGACCGCGAGCTCCTCGCGGGCCCGCGCATGGACAACCTGCTCTCCGTCCACGCGGGCGTCGCGGCGCTGGTGGCCGCCTCCACGGCCGACACCCTCACCCACATCCCCGTCCTGGCCGCCTTCGACCACGAGGAGAACGGCTCGCAGTCGGACACCGGCGCGGACGGCCCGCTCCTGGGCAACGTGCTGGAACGTTCGGTCTTCTCCCGCGGCGGCACCTACGAGGACCGCGCGCGGGCCTTCGCCGGCGCGATCTGCCTCTCCTCGGACACCGGCCACGCCGTGCACCCCAACTACGCGGAGCGCCACGACCCCACGCACCACCCGCGCGCCAACGGCGGCCCGATCCTGAAGGTCAACGTCAACCAGCGCTACGCGACCGACGGCAGCGGCCGCGCGGTGTTCGTGGCCGCCTGCGAGCGCGCCGGCGTCCCGTGGCAGACCTTCGTCTCCAACAACTCGATGCCGTGCGGCACCACGATCGGCCCGATCACCGCGGCCCGCCACGGCATCCAGACGGTCGACATCGGCGTGGCCATCCTCTCGATGCACAGCGCCCGCGAACTGTGCGGCGCGGACGACCCGTACCTCCTGGCCAACGTCATCCTGGCGTTCCTGGAGAACTGACCGGCCGTCATCACGCCGTCATGACCGTGCCCGCCGGGGGATCTCCCCCGGCGGGCACGGTCGGTGACGTCGACGCCGCGACTCGGTCGTCCATGCCGTGGCTCAGTCGTCCATCCCGGCCAGCACCAGGGGCAGTCGGGTCGCGCCGCCCGCGGTGATGCTCACCGGCACTCCCCAGTCCTGCTGGTGGACGTGGCAGGCCGGGTACTCGTTCTCCGGGTCGTCGTCGCAGGACGCGGCCATCGCGGAGACGTGCAGGACGCCCTCGGTCAGGTCCGGGTTCAGCGCGAGCTCCCGGAACAGGTCGGTCCCGGCCCCTTCCCCCGCCGTCAGCAGCTCGGGCGGGGTCGAGGAGACGAGCAGCCGGGTCGAGGGGCCGTAGCGGGTGTCGAGCTTCTGGCCGCTCGGGGCCTGGAAGACGATGTCGAGGCGGAGCGTGCCGGGGGCCACCTCGGTGGCGGCCCGCTGGGTGCGGTGGGCGACCGCGTCGACCCGTACGGCCTCCTCCGGGAGGCGCAGCCGGGTCAGCCGGTGCCGGGCCGACTCCACCACGACGATGTCGTCGCCGACGAGCACGGCGTCGCTGGGCTCGCGCAGATCGGTGGCGAGCGTGGTGACTTGCCCCGTCGCCGGGTCGTACCGCCGCAGGGCGTGGTTGTACGTGTCGCACACCGCGACCGAGCCGTCGGGCAGCGCGGTGACGCCGAGCGGGTGCTGGAGCAGCGCCTGCGCGGCGTCGCCGTCCCGGTGCCCGAAGTCGAAGAGGCCGGAGCCGACGGCGGTGCGGATGGCGTAGCCGTCGCCCTCCCGCTCGACGTACCGGAGCGCGCTCGTCTCGGAGTCGGCGATCCACAGCCGGTCCTCCGTGGCCGCGAGCCCGGACGGCTGGGCGAACCAGGCCTCGGCGGCCGGCCCGTCGTGCAGCCCCTCGTTGGTCGTTCCGGCGGCGACGGCGACGGCGCCGCCCTCCGGGTCCCAGGTCCACAGCTGGTGGACGCCCGCCATGGCGATCCACACCCGGCCCTGCCACCAGGCCACGTCCCACGGCGAGGACAGGTCGACGTCGAGGGCCGGCCCCGAGGTCGGGGACCCCTGCCACCACTGCCGCCCGGTCCCGGCGACGGTCTCCACGGCCCCGGTCGCGGGGTCGAAGCGCCGCAGCGCGTGATTGACGGTGTCGGCGACGACCACGGACCCGTCGGGCAGCAGCGCCAGCCCCTGGGGCTCGCTGAAGGATTCCGCCCCGAAGCCGCGCTCCCCGCCGCCGATGCGCCGTACGACGCTCTCCCCGTCGGGGGCCAGCTCCACCAGCTGGTGCCGGGTCGTGTCGGAGACGAGCAGGTTCCCGGAGGGCAGCACGAGCGCCTTCCCGGGGAACCGCAGGTCGCCCGCCACCGGCTCGGGCGCCACGTACGGCCCGTCCCCGCGCCGCAGCGTCCCCTTGGCCTCGTGCTCGGCCTCCAGCTCCTCCACGAGCGTGGCGATGGCGTGCGCGTGCCCCTCCCCGGCGTGCTGCGCGACGACGTACCCCTCGGGGTCGATCACCACGAGCGTGGGCCAGGCACGGACGGCGTACTGCTTCCAGGTCGCGAGCTCGGGATCGTCGAGCACGGGGTGGTGCACCCCGTACCGCTCGACGGCATCGACGACGGCCGCGTGCTCGGCCTCGTGCACGAACTTCGGCGAGTGCACACCGACGATCACGACGGTGTCGCGGTGCTTCTCCTCCAGCTCGCGCAACTCGTCGAGCACGTGGAGGCAGTTCACACAGCAAAAGGTCCAAAAATCGAGGATCGTAATGCGTCCTCGCAGGTCGGCGAGGGTGAGGTCCTTGCCGCCGGTGTTGAGCCAGCCACCCTTGCCGATCAGCTCGGGGGCACGGACACGGGCACGTCGGCGGGGCGCGGGCGCAGGGGTGGGCGCCGGGGCGGCATCGTTCATGCTTCAAGCTTGCCATCCGCCCGTGAACTCGGGATCACGCGCGTACGAAGCCCCTGCTCAGGCCGTACGCTCCAGCAGCGCCTCGGCCGCGGCCGACGCGGCGCGCTCTATGAGGGCCGTGCCGGCCTCGCGGGTGGGCTGGGCGTCGGTGAGGACGGCGATCAGGAGCGTGTGCCCGTCGCGCTCGACGAGGCCGATGCTGTTGACGGCCCACCGCGGGGGCGTCCCGCCCGGGAGCCAGCCGTTCTTGAGCACGGGCCGGGCACCGGGGGTGCCCGCTGCGCCGACGCCCCAGTCCTGGTCGGCGGCGATGTCACCCATGAGGGCGCGGACGTAGGAGCGGGATGCGGTGGTCAAGGGGGAGTTCTCCGTGAACACCGCCTTCAGGAGGGCGAGTTGGTCGGCGACCGTGGTGCGGGTCAGGCCCCAGGGGCCCCGCTGGCCGGCGTGTGCCGGGGTGAGGCCGAGGCGTGCGTTGGCCGCGTCCAGGCCCTGGCGTCGGCCGATGGCGGTCCAGAGTTCCTGCGCCGCGTCGTTGTCACTGACGCGGATCATGGCCGAGGCCAGCCGCCGCTGGGCGGGGGTGAGCGGGACCCCGCGGTCCTGGGCCCGTAGGAGGAGGGCGGCCAGGATGTTCACCTTGATGATGCTCGCGGAGGTGAAGGTCTCGGTGGACGGGCCGTACGTCGCCGCGCGGCCCGAGGTGAGGTCCAGGGTGGCGAGCGCGTAGCGGCCGTGGTGCGGCCCGAGCCCGTCGAGCGCGCGGTGGACGGCCTGCTCCGGGGTCGCCGTGTCCGGGGAGGGCGGCGGCGTGCCGGGCACGGGCGGGGCGGGTGCCGTCGGCGCGGTCGCCGTCGGGGCCGTCGCCGCCATCCGCAGGGGTCGCGGGGGCGTGCCCTCGGCGGCACCCGGGGTGGGGATCAGGAAGTGGGCCGCCAGGGTGGCGCCCACGAGCAGGGGGAGCACGAGTAAGGGTGTCCGGCGCTTCATGCGGGGACTCGCTTTCGGATGTCCGGGCACGCGGACATCGCCCCGCGGCGCGTCAGGGCGCGTCAGGGCATGCCGGAGCGAGCCGTGGCGTGTGTGGGTGGAGGCGCGTGTGGGAGCGCGGCCGGGCCCGCCGGAATGCGGCAGGGCGCCGTCAGGGTGCGGCCGGCGGCCGGCTCAGCGGCCGCCGGCGGTGCGGCTCATCCGCCGCAGGATCGGGCGATCTTGTCGTTCTGGTCGATGTCGATGGGGAAGGCCCGAGTGCCGCCGAGGTCCACGGTCCATCCGTGGGTGAGGGTTCCGGACGAGGGGTTGTCGGCGAGCCAGAAGGGGGGCGCGGTGTAGGAGCAGGTGCCACCGTGCTGCGAGCCCCGGGCGGATCGAAGCTGCGCGGTCACGAACTGCTGCGCGAGCGTCTCCAGTGCCGTGGAGTCACCGGACTTGGTGGCCTTCACCAGTCCGCCGTAGAAGCCGGACACCGTCGGGTCACCGCCCTTGCCGCCTCCGGAGCCCGTCGAGCAGGTCAGGTCGACCACCAGACCCGTGGTCCCGTCGAAGGTGAGGGAGGGGGCTTCGTCGAGCGGCTCGGTCCCCTGGTACAGCAGGACCTGACCCGGCACCAGCACGCCGTCGACCGCGGAGCCGCAGGTCACACCGAGCGAGTCGGTGCCCCAGATCCGCCGGTAGGTGGGCTCGTTGGCGAACAGCGCCGCCACCTCGGCCGGATCCACCTGGGAGCGGGTGGCCGGGTTCTGGTAGCGCAGGGCGGCGAGGAACAGGGTGTGCGTCGCCTTGGCCGGGTCGACCGGGGGCCGTTTGACGGGCTGGGACGGGGCCGGAGGCAGGCTGGGACCCGGTGCGGTCGCTGCCGGTGCGGGCGTCGAGGTGCGGTCCCGGCCCTCCTGGACGGCGAAGCCGGCGCCCAGGGCCACGATCGCCGCGGCCGCCGCCGCACCCGTCTGCAGGCGGCGCCTGCGCTGCCGTACCCGCCCGATGAGTCCGTCCACGTCGTAGCCGCGCGGCGGTTCCTGCTGCGCCCGGTCGAGCATGGCCGCGGCCAGCTCCTCCTCCAGGTCGAAGTCCTTCATGCCGCCCCTTCCGAACCCGCGCGCAGTGCCTGTGTACCGACGGTCGACCGGAGCTTCGACAGGCCCCGGGCCACCTGGGACCGGACCGAGCCGGTCGAGATGTTCATCAAGCGGCCGATCTCCGCGTCGTCGAGGTCCTCGAAGTACCGCAGTACGAGCACGGTGCGCATGCCGACCGGCAGGGACTGCAGTTCGCGCATCAGCTCGTCGCGGACCACGAGACCTCTGTACGGATCGACGTGCCCGCCCCCGATGCCGTCGTCCAGGGGTACTTCCGGACGGCCGCGCAGCCTGCGCCAGCGGTCGTTCGCGAGGTTCACCAGGATCCGGCGCGCATAGGCCTCCGGTGCATCGGCGGAGCGGACCTTGCGCCAGTGCCGGCACACCTGCTCCAGCGTGGACTGCACCAGGTCGTCGGCCACGTGCCGCTCGCCGGTGATCAGCAGGGCGGTCCTGAACAGTGCCGAGGACCGTGCCTGCACGAAGGCCGTGAAGGCGGGAACGTCAGCGGTTCGCATGGCCACCCGGCCCGTGCCTCTTGCGCATCTGCACCCCTCCCGAAGCCCCGTTGGCTCCCCCGACGTACCTGACGGAGGCAACTCCCCGACTGCTGCACGCGATCCCCGACCGTGACCCAAGCGTTATCTTCCGCACCTCCTCCGGCGCCCCTGCACGGTTCTGACCAGGTACGCAGGGCGGCACAGGATGAGTAGGCGTACTCAGGTGGCGGGCCGCGGCAGCTTCGAGACTGACTGCACAACGAAGCGGAACGCACGCAGAACACAGAACGGGAAACGAGGAACGTGATGGGACGGCGCTGGTCGAAGCCCGAGATGTGGGTGCCCGCTGGATACCTGGCGGTGGTGCTCTCGATGCTGGTCTACATCGCGATCGGCAGCCGGACCGGTGACATCGGGATGTTCGCGGCCCTGCCGATCCTGGCCACCGCGCCGGTCAGCCTCCTCCTGCTGAGCGCCTTCATCCCCACCCCGGACGAGTCGGCCTGGGACGAGCCGCCCGTGGAGTCCGTGCCGGACTCCGCCCCGCTCCCCTCGGACTGGGTGGCCCCGGACACGTCCCTCGACGACTCCAAGCTCGGCATGTTCGGCGAGCTCGGCCTCTACGGCGCGGTCCTGGTCGGCGCCCTCGTCAACGCCGGGGCGATCTGGGCCCTGCTCCGCTACGTGGCCCGGCGGGCCGTCGCCAAGGGTGCGCGGGGCTAAGAGGCTCCGAAGCTCCGGAGGGAGCGGACCAGGGACGTGATGAAGGTGTTCTGGACCTCGGGCGGGAGGAGGTCCAGGGAGAGGTACGGGTTGAGGTCCTCCAGCTCCACCAGGAGGAGGTCGCCCGAGGGGGCCCGGCAGGCGTCCACGCGCTGGATGCCGTGGGTGAGGGTGTTCCAGGCGATGAAGGTGCGGGCGAAGTCCAGGTCCGCGGGGGTCGGGTCGTAGGGGACCAGCTCCCAGCGGCGGGCCGGGTCGGGGGCGTAGAGGGCGTACTGGAAGGTGTCGTCCACGAAGTAGAAGGACACCTCGTACGCGAAGTCGATGCGCGGCTGGATCAGGAACTCCCCCGGGGCGCAGTCCGGGTGCGGGGTGAAGGTGAGGCCTATCGAGTCCGCTCCCTGTTTCGGCTTCACCGCGTAGCTGGGGGACGCGGGGAGGAGCGACAGGTGCGCCGGGTCGTCGATCGTGGGGATGACCGGGTGCCCGGAGGCGGTCAGGTCCACCAGGTACTGCTTGCCCGCCATGTCGCCCCGGCCCGTCAGGGGGTTGTAGACGCGGGTGCCGGCGGCGAGGGCGGCCGCGCGGAAGGAGTCGTAGGCCTCCTGGTGGTGGAGGACCGGGCCGCTGTTGCGGACGACCACGGTGTCGAAGGCCGGGAGGAGCGCCTCCGCGTCCAGGGGGTGGCACAGGGCGAGGGGGAAGTGCTCGCGCAGGCGTGCGGTGAGGAAGACGTCCTCGTCGCCGTAGCGGCGGCCGCGCGCCGGGTAGGACAGGTCGGTCACGTAGAGGAGTGGCATGACCGGAACCTATCGCGGGCAGCGATGAGGGCGTGAAATACCTGGTACGGGACAAAATGCTGGCCATCGGGGACGACTACTGGATCGAGGACGAGGACGGCCGGCACGCCTTCCTCGTGGACGGGAAGGCCCTGCGGTTCCGGGACACCCTGGAGCTGAAGGACCCCGACGGGCGGCTCCTCATCACGCTGCGGGAGAAGCTCTTCGCCCTGCGCGACGCGATGACGCTGGAGCGCGACGAGCGGCGGCTCGCGGTGATCCGGAAGAAGCGGTTCTCGCTGCTGCGCAACCACTACCTGGTGACGCTCAGCGAGGGCACCGAGCTCGATGTCAGCGGGCGGATCCTGGACCGGGAGTTCAAGGTCGAGTACGACGGGGAGCTGCTCGCGCTGATCTCCCGCCAGTGGTACCGGGTCCGCGAGACGTACGCCGTCGACGTGGTCCGCGAGGACGCGGACGCCTCGCTGCTGATCGCCGTCGCGGTGTGCGTGATCCGGATGGCGGAGAAGGAGCGGGAGGGTCCGGGCGACACCCCCTAGGGGCGCTCAGTCGCAGTCGCCGAGGCCGCAGTCCTTGAGCGGGCCGGCGCCGGGGACGGCCTTCAGGGCCTCGCGCAGGGCCTCGCGCAGGGCGGCGCGCTCGGGTCCGGTGAGGCTCTTGTCGTACGTCACCTGCACGCGGGTCACGGGATCGTCGAACGCCTCGTGGACGCCTGTCACCCCGTCCAGCCGGAGGTCCACCTTGGGGAGGCCGTCCTCGCTGTACAGGGAGCTGGGGATCTCCACGGAGTAGGCGTACGAGGGCCTCAGGTAGGCGTTGTACGCCAGCCAGCCCGCGGCGGTCAGGGACGCCGCGGACACCAGCACGGCGACGGCGGCGGACGCCCAGGCGAGGGCCGGGCTGCGGCGCGGATCGGCCCAGGCGGCGAGCAGCAGGACGATCGCCGACGGAATCACCGGGAAGAAGCCGAAGCAGGCCAGCAGGATCCCGATGAGGAGCCCGAAGCCGCCGGCGGCGGTGCACAGGGTCCGGAACGCATCGCGCTCCCGGACGAAGGGGGTCCAGGCGATGGCGACGAGCGGGAGGAGCAGGACCATGCCGAGCGGGGACGTCGCGCAGAAGGCCGTCATGGCGACCATGAGGAGGGCGGCGAGACCGGCCATCGAGCGCTGGAGCCAGTGGGCCCGTTCCGCCGGCTTCGATTCCGCCGGACCCGATTCCGCCGGACCCGATGCCGCCGGACCCGACTGCTCGGCGCCCGTCTGCGCCGGTCTCTCGTCTGCTTTCGCGTCCGTCATGGCCCGCACCCCGTCCGTGTACTCGCTCTCGTCCCCCGAGGGCTCCGGGCGAGTAAAGCACGCAGGTGGCGCGGGCCCTCCGACGGGCTCAGAGGCCGAGACGGCGGTCCTTCAGGGCCGGGAACTGCTCGCGGGTCTCGGCGACCTTCTTGGGGTCGAGGTCCACCGTCAGGACCTCCTCCCCCGGGCCCGCCTCGGCGAGGACCTCGCCCCACGGGTCCACGACCAGGCTGTGGCCGGCCTGTTCCACGCCCCCGTTGCTGCCGGCCGACCCGCACGCGAGGACGTACGACTGGTCCTCGACGGCACGGGCCCGGTTCAGCAGCGTCCAGTGCTCCCGGCGGCGGGCCGGCCAGCCCGCGGAGACGACCAGCGTCGTCGCCCCGGCGTCGACCAGGCCGCGGAACAGCTCCGGGAAGCGCAGGTCGTAGCAGGTGGCCAGGCCGAGGGTCTGCTCCGGGAGGGCGACCGTGGTCAGGGTCTCGCCCGCGGACATCATGACGGCCTCGCCCTGGTCGAAGCCGAAGCGGTGGATCTTGCGGTACGTGGCGGCGAGCTCGCCCGTCGGGGAGAGGACGAGCGCGGTGTTGTAGAGCGAGCCGTCGCCCGCGCGCTCCACGAAGGAGCCGGCGTGCAGCCAGACCCCGGCGTCGCGGGCGGCCGCGGCCATGGCCCCGTAGGTCGGGCCGTCCAGCGGCTCCGCCTCTGTCTCGAACTGCTCGTAGGCGAAGGCGCCCACGGTCCACAGCTCGGGCAGGACGACGAGGTCCGACCCGGACTGTTCGCGTACGAGGTCGGCGACCCGGGAGCGGCGGGAAACCACCGACTCGCCCTCATTCACCGCGATTTGGATCAGGGAAGCGCGCACAGTACCACCGTCCTGGCTTTCAAGCCGTCAACTCGGGCCTACGATCGTCACACGAAAGCACTGCCGGGGTGCTCACCGGCAGCGTAGTTTTGAAGCCATTGCACAAGCTTCCAGAACGCGCCACTGCACCTAACGCGCCAACAGGCCGATGAACAGCACGCGAGGGGTCCCGTTGACCGTCCATCCGCATCCCAGCCTTCAGCCCTATGCCGACGCGTGGACCCACTCCATCGAGGCGATATCCGAGCTGGTCCTCCCGTTGACGGAAGGCGAGTGGAGCCGGGCGACGCCCTGCCCGAACTGGTCCGTGCGCGACGTCGTGTCCCACGTCATCGGGATCGAGTGCGAGCAGCTGGGCGACCCGCGGCCGATCCACACCCTGCCGCGGGACCTGCTCCACGTGGTCGACGAGTTCTCCCGGTACATGGAAGTGCAGGTCGACGTGCGGCGGCACCACACCGCGCCCGAGATGACCTCCGAGCTGGAGTACACGATCATCCGCCGCTCCCGTCAGCTGCGGAACGAGAAGCGGGATCCGGACACCGTGATCCGCGGCCCGCTGGGCGAGCCGGCCACCCTGGAGCACTCGCTCCGGCTGCGCGCGTTCGACGTGTGGATCCACGAGCAGGACCTGCGGGCGGCCCTGGGGCAGCCGGGGAACTGGGACTCGCCCGGGGCCTACGTGGCCAGGGACCTCCTGCTCGCCGGGCTGCCGAAGGTGGTCGCGAAGAAGGCCGGCGCGCCCGCGAACTCGGCCGTCGTCATCGACGTGCACGGCGCGCTGGAGTTCATGCGGACCGTACGGGTCGACGCGGAGGGCCGCGGCACCATCGACAAGGCCCCCTCGCTGGGGCCCGCGGTGACGCTGACCCTGGACTGGGAGACGTACGTGCGCCTCGCGGCCGGCCGGGTGCGTGCGCACACCGTGGCCGACCGGGTGAAGGTGGAGGGTGACCCGGCGCTGGCCGAGGCCATCCTGGCCCACTTCTCCGTGACTCCGTGACCCCGTGACCCCGTAGGCCGGAGAAACCTTTGGTGTGGTCGGACCAGGTGGTCCAGGCGGACCGGGTGCTCGCGGAGCAGATCCCCGCCGACCGGGGCATGGGGGCGATCCTCGCGCAGTACATGCGCTCCCTCGCCGCGCACGGGGAGGAGTGCGCGCCCGCCGAGCTGGAGCAGTTGGGCGCCATCGCCCTCGACCTGGCCGGTGCCTGCCTCGCCGGGCGGCCCGGCGCCGAGGACGAGCCGTCCGAGGAGGGCCGGGCCCGGGAACTGTCGGCGCGGATCGACCGCTTCATCGGGCACAACCTCGGCGATCCCGACCTGAGCCCGTCCGTGGTCGCCGCCCGGCACGGCATGTCGCTGCGCCGGCTCCAGCTCCTCTTCCGGGAGCGCGGGGAGAGCGTGGCGGCCACGATCCGGCGGCGCCGCCTGGAGGGCTGCCGCGAGGACCTCTCCGACCCCGGTCAGGTCACCGTCCCCGTCCGCACCGTGGCCCTGTGTTGGGGATTCACCAACGCCTCCGTGTTCAGCCGCCTGTTCCGCGAGACGTACGGGGCCGGCCCGAGCGAGTTCCGCCGCGCGGCGGTGGCGCAGGCCTCGGCGGAGGCAGAGGCGGAGGCCGATGCCGAGGCGGGTTCCGCGGCCGCGAGCCCGGCCTGATCGGCACGGCGCCGCCCAACCCCCTAAACCACAGCCGGGGCTGTTGCGCGGATTGTCAACGGTCCCTGCGCTCAGTGCACACGCGGCCGCGCGGAGCCCTCATAGGCTCGGCAGGCGTTGGCCGGAACCCGACTCCGCGGAGTCGACGGACGGACAGGTGGGAAAGGACGGGGGTCTGTCCCGCCCCGGCCCGTCCTCCTCGGTGCGGGGGCCTGCGCGCATGCCGGGCCGGCACCGGACGTCACCGGGCCGGCCGCGGGTCGGCAGGGGTGCCGACGGGGGTGCCGGCCCCGGCGGCCGCCACGGCGGTGGCGACCGGAACCGGGGCCGGCGGAGGCACCGACTGCGAGGGAAGTGCCACCGGCGGGACCGGGGTTCCTCCGCCCGCGCCTGCGCCCGTGCCCACCCGCTCGCGTTCGCGGGCCAGGGCGCGGCCGCGCAGGCGCAGGATCTGGGCGATGCCCAGGAGTTCCAGGACGAAGACCGACGAGAACGCGATGCGGTAGTTGTCCCCGGTGGCGTCGAGCAGCAGCCCCACCACCAGCAGGGTCGTCATCGAGGCGATGAAACCGCCCATGTTGGTGATTCCGGAGGCGGTGCCCTGACGGTCCGCCGGGTTGGCGGGGCGGGCGAAGTCGAAGCCGATCATCGACGCGGGCCCGCAGGTGCCCAGCACCAGGCAGAGCGCGATCAGCAGCCACATCGGCGCGTGGTCCCCGGGATAGGCCAGGACCGAGCCCCACAGCAGCGCGGTCAGGGCGACCGTGCCCAGGGCGAGGGGGATCCGGGAGGACTGCCGGCGGCCGACGATCTGGCCGTAGACCAGGCCGAGCGCCATGTTC
The DNA here is from genome assembly GCF_042788835.1 of Streptomyces sp. NPDC056883. Lineage (NCBI taxonomy): Bacteria > Bacillati > Actinomycetota > Actinomycetes > Kitasatosporales > Streptomycetaceae > Streptomyces > Streptomyces sp. NPDC056883. Next base: position 35,896 of record NZ_JBHUBS010000022.1, on the reverse strand, counting down.
GAGGCGACCACCAGCGTGAGCAGCCCGCCCGCGGTGGTCCGCGAGAGCCCCTGGGCCTCGACGAGGAAGGGCATGCCCCACAGCAGCAGGAACACCATGGCCGGGAACTGCGTCGTGAAGTGCACCCACAGACCCAGCTTGGTGCCGGGCTCCTTCCAGGAGTCGGCGATCTGGCGCCGTACGAAGCCCCCCGCCCCGGTGGCCGCCTGCGGCGCGGGCTCGTGACCCTCCGGGTGGTCACGCAGGAACAGCACCAGCGGGACCAGCACGACCAGGCCCGCCACCGCGCTGCCCGCGAACGCCGGCACCCAGCCGACCCCGTGCAGCACGGGAGCCAGCACCAGCGTGGAGATCAGGTTGCCGGCCATCCCGACCAGGCCGGCCAGCTGCGCCATCAGCGGGCCCCGGCGGGCCGGGAACCAGCGGGTGCCGAGCCGCAGGACGGAGATGAAGGTCATGGCGTCCCCGCAGCCCAGCAGGGCGCGGGCGGCCAGGGCCATCCCGTAGGAAGGGGAGAGCGCGAAGCCGATCTGTCCGGCGGTGAAGAGCACGGCGCCGAGGGTGAGCACCTTCTTGGTGCCGAGCCGGTCCACCATCAGGCCGACGGGTATCTGCATGCCCGCGTAGACCAGCAGCTGGAGCAGGGAGAAGGTGGACAGCGCCGAGGCGTTCACGTGGAAGCGGTCGGCGGCCTCCAGCCCGGCCACGCCGAGGCTGGTGCGGAAGATCACCGCCACGAAGTAGACGGCGACGCCGATGGACCAGACGAGCACCGCCTTGCGGCCGCCCGGCGGGTCCCGGAAAACGGAGGCCTCGGGTGCGGTCGGGGCGGGGGAAGCGGAGGCGGAAGCGGAGGCGGAGGCGGAGGCGGAGGCGGAGGCGGAAGCGGAGGCGGAGGCGGAAGCGGAGGCGGAGGCGGAGGCGGAGCTCATCGGGCGGACCCCCGCACCAGTTCCCCGACCCGGCTCACGTGGGCCCGTACCGCCGCGGCGGCCGTGTCCGCATCGCCCGCGCGCAGGGCGGCGAGGATCTCCCGGTGCTCGGCCAGCGTCCGCTCGACCCGCTCGGGGTGTGCGTGCAGCAGGGCCACGCCCATGCGGAGCTGGCGGTCGCGCAGTTGGTCGTAGAGGCGGCAGAGGATCTGGTTGCCGGCGCTGCGCACGATCTCCGCGTGGAAGGCACGGTCGGCGGCCATCATCGCCCCGAGTTCGCCGGCGTCACCGAGCCGGCGCTGCTCCTCGACCAGTTCCGCGAGCCGTTCCAGCAGCCCGGCCGGGGCGGGCACGGCCCGGCGCACGGTGAACTCCTCGACCAGCAGCCGGGTTTCGATCACGTCGGCGATCTCCTGGGCGGAGACGGCGAGGACGAGGGCGCCCTTCTTCGGGTACAGCTTCAGCAGTCCCTCGGTCTCCAGCCTCAGCAGCGCCTCGCGGACCGGTGTGCGCGAGACGCCTACGGCGACCGCGAGCTCGCCTTCGGTCAGCAGCACCCCGCCCTCGTAGCGGCGGTCGAGCACGGCCTGCTTCACGTGTTGGTAGACGCGTTCGGCAGCGGTCACGGTGGTACCGGCGGTACTGGCGGATGGCATGCGCACAGCATAGATACAACAGAGGTGCAAGTCGGAGGGCGTCCAGGATGTGGACCGTCACTCCGTGGACATCAGCGCACCACGACGTCCAGTACGAACTCGTCGTACGCGGCCTCCTCCGGATACGGCGGCCGGACCTGCGCGAAGCGGATCCTGGCCCGGCCCGCCACCCGCCCCCGTACGACGTACACCCGCTCCACCGTCGCCCCGGGCGGCGGCGGCTCCGCGGCGGGCGGCTGCGGCGCACCCTCCGCCACCGCGACGGCGTCCGCGTCGCCCGTCACCCGCCAGGTCCAGACGTAGCCGCGCGCACCGCGCCCGGTGAGCCGCAGCTCGTACGGCTCACCGGGCGCGAGCACCACCTCGCGCACCTCCACGCGGACCCTCCTCTCCCGTGGCGGCCTAAGCCGGGCCGATCACCGCCCCCTCGTGCCAGCCGGAGCCGTCGCGCCAGTAGTGCTGGAGCACGCGGTCGGTGCGCAGGACGATCACCTCCAGGTTGAACCCGAAACTGCCCTGGAGCATCCCGGTGACCGCCAGCACGTCGTGGCCGAAGAGGGCGGAGCGCTGCCAGGCGGCGCCGCCCGCGTTGCCGCGCCACCAGTGCTCGACGCGGCCGCCCGGGCCCGTCACGCACAGCTCGTAGTTCCCGGCGGTGTCCTCGTCGGCCGCCCCGTACTGCGCCTCGATCAGGCAGGGCGCGGAGGTGATGCCGGAGCCGAAGATCTCGCCGGGGCGCCACACGAACCCGTTCGGGTCGTCGCGCCACCACAGCTGCATCCGGCCGTCCGTGCGGGTGGCGACCAGGTCGAGGTGGCGGGAGCGGGTCTGGACCAGGGCCGGGCCGAAGTGGGCGATGCCGGTGGCGAAGCGGCCGCCGTCGTTCCAGGTCCAGGGCGCGCCGTTGATCCGCCACCAGTGGTTGAGGCGGCCGTCGGCGGTGCGGACGACCACCTCGAAGTTGCCCGGCGCCCCGTAGTCGCTTTGGATGAAGGCCGGGGTCGAGCCGACCGCCGCGTCGCCGGGGCCGAAGGCTCCGCCGTCGCGCCAGGCTCCGCCGAAGTGCTCGTAGTACCAGTGGCGGAGCCGGCCGCCGGTGGTGACGTGCAGCGACTCCATGTTCCGGTTGTAGGTGGTCCCCGTGAAGGCGGGCTGGCCCGAGGCGTCGGAGGCGAAGCCCTGGGCGCGGTTCCAGGCGTACGGGGCGTCGCCCTCGCGCCACCAGTGCCGGAGCGGGCCGCCTGCGGAGTCGGCGAGTGCCGCCAGCTCGAAGTTGCGGTGGGCGCGGCCGTTGCCGCTCTCGTAGACGTTGCCGGTGTGCAGGCGGCGCTTGCTCCACGGGTCGATGTTGGTGTCCTGGAGCCCGCACTTCGCCCAGTCGTCGATGCGCGCCTCGCCGTACGCGATCCGGCCGTAGCCGCCCACGTGGTAGCCGGTGCCCCAGGAGTTCTTGAACAGCCAGCAGCCGGCCGCGTCGTCGTAGCCGGTGATCAGGACGCAGTGACCGCCCGCCAGCCGGTCGCTGGTGCGGTGGTAGACGCCGGAGCCCAGGCCGAAGAAGTCCTCGTACACGTCGAAGCAGGCGGTCAGCGGGCCCACCGTGTCCAGCCACACCTTCTGCTGTTCCACGTCGCCGAGCCGTACGTACCCGGCGATGCGGACGGTCCGCCCGGAGCGGTCCCAGCTCGGGGTGTACTCCGCCCGCCAGGCCTCCCGGCGGTCCACGGGGGTTCCGGGCGGCGGCGGCGAGTACGGCCAGCAGCCCGGGTCCGCGAGTCCGCCGTTGGTCCGGATCCAGTCGAGGGCGGCCTCGGGGCTGCCCGTCTGTCCGCAGCGGGCCTTCAGCCCGTCGTGCACGTCCCCCTCGGACCGCTCGGCCCACACGTGGTGCTCGATGCGGGCCATCGACTCCACCAGGCCGGCCGCCCCGAACGCCCAGCAGGAGCTGCACGGGTTCTGGTCCTTCACCTTGGTGAGCCAGGCGTGACCCCACCGGCTCCGCCAGTCGACGGCGGACGGCCGGGCCGCCGCCGGCGCGCCGGTGTCCGCCCCCGCGAGCAGTCCGTGCGCCCTCCTGCGCCGGGTGAGGTGCGGATTTCCGCTGGCCCGGCCCACGAGGCTCCGCAGGTCCACCGGCGGCGCGGCCCCGGCGGGCGTCAGGTCCGGTGCCGCCGCCGTGCTCGCCCCCAGGCCCAGGGCGGGCTTCGGTACGGGATCCCCGTCGGCAAGGTGCTCGCTCACGGACCACCGCGCCCCGCGCGCCGCGAGCAGGGCCCGCAGCTCCCCCGCCGTCTGGACGCGCCCCTCCGACTGCTCCGGCATTCCGGCCCCCCAACGCACCGTACGGATCCGAGCCCAGGGAGCGTCCACCTGCGCGGAGAGCCCGTCAAGGGGGTCCGTGCGGTCGCGCGGCGGCACGCCGGTCGCACGGGGACGCTGCCGCTGGGGGGGAACGGGGTGGGCGGGCATTTCGGATGGTGGACCGGGCCTGGACGCGCCGGGGCCGATGCGTTGATATGGGCTCGACATCTCGGGGGAGCACATTCGTATGGCACCAACAGCACGGAAAACAAACGGAGTTACGGACTCCAGTCCGGTCACCATGCTGGTGACCCGGCGGGTCCGGGAGGGGCGCGAGCGGGAGTTCGAGGCTTTCCTCGAGCGTCTCGGGGAAGAGGCGGGGGCACTTCCGGGGCATCAGGGCATGGCCGTGATCCGCCCCTCCGCGGGCGGTCGTGAATACGCGGTCGTGTACCGGTTCGACAGCGCGGAGAACCTGGCGAGGTGGCAGGGCTCACCAGCCAGGGCCGCTCTCATCGCCGGCTCCGCAGAGCTTGCGGAAGAGCCGCCGGAGGAGCGGGAGTTGGCCGGGATGGACGCCTGGTTCGCCCTGCCCGGGGGCCGTGTCGTGCGCCCGCCGGCGCGGTGGAAGATGTGGCTGCTGTCGCTGTGCGCCGTCTACCCGACGATCACCTTGCTGGTGACGATCGCCGGGCCGCTGCTCGAACACCTCGCACTCCCGTTGCGCTTCGCCATCGTCGCTCCGACGCTCACGGCGCTGATGACGTGGGTGCTCATGCCGCTGCTCAGCCGCTGGTCGGCGCGGTGGCTGTACCGGTGACCTGAGCTCCGTCCTCACCGGTGCGCAGACCGGCGACGAGGGCGGTGACGCGCCGGGCGGCCTGACCGGGGTGCAGGGGTGCGTGACCGACCAGGAGGCGGTACCAGAACGGTCCGAAGATCTGGTCGGCGGCAAAGTCCAGGTCGGCACCGGCGGGGAGTTCGCCGCGGCCGACGGCACGGTCCAGCAGCTCCTTGAGGACGTCCCGGCGGCTTTCCACCCACGTGCGGAAAACCTCTTCGAAGGCGGGATCCAGCTGCGCCTCGGCCATCAGGCCGCGCAGCGCCCTGACACGGAGAGGGTGCTCGGCCACGCGGTGCAGTTCGCCGACGAAGCAGGTGAGATCGCCGGCCACCGTCCCGGTATCGGGAACGGGCATGCGTTCCTCGACGGTCCGGCGGTAGGCGTCCATCACCAGGACGGGCTTGGACTTCCACCACCGGTAGATGGTGCTCTTCGCGACCTCCGCGCGGGCGGCCACGGCTTCGATGGTGACGCTCTGGTAGCCGACCTCCTCCAGGAGTTCGACGGCGGCGGCGAGGACCGCGTCGTGCGCGTCCTGGCTGCGCTGTCGACCGCCGGTACGGGGCGGGCGGGGCGGGACGGAAGGTTTCTGCGGAGACACGCCGATCACCGTAGCAGTGTGATACTTTCCAATCGAAACGCGACGGCGCGTTTCGATTGTTTCTTGTTGACGCACTGCCAAGGAGAGCTATGAGCACGATCGTCGTTTCCCACGGCTACACCGCCCGCGAGGACAGCGTGTGGTTCCCTTCCTTCCAGGCTGAACTCGAAGCCCTCGGCCACCAGGTGGTCATCCCGAACCTCCCCGGAGGCGAGGCGCCCGTGGCGGAGGTGTGGCGCAAGGCGTTCGCCGATGCCGCCGAGCAGGCCGGCCCGGCCGGTGACACGGTGCTGGTGGGCCACAGCATCGGCGGGGTCAACGTGCTGCGGATGCTCGAGGCCCATGACACCGAGAAGGCCGGACCCTTCGCCGGCGCCGTGCTGGTGTCCACCGCCTCCCACGAGGTCGGCTACGACCAGCTCGCCGACTTCTTCGACGGTGGCTTCGACTGGGAGCGGATCCGCGCCGCCGCCGCGGACTTCCAGGTCCTGGCGGCGATCGACGACCCGGTGAACACCCCCGACCCGATCGAGCACGTCGCCGAACTCGTGCGCGGCCTGGGGGCCACGGCCACCGTGCTGCCCAGCGGTGCCCACCTCGGCGCCTACCCCGAGGACCACATCGAGCTGCCCGACGCCGTACGGCTCGTCACCGACGTCCTCGACAAGCGCGGCTGAGCCGCCCCACCGTGGCGCCCTGCCCCTAACCGCTGCTCGAACGCGAGCGCCGGGGCCGGGAGCGCAGCCGCTACTCGACGGGCAGCGGGACCGGCAGCTCCGGGGCCGGGATCGGGAGCGGGGGCAGTCCCGGCAGGCCGAGGCCGGTGAGCAGGGCGATGAGGGCGGCGACCAGGTCGGTCACCACGTCGGTGGCCTTGGCCTTGGCGTCGGTGGAGCAGCCGCAGGGACCGGCGGCCTTGGTGAGCCCGTCCACGGAGCCCTTGAGCTTGTCGATGGCACTGGTGGCCAGGTCGAGCGGGCCGAAGGCGCGCTTGGCCTGGTGCGCGGCGACGGGCAGCGCGGGGGCCGCGGCCGGCAGCTTCGGGGCGTCGACGGGCAGCGCCGGGGCCGCAACCGGCAGCTTCGGCGCCTCCACGGGGAGGGCCGGGGCGTCGACCGGGAGCTTCGGGGCGTCAACGGGCAGCTTCGGGGCCTCGACCGGAAGCTTCGGAGCCTCCACGGGCAGCGCCGGAGCCTCGACCGGCAGCTTCGGCGCCTCCACCGGGAGCTTGGGAGCCTCCACCGGCAGCTTCGGGGCCTCCACCGGGAGCTTCGGCGGGTCGACCGGGAGGTTGGGGGCGTCCACCGGCGGGACGGGTACGGGCAGGGCCGGGGCGGCGGGGAGGCTCTTCTTCAGCTCGGCGATGGCCGCGTCGATCTTCTCCTTGAAGGCGGCCAGGTCCGCCTCCGGGAGCTTGCCGTCGGGGGACTTCAGGACCGCGGCCAGCAGATCGGTGACGGGTTTCAGCAGTCCGCCGACGCCGCCCAGCGACTGCACCTGCGCGAGCAGGGCCTCGGTGCCCGGGATGGCCTTCCCGGCCGGTGCGGCGGCGAAGACCGCGGCGGCCCGGGGCTGCGCGGGCGACTGCGCGGAAGCCGACGCCGATGCCAGGCCGGGGGACGCGGTCAGCAGGGTCAGGCAGAGGGCGGCGGGGACGGTGTAGCGCGTGATGCGGTGCAACGGGCTCTCCTGTCGGTGGGACACCGATGGGGGACAGCGGTGTCGGGAATGCCAGGGGTGCGCCGGGGACGGGGCGTGACCTGGCACGTGACATGGGACGTGTCACGGTCCACTCACGGACAGCCCGTCACCTCCCGCAACCGGAGCCCCTGTTCGCCCCGCGCCGACACGCCGCGCAACCGGCCTACGGACGCCCGTGACCTGCGTGTACACCGTCACCCCCGACCGATGCCCCGTCAGGCGGGCCCGCCACCAAGAGCCACCGCCCCGGCCCCGGCTACGGGGTCATCGACTGCCCGCCGATCCCCGGCACCCCCGCGAGCTGCCCCTGCCACCACGCCTCCACCTCGTCGCGGCTCATGTCCGCCCAGGCCGGGGTCCGCTCGACCTGGGCACGACCGAGCCGGCGCGCCAGGGCGACCAGCTCCCGCCCGGCCCCGCCGCGCACCCCCTCGTACCCGCGCAGCAGCTCCTCGACGGAGTCCGCCCGCCGCCAGCCGTCGGCGAAGGCGGTGGCGTCCTGGAGTGCCTTGGCGGCGCCGCTCGTGTTGTGCGGGCGTACGACACTGGCCGCGTCCCCGGCCAGCAGCAGGCGACCGGCCGTGGTCCGCGCGGTCTCCAGGTCGTAGATCGGCTGGACGAAGGTGTCCCGCGGGTCCGTCGTCGCGAGCGCCCGGCCCCAGTACGGCGGGAACTCCCGCTCCAGCAGTGCCCCGAGGTGCTCCGTGAGTTCCGGGGTCAGCGCGCCGGGCGGGAAGCTCGTCGGGTCGTCGTAGCGCAACCCGCCGTCCCGTGGCGGCGGGGCGTAGAGGACCCAGTTCACCCGGGGCCCGTCCGGCCCCGGGATGCGGTAGATGACGCAGGTGCCGCCGGGGAAGCAGACGGTGGTCACCGCCTCCGGATGCGGGTCCACGGCGCCGGTCGGCAGCAGTCCCGCGTCGAGGTTGCCGCGCCAGCACACGTACCCGGCGTAGTGCGGCCGGGACTCGGGACAGACCGCCGCGCGCACCACGGACCGGTACCCGTCCGCGCCGACGATCAGGTCGTACCGCTCGGCCCCACCGCCCGCGAGCCGCACCTCGCCGTCCCCGGCCACGCCCGTCACCGTCTCGCCCTGCCGGTAGACCACCGCGTCCGGGACCGCCTCCCGCAGCCCGCGCCAGAGCTGCCCCCAGTGGTACGAGTGGAACGGGAACGGCTGCTCCCAGATCAGCCGGCCCGCCGCCCCCGCCTCCGGGTCGCGCACCACCCACCGGCGGCGCTCCAGCCGGTGCGCGGCGATCCCCTCGGGCAGCGCCCCGCTCGCCCGCAGTTCGACGGCCCGGTCGTCGTGGACGCACAGCCCGACCCCACGGTCCGCGAGCCGCCCGCGCGTACGCTCCAGCACCACCACCTCGGCCGCCCCGGCCCGCGCGGCCGCCGTGGCGAACGCACAGCCCGCGATGGAACCTCCGACCACCGCGACCGAACCCGTACCGCTCCGCATGGCTGCTCCTCTGCCGCGACGAGTCCCCCGGGGCCCGACACCCTACTGGCGTTCCGGGTGCTCCCACCTGACCTCGCCGTCGTGCCACTCGTCGGTGGGAACGAGGCCGCTCGCGCGGGCGACGGCCGCGGATGCGGTGTGGTCGGGGTGCACGTGCGCGATGACGGCGTGGACCGCCGCCTGTGTACGGAGCCACCCGATCAGCCCCGCTGCGGCCTCGGTGGCGATGCCGCGGCGCTGCCAGGGCGTGCCGACCACCCAGGCGACCTCGGCGACGCCGCCGCTCACGGTCGCCTGCACGGTGCCGACCAGGCAGTCCGCCTCGTCGAGCCGCACCACCCAGTTCCACCAGGTGGTGTCGGGGTCCGGCGACCCGGCGGCGAGCCGCGCGTAGCGGGCGTGCAGCTCCGCCACGGTGAGCGGGGCTCCACCGATGAAGCCGTGCAGCTCCGGATCGCCCAGCACGGCCGCCATCTCCTCGGCATGCGCGGCCTCCAGCGGCAGCAGCGTGAGCCGCCCGGTCCGGATGATCACGCCGAGGCCGCGAAGGCGGCCCACGCGCTGGCGGCGACCCGGATGACGGGCCCGTCGGCGTCCTTGCTGTCCCGGACGGCAACGGTCCCGACCACGTTGGTGGCCACCTCGACGCACTCGCCGCTGGAGGCGCTGTAGCTGGACTTTACGAAGTGGAACTGTGTCACGCCTGGAGTCCTTTGCCGATGCTGTCGATCAGGTTCGCGGAGTCACGCGGGGCCAGACTCAGCCTGGCCGTGCGGTCGAAGTACCGGCTGTACACAGCGCTTTCCTGGCCGCTCTCCACCCACACAGTAGAACCGATGACGTCCATGTGAGCGACGTCGATTGCCTCCGCCTCAGCGAAGGAGATCAGGCTGAACGGGCCGACGATGCACGGGTGTCCGCCGGAGCGGAACGGCAGTACCTGCACATGGACGTTGGGGAGTTCCGACAGCTCCCGGAGGTGATCCAGCTGCGCACGCATGACCGCCGGGCCACCGATCTCCTGACGCAACGCGGCCTCCGAGACGACGGCATGCAGGTGGAGGGGCTTCTCGCTCCGCAGCCGGTGCTGCCGCTTCATCCGCACCGCCACTACGCGCTCGATGTCGTCCGGGTCCTGCCAGTACTCGTCGCTCACGGCCAGGGCGCGTGCGTAGTCCGCGGTCTGGAGCAGTCCGGGAATCAGCGACAGCTGCCACGTACGAACGCGGGAGGCGATGTCCTCCATCGCGATGTACTCGGCCATCGCGCCGGCATCGAGCGAGTGCCACCACCCCTTGGCCTTGCGGCGCTCGCGGTCCAGCTTGGCCAGGTCGAGCAGGCCGTTCACGAACTCCGCGTCCGTCACTCCGTAGAACTCGCACAGGACGCGGATGTCCGGGTCCCTCATGGGCACCCAGCCGCTCTCCATCTTCTGGATCTTCGTCGGAGTCGCGGTGATTTCCCGGGCCGCCTGGGCCTGAGTTCGGCCCGCCGCTGCACGCAGCCTGGACAGCTCGCCACCCAGCCTGCGGCCCAACACGGTTGACACCCGGTTGCCCTCGGGCTCTCGCATTCCACGGTTCACCGCGTCAGTCTCCCGCCATCCTCCGGCCGAAGTCGACACCGTCACCCATTCAGGGAACATCTTCCCCGAACTGCTTGTGCCCCAGAGGTGTCATCCCTACGGTCAGTGTCGAGCGAACTACTCACCGCACAGAGTCAGTTGGCGGAAGCGCACCGGGCTGCCCACAAAGACAAAGGCACCGGCATGCCACCGCCCGTACCGGAGGGTGCACAGCCATGGAGCGTCAGGACGTACGGAACTACCCGCCCCGCCAGGACTCCGTACCGAGGGCCCGCCGGCACTCCGCCTGGCTGGCCGTCGCCTGGGGGCAGCCCGAGCTCGCTTCGGACGTGGCGCTGCTGACGAGCGAGCTGCTCACCAACGCGCTGCTGCACGGCTCGCTGTGGGACCGGTACCTCCGGGTCGCCGTCCAGCTCACCGGAGCAGTGCTCCGCATCGAGGTCACCGATCCGAAAGGCGAGCGCCGCCCCGAACCGCGAGCGGTGTCCGACGACGACCAGTTCGGGCGCGGCCTGCACATCGTGAGTGCGCTCTCGGAGCGCTGGGGCGCCTGCGACCGGATCGTCGGCAAGACGGTATGGGCCGAGCTGGCCCAGAAAGGCCCCCGTTAGGCTGATCCGCATGGATGGGTGGACGGCGCCGAGTTCCATCGAGCGCGAGCTGTACGGAGCCAAGGCGCGCGGGGACTGGGCGGGGTACCTCGACGTCCTCGCACGGAGCGAGCTGTTCCTCGCGCAGTCCCGGGCCCAGGTCGACGCCGAGCCGACACAGGCACGCTTCCACCCCACCCCCGACCGGCGCTGCCTCGTCGTCCACACCCGCGGGATGCTGCCCGTCCCCGACCCGCACACCGTGTACCTGCCCCGGTCCCTCGCCTGGTTCGCGAACGCCTGGGACTCCGCCGACCCGCCGCACCTCGCCGTGAACCCCGGCTCCCCCGCCGAGGCCTACCTCACCACCACCCCCGCCGACCTCGCCCGCTGGCGCGCCCACTGGGACGCCGCCGCCCCGGAGTGGGGGCTCGCTCCCGGAGCCGTGCACTCCCTGCACGTCGGCGGCCCGCTGCACGGGACGGTCGCGCACGGGCTGGCCGTCGGGGCCCATCTCGCCGTCTCCAACGGGGAGTTCTGGAACGCACTGGCCTACCACGGCAACGGCTACACCCGTGAACGCGAACGGTTGCGCAAGGGCTGGGGCATCACCACCGCCGCCGAGTGGCACGACACGCTGCGCCGCCTGCTCGCCACCGAACTGGTCAGTCCGGTCTGGGAGTTCGCCCTGCGCGTGCGCCGCCTCCTCGCCTCCGACTTCGCCGGCCCCGTCGACGTGGAGCACTGGCGCCACGCCACCGGCACCGCCCTGCGCCGCAACGCCGAACGGGCCGCCGAACCGCAGCTCACCCCCGAGGGGGTCACCGTCGCCGCGCCCCGGCCCACCGCCGAGGTGGAGGGCGAAGTGGCCGGCGTACAGCGGCTGATCGGCCGCATCGCCCGCTACGAGCAGCGCTTCCGCGCCGACGGACTGCTCCCCGAGGACGGCTGGGTCCGCTCCGTGGAGGGCTGGGACCTGGGCCGGGCCTCGCAGATGGCCCGCTGGGGCCTCGGGACCCGCTACGGCACGCTGACCGACGCGGAACACGGCGTACTGCAGGCCGGGGAGGCGGCGAGGGCCGCGTACCGCTCGTGGGAGGAGTTCTCCGCCGGGTACGCCCTGGGGCGCTGCCTGCACTTCGACGAGGAGGAGTTCGGCGAGTGGTACACGGGCGTGCTGGCCACCCACCTCACCCTGACCAGCGACCCGGCGAGCCCCTGGCGCAACATTCCCTGGCGGACGCCCGAAGGAGCCTCATGACGCAGCGGAGAACGCAGCGGGAAAGCCTCACGACGGAGTGCATGGAGGGCCCGGCCGCGCTCCGGGCCGCGGACGCGTTCGGGCTGGTCTACGCCGAGGCGTTCGCGGAGGCTCCGCACCACGAGACCGAGGAGGAGCTCGCCGCCGCCCGCCTCCGCTTCCCCGCGCAGACGCGCAGGACCGCCTTCCGCGCGGCCCTGGCCCGCACCCCGGACGGTGAACCGGCCGGCATGGCCTACGGCTGGATGCTCCAGCACGACGCGGTGTGGTGGGACGAACTCACCGAGCCCGTGCCCGACGCCGTGCGGCGGGAGGACGGCCGCCGCACCTTCGGGCTCATCGAGCTCGCCGTGCGCGGGCCGTGGCGCGGACAGGGTGTGGCGCGGCGGCTGCACACGGCGCTGCTCGAAGGCATCACGCCCGAGCGGGTGCTGTTGAAGGTCCACCAGGAGGCCGGGGCGGCCTTGTCCGCCTACCGGGCCTGGGGGTACCGCAAGATCGGCGAGGCCCGGCCCCCGAGCGCCGAGGGCGCTGACGGGGGCGCGGACCCGTACCTCCGTGACGTGATGCTGCTCGACCTGCGGGGCTGAGGGCGAGGGCGCCGGCCCTCAGCGCCTCGGGAGCCGTGCGAGGGTGACCGCGCGGAGCAGCCACTCCACCGGGCCGTACCGGTACCGGGCCATGAGCCATGCGCTGAGCAGGAGTTGGGACCCGTACAGGAGGAGCGCGCCGGGTACGACGACGGCCGCGCCGAGGCGGTCGTACAGGGCGAGGCCGTAGGCGGTGAAGACGAGGGCCATGACGAGGGACTGGCTCAGGTAGTTCGTCAGGGCCATCCGGCCGGCGGGGGCGAGGAGGAGCGCGGCGCGCCCGCCCCGGGCCGTCTTCATGAAGAGGAGCAGGCCGCAGACGTACGCGGCGGTCAGCGCGGGGGCCGTGACCATGCCCACGACCGTGCCGAGGAGCGCCCACCGGGGGCCGAGTGCGCCGCCGGCGGCCACGGCCATGAAGAGGCTGCCGGGCAGGCCCACGGCGGTGCCGAGCACGCAGATGCGGCGCATCCGCGCCACGTGCCGTCCGGTGTCGGCGAGGAGCCGCCGCTTGCCGCAGTACAGGCCGGTCAGGAAGGCCGCCAGCACGAAGCCGCCCATGAGCGGTACGGCGAGCAGCGCGTCGGGCAGCTGCCCGAGGTTGGCCCGCACGACGGACGCGGCGTCGCCGCGGTAGTCGGCGACCATCGCGGCGAAGCCCGCGGTGAGCTCCTCGTCCGCCCGGGCCGTCTCGGCGTCCGGCACGAATACGGAGCCGAGCCCCAGGAGGAGCAGGAAGGCGCTCGTGCATCCGTAGACGATCCGGGCCGCGCGCAGGGCCGTCCCGGGCGCGCAGTTCCGTGCGGCGATCAGGATCAGACCGAGCAGTGCGTAGGTCATGAGGATGTCGCCGGTGTACAGCAGGACGGCGTGCAGGACGCCCAGGACGAGCAGGCCGAGCGTACGGCGGAGCATCCGCGGGGCGGGGCTCGCGCCGTCGTGTGCGGCGGAGGCCTGCTGGAGGGTGAAGCTGTAGCCGAAGAGGAACGAGAACATCAGGTAGAACTTGCCGACGGCCAAGGCCTGTACGACCCCGTCGACGCCCCGGTCGAGGGGGGAGGCGTCCGGATCGACGCCGCCCCCGGTGCCGTACGGACCGGCCATCATCAGCGCGTTGACCAGCAGGATCCCCAGGAGGGCGAAGCCGCGCAGGGCGTCGACCTCCGGTATTCGGGCGGGCCGGTCCGGCTGGTCCGGCCGGTCCGTCCGTTCGTGTGCGGCGGCGGTCGTGGGCACTGGTTCCCCCCAGTGGTCGTAGGTGCGCAGGGCACCTACCCCGGGCGCCGTACGGCGGCTGCGGCCGGGATCGTTCGGTCGTCCGGCCGGGGGAAAAGGCGCCTGCCTTCAGTGGAGACCGTAGCCCGGCGGCGGGTGAGGGCCACGCCCAGCAGGACGACTGCCATGCCGGCGACCACGCGCGGGCTGAGCTCCTCGCCGAGTACGAGCGCTCCCAGCGCCACGGAGACCACCGGCAGGAGGTAGCCGACGGTGGCGGCGTTGGTCGCGCCCTCGTCGGCGATGATCCGGTACGTGAGGTAGAAGGTGACGCCGGTGGCGAAGACGCCGAGGACCACGACGGCCAGCAGGGGCACCGTCTGGAACCGGACCGCGGCCGGGCCGCCGGAGGACGGGCCGCCGAAGGGCAGCGCGAGCGCCGTGAGGCCGGTGGCCGCCAGGAGTTGGGCGGTGGCGAGCGACAGCGTGGGCACGCCCTTTCCGACGAGGTGGCGGCCCATGTACGTGAAGGCGAAGGCGTAGCTCGCGGCGGCCCCCAGGATGGCGAGGGCGCCCCAGCCCGCGTGCCCCGACCGCTGCCACGGGGCGAAGATCAGCGCGGTTCCGGCGAGTCCGACCAGCAGACCGGCCAACCGGACCGCGTGCGGGCGGCGTTCGGCGCGGGTGGCGAGGCCGATCAGGAGCGACCACAGCGGGGTCGTCGCGTTCAGCACGCCGGCGAGTCCCGAATCGACGCTCTGCTGGCCGATGCCGAACAGGACGAACGGCAGCGCGTTGCAGAAGAACGCCGCCACCAGGACGTGACCCCACACCGCCCGCCCGCGGGGCAGGCATTGGCGCGCGAACCTGCACGCGATCCCGAGGACGAGGGCGCCCAGCGCACAGCGGACCGCCGTGACCTCGACGGGGGTGAAGCCCTTCAGGGCCAGGTCGATCCACAAGAACGTCGAGCCCCACAGGAGGGCGAGCACACCGACGCGTCCGGCACCGATCACGGTCTTCTCCTCGGGTATCGGGCCGCACGCCTCTGGGGCCGCGGTCTCCTCCTCCCACGGTGCGGGACCCGATACGACAGGACAAGCAAATGGTTCTGCACCAACCGTTAACGTGTACTACATGCTCGATGTGCGAAGGATGCAGGTCCTGAGGGCGGTCGTCACCAGCGGATCGGTGACCGCCGCCGCGGCCCACCTGGGGTACACCCCCTCCGCGGTGAGCCAGCAGGTGGCGGCGCTGGAGCGGCAGGCCGGCATCCCCCTGCTGGAGCGGGTCGGGCGGGGCGTCCGGCCGACGGCGGCGGGCCGGCTGCTCGCCGACCACGCCGCGGTCATCAGCCGCGACCTCGCCGAGGCGGAGACCGCGCTGGCCGACCTCAGGGCCGGCCGCACCGGCCGGCTCGCCGTCCGCTACTTCGCCACGGCGGGCGCGGCCCTGGTGGCCCCGGCCCTGGCCGGGCTGCGGCGCGAGCACCCCGGCGTGCGGATCGACCTGCGGATGACCGACCCCGAGGATCCGCTGAAGGAGGTGGAGCAGGGCCGCGCGGACCTCGCCCTGGTCATCGCGCCCCGGACCCGGCCGCGCGAGGACGTGGAGCTGATCCACCTGCTCGACGACGCGTACGACGCCGTGCTCCCGGCCGGGCACCGGCTCGCGTCCAGGGAGACGATCGCCCTCGTGGAGCTCGCGGAGGAGCAGTGGGTTGGCAGCGAGCCGCCCGGCCCCTGCCTGGAGCCGGTGCTCGAAGCCTGCGCGGCGGCGGGCTTCAGCCCGGACTTCGTGGTGCAGAGCGAGGACTACCCGACGGCGCAGGGGTTCGTCGCGGCCGGGCTCGGCATCGGCCTGATGCCCCGCATGGGGCTGGGGCCCGGTCCCGGGGCGGAGACCGCGGCAGGGACGGGGGCCGTGGCAACGGCAGTGGCGGGCGGCCGCCATCCGGGGGTCGTCGTACGCCCGGTCCGCGATCCGCGCCCGGTCCGGTCCGTGTACGCGGCCGTGCGCAAGGTGTCCCTGGGCCGACCCCCCGTACGCGCCCTGCTCGAAGCACTCCGGCAGGGCGCGGCCCCGATCCAGGCGGGGCCGATCCAGGCCTAGGCCTCAGGCGGCCGAACCGAGGCGTACCGCGAGGGCCTTGCCCTTCGACTCCGCGTCCGCGAGGGCCTGCGCGTACGAGGCCTCCGCGAGGGGGATGAGTCCGGCCATCGCCGGGACGGACGTGGCCAGGGTCAGCTCGGGGACGATGAAGTCGACCTCGGCGCCGAACATCTCGGTCAGCACGCCGGCCAGGTAGTTCTGCACGTACTCCATGCCCTCGCGCGGGGTGCCGGGCGCGTAGGAGCCGCCGCGGCTCGCGACGACGGTGACCGGCAGGCCCTTGAGGGGCGAGTCGGCGCCCGCGGTGCGGCCCATCACGATGACCTGGTCCAGCCATGCCTTCAGCGTGGAGGGGATCGAGAAGTTGTACATCGGGGCGCCGATCAGCACGGCGTCCGCCTGCTCCAGCTCCGCCACCAGCTTCAGCCGCTCGGCGAAGGCCGCGGCCTGCTCGGGGCTGTGGGTGGAGGGGTCGGCGAAGGCGGCGGACCAGGCGGCGCCGTCGAGGTGCGGAACGGGGTCGGCCGCCAGGTCGCGGTAGACGACCGTGCCCTCGGGGTGCTGCTCCTCCCAGGCCTTGCGGAACGCGGCGGTCACCGCACGCGAGGAGGAAGCAGCGGAGTTCAGCGACGAGTCCAGGTGCAGAAGGGTGACCATGAGAACCTCCAGTGAGTGCAATTTCGTACGTCACTATTATTAGCACAGTCGCTTACTTTTTCTCACCCCCTAAGGCGCAGGTAGTACCCTGAAGCCATGGCGGACAAGGGGAAGCACCAGGAAACCGGGGCCTGCAGCCGGGTGAGCGACGGCATCACCCAGGTCTTCGGGCTGCTCGGAAAGCGCTGGACGGGCGTGATCCTGGCCTCGCTGATGGAGGGCCCGGTGCACTTCGCGGACCTGCGCCGGTCCATCTCCGGCATCAGCGAGCGCATGCTGTCCGACCGCCTGGTCGAGCTCGCGGCGGCCGGCCTCGTCCTGCGCGAGGTCGACGAGGGCCCGCCCCTGCGGGTCGCCTACCGGCTGACGGACCGGGGAGCCGCACTCAAGCCCGCGCTCACGGAGCTGGGCGAGTGGGCGGAGAAGTGCCTGCTCAAGGGCGAGGACTCCTGCTGACCGGGCGCCCCGCACCGGCCGACCTGCCCTAGTCGCCCGCGCCCACGGGAAATCGACGGCGAGCCGCCACCCTCCCCGTCTACCGTTCCCCCCATGACTCTTGTGCTGAACGACACCGTACGAAAGCTGCTCGACGCCCCGCATCCGGCGGTGCTCGCCACGCTCAACCCCGACGGCAGCCCGCAGAGTTCGGTGGTGTGGGTGACCCGGGACGGGGACGAGATCCTGATCTCCACCGAGCGCGGCCGCCGCAAGGAGCGCAACATCGCGCGGGACGCCAGGATCGGCCTCACCGTCTTCGACCTGGCCAACCCCTTCCTCTACGCCGAGATCCGCGGCACCGCCACCGTCACCGAGGACGCCGGCCGGGCCGTCGCCGTCCGCATCGCCGAGGAGTACGAGGGGCCGGGCGCGGGCGAGGAGTACGCGAACGCTCCGGCCGAGCAGGTCCGGGTCGTCGTACGCCTCACCCCGGCCAAGGTGCTCGGCAACGCGGCCCGCTGAGGCCCCCGAGGCCTACGGAAGCCCCGGCCGCACCGCCGTCCAGGCGTCCACGGCCAGCGCCAGGGGGTCGGTCGGCGCGAGGTACGGCCGGGCCGGTTCCGTGCAGCGGATCAGGTTCTTGATGCGGCGCAGCCGGAGGATGTCGGGGCGCGGCAGCTCCCGCCAGACCCGGGCCTGCGCCGCCGCCTGGGCCGGGGTCAGCTCGAAGCGGGCCAGTACGTCCCGGCACAGGGCGGCGGGGTCCCGGTCGGGATCCCCGTCCTCGCCGGGACCGAAGCACCGGATCAAGTAGCTGCGTACGTACGGCCGTTCCTCCGACCGCTCCGACCGCTCGATGGCCGCCAGCGCGACCCGGCCCCAGCGCAGCCGCACCCGCTCGGGCAGCTCCTCGCCCTGCATCCGGCTCGTCGCCAGGGACCGCAGCTGCTCCGGATGCGGCTCCTCCAGCAGCGGGGGCCCGGTGGCCAGCCACTCCTCCAGGTCGGCCAGCCCGTGCCCGTCCGGCGGTACGTACGTCAGCACCTGCCCGCGCGCGAGCAACGCGACCACGGGCCCTGTGAGGTGCACCTTCGCCACGTGCCCCGCGTCGAAGGACCCGACCGTGCGCCCGTACCGCTCGATCCCCCGCAGCCTGGTCCGCAGCTCGCCGGCCGCGTACGCCTGCCCGGCCCGCGCCACTCCCCCGATGCACCGCACGACGCACACCCCGCCGGTGACGTCGGCCGCCTCGACGGCACACACCTGCAACTCCGCGATGGACACCCCGTCCCACCCCTCTCCCGGCGGGGAGGTTACCCCTCAGGTCAGCGCCAGGTGTTGGTGTCGGTGATCTCGCCCGTTTCCAGGTCGATGCGGCCCTGGAAATCGCCCGCGTTGCGCGTGACCATGATGACCAGCGGCCGTCCATCCTGTGGCATGGCGAAGTAGAAACCGTGCACGTCGGACGGGGTGCGGAGCAGATCGTGCGGCGGGTGCAGGCGGAACCGCTCCGAGCCGTCGGCCCGGTGGACCACGGCGTTGTCCGACGGGGTGAAGGGTGCGGAATCGCACTCCTCCACCACCAGGACCAGCGTCTCGCCGCGTTCCCGCCACGCCATGACGGACCGGGGCGGTAGCGCGTACGTCTTCTCCACGCTCCCCGCCGGGCCGCTCCACCGGACCGTGGTGTCCCCCGGGGTCCAGTCGACCATCAGGGCGCTCTCCCCGCCGCCGCCCACGGACAGCTCGCCCGCCCAGACCTCCGGCTTCAACAGCACCGGGTCCGCCACCGTCCGCGCGCCCGCCACGAAGGCGAGCCACCGCAGGTCCTCCCAAGCGAAGGAGGGCTCGCCCCAGGTGTCCACCCAGAGCCGCAGCACCCCGTTCCCGGTGGGCGCGGCCGTCAGGTCCCACCAGGCCCAGCCGCGGACCTCCAGGTCGGGGTCGAAGCGGGAGAGCCAGTTCTGCAGTGCCCAGGGCGCGCCGCCGGTCCGTTCGGTGTAGCGGTCACGCCCCTCGGCCGCGAAGTGCTCCGGGGGACCTCCGCCCCGGCAGACGCCGGAGAACCAGCCCGGGACGGTGCCGGCGGGCAGGCCGTCGTCCCCGTCGAATGACTCCGCGGCGGCGATGCGCAGGACGGCGTCCAGGACCCCGCGCAGTCTGCTCGCGTACCGCACCGGGTCCCCGTCCACGGCCAGTTCGACGGAGGCCAGGACCGGTGGCGCGGAGGCGAAATCCGGCCGGAGGGACGTCCGGGACCGCTCTGCTTCGAGGGCTTCGATGGGGTGCAGCATCCTCCCATCCTCGTCCCTCGGCCCGCGTACGGTCCCGCGGTTACCAGTTGGTGCCGATCTGGGCGCGGCCGACCTGATGGAACGCCTCGGCGCGCGCAGCAGGTTCGAGGCCGGCGTACGGTGCGTGCAGCGCGGCTGGCTGACGGAGTAGCAGCCGTACGGCCACCGCCGCCGGGCGAGCGGTCAGGCCCCCGGGGCCGGCTCCAGGACCAGGCGGATCTCGGTGACCTCGTAGCCGGCGCGGGTGAAGGCGGCGGCCATCGGGGCGTTCACGGTGTCCGTGGTGGCGGTGATGCGGTCGGCGGCCTCGCCCGCGTGGAAGCGGGTGATCTCGGCGAGGATCTCGTCGATCAGGCCCTTGCCGCGCTGCTCGGGGACGACGCCGAGGTAGCCGACGTTGCGGTGGTACGGGGTCGCGGAGGGGATCGCCATACCGGCGAGGGTGCCGTCCGGGAGGTATGCCAGGCGCCACCAGGAGCGCTCGCCGGGGCAGTCGGTGTAGAACTCGATGTCGTCGCGCGCCAGCGCCTCGGCGTCCATCGTGCGGAGCTCGCTCTGCGTGTGCACGTCCAGGCTGCCCTGCGAGAGGCGGACGAAGGCGTCGAGGAACTCCTCGTCGGTGCCTTCGCGGAAGACCAGCCGGCCGGTGGGCTCCGCGGTGCCGGCGGCCGGGGTCCACTCGAAGCGGAGCCGCTCGATCTCGCGGACCAGGCCGGCTTCGGCAGCCGCCTTCTGCCGCCAGGCGACCGCCTCGGCCAGGCCGTCGGGGGAGGTGCGCCAGTCGCGCGGCAGGGAGATGTTGTAGTCGGGGAGCTTGCCGAAGGCCTCGTGCCCGGCGGCGAGCAGTCCGGCGGCGACGGCGGCCGGGTCGGCCACGTCGGCACGGACCTGGAGGCAGTCCAGGACGGCCGGGCGCTCGCTGTGGGCGCGGCCCCACCACAGGGCGCGGGCCAGGACCTCGCCGTTCTCGTCCTCGGCGAACCAGGTCCACTCGGGACGCATCCGGCCCTCGGCGAGCTCCTCGCGGATCTTCTCGGGGGTGAGGGCGGGGACGGGGCCGTCTGCCGGGTAGGCGAGGGCGCGGTCCAGGTCGGTGGGGTCTGCTGTGGCAGCGCGGAAGTGCATGGGCCGATGATCACACCCTGCGGAGTCGTTCCCCAAGGGATTTCTGCACGTCAGAGGCAGTGCAGGGGCGGTTTCATGCGAAATTCCGGCCTCCGGGTGGGATACCCGGAGGCCGGAACGCCGGGCCGTCAGGACCAGGTGATCAGACGGCGGGGGTGCTCCAGGACGGCGGCGATGTCCGCGAGGAAGCGGGAGCCCAGTTCGCCGTCGATGAGGCGGTGGTCGAAGGACAGCGCCAGGGTGGTGACGTGGCGCGCCTTGACCTTGCCCTTGTGGACCCACGGCTGGAGCTTGATCGCGCCGACCGCGAGGATCGCGGACTCGCCGGGGTTCAGGATGGGCGTACCGGTGTCGACGCCGAAGACGCCGACGTTGGTGATGGTGATGGTGCCGTGCTGCATGTCGGCCGGGGAGGTCTTGCCCTCGCGGGCCGTGGCGACCAGCCCGGACAGGGCCTGCGACAGCTCGCCGAGCGTCTTGGCGTGCGCGTCCTTGATGTTCGGGACGATCAGCCCGCGGGGGGTGGCCGCCGCGATGCCCAGGTTGACGTAGTGCTTGAGCACGATCTCCTGGGCCGCTTCGTCCCAGGACGCGTTGACGTCGGGATTGCGGCGGATGGCCACGAGGACGGCCTTGGCGATCAGCAGCAGCGGGTTGATCCGCAGACCGGCGAGGTCCGGGTCGTCCTTGAGCTCCTGGACCAGCTTCATCGTGCGGGTCACGTCGAAGGTGATGAACTCGGTGACGTGCGGCGCGGTGAAGGCCGAGCCGACCATGGCCTGGGCGGTGACCTTGCGGACGCCCTTGACCGGGATGCGGGTCTCGCGGGCGGACCCGGACACCTCGGCCGGGGCCTGTACGGGGGCCGCCTGGGCCGCCGCGGGGACCACCGGGGCAGCCGGAGCCACCGGGACGGCCGGAGCCACGGTCTGCGGCGCGATGGCCGCCGCGGCCGCCGCGTGGACGTCCTCGCGGGTCACGACCCCGCCGTCGCCGGTGGGGACCACCGCGGCCAGGTCGATGCCGAGGTCCTTGGCGAGCTTGCGCACCGGCGGCTTCGCCAGTGCCTTGCCCGCGCCGCCCTGGGCGGGGACCACCGCGGGGGAAACCGCGGGGGCCGCCGGGGCGGCCGCGGCGTGGGCCACGCCCGTGCCGTTCTGCGCGGCGACCGCGGGCTGCGGAGCCTTGCGCGGGCGGCGCTTCGTAGAGGCGGTGGAAACGCCGTAGCCGACCAGGACGGGCTGCCGGGCCGCGGGGGCCTCGGGCTCCGCGGCGGCGGCCGGTGCGGCAGCAACCGGGGCCGCGGCTGCGGCCTCGGCCGGAGCCTCGTCCGCCGGACCCGTCTGCACGGAGATGATCACCTGGCCGACGTCGACCGTGACGCCCTCCTCGAAGAGGAGCGCGTGCACGACCCCGTCGAAGGGGATCGGCAGCTCGACGGCCGCCTTCGCCGTCTCCACCTCGCAGACGACCTGGCCGTCGGTGACGGTGTCACCCGGCTGGACGTACCACTTGAGGATCTCGGCCTCGGTGAGGCCCTCGCCCACATCGGGCATCTTGAATTCGCGGATCGTCATCGCAGGGCTCTCCTCAGTACGCCAGCGAGCGGTCGACTGCGTCGAGCACCCTGTCCAGGCCCGGCAGGTACTCGTCCTCCAGGCGGGCCGGCGGGTACGGGGCGTGGTAGCCGCCCACGCGCAGCACGGGCGCCTCCAGGTGGTAGAAGCACCGCTCCGTGATGCGAGCGGCGATCTCCGAACCCACACCGAGGAACACCGGCGCCTCGTGGACCACCACGAGCCGGCGGGTCTTCTCCACCGACGCCTGGATCCCGTCGAAGTCGACCGGGGACATCGAGCGCAGGTCGACGACCTCCACCGACTTGCCCTCCTCGGCGGCGGCCTCGGCCGCCTGCAGGCAGACCTTCACCATGGGGCCGTAGGCCGCCAGGGTGACGTCGGTGCCCGTACGGGCCACGCGCGAGCCGTGCAGCGCGTCGGGGATGGCCTCGACGTCGACCTCGCCCTTGTCCCAGTAGCGGCGCTTCGGCTCGAAGAAGATGACCGGGTCGTCGCTGAGGATGGCCTGCTGGAGCATCCAGTAGGCGTCGCTCGCGTTGGACGGCGAGACCACCTTCAGGCCCGGGACGTGCGCGAACAGCGTCTCCGGGGACTCCGAGTGGTGCTCGACCGCGCCGATGCCGCCCGCGTAGGGGATGCGGATGACGACCGGCATCTTGATGGTGCCGAGCGAGCGCGCGTGCATCTTGGCGAGCTGCGTGACGATCTGGTCGTACGCGGGGAAGACGAACCCGTCGAACTGGATCTCCACGACCGGCCGGTACCCGCGCAGGGCCAGGCCGATGGCGGTGCCGACGATGCCCGACTCGGCGAGCGGGGTGTCGATGACCCGCTCCTCGCCGAAGTCCTTCTGGAGTCCGTCGGTGATGCGGAAGACGCCGCCGAGCTTGCCGACGTCCTCGCCCATGATCAGGACCTTGGGGTCCTCTTCCATGGCCTTGCGCAAGGAGTCGTTGAGCGCCTTGGCGATGGTGAGCTTCTGTACGGCCATGACGGTCACTCCCCGCCTTCGAAGGACGCGAGGTAGGCGGCGAACTGCGCGCGCTCCTCGTCGACGAGCGCGTGCCCGTCCGCGTAGACGTTCTCGAAGATCGCCATCGTGTCGGGGTCCGGCATCGTGCGCACGACCTCGCGCACCCGCTTGCCGAGCGCCTCGCTCTCGACCTCCAGCTGCTCGAAGAACGCCTCGTCGGCGCCTCCGGTGGCCAGCAGGTGGGCCTTCAGGCGCAGGATCGGGTCCTTGGCCTCCCAGGCCGCCGTCTCCTCGTCGCGCCGGTACTTCGTCGGGTCGTCGGAGGTGGTGTGCGCACCCATCCGGTACGTGAAGGCCTCCACCAGGGTGGGTCCCTCTCCCCGGCGGGCCCGCTCCAGTGCCCAGCGGGTCACCGCGAGGCAGGCCAGTACGTCGTTGCCGTCCACCCGGACGCCCGGGAAGCCGAAGCCCTGCGCGCGCTGGTAGAGCGGTACGCGCATCTGGCGCTCGGTGGGCTCGGAGATCGCCCACTGGTTGTTCTGGCAGAAGAACACCACGGGCGAGTTGTAGACGGCGGAGAAGTTGAAGGCCTCCATGACGTCGCCCTGGCTGGACGCGCCGTCGCCGAAGTAGGCGATGACGGCCGAGTCGGCGCCGTCCTTGGCCACGCCCATCGCGTACCCGGTCGCGTGCAGCGTCTGGGAGCCGATGACGATCGTGTACAGGTGGAAGTTGTTGGTGGTCGGGTCCCAGCCACCGTGGTTCACACCGCGGAACATGCCGAGCAGGTTGGTCGGGTCGACCCCGCGGCACCAGGCCACGCCGTGCTCGCGGTACGTCGGGAAGACGTAGTCGTCGTCGCGCAGGGCCCGGCCGGAGCCGATCTGAGCGGCCTCCTGGCCGAGCAGCGAGGCCCACAGGCCCAGCTCGCCCTGGCGCTGGAGGGCGGTCGCCTCACCGTCGAAGCGGCGGGTCATGACCATGTCGCGGTAGAAACCGCGCAGGTCATCGGTGGTGATGTCGGCGACGAAGGGCGCGAATTCCGCGACGTCGGGATTCTCCGCGACGTCGACGCGCACCCCCTCGGGCGTCAGCAGCTGTACGAGCTGAGGCTCAGCGTCATGCGTCTTCGCGGTGGCAGCGGCGGGCTTGGCGGCGTTTGCCGCGGCCGGCCGCTTGGTGCCGCTGCGGCGCGGCTTGCGCGCGGCAGTGCTCTCCACGGTCACGATTGCTCCTCCGTCGGTCCGGCACCCGGGTTCTCCGGGGTCCAGTGCGGCTCACCTGTATCTCTGCCCGCGCACGGGGTGGGTGCGCTTCGGGTCTGGGATTCAGGCGTGACAGGTGCCCCGGCGAGTGCCCTGCGCAATGCACGTTACCCAGTGCGTCGCATAACTGCGAAACCCCGTTTGACCTGCGATTTTGCTTGGATTTCCAAGTAAATCGGCGGAACCGGGAACAACCACTGGTCACAGCCTTGCAGGGGGCCGGAACAACGGCACGTTATCCCGCTCGTCACCGGCAGGGAAGGGGTGAGTGTGTGAAACTGAGTTCGTGCGCGAAAACGGAAAAATCAAGGTATTCCTCCTGGACGACCACGAAGTGGTACGTCGGGGTGTTCACGAGCTGCTGTCGATGGAATCGGACATCGAGGTCGTGGGTGAGGCCGGTACGGCCGCCGACGCACTGGTCCGGATCCCCGCCACCCGCCCCGACGTGGCCGTTCTCGACGTCCGCCTCCCGGACGGCAGCGGTGTGGAGGTGTGCCGCGAGGTGCGCTCCCAAAACGAGGACATCAAGTGCCTGATGCTGACCTCGTTCGCCGACGACGAGGCGCTGTTCGACGCGATCATGGCCGGCGCCTCGGGCTACGTGCTCAAGGCGATCCGCGGAAACGAGCTGCTCAACGCGGTGCGTGACGTGGCGGCCGGCAAGTCCCTGCTGGACCCCGTCGCCACGGCGCGGGTGCTGGAGCGGCTGCGCGACGGCAAGAACGGCAAGGGCGACGACCGGCTCTCCAACCTCACCGAGCAGGAGCGCAAGATCCTCGACCTGATCGGCGAGGGCCTGACGAACCGCGTGATCGGCGAGCGGCTGCACCTGGCCGAGAAGACGATCAAGAACTACGTCTCCAGCCTGCTGTCGAAGCTCGGCATGGAGCGCCGGTCCCAGGCCGCCGCCTACGTGGCCCGCCTGCAGGCCGAGAAGCGGAACTAGCTTCACGGAATTCCGTTACTCAGTGTCACGCCCCGTGGTTGCACGATTCCACGGGGCGCACTGTTTAATTCGGGACCAACGTCCTTCATGTGCGGGGCGGGCTCCTCTTTTCCCACACGGTGTCGGTACCCGACAGTGGATGACATGTCCCCAGAGGAACTCCACGCCATCGAACTGCTGCGCCGCGTGCCGTACGGCCGAGCCGCCACCAGCATGCGCGCGCTGCCCTTCCTCGCCGTCGCGCGCCACATCGTGGTGAACGGCAAGGTCCTCCTGAGAATGCATTCCGGTTTCGGCTACCACCAGGCCTGCAACGGCAGTGTGGTCGCCTACGGAGCCGACAACTTCAATTCCGGCGAGTCGCACCTGTGGTCGGTGCAGTTCACCGGCACCGCGAACCTCGTCGAACCCACCACCGCCGAACTGGAACTGTTCGGACCCGGTCCGCACTTCGTGGACGGCGCGGTCTTCGACCCCGTCTACATGCGGATCGAGCCGCACCTCGTCACCGTCCACACCCTCGCCGGCAACCTGGACCGGCAGTACCAGCACGCGCTCTGACCCATCCGCTCCGGGACTTTGGTCCCGTACGGAAACGGCCCGGGGGGGGGGGGGGGTGCGGGGGGAGTGATCGGGGGGCGGTTTGGGGGGGGGGGAGGGGTCCGTCTTATACCAGCCTCGGGCTCGCGTCGTTCTTTCTAAGGG
>NZ_JBHUBS010000022.1:0-10047 GCF_042788835.1 Streptomyces sp. NPDC056883 | reverse complement strand
GCGGGGGAGGGGACAGCAAACCCCCCCGCCCCCCCCTCTTTGTTTGGTTTGTTTCTCGCGGAGCGAACCCTTCTCGTCGCCTTCTCTCGAGGAGCCCCCCCCCCGGGCCGTTCGGCATGGTGCGGGGCTACTCTCCGTCGTCCCCGATGCCGTTGCCCTCGGGCGTCTTCGACGGGCTCGGCGACGTCGACTTCGACGGGCTCGGCGTGGGCGTCGGGGTCGGCGTGGGCGTCGGCGTGGGCGTCGGCGTCGGAGTGGGCGACGGCGAGTACGAGTAGCTCGGCGTCGGCGACTTGCTGCGGGTCGTGGGCGGCGAGTAGGAGTACGAGCTCTCCGGCGCCGACTTGGACGCCGAGGTCTCCGGCGCCGGGCTCTCGGGCGACGCACCGCCCGAGGAGGACGCGGAACTCACCGGCGAGCTCGGGCCCGTTTTGGGGTCCTTCGTGCCGCCGAAGTTGTCGACCGCGTACGCCACGCCGCCCGCGACCGCCAGGACGGCGAGGATCGCGAACAGCCACAGCTTCCACTTGCCGCCGCCGGAGCGGTCGTCGTAGCCGTCGTAGCCGCCGTTCCCGCCCTGGCCGTGGCCGTTGCCGCCCCCGCCGGGGTAGGCGGAGCCGTCGTCCGGGTTCAGCGGCGGCACCATCGGCTGCTGGAACTGCGAGGTGTTGGAGTGCGCGCCGTACTGCGGCTGCCCCTGGCCGGGCGTCGCCATCGCGGTGGTCTGCGCCGGGCCGCGCCCGTGCGGCAGCGCCATGGTGACCGGGCCGGTGTTCCAGGTGCCGGTGTTGGCCCCCTGGTCGTGCAGCATCTGCAGGGCGTACTGGACCAGCCCGCGCATCTCCTCGGCGCTCTGGAACCGGTCGTCCGGGTCCTTCGCGAGGGAGCGCATGACGAGCCCGTCGAGCTCCTGCGGGATCTGGCCTCCCTCCGGCAGCTGCGAGGGCGGGATCGGCGCGTCCTGCACGTGCTGGTAGACCACCGACAGCGGGGTCTCCCCGGTGAACGGGGGACGCAGCGAGAGCAGTTCGTAGAGCAGACAGCCCGTCGCGTACAGGTCGGAGCGGTGGTCCACGGCCTTGCCGAGGGCCTGTTCGGGCGAGAGGTACTGCGGCGTGCCCATGACCATGCCGGTCTGGGTCATCGTCGACTGCGCGCCGTGCAGGGCGCGCGCGATGCCGAAGTCCATCACCTTGACCGCGCCGGTGTCCGTGATGATCACGTTGGCGGGCTTGATGTCACGGTGCACGATGCCGTGCTGGTGCGAGTACGCGAGCGCTTCGAGCACGCCGGAGGTGATGATCAGCGCCTGGTCGGGGCCCGGGGCCTCGGCGCTGATCAGCAGGTCGCGGATGGTGCGACCTTCGACCAGTTCCATGACGATGTAGGGGACGACGTTCGGGCCGACCCGGTCCTCGCCCGAGTCGTACACGGCGACCACGGCATGGTGGTTGAGGCCCGCGACCGACTGCGCCTCGCGCGTGAAGCGGGCCTTGGACACCGGGTCCTCGGCCAGGTCGGGGCGCAGCAGCTTGACGGCGACGGTCCGGCCCAGCCGGACGTCCTCGGCGGCGAAGACCTCGGCCATGCCGCCCCGGCCCAGACGGTGGGTCAGCCGGTAACGGCCGTCACCCACCAGGCCGCCCGCGCCCCAGTGCTCAGGACCCTCTGCCATCCCGGCGCCGCTTCCCTCGGGTTCGGGTGCCATCAGTCCTCACCGTCGTCTGTCTCGGCCGCCGCTCAGCGGTAGGTCCTCATCGTGTGCTCCGACGAACGCTACAGCCTCGGAACCGGTCACCGTTCGGACAAGGACCCCCCATGCGCCGCCTGTGGACCCCCTGTGGCCTTGTGGTCACGGAACGGGAACCTGGCTTGACGTGTGCTTGCCCTCCGGCAGACTGAGGCCGACATGCGCTCAGCCAGAGGCGTATGGACAATCCCGAGGGGAAGCAACAGTCATGAGCCAGGACGGCACTCAGGGCCAGTACGCGGGCGGCTCTTTGGCCGGTGGCCGTTACCAGCTGAGGGACTTGCTCGGCGAAGGAGGCATGGCCTCCGTCTACCTCGCCTACGACTCCGCGCTCGACCGCCAGGTCGCCATCAAGACCCTGCACAGCGAGCTCGGACGCGAGCAGTCCTTCCGCGAACGCTTCCGCCGCGAGGCCCAGGCTGTAGCGAAACTGTCGCACACCAACATCGTCTCGGTCTTCGACACCGGTGAGGGCGTCGTGTCCTTCGCGGACCCCTCGGTCGCCGACGGCGCGGTCATGCCGTACATCGTCATGGAGTACGTCGAGGGGCAGCCGCTCGGCTCCGTCCTGGACGGCGACATCAGGCAGTACGGGGCCATGCCGGCCGACAAGGCGCTGAAGGTGACGGCCGATGTGCTGGCGGCTCTGGAGAGCAGCCACGAAATGGGGCTGGTCCACCGCGACATCAAGCCGGGCAACGTCATGATGACGCGGCGCGGAGTGGTCAAGGTCATGGACTTCGGCATCGCGCGCGCCATGCAGTCGGGGGTCACCTCGATGACGCAGACCGGCATGGTCGTCGGCACCCCGCAGTACCTCTCCCCCGAGCAGGCGCTCGGGCGGGCCGTGGACGCCCGCTCCGACCTGTACTCGGTGGGCATCATGCTCTTCGAGCTGCTGACAGGGCGCGTCCCCTTCGTCGCGGACTCGGCCCTGGGCATGGCGTACGCCCACGTGCAGGAGGAGCCGGTCGCCCCCTCCTCCATCAACCGCTCGGTCACCCCGGCGATGGACGCGCTGGTGGCGCGGGCCCTGAAGAAGAACCCGAACGAGCGTTTCCCCACGGCCGCCGCCATGCTCGACGAGGTCGCGCGGGTGGCGGGCGCCGGGCACACCGGAGCCCCGGTCATCGTCCCGGGCGCGCACCCGACCAACAGCGGTGCGGGCCTCGGCTCGGCCGTGTTCCCTCCGGTGGACTCCGCCCTGCAGGCGCCGCCGCACTCGGTGCAGCAGCCGTACCAGGCGCCGCACACCCCGGTGCCGTCCGCGTACGCGCCGACGCCGCCTCCGGCGCCGCAGTCCGGGGCGTACGGGTACCCGCAGCAGCACCAGCAGCACCAGCAGCACCAGCAGGCCCCGACCCCGGCGCCGTACTCGGCCCCGACTCCGGCGCCGTACTCGACCGCGACCCCGCCGCCGTACACGATCTCGCCGCAGGGCGGGCAGAGCGGTCACGGCCCGGCCGCGGGCGGGGCCGGCAAGAAGAAGAACCCGGTCGTGATCGGAGCCATCGCGGTGGCGCTGGTGGCCATCGGCGGGCTGATCGCCGTGCTGAACATGGGCGGTGACGGCGACAAGGACAAGGCCGGGCCGGCCACGCCGGGCTCCTCCACTTCGGCGTCCGCCCCGGCGAAGACCGGGCACAAGGGTCCGGACCTCACGCGGACGATCGAGGAGTCCAAGTGCAAGGAGGCCCGGAAGGGCACCGACCCCGCCAAGGTGGTGGCACCGGACTTCCGGTACATGAACGAGGTCTCGGTGAAGGCCTGCATCCGGGCCGCCGGCTGGAAGTACACCCCGAAGCCGAAGGACGAGGCGGTCTACGGCGAGGGGACCATCGTGGAGCAGCAGCCCGCGGGCAACGACGAGATCGACCCGAAGAACACCACCTTCACCCTGTGGATCTCGACCGGCGACCCGGAGTAGGAACCGGAGGCGGAGCCGGAGGAGGAGCCGGAGGAGGAGTACACCCCGTAAGGGTGAAGCGAGTTGGCCCGCCGTGCGCCGGTTCTGATACATACGCGCAGGTCACACCCGCCGCACCTCGGGAGTCCTGTTGCACCACCCCGCACGCGATCGCACACGCACCCTCCTCCGTCTCCTCACCGGCGCCGCCGCGACACTGGCGGCCGGCGCGCTCGCCGTCTCGCCCGCGTCGGCCGCCGGGGCCTCGTCCAGCTGCGAGACCGTCGGCGCCTACGGCAGCGCCGACTGGACGTGGCTGAACGGCTCCACGCTCCTCCAGGTCAAGCTCACGTCCGTGGACACCTCGGACGACGCCCGCGTCGCGGGGATCCGGCTCTACACGCTGGACCACCACGGCGGCTCGCACGACTGGCCCTGGCGCCTCAACAAGCGCGGGGCCGGCAAGAGCCAGACCTGGGAGACCACCCTCCAGGACAAGCGCGGGATCGACAGGGTCGGCGTGGAGGCCGCGGCGTTCAACGACGCCGGCTACCGGCGCCTGTGCGGTTCCGCTTCCGTGAAGAACCCGACCTTCTGAACACCCTGACCCTTTAGACGACCCGGCATCCCGAACGGCCTGTACGGGATGCCGGTTTTGTCCGGTTATGTAAATCTGAGTCCGTGACCTACGCCCGCGCGCTGCGCTGGACCGCCGGGGCAGCGATGGCAACCGCCGCGCTGCTGGTCACGGCGCCTGCGCAGGCCGCGGTCCTCACCCCTCTCGCCGCTTCCGCGTTCACCCCCTTCGGCGCCCCCGCCACCCCCGTCGCCGTGTCGTCCAACGACCCCGCGCCCGCGGCCGACGTGGCGGACCGGGCCTTCGAGGACCTCGCCGGGAGCTCCGCCGGGGCCGGGCGGGAACGGCCCGGGCGGCCGGTGGGCGAGCCCGCCAATCCCGAGACCGTGCTCGCCGCGCGCCCCGTCCCGGCACACCCCCGCACCGAGCCGGTCCTGCCGGTTCCCGCGATCCCCTCCGTCCCTCCGGCAAACCCGGTGGTCGGCGCGTTCGGCACCGAGCCGAACGAGCGGGCCGCCGATCTGGCCGCGCACATACTGCCGCTCGGAACGGGATTCGCCCTGATGGGACTGGGTCTCGGGTTCATGGGAATGCGGCTGCGCCGGGGCGCGTAGCCCCCGCCCCGACCTCCGGGTCCCCCTTGGGACGTAGGCCCCAGGATGGTTGCGGTGAGGTACATACTCGGTATACATACTGAGTATGTCGATCCGCCACGGCCTTCTCGCCCTGCTGGAACGGGGCCCCAGGTACGGCTCTCAGCTCCGCACCGAATTCGAGTCCCGCACCGGTTCCACCTGGCCGCTCAACGTCGGGCAGGTGTACACCACGCTCGCCCGTCTGGAGCGCGACGGCCTCGTCGAGCCCGGCGGCGCGGACACCGCCGGACACACCCTGTACGCCATCACCGAGACCGGCCGCCACGAACTGCACGCCTGGTACGAGCGTCCCGTCGACCGGGCCAACCCGCCCCGGGACGAGCTCGCCATCAAGCTCGCCATGGCCGTCGGCGCACCCGGCGTGGACATCCGCGCGGTCATCCAGGCCCAGCGGCACGCCACCGTCCAGGCCATGCAGGACTACACCCGGCTCAAGGCCCAGGCGCTCGCCGCCATCGAGAGCGGGCGCTCCGGCGAGCGCGACGACATCGCCTGGCTGCTGGTCCTGGAACAGCTGATCTTCCAGACCGAGGCCGAGGCCCGCTGGCTCGACCACTGCGAGTCCCGGCTCGTACGACTGTCCGCGCGCGGGGAGCGCGCACCGGCGGAGGCCGAACCGCCCGAGGGCCACGGCGGCGCGGGCCACCGCCCCGCCGAGCCCTCCGGGACCGCCCCGGCCCCCACCGTCCCGACCACGCCCACGACCACCGACCGGTCTCTTTCCCGTACCGCCCGCACGCGGCGGGTCTGAACCACCGCTCCACGTCCCAGGGGGGAACCCTTCATGCCCGACCAGCCCGTATTGCAACTGGACCAGCTCGTCCGCACCCACGGCAGCGGCGCCACCGAGGTGCACGCCCTGCGCGGGATCAACCTCTCCGTGTACCCCGGCGAACTCGTCGCCGTCATGGGCCCCTCCGGGTCCGGCAAGTCCACGCTGCTGACCCTCGCCGGCGGACTCGACACCCCGAGCGGCGGCCGGGTGATCGTCGAGGGCACCGACATCACCACCGCGAGCCGCAAGCAGCTGGCCGCCCTGCGCCGCCGCAGCATCGGGTACGTCTTCCAGGACTACAACCTGATCCCGGCGCTCACCGCCGCCGAGAACGTCTCCCTGCCGCTCGAACTCGACGGCGTCTCCGCCCGCAAGGCCCGGGTCTCCGCGCTCGCGGCCCTGGAGGAGATGAACCTCGGACAGCTCGCCGACCGCTTCCCCGACGAGATGTCCGGCGGCCAGCAGCAGCGCGTGGCCATCGCCCGCGCGCTGGTCGGCGACCGCCGCCTGGTCCTCGCCGACGAGCCGACCGGCGCCCTGGACTCCGAGACCGGGGAGTCCGTACTCGCCCTGCTGCGCTCGCGCTGCGACGCCGGAGCGGCCGGCATCCTGGTCACCCACGAGCCGCGCTTCGCCGCATGGGCCGACCGCGTGGTCTTCCTGCGCGACGGCAGCGTCGTCGACGAGACCCTGCGCAGCCAGGCCGACTCCCTGCTCTCCGGGCAGGCGGCCGCTCAGTGATCTCCTCGTACCACTCCTGGATCGCGGCGATCCGGATAGCCCGCCGCGACGCCTGGCGCTCCAAGGGCCGCAGCGCCCTCGTCCTGGCCATGATCGCCCTGCCGATCGTCGGCGTGAGCGCCGTCGACCTCACCATCCGCAGCTCGGAGCTCTCCCCCGAGCAGCGCGCCGTACGGGTGCTCGGTGCCGCCGACGCCAAGGTGCGCGACCCCCACATGGGCACGCCCATCTACCAGTCCCCCGACGCGCAGAGCTACGCCCCCGTCGGCGGATACGACGACTACCAGCCGAGCGCCGGCGGCCCGGACCAGGCCGCCGCCGCGCCGCAGCTCCCGGCCGGATCCCAGTCCGTCAAGGACAGCATTTCCTACGCCAAGGTCCGCACCCGGTACGGGATCCTGGACACCGAACTGCGCGAGGTGGACCCGGCGAGCCCGCTGGTCAAGGGCCTGTGGACGCTGGAGCGCGGCCGGCTGCCGCAGGGGTCGGGCGAGATCCTCGCCACCGGCGCCTTCCTGGAGGAGTCCGGGTACTTCCTCGGCTCCAGCGTGACCCCGCGCGAGTCGAAGACCTCGTACAAGATCGTCGGCGTCTACGAGCTGCCCGACGCCCTGAAGTCGGCGCAGCTCCTCGCCCCGCCCGGCACCCTGCTGGCCCCGCTCGACCGGGACCTGAAGGCCGCCGGCGGCATGGGAATGAGCCCCCAGGACGAGTACCTGGTGAAGGTCGGCGGCGAAGGTTTCACGTGGAACATGGTCAAGGAGACCAACGCCAAGCAGCGCCTCCTCGTCGAGTCCCGCGCCGTCCTGCTGAACCCGCCGGCCGACTCCGAGGTGCCGCTCTACACGGAGCAGCCCCGGGACGCCTGGCGGCCCGGCTCCATGATCGGGACCACCGAACTCGCGATCGTCTCCACCGTCGTCGGCCTCGCCATGCTGGAGATCTGCCTGCTGGCCGGACCCGCCTTCGCGGTCGGCGCCCGGCGCTCGCGCCGCCAGCTCGGCCTGGTCGGCGCCAACGGCGGTGACCGGCGGCACATCCGGGCCATCGTGCTCTCCGGCGGCCTCGTCATCGGCGCCGCGGCTGCCGTCAGCGGCACCGCCCTCGGCATCGCCCTCACCGTCGGGCTCCGCCCGGTGCTGGAAGGGGCCATCGGCCAGCGGTTCGGCCACTTCGACGTCCGCCCGCTGGAACTGCTCGCCATCGGCCTGCTCGCCGTCCTGACCGGGCTGCTGGCCGCGATCGTCCCGGCCGTCAACGCCTCCCGGCAGACCGTGCTGGCCTCCCTCACCGGCCGCCGCGGCGTGCGCCGGGCCAACCGGGTGCTGCCCGTCCTCGGCCTGATCGCCATCGCGGGCGGGGCCGCCATCGCCCTGTTCGGCTCCGTCTCCAAGATGGGCGCCACCGTCGTCGCGGGCGGCAGCGCCATCGCCGAGCTCGGCGTCGTCGCCCTCACCCCCACCCTGGTCGGCCTGTTCGGCCGGGCCGGCCGGTGGCTGCCGCTGTCGCCCCGCCTCGCGCTGCGCGACGCCGTCCGCAACCGGGGGCGTACGGCACCGGCCGTGGCCGCCGTGCTGGCCGCCGTCGCCGGCACCGTCGCCGTGGCCACGTACCAGCACAGCAAGGAGATCCAGGCCCGGCACGAGTACGTCGCCGCCCTGCCCTTCGGCGCCGGGCTGATCGAGACCAACGAGTTCACGGCGTACCGGGACGTGCCCGCGATGCGCGAGACCCTGTCGAAGGAACTCCCGGTGGCCGTACGGGCCGACGTGGAGCGTCCCGTCGTCGGCAAGCCGGGCTGCGCCCCGTGGGGCGACAGCCCCGACTGCGGGCGGGCCGAGATCATCATCCCGAAGGCGCAGCGCTGCCCGCTCTACGGGGCCGAGAACGGCCCGAGTTCGTTCACGCTGGCCCAGCGCAAGGAGCTGCGCAACGACTGGCGCTGCCAGGAAGGCCGCTTCGGGGTCCAGAACTCCCTGGTCGTCGCCGACGAGAAGCTGCTGTCCGTCCTGGCCGTCGAGGACCCGGGCGCGGCGGCCGCGCTGAAGGCGGGCAAGGCCGTCTCCTTCAAGAAGCAGAACGTGCTCGCGGACAAGGTCACCGTCCGGCTGATCATGGGCCGGGCCGAGCCCGCCCCCGGGTCCGCCCCCGATGAGCCGGGACCCGGCCAGGACAAGGTCTTCGCCGCGTACCAGCTGCCGGAATCGGTGAAGGGCTACGGCGTGGAGCTGGTGCTGCCGCCCGCCGCCGCGAAGAGCGCCGGGATCGCCTCCGTCCCCTTCGGCTCGTACTTCACCCTCGGCGGCGACGCGACCTCCGAGAAGCGCCAGCGGCTCGAAGGAGCCCTCGACAAGCTGGGCATGGACACCAACCTGCGGATCGAGAAGGGCTACGAGGGCGGCGACAGCCTCGTCATGCTCGTCCTGACCGTCTTCGCGGGCCTGGTCACCATCGGCGCGGCCGGCATCGCCACCGGCCTGGCCCAGGCGGACGCCGAGGGCGACCTGAAGACCCTGGCCGCCGTCGGTGCACCGCCGCGGGTACGGCGTACGCTCAGCGGCTTCCAGTGCGGGGTGGTCGCCCTGATGGGCGTGGTCCTCGGCTCGGCGGCCGGGATCCTGCCGGCGGTCGGGCTCCGGCTCACCGAACGGCGGGCCGCGGCCGACCTGGTCCGCAACGGCATCGAGAACGGCTTCTCGGCCGCCTCCGAGGCCGTTCCGTACATCCCGATCTCGGTGCCGTGGACCACGCTGGGCGGCCTGCTGATCGTCGTCCCGCTGGGCGCGGCCCTGCTGGCGGCCCTGGTCACCCGTTCCAGCGGAGCACTGGCCCGCCGCGAGGCCTGAAAATTCCGGTGCCGGTTGGTGCCCCCGCACAGGGTGGATCACGCCCGTGCGGGGGCACACCGAGTGAATACGAAGGTGTGCGAGAGAATGACGGCATGGAGATGCCGAGGAGTGAACGGTCGCAGGACAGCCCCCCGCACGGCCTGATCGTGGGGCAGGACGGGATGCCGGTCGGCGGCGCCGATGACGAGTCGCGCGAGGTCCCGGTGACGGAGATGGTCGAACAGCCCGCCAAGGTCATGCGGATCGGCAGCATGATCAAGCAACTCCTGGAAGAGGTACGCGCCGCACCTCTGGACGAGGCCAGCCGGGTCCGTCTCAAGGACATTCATGCGGCGTCGGTGAAGGAGCTGGAAGACGGCCTGGCTCCCGAGCTGGTGGAGGAACTGGAGCGGCTCTCCCTTCCCTTCACGGAGGAGGCGATCCCGTCCGAGGCGGAACTGCGGATCGCCCAGGCCCAGTTGGTGGGCTGGCTGGAAGGCCTGTTCCACGGCATCCAGACGGCCCTGTTCGCGCAGCAGATGGCGGCGCGGGCCCAGCTGGAACAGATGCGCCGCGCCCTCCCGCCCGGTTCCTCCCACGAGGACGACGAGGACGGCCCCCACGGCGCAGTCCGCTCGGGCCCGTACCTCTAACCCACCCCGCCCACCCCTCCGGGGCCGCCACCCAGCGGCCCCGGAGCCATGTCCGGCGACCCCCGGCGTTCGCGGACCGGGGGCAATCTCAGCCTCGCCGGCGTTTGAGGCGCGGGGTCTGGGGCGGAGCCCCAGGGGCTTTTCAGCCGTCCGGCGTTTGA
>NZ_JBHUBS010000021.1:0-140977 GCF_042788835.1 Streptomyces sp. NPDC056883 | reverse complement strand
GACCCTGTGGGAGAGTAGGACGCCGCCGAACAATCATTGTGGGAAAGCCCCGCACCAGCCCTTACGGGTTCGGTGCGGGGCTTTTCTGCGTTTACAGGGCTTTGTGGTTGTGGTGGGGAAACTCGGGTGAGGTCGGGTGGGCCGGCTCGTTAGGATCCCGAGGTATGAACGAGTACGTGATACGTCCTGTCCGGGCTGACGAGTGGGCCAAGGTGAAAGAGCTGCGGCTCGCGGCTCTGAAGGATCCGGCGGCGCCGGTGGCCTTCCTGGAGACCCTCGAGCAGGGCGAGGCGAAGTCTGATGAGCTCTGGCAGGAGAGGGCTGCCGGGGCTGCGACGGGTTCGGGCATCCGGCAGTTCGTCGCCGAGGGGCCCGATGGGGAGTGGGTCGGGACGGTGAGCGTCCTTGTCGAGGGCGCTGGTACGACCGACATCTTCGACGGGGAGATCGAGCAGGCTCAGGCGCACTTCGTGGGCGTGTTCGTCCGGCCGGCGCAGCGGGGCATCGGGCTGACCGAGGCGCTGTTCGGGGCCGCGATGGAGTGGGCCTGGGGGTTGGAGGAGCCGGTGCTGGCGCGGGTACGGCTCTTCGTGCACGAGGAGAATGCGCGGGCAGGGGCGTTCTACCGGCGGTTCGGGTTCCGGGCGAGCGGGAAGGTCGTGCCGATGCCGACCGATCCGTCCGCGAAGGAGCTCGAGTACGTGTTCCCGCGGCCCGCTTAGCGGGCGGCTACGGGGAGGTCCGCTTCCGGCCAGCGGGAGCGGGCCTGCTCGCGGCTGCGGCACAGGGCGAGGAGCGGGAGCGTCGTGTCCTGGAGCAGCTGCGGCAGTTGGGGGATCGGGGCCACGGCGGCGACGTCCTCGAAGACCAGGCTCAGTGGTGGGTCGAGCCGACCGTCGGATGACCGTGCGGCCATGCGGCGGCCGTGCTCGACCACGCTGGAGGCGAGTGCGGTCAGCAGCGGCATCGCACCCGGGTGGGCCCGGGGGTCTTCCAGGGGTTCGCCCACCACGTAGAGGGTGCCCCCTTCGGAGACGAACGATGCGAGGGCGAGGGAGTCGGTTCGGTTCGGGGTGCAGGATTCCCGGATGTGGATCGAGGAGAGGGCCGTCAGGGCCCGGGCCGTGAGGTGTTGGGCGAGTTCGCGGCGGTCGGGGTGGGCGGTGAGGGCGCTCTCCAGCTCGCCGGCCGCGCCGGGGGCGGCCGTTGCCGCCTGGGGGTGGGTGCGGAGGATGCGGACCGGTTCCTGGGCGTTGGTGCCCTGGGCCCAGCGGTGCAGTTGCTTGAACGGGCGGTTGTCCAGGGCGGCGGCTTGGAGCCAGCTGCGCAGGAGCGTTTCCGCGGTGTCCGCGAGGGCGGAGTCCATACGGGCCTGGGGGCGGACCGGGGCCAGGAGCGCGATGGCGCGGGCGGCGGCGGTGGCGCGGTCCGCGCAGCCTTCGGTGGGGCTCCAGTGGATGCGGGCCGGGGTGTCGCAGAGGTGGGAGGGGTCGTAGAGGAGGACGGGGCCCAGTTTGGAGCGGGCGTCCTTCGTGTCCGACCAGAGGGTGGGGGAGGACGTGATCACGAGGACGGCGCCGGTTGCTGCCGCGATGGCCGCTGTGGCGGCCGTGGTTCGGGCCTCGGGTGGGGCGTAGGCGAGGCCGCGGGTTTGTGGCGGGGTGTGCGGCTGTGCCGGGCTTGGGGCGTAGCCGAAGCCGTAGCGGTACGCCTCGTCCGTGGGTGCGGCGCCGTTGCCGGGGGCTCTGCCCCCGGGCCCCCGCGCCTCAAACGCCGGCGGGGCTGAGTATCGCTGCGACGTCGGGTGGGGCTTGGTGGGGGTGGGGACCGTGGGTGGGTGCGGCTCCGTTGCCGGGGGCCAGCCCCCGGACCCCCGCTCCTCAAACGCCGGAGGGGCCGAGATTGGCTGCGCGCTTGGGGGTGTTGCGGGGGGCGGGGCCTGTCGGTCCTGTTGCGTCTTTAGGCGGTGGCGGGATTTTGTGCGGGCTACGACGCCCAGGGTGAAGATGGTCAGGACCAGGAGGACCAGGAGCTGGCTGATGAACAGGCCCCAGAAGAGGCCCCAGTTGGAGAGGGCCTCGGGGGGTGTGTCCGGCCAGGCGGCCGGGATGTCGTGGGGTTGAGCTATCAGCGAGCGGACCGCGGTCGGGGTGCGGGTGAAGGTGACCTTGCTCGGCCAGGCGCCCTTCGTGAAGAGGGCCGCCAGGCCGGTGGCCGTCCAGGTGAGGACGGCCAGGCCCAGGAGGAAGGCCAGGAGGCCGACCAGGAGGCCGTCCGGGATGCCGCCTTGGGGGCGGGGATCCGGGTGGTCCGTGCGCTGGGGCATGTCAGGCCACCGTGGTGGCCGAGCCGCCGGCGTTGCGGTGTCGTTCCATCAGGAGGGCTCGTTCTTCTGTTTCCAGTTCGGCGGCCAAGAGGTCGTCGGGGAGGCGGTGCTGGACCGAGGATTCGGTCATGGCGCGGTCCGTGAAGACCAGGGGGCGTTCGGCCTCGGTGATCAGGTGTTTGACGACCTGGACGTTGCCGTTCACGTCCCAGACCGCGATGCCGGGGGTGAGGGTCGGGATGATCTCCACCGCCCAGCGGGGGAGGCCCAGGACGCGGCCCGTGGCGCGGGCCTCGTCCGCCTTCTGGGCGTAGATCGTGCGCGTCGAGGCCATTTTGAGGATGGCCGCCGCCTCGCGGGCCGCCGCGCCGTCCACTACGTCCGAGAGGTGGTGGACCACCGCCACGAAGGACAGGCCCAGGCGCCGGCCGAACTTGAGGAGGCGCTGGAAGAGCTGGGCGACGAAGGGGCTGTTGATGATGTGCCAGGCCTCTTCGACCAGGAAGATGCGCTTCTTGCGGTCCGGGCGGATCCAGGTGTGCTCCAGCCACACGCCGACGATCGCCATCAGGATCGGCATGGCGATGGAGTTGCGGTCGATGTGGGACAGGTCGAAGACGATGAGGGGCGCGTCGAGGTCGATGCCCACGGTGGTCGGGCCGTCGAACATGCCGCGCAGGTCGCCGTCGACCAGGCGGTCGATGACGAGTGCGACGTCCAGGCCCCAGGCGCGGACATCGTCTATGGCCACGTTCATGGAGAGGGCCGACTCGGGCTCCGGGTGGCGCAGTTGTTCCACGATGTCCATCAGGACCGGCTGGCGGTCCGTGATGGTTTCCACGACGTAGGCGTGCGCGACTTTCAGGGCGAAGCCCGAGCGCTCGTCCAGGCCGTGGCCCATCGCGACCTCGATGATCGTGCGGAGCAGCGCGAGCTGGCCCGTCGCGGTGATCGCCGGGTCGAGGGGGTTGAGGCGGATCCCGTCGTCGTTCGCGGCGATGGGGTCCAGGCGGATGGGGGTTATTCCCAGCTGCTGGGCGATGAGGTTCCACTCGCCGACGCCGTCCTCGCCCTGGGCGTCCAGGACGACGACCTGGCGGTCCCTGAAGCGGAGCTGGCGCAGGACGTAGGTCTTTTCGAGGGCGGACTTGCCGTTGCCCGATTCGCCCAGGACCAGCCAGTGGGGGGCCGGGAGTTGCTGGCCGTACAGCTGGAAGGGGTCGTAGATGTAGCCCTTGCCGCTGTAGACCTCACGGCCGATGATGACGCCCGAGTCGCCGAGACCGGGGGCGGCCGTGGGGAGGTAGACGGCTTGGGCCTGGCCCGTGGACGTGCGGACGGGGAGGCGGGTGGTTTCCACCTTGCCGAACAGGAAGCTGGTGAAGGCGTCCGTCAGGGCGGACATGGGATCTCGCATGGGCGGCCATTCCCTCCAGCTAGCGTCGGATGCCGGTGGCGAACGGCAGGGTGTTGACGAAGGCGCGGTGGTGCTCGCGGTCACACCATTCGAGCTTCAGGTAGGACTTGCCCGCCGAGGCGCGGATGGTGCGCTTGTCGCGGGCGAGGGCTTCGGGGGAGCGGGAGGAGACCGTGATGTAGCCGACCAG
Source organism: Streptomyces sp. NPDC056883 (assembly GCF_042788835.1). Lineage (NCBI taxonomy): Bacteria > Bacillati > Actinomycetota > Actinomycetes > Kitasatosporales > Streptomycetaceae > Streptomyces > Streptomyces sp. NPDC056883. The sequence goes on along the minus strand of NZ_JBHUBS010000021.1, from coordinate 137,044 downwards.
GTTGACCCCGGCGGCGCCGCTCGCGAGGTCTTCGCCGCGCTGGTCGAGCCGGCCGTGCGCGGCGATGTCGCGGGGGTCGACGGTGCGGTTCATCTTGGCGGCGCGGCTGGCGTCGGCCTCGTCGTTCGTCTTCTCCGTGAGCATGCGCTCGATGGCGATCTCGGTGGGCTCCAGGTCCATGGTGACGGCGACCGTGCGGATGACGTCGGGGGTGTGGACCAGGAGCGGGGCGAGGAAGTTCACGCCGACCGGGGTCATCGGCCATTCCTTCACCCAGGCCGTGGCGTGGCACCAGGGGGCGCGGGTGGAGGACTCGCGGGTCTTGGCCTGGAGGTAGGTCGGTTCGACGGCGTCCAGTTCCGCGGGCCAGGCGTTGCGCTTGGTCATGGCCTGGATGTGGTCGATGGGGTGGTCCGGGTCGTACATGGAGTGCACGAGGGAGGCGAGGCGGCCCTGGCCCAGCGGCTGGCGGACGCGGATGTCGGCCTCGGCGAGGCGGGCGCAGATGTCGGTGAGCTCGCGGGCCATGACGATGGCGAGGCCGGCGTCGCGGTCGACCCTGCGGCCCTTGTGGGGAATCGCGGCGCGGGCGATGGTGTGGGCCTCGGCGGCGAGTTCGCGGGTGAAGTGGATGCAGGCGACGAGGTACGCGCGGTGCTGCTCGGAGGAGGTCGACACCATCGACTGGAGCTGGTCGTACGAATCGCGCAGCCAGACGGGGGCGTTGGTGTCGCCGCGGGCGGCCACGTCCTTGTCGTGGGCCTCCGGGTCGGCGGGCAGGGTGCGTACGAGCATCTGGAGGCGGGTGACGAAGCCGTCGCCGTTGGCCACGTGCTTGAGGAGGGTGCCGAAGCGGTCGACGAGGGCTTCCTGGTCCTCGCTGTCGCGCAGGCCGACGCCGGGGCCCTCGATCTCGATGGCGGCGGTGACGGTTCTGCGGTCCGCGTGGAGCAGGACGGCGATCTCGTCGGGGCCGAAGGGGGCGGCGAGCCAGTTGATGCGGCCGATGCCGGGGGGCGGGCCGACCTCGACCTCGCGGCCGTCGCCGGCGCGGATGCCGGCTTCCATGGCGCCGGAGCGGAACGTGGTGCCGCGGCGCAGGGTGCGCTTGTAGCTGCGGTTGATCTCGAACCAGCGGTAGAAGGTGCGGCCGCGGTAGGGGACGTAGACGGCGGCGAGGGCGACCATGGGGAAGCCGGCGAGGGAGACGATGCGCAGGGTGAGGGCGGGCACGAGCAGTCCGCTCATCATGCCGAGGAACGCGCCGGCGATGATCAGGGCGATCTCGCCGGTCTCGCGGTTCTTGCCGACGATCGCGTTCGGCCGGGCCCGGCCGATGAGATACGTGCGGCGGGGCGTGACCGGGTGGAGCTGGTGGGACTGGGTCGTCACCGCCCGTCACCTCCTGTGTTCCTCGTGCTGGAGCCCGTACGGGGCGGGGGTGCGGCGGCGGGGCCGGCCCCGCCTCCTCCGCCGCCGGAGCCGCGGCTGCTGTGTGCGGCCATGCCTCCGGAGATCTGGTTGTCGCCGCCGGCGCGGTGGGCGCCGCCGCCGCTGTTTCCGCCTCCGCCACCGCCGCGGCTGCTGTGGGTCTTGATGCCCTGGGAGACGAGGGAGGCCGGGGAGCTGATGACGGCGGCCGCCTGGGCGCCGTCGGTGGCCTTGCTGCGGTTGGTGCGGGCGGAGGCGATCTCGTCGCCGAAGCCGGGGACGAAGCGGTAGATCATCGCGGAGGCGAAGATCGCCAGGAGGATGATGGCGAGGCCCGAGACGACGGCGGAGAAGGCGTTCGGGCCCTTCTCTCCGGCGAGGGCTCCGGCGAGGCCCAGGACGATGACGATCACCGGTTTGACGAGGATGACCGCGATCATGATGCCCGCCCAGCGGCGGACGTGGCCCCAGAGGTTGCGGTCGACGAGGCCGGCGTAGACGACGGTGCCGAGCAGGGCGCCGACGTAGAGGAGCGCGGCGCGGATGACCAGTTCGAGGCAGAGGATGCCCGCGGCGAGCACGGTGACGAGGGCGACCACGATCAGCATGATCGGGCCGCCGCCGATGTCGTCGCCCTTTTTGAGGGCTTCGGCGAAGGAGCCGAAGAAGACGTCCGTCTGGCCGCCGGTGGCGGAGGCGATGACCTCGGTGACGCCGTCGGTGGCGGAGACGACGGTGTAGAGGATGAGGGGGGTGAAGGCGGAGGCGAGGACGGTGAGCCAGAGGAAGCCGATGGCTTCGGACATGGCGGTGGTGAAGGGGACGCCTCGGATGGCTCGTTTGGCGACGGCGAAGAGCCAGAGGATGAGCGTGAGGATGGTGGAGGCGGCGAAGACGATGGCGTACTGCTTGAGGAAGGTGCCGTTGGTGAAGTCGACGTTGGCGGTGCCGTTGACCGCTTTGCTGAGTTCGCCGACGATCCAGGCTGCGGCGTCGGCGCAGCCCTTTGCGAGGGAGGAGAGGGGGTTCAGCGCGTCTGTGGGGTCGCTGGGGGCGAGGCCTGCGCCGGGGGCGGGCAGGGTGGAGTCGCCGCGTTCGCAGTAGTCCTTGGCCGGGCCGCGAATCAGGTCGCAGGGGTCGTTGCTCGGCAGCACGCCAGGGGTGGGCGTGGGACTCGGTGCGGCTGCGGCGCGGGCGGCCAGCAGGACGGCAGAGGTCTGCACGGCCGTGGCGATGGCCATGAAGGACAAGCCGCGACGGCTAGCGTGCATAGGTGAGTCCCCCGAACTGAGATACGGCTGCGGCCATCTCTTCGGCCGTAGCTGCCGTTTGGTCGCGGCCCACGGGGGCCGGGCCGTCCTTCTGCGTGAAGCTGGAGATGCGCCACTCCTCGCCGCTCCAGCGCAGGTCGAAGGTGTTCGTGTACCAGCTCTCGGCGACGGGGTTCTTGGACCCTTCCCCGGCGAGTCCGAACAGCGTCGAGTACCAGACGGACACGCTCGCGCTCTCCGCGCTGAAGCGCTCCGCCTTGGTTCCCACCGGGTTGGTCCGGGAGATGAAGGTCAGGCCCTTGGGGGCCTTGCCGGTGGCATCGAGGCCGATACGGGAAAGGAACTCGGGGTCCGTGTAGACGCGGTCCAGGTCCCCTTGGCGGGCGGTGGCCACGTCCGGCAGGTACACGGCCTGCACGATGGCCTTCCTTCGCGTGGAATTGAACATGCCGTCAGAGCCGAGTGCCACCGCGTAGTTGGCCGCTGCGGACTGGGCGCCCTGTTCGGTTTGGGCGAAGCCCTTCGGGATGCCTGCGGACTTGCCGTCGACCGGGGGGATGCCCGTGGCTGCCGTTGGGTTGGTGGTGGGGGCCTTGTCCGCGGTCGGGGGGGCTTCCGGGGTGCGGGACTGGTTGGCGAAGGCGATGGCTGCGATGAGGAGGACCACCACGCCGACGACGGTGATGAGGCCTCGGGAGGTGCGCCGGGGTGGGGCGTACGGGTCCGAGGGCTCCGGGAAGCGGGTACGGGTCTGGCCGGTGCCGCCGACCTCGCCGCCACCGTATTGGTCGTCGGTGCTCATTCGGTGTTCGCCCCCTCCGCGTCGTACGACGGTAGCGCTGGTATCCGCGCAGGCGCGGTGTGGTGAGTCCTCATCAGGGCTCGGGCTAGACGGCCATTCCGTAGACGATCGTGAAGAGGGTGCCCAGTGACCCGATGATGAAGACGCCCGTCAGGCCGGCCACGATGAGGCCCTTGCCCTGTTCCGCGCTGAAGGTGTCGCGCAGTGCGGTGGCTCCGATGCGTTGCTTGGCCGCGCCCCAGATGGCGATGCCCAGGCAGAGCAGGATCGCCACGGCCATGACCACCTCGATCATGACCTTCGCTTCGTTGCCGAGACTGCCGAACGGCCCCCAGTTCGGGGCGATTCCGCCGATGATGGTGGTGATGTCGCCCTTTTCGGCTGCCAGGATCATGTAACTCACCGCCCCTGTATGGGTAGTTCCGGTAGCCCGTGCCCGGACGGCAGGGGTCACGCCCTATCTTCCCTGATGAAACCGCCGTCGGATGTCGACTTGACTGCTCTCTTTACCCGATCCGTGGCTCCGGGTGCCGTCCGTATGTCCTGACCTGGGGTCGGGCGGCGTGTGGGGGAAAGAACGTATCGTCACTCTGTGTATCACGCGTGGTGACCGCGGGCAATGATTGTCGTCTCGGTGCGGTGGTGGCTCGGATCGGGCCGCGCCGTTTGGCGCAACGGGGCGTGGGTCGGGCGTGGGTGTCTCCGGCCCACCGTATGGGGTTGGTTGCGGAGGGTGACCCTCATGGAGGGGCGTGTGGAGGCGTCGGGGGCGCACCGGTGTGCGGTGTGCGCCGTCAGGGGCCCGGGTGGTCCTCCAGCCAGTGCGCGGGGCGCGTGAGGGAGCGCGGGATGCGGGTCGCGGTGTTGCCCCGGGCGGCGTTCAGCTGGGGCTGGGTGAGGAAGAGGGCGTCCGTGAGGTCTGCGTCGCGCAGGTCGGTGTCGCGGAAGTCCGCGCCGATGAGGTCGGCCGTGCGCAGGTCTGCGCCGCTGAGGTCGGCGGCGATCAGGTAGGCGCCGCGGAGGTTCGCGCCGCGCAGGTCCGCGCCGGGGAGGCGGGCGCCCATCAGGTCGGCGCCGCGGTGGTTCTTCTTGCGGCCCGCCACCTTGGCCCGTACGAGCTCGCTGGTTTTGAGGAGGAGGGTGTTCACCTCCTGGCGCAGCGGGGTGATGTCGAACTCCGCGAGGGCCTCCGGGGTCGCCCCGGTCCACCGGGTGGTGTCGGCCAGGGCGGTGCGCAGCTGCGCGTGGAGGGGGCGGGCGGCGGGGAGGGTGAGGGCTTCGGCGAGGTAGAAGAGCAGCTCGTGCAGGTTCCGCATCACGGGGAAGACGGTGAACATCGTTCCGGCGGTGGCGGGGTGGGAGCGCCAGTCGAGGCCGCCGAAGGTGATCTGGGAGACCTGCTGGCCGGCGCCGAAGCAGTCGAAGACGGTGCAGCCCGGGAAGCCCTTGTCGCGCAGGCGGGTGTGGATGCCGCAGCGGAAGTCCTGGCCGAGGTTCTTGCAGGGGGTGCCGGCGGGCTTGTTCGCGGCGAAGTCGGTGGACTTGGCGAAGGGCAGGGCCACGCAGCAGAGCGCGAAGCAGTTGCTGCAGTCCGCTTGCAGGAGGGGCAGCGGGGCGGGGGCGGCGGGGCCGGTGGCGGGGGCGGTGGAGGGAGGCTTGGGCACGTCCCCATTGTCTCCCCGTGGGGGAGTTGCCTGGTCGTCGGGCGGCCGGGATGCGGAAAGCCCTTGATCGTCGTGGGAGGGTCCGGCGAGCATCGTCGTATGACCGAAGTGATCGCAGTAGCCGTCATCACCTTCCTCGCCGTCATCAGTCCCGGTGCGGATTTCGCCATGGTCGTCCGCAACAGCTACCTCTACGGGCGGCCCACGGGCCTGTTCGCGGCCGCCGGGGTCGCGGCCGGGGTGCTGGTCCACGTCTCCTACACGATGCTCGGGGTCGGTCTGCTGATCGCCTCCTCCGCCGAGCTGTTCACGGTGATCAAGCTCGCGGGCGCCGCGTACCTGGTGTGGATCGGGATACGGACCTTCCGGGCGCGGACCGAGGTGGCCGTGGACCTGGAGGAGAAGGGCGGGCTGACGCCGTTCGGGGCGCTCAGGAGCGGCTTCCTGACCAACGTGCTCAACCCGAAGACCACGCTGTTCGTCGTGTCCACCTTCACGCAGGTGGTCGGGCCGGGGACCCCGGTGTGGCAGCAGGCCGGGTACGGGCTGTTCATGTCGGCGGCGCACCTGGGCTGGTTCGGGGCGGTCGCGCTGTTCTTCTCCAATTCCCGGCTGCGCGATCGGATGTTGAAGGCGCAGAAGGCGCTGAACCGGGCCATCGGTTCGGTCCTGGTGGGGCTCGGGGTGGGGCTGGGCTTCGCCCGCTGAGCTTTCGGGCTCCGCCGGCCGGTGGGGCTGGCGGTCGTCGATTACCAGTCGGTAGCGTGGCGGCCATGGGTGCCGAGAGCGATGTCAGTGGCGTCAGTGATGTGGACGCGTTCTACGAGCGGGTCGACGCGGGGCGGTTCCTGTCGAGCGGTTACACGCGCGGCCCGTGGGACCCCGGATCGCAGCACGCCGGCCCGCCGGCCGCGCTGCTCGGGCGGGCCGTCGAGGAACGGCCGGGCGGCCGGGACGACATGCGGATCGCCCGGATCACCTACGAGATCCTGCGCCCGGTGCCGATCGGCCCGCTGGAGCTGACGACCAGTGTGCTGCGGGCCGGCCGCGGGACCGAGGTGGTCGAGGCCGCGCTCGCTCCCGCCGGGGCCGCGCCCGTGATGCTGGCGCGGGCGCTGCGGATCCGGGTGGCGGGGGAGTCCGTGCCGTCCGTCGTGCCCGGGCCGGAGCTGCCGCCGCCGGGGGAGGTGGGGCCGACGCCGTTCTTCCCGGTGCCGTGGGAGCAGGGGTACCACTCGGCGATGGAGACCCGCTTCACGCGGGGTGCGTTCGTCGAGCTCGGTCCCGGGACCTGCTGGATGCGGATGAGGGTGCCGCTCGTCGCCGGTGAGGAGCCCCGGCCCCTGGACCGGGTGCTGGTCGCGGCGGACTCGGGCAACGGGATCAGCTCGGTCGTGGACTTCGGGCGGTACCTCTTCGTCAACGGGGACCTCACCGTGCACCTGCACCGCCATCCGGCCGGTGAATGGGTGTCCGTGGAGGCCCGTACGAGCGTGGACGCGGCGGGCATCGGGCTGGCGGACGCGCGGCTGCACGACGAGAAGGGGCCGATCGGGCGGAGCGCACAGAGTCTGTTCGTCGCGCCGAGGGGGTAGGGGACAGGGGTCCAAATACTTCGTATCGTCCTATGAGTTCACCCGTCCGCCGGGGTCTGTGCTCCAAGTGCCGGGGATGCGACGGTTCCTGTGCCGCTTCCCCGGCGGGATGATTCGACACGGGGTGGCGGGAGCCCCGGGAAAAGCCGTTCGATGGGGGAAGGTTGGCGGGTGCGCAGACTCTGGGTCGTCGGTGGAATCAGCTTCGGGGCGTGCCTGTGCTTTCTCGCCCTGCTCGTGGTCGGTACGTACTCGGCGGCCGCGGGCATCTCCGGCGCCGGCGGGCGGGCCGGTGGGCTCGCGAAGGGGGCCGTGCCGGGGAAGTACCAGTCCCTCGTGCAGAAGTGGGGCAACCTCTGCCCGACGCTCAGCCCGGCGGTGCTGGCGGCCCAGCTCTACTCGGAGAGCGGCTGGAACCCGGGCGCGGTGAGCCCGGCGGACGCGAAGGGCATCGCGCAGTTCATCCCGGGGACGTGGGCGACGCAGGGCATCGACGGGGACGGCGACGGGGACCGTGACATCTGGGATCCGAACGACGCGATCCCGTCGGCGGCTTCGTACGACTGCGTGCTGGCGCGGCAGGTGGGCAAGGTGCCCGGGGACGCCGTCTCGAACATGCTGGCCGCCTACAACGCGGGCCCGGGCGCGGTGCAGAAGTACGGGGGCGTCCCGCCGTACCGGGAGACCCAGGGGTACGTGAAGACCATCACGACCCTCGCCAAGAGCTTCGAGGCCCCCATCGGGCGGGTCGCGCCCTCGCAGCAGGCCGCCGGGGCCATCTACTTCGCGCAGAAGCAGCTGGGCACCCCCTACTTGTGGGGCGGCAACGGGACGCCCGAGCAGGGCGGGCGGTTCGACTGCTCGGGGCTGACCAAGGCCGCGTACGAGTCGGTGGGGGTGGACCTGCCGCGCGTGGCGAACGACCAGTACAACGCCGGTCCGCATCCCTCGCGCGCCGAACTGCTGCCGGGGGACCTGGTGTTCTTCTCCGACGATCTGACGAACTCCCGGGAGATCCGGCACGTCGGGCTCTACGTGGGCGGCGGGTACATGATCAACGCCCCCTTCACTGGAGCCGTGATCCGCTTCGACAAGATCGACACGCCCGACTACTTCGGTGCGACGCGCGTGACGAAGGACGGCGCGGAGGCCCTGCCGCGGCGCGAGGGCGTCGGCAACACAGCGTGAACCGAAGGCCCTGAGCTGCAACGATGAGTCACTCTTCGATAACGTTGGGGTGATCATTCGGTGGAGAGTGGAACGTAGCCGCCAGAACGGGCGTTCCATGGTCACTGGGGGCAGGACGAGCGGAAGCGCCGGATTGATCACCGGGGGGCGAAGGGCCGCACATCGGCGTGCGGCCGTACGGGTACCAAGGCAAGGGCAAGGGGCCGCATCACCATGGCTGGACTCACAACAGGTGGGCCGAACGTGGATGTAAGCCTGCTGTACGAGATCAACGGACTGGCACGGCAGGCCCCGGGCTGGCTGGACCGGACGGTCGCGCTCCTCGGCGAGTACGGGATCCTGCTGGCCCTCGTCCTCCTGGTGCTGTGGTGCTGGCGCGGAGCGCGCCGGCAGGAAGAGGCCGCCGCCGTCGAGTCCTTCGCGGCGCTCGTGTGGGCCCCGCTCGCCGCCGGGGCCGCGCTGCTCCTGAACGTCCCGCTGCGGGAGTTCGTGGGCCGGCCGCGGCCGGCCGCGCAGCACGGCGGGGTCGAGGTGCTGGAGCCCGGCGCCGGGATCGGCCACAGCGCCTTCTCCTTCGTCAGCGACCACGCCACGCTCGCGATGGCGCTCGGCGTCGGCCTGTTCGTCGCCCACCGCAAGTTCGGCTTCATCGGAATCGGGCTGGCCCTGGCGGAGGGGTTCACGCGGGTCTACATGGGCCTGCACTATCCGACCGACGTCATCGGCGGGCTCGCCCTGGGCACCGCGGTGGTGCTGCTGCTCGCGCCGCTCGCGATGGCGCTGCTGACCCCGCTGGTGCGGATGGTGGCCCGGTCCCCGCGGCTGGGCGTCCTGGTCCGGGCGCGCGACCGCGTGGTGGCCCGGCCGGTGGACCTCGCGGCGACGGAGCCGGCGGGGCGCGGGCACGAGAACGACCTCGCTGCCTGAGGCGGCTGAGAAGGCTGAGGCGCCTGAGGCGGCGCTCCGGGCGGTGTCCGGAGCGTCAGCCGATGCCGTACGCGTTCCAGACGCTCAGTGCCACGGCCGCCAGCAGGCACAGGGCCGCGGCCCCGAAGCAGACGCGGACGGCGGCCGGGCGGGGGCGCGGGGGCGGGTTCGGGGGCGGGGTCACGGTTCGCCGCCGTGGTCGGTGGCGTCGGCCTCCGCCTCGGAGCGCCGGTAGCGGGAGCGCAGCCACAGGCCGGTCGCGGTGGCCGCGGCGGTGGTGACACCGATGGCCAGGGCGACGTCGCCGGGCCCGTCGGCCGTACCCACGGGGCTGGCCCGGGCCGGGGTGACGGGGACGAACGCGATCAGCAGGGCCCAGGTGAGGGCGGCGAGTCGTGGCGCGGGTCCGGGCATGAGACAAGGGCAACCGCTCCCGGGCGCGTCGGCCAGCCGGGCCGTCCGATCGGGCTACTCCGGGGCGTGGCCGGCGGCGTCCTTGCGGGCCAGGTCGCGGGAGCGGCGGGCCGGGCCGCGCCAGCCGCACGTACAGGCGGCCAGGCTGAAGGAGCCCCGTTCAGAGGTGCTCGTGGCGTGATCGGTGGATGGTGTCGGCGCCGGGACGGTGCCGTGACCAGGGTCGCGGGGCAGCGGCACTGCGGCAAGCGGAGGGACGAGAGTCGCTTCGGTGTGCGGTTCCACTCCACCAAGGTACCGGGCCGGGGGCGGGTGGGGCACTGGCCCGGCGCGAGGAGGGCGCGGCCGTGACGGGAGGCCCGGGACCTCGTTAAGCGGAGCGGGTGGGCCTCGGGCAAACAGCGGTCACGCGTTGGGGGTTGGCAGGCGATGGTGGTGCACCAGCACAGGCGGAGGCGGGGTCGCGCGGGTCGGGCTGCGGTCGCGGTCGGCCTGGCCCTGACGGTGGCGGCGTTGAGCGGGTGCGGTGGCGACGCCGTCGCGGGCGACGACGCCCGGCCCGCCGACGACCCGGCGGCGACGGTTCGCGGAGCCGCCGACGTGCTCCGGAGGGCCGGGAGCGCGCAGGCCCGTACGGCCATGGAGATGGCGACGGGCGGCACCCGGGTCACGATCCGGGGCGAGGGCGGGGTCGACTTCAAGAACCGCATGGGGCAGCTGCTGGTCATGCTCCCCGACGACGCCAAGGGCAAGGCCGAGCACCGGCCCATCACCGAGCTGCTGGTGCCCGGCGCGCTGTACATGAAGAACCGGGGCGCGGGCGTCCCCGACGACAAGTGGGTCCGCATCGACACGACGGCCCTCGCCGACGGGAACCTCGTCACCGGCGGGGCCACCGATCCGATGGCCGCGGCCGAGCTGCTGCGCGGGGCGCAGGAGGTGACGTACGTGGGCGAGACCGAGGTGGCCGGGACCAAGGTGCGCCACTACCGGGGGACGACCGACATCGCGCGGGCCGCGGCGCAGGCCTCGCCGGCGGTGAAGGGGGCGCTGGAGGCGGCGGCGAAAGGGTTCAGCAAGGACGCGGTGCCGTTCGACGCCTACCTGGACTCCGAGGGCCTCCTGCGGAAGGTCAGCCACCGCTTCAGCTACGTCAACAACGGCGTGATCGATGTGTCTTCCACCACGCTGCTCTACGGCTTCGGGACCCCGGTCACCGTCGTGCTGCCGGCCGAAGGCGACATCTACGCCGGGAAGATCGCCGATTAGCCGGCCGGAGCCCCCGGGGGCGGCGCGATCGGGCCACGGCCGGCCGCCCGTCCACTGTGGGGGGGGCCGGAAATGGTCCATCGGTGTCATGCGCGCCGAGCCGTGCGCTCCCTACGCTGAGAAGCCGAGCGCCGGCGACCGGACGACGGCAGATTGAGGTGACACGCGTGACTCCCGCAGGCGGTTCGACGGTGCAGGACCTCGTGGCGCTCGCCGAGATCGAGCTGTGCGGAGAGTTGATCATCGCGGCGTCGGCCGTGGCCGAGGAGAGGCTCAGCCAGGACCGGATCGACGAGGTGCTCATGGGCGTGTGCTCCGGCTGACCCCCGCTCCCCGGGCCCGCCCCTCGTGCGGTGGGTCAGGTGCGCAGCAGTCGGGCGATCGCCTTCGTCGCTTCCTCGACCTTGGCGTCGATCTCTCCCCCGCCCTTGAGGGCCGCGTCGGCGACGCAGTGCCGCAAGTGCTCCTCCAGTAGCTGGAGCGCGAAGGACTGGAGCGCCTTCGTGCTGGCCGAGACCTGGGTGAGTATGTCGATGCAGTAGACGTCCTCGTCGACGAGGCGCTGGAGGCCCCGGATCTGGCCCTCGATCCGGCGCAGGCGCTTGAGGTGCTCGTCCTTCTGGTGGTGGTAGCCGTGCACCGCGCCGGCGGCCGTGGTCGAATCCGCGCCCGTGGTGGCTCCGGAGCCCTCCGCCTGGATGGCAGTCATGCGTCCTCCCGTGGTCCGGAATGGGGGACCTATACCCCTCATGGGTATAGGGTACCGGCCCCCGGCCGAAGGGGCAGGGGCTCGTGGTCCTCACTCTGCCTGATGGAGGACACTGGGGAACGGCCGGTTAGCCGTGGCCGGGGGATGCGCCTAGCATCAGCCTGACCGAATCCAATGCACCCCGAGGACCTCACGTGCGATTTCGTCTGACCCCCAGGGAGACGAGCTTCTACGACATGTTCGCCGCATCCGCGGACAACATCGTCACGGGCTCCAAGCTCCTCATGGAACTGCTCGGAGCGGACTCCTCCGCCCGAGCCGAGATCGCGGAGCGGATGCGGGCAGCGGAGCACGCGGGAGACGACGCGACCCACGCGATCTTCCACCAGCTCAACTCCTCCTTCATTACGCCGTTCGACCGCGAGGACATCTACAACCTGGCGTCCTGCCTCGACGACATCATGGACTTCATGGAGGAGGCGGTCGACCTGGTCGTCCTCTACAACGTGGAGGAACTGCCCAAGGGCGTCGAGCAGCAGATCGAGGTACTGGCGCGCGCGGCCGAGCTGACCGCCGAAGCCATGCCCCACCTGCGCACGATGGAGAACCTGACCGAGTACTGGATCGAGGTCAACCGCCTCGAGAACCAGGCCGACCAGATCCACCGCAAGCTGCTCGCCCAGCTCTTCAACGGCAAGTACGACGCCATCGAGGTGCTGAAGCTCAAGCAGATCGTCGACGTGCTCGAAGAGGCGGCCGACGCGTTCGAGCACGTCGCGAACACGGTGGAGACCATCGCGGTCAAGGAGTCCTGAACCTCGTGGACACCTTCGCTCTGATCGTGACCATCGGTGTCGCGCTCGGCTTTACGTATACGAATGGTTTTCACGACTCCGCGAACGCGATCGCGACCTCGGTCTCGACCCGTGCGCTGACCCCGCGTGCCGCGCTCGCGATGGCCGCGGTCATGAACCTCGCCGGTGCCTTCCTCGGCAGCGGGGTCGCCAAGACGGTGAGCGAGGGCCTGATCGAGACGCCCCACGGCAACCGGGGCATGTGGATCCTCTTCGCGGCGCTCGTCGGCGCGATCGTGTGGAACCTGATCACCTGGTACTTCGGCCTGCCCTCGTCCTCCTCGCACGCGCTGTTCGGCGGCATGGTGGGCGCGGCGCTGGCGGGCGGCACCGAGGTGCTCTGGTCGGGCGTGGTCGACAAGGTCGTCATCCCGATGTTCATCTCGCCGGTGGTCGGCCTCGTGGTCGGTTACCTGGTGATGGTCGCCATCATGTGGATGTTCCGCCGTGCCAACCCGCACAAGGCCAAGCGCGGTTTCCGCATCGCGCAGACGGTCTCGGCGGCCGGCATGGCGCTCGGCCACGGTCTGCAGGACGCGCAGAAGACGATGGGCATCGTGATGATGGCCCTGGTCATCGCCGACGTGCAGAACGCGGGCGACTCGATCCCGGTGTGGGTCAAGATCGCGTGTGCCGTGATGCTCTCGCTGGGTACGTACGCGGGCGGCTGGCGCATCATGCGCACCCTCGGCCGCAAGATCATCGAGCTGGACCCGCCGCAGGGCTTCGCTGCGGAGACCACCGGCGCCTCGATCATGTTCGGCTCGGCGTTCCTCTTCCACGCGCCGATCTCCACCACCCACGTGATCACCTCGGCGATCATGGGTGTGGGCGCGACCAAGCGGGTGAACGCGGTCCGCTGGGGCGTCGCCAAGAACATCATCCTGGGCTGGTTCATCACCATGCCGGCCGCGGCGCTGGTCGCCGCCCTCAGCTTCTGGGTGGTCAACCTCGCCTTCGTGTGACCGCACGAGTCGTAGGCAAGAAGCAGGAAAAGCAGCAGAGAAGCAGCAGGAAAAGAAGCGGGCCGGTTCCCCCCACCCAGGGGGAACCGGCCCTTTCGCCTTGCGGTGGCACCGCCATGCAGCACCGCAGGACGCTTAATCACATCCAGGGTCTAGCCGAAGCGGCCCGAGATGTAGTCCTCAGTCGCCTGGACGGACGGGTTCGAGAAGATCCGGTCCGTGTCGTCGATCTCGACGAGCTTTCCGGGCTGGCCGACCGCGGAGAGGTTGAAGAAGGCCGTGCGGTCGGAGACGCGCGCCGCCTGCTGCATGTTGTGCGTCACGATGACGATCGTGAAGCGCTCCTTGAGCTCGCCGATCAGGTCCTCGATGGCGAGGGTGGAGATCGGGTCGAGGGCCGAGCAGGGCTCGTCCATCAGCAGGACCTGGGGCTCGACCGCGATGGCGCGGGCGATGCACAGGCGCTGCTGCTGGCCGCCGGAGAGGCCGGAGCCGGGCTTGTTCAGGCGGTCCTTGACCTCGTTCCAGAGGTTGGCGCCCTGGAGGGACTTCTCCACGATGTCCGTGAGCTCGGACTTCTTGAAGGAGCCGTTGAGCCGCAGGCCCGCCGCCACGTTGTCGAAGATCGACATGGTGGGGAAGGGGTTCGGGCGCTGGAAGACCATGCCGACCGTGCGGCGGACCGCGACCGGGTCCACGCCGGGGCCGTACAGGTTCTCGTCGTCCAGCAGCACCTTGCCCTCGACGCGGCCGCCGGGGGTGACCTCGTGCATGCGGTTCAGGGTGCGCAGGAAGGTGGACTTGCCGCAGCCGGAGGGGCCGATGAAGGCCGTCACGGAGCGGGGTTCCACGGTCATCGAGATGTCGTCGATGGCCTTGTGGTTGCCGTAGAAGGCGGACAGTCCGCTGACGTCGATTCGCTTCGCCATGGTGGTCACTTCGCTTTCAGTGGTCGCGTCAGCGACCGGTCTTGGGGGCCTTCCAGCGGGCGATGCCGCGAGCCACCAGATTGAGGATCATGACGAAGGCGATCAGGACGAGCGCTGCGGCCCATGCCCGGTCGTAGGAGGCTTCACTGCCGACCTTGTACTGCTCCCAGATGTACAGGGGGAGCGAGGACTGGGCGCCTTCGAAGGGGTTGTTGTTGATCAGCTGGGTGCCGAAGACCAGCAGCATGATCGGTGCGGTCTCACCCGCGATGCGGGCGACGGCCAGCATCACGCCGGTGGCGATGCCGCCGATGGCGGTGGGGAGCACGACCTTGAGGATCACGCGCCACTTCGGCACGCCGAGGGCCAGGGCGGCCTCGCGCAGCTCGTTGGGGACGAGCTTGAGCATCTCCTCGGTGGAGCGGACCACGACGGGCATCATCAGGATCGACAGGGCCATCGCGCCGGCGAAGCCGGAGGGGCCGAAGCCGAGCATCAGGTTCCACGTCGTCAGGATGAACAGACCCGCGACGATGGAGGGGATGCCGGTCATGACGTCGACGAAGAAGGTGACGGCCTTGGCGAGCGAGCCCTTGCCGTACTCGACCAGGTAGACGGCGGTCAGCAGGCCGATGGGGGCCGAGATCGCGGTGGCGAGGGCGACCTGCTCGATGGTGCCGAGGAGGGCGTGGTAGACGCCGCCGCCGGCCTCGAAGCTGGTCACGCCGTTCATCGAGTGGCCGAGGAAGTCCCCGTCGAGGACCTTCATGCCGCGGCTGATGGTCGTCCACAGCAGCGAGAGCAGCGGGACGAGGGCGAGGACGAAGCAGACCCAGACGACGGAGGTCGCGACCCGGTCCTTGGCCTGGCGGCGGTTCTCGACGATCGAGCTGGCCGTGTACGTGATGACCACGAAGAGGACGGCTGCGAGCAGACCCCACTGGATCTTGCTGTCGAGGTCGAAGACGGTGCCGATGCCGGAGCCGAGGGCGACCGAGGCGACGGCGATGCCGGCCGGGGCCCAGCGGGGCAGGTGGCCCTGCGTCAGGCTGCCGGGGGCGACGGACCGGGTGGCCCGGGAGGGGCGCTGGTCCTGGAGTGCGTGGCTCATCAGGCGTTCGCCCCCGAGAAGTCCTTGCGACGGGCGATGATCAGCCGGGCGGCGCCGTTGACCAGCAGGGTGAGCAGGAAGAGCACGAGACCGGAGGCGATCAGGGCGTCGCGGCCGAACTCGTTGGCCTCGTCGAACTTCGCGGCGATGTTCTGCGCGAACGTGCCGCCGCCCGGGTCCAGGATGTGGCCGGAGATCAGGAAGCTCGGGGAGAGGACGGTCGCGACGGCCATGGTCTCGCCGAGCGCGCGGCCGAGGCCGAGCATCGAGGCGGAGATGACTCCGGAGCGGCCGAAGGGCAGGACCGACAGCCGGATGACTTCCCAGCGGGTCGCGCCGAGGGCCAGTGCGGCCTCCTCGTTCATGCGCGGGACCTGGAGGAAGACCTCGCGGCTGACGCTGGTCACGATCGGCAGGATCATGATCGCGAGCAGGATGCCGACGGTGAAGAGCGAGCGCGCGACGCCGACCTGGGTCTTGTCGAAGACGTAGGTCCAGCCCATGTACTCGTCGAGCCACATGTTCAGGCCGCCGAGGTACGGGACGAGGAAGAGGGCGCCCCAGATGCCGTAGATGATCGACGGCACGGCGGCCAGCAGGTCGACCACGTAGGCGAGGGGCGCGGCCAGCTTGCGCGGCGCGTAGTGCGAGATGAAGAGGGCGATGCCGACGGCGATCGGAACCGCGATGAGCATCGCGATGATCGAGCTGACGACGGTGCCGAAGAGCAGGACGGCGATGCCGAAGACGGGGGGCTTGGCCGACGCGTTCCAGTCGAACGTGGTGAGGAAGTTGCCCTCGTTGTCGGCCAGAGCGATCGAAGCGCGGTAGGTGAGGAAGATGGCGATCGACGCCATGATCACCAGGAGCAGGATGCCGGAGCCCTTGGAGAGGCCCGCGAAGATCTTGTCACCGGCGCGGCCGGTGGACCTTCCGCTCTTGGAGACAGGCGGAGCCGTGTCTATCTGGGTGGGTGTGATGGAAGCCATGATCTTTCCGGTCTGGATGGGGGCAGGCCCCCTGGCGGCGGTGCACCGGATCCCCTGGGTGGAGGGGAGGGTCCCCGGGGCCGGTCCGCCCCCCGGACGGGGGGAGCGGACCGGTGGTCCGGGGGTCTTGATTAGGCGATCTTCGCGAGGACTTCGCGGACCTTGGCGTTGATCTCGGCCGGGATCGGCGCGTAGCCGTTCTCGAGGAGGATCTTCTGGCCCGCGTCGGACGCGGTGTAGTTCAGGAAGGACTTCACGGCCGGGAGGGTCTCGGCCTTGTTGCCCTTGTCGCAGACGACCTCGTAGGTCACCAGGACGATCGGGTACGCACCCTCGGCCTTGGTGGCGTAGTCGAGCTTCAGCGCCAGGTCGTCGCCGGTGCCGGCGATCTTGGCGGCGGCGATGGCCTTGGAGGCGTTCTCGCCGGTGGCCTTGACCGGGGCAGCGGCGCCGGTGGCGACGTCCACGGTCTTGATGCTCTGCGAGGAGGCGTAGGAGAGCTCGAAGTAGCCGATCGCGCCGTCGACGGCCTTGACCTGCGAGGCGACACCGGCGGAGCCGGAGGCGGCCTGGCCACCCGGGGCCGGCCACTTCTTCGCGGCTTCGTAGGTCCACGCCTCGGGAGCGGCGGCCTTGAGGTACTTGCCCAGGTTCTCGGTGGTGCCCGAGTCCTCGGAGCGGTGGAAGGCCTGGATCGCGGTGGAGGGAAGCGTGACGCCCGGGTTCAGCTTCTTGATCGCCTCGTCGTCCCACTTCTTGATCTTGTCGTTGAAGATCGCGGCGAGGGTGGGGGCGTCCAGGACCAGCTTGTCCACGCCGGCGACGTTGAAGCCGATGGCGATGGGGCCGCCGACCATCGGCAGGTCGATGCCCTGACCGCCGGTGCAGATCTTCTTCGACTCCTCGACGGCGTCGGGCTTCAGCGCGGAGTCCGAACCGGCGAAGCCGACGGTGCCCTGGTTGAAGGCGACGATGCCCTCACCGGAGGAGGAGGACTTGTAGTTGACCTCGATGCCGGGGCAGGCGGCCATGTACGCCTTCACCCACAGGTCGACCGCGTTCTTCTGCGCGGAGGAACCCGAGGCGAGGAGCTTGCCCTTGGCGTCGCCGCACTTGATGTCGCCGACGGCGGCGGAAGGCTTGCCCGAGGCGCCGGCGTCGGTCTTGGTGTTGTCGTCCGAGCCGCACGCCGTGAGGACCAGGGCGCCGGACACGACGAGCGCCCCGAGGGCGGAGGCACGAAGCATGTTCTTGCGCTGAAGCTTCACTTTCGGGTGTTTCCTTCCAGAAGCCGCCGGCCGCTTTCTGTATCGGGGCGGCGTGCGAAGAGGACTACGTCGGTTGCCCGGAGGAATCGTCCGGCTTCGCGGCGACTCGCTCCTTGCATCTCCGAAGTTAGGCAGATCAGGTGAAGCGGCCGACCGGGGTAAGTGAACGGATGGTGAACCGTGGCGGACGGGGTGGTGCGACGGGGCTTCGCCGGAAGTGGAGGTCATCTCCTGTTATCCCGCCGTTACCGGTGCGTGACCCGCGGGTGCGGTGCCGCTGCCGGGGGCACCGCACACCTCGGCGGAACGGGAAGGGGCCGACCCCGACGCCGGCGGGTCTGGATGCGGCCGGGGGAGTTGCACGCCCGTGCGGCGGGGTGCGGCGGGGTGCGGTCACACGACGGCGTGGCTGGAATCGGCAGGCTGCCAGATGTGCTGGAAGGTGGTGCGGGAGGCTTCGACCTCGTGGCGCTGGTCCGCGTGCAGGACGCCCAGGGCGTAGGCCGTTGCCGGGGCGATGCGGGGGGTGCGGGCCGCCGTGGCCGAGGCGGCGGCGGCTTCCGCGGCGTCCCGGTGGCGGGTCAGGGCCTCGCCCGCGACCGTCAGGCGGGCCACGTCGCCGCCGAGGGCCTCCTGGGCGTAGCGGTGGACGCGCAGCAGGCGGCGTACCTCGTTCCACGCGCTGTCGTGGTCCGCGTCGTACGGGTGCGAGGGCGAGGGGGCCGGCAGGGCGTGCACCGCCGTGGACAGGCGGGAATGAGCCACCTCTGCGAGGGGGACCAGGACGTCGTCCACCCGGCCCCGGGCCGCCACGGGGTCCAGCGGGACCTCGGAGGCCAGCACCGCCACCGCGTCCGCGACGGCGTGGAAGCGGGAGGAACCCAGCGCGTGCAGGGTCGCGGAGTGGGCCCGGGTGCGGGCCAGGGTGAGCTGGCGCTCCAGCAGGGCGCCCGCGCGGGCGGAGCCCACGGTCAGCGCGCCCGCCGTGCCCCGGGGGGCCGGTACCTCGGGGCTCCCCGACAGCCGCTGCAGGGCGTCCATCAGCCGCAGCAGCCGGGCCGCGTACGCGTGTTCGTCGGCCAGGGTCGCCGACAGCCAGACCAGTTCGGTGCGCAGCGAATCCGCCCAGGAGGAATCGGCCACCGCCCTGAACGTGGACAGGGAACAGGAGATCCGGCGCGCAGCCCCCCGCAGGCTGCGCGCCGCCTCACCGCCCTCGGCGCTGCCGTTCGCGGAACCCTCCTCGTGCAGGCGCAGGCCCCGCAGGAATGCGGTGGCCTGCGCACGCAGGTACGTACCGAGCACGGTGCCTGCCGTCGTCGCGGTCAGGTCATGGTTTGGCTGAGCCACGCCGGCGCCTCCGGGCGTCAATGAGCATCTCCTGAACGTGCCGCAGCGGCTGGCCCTCGCTGTCCGTGCTGTGCCGGGTCCATTCGCCGTCCGGGCCCAGGTGCCAGGAGCTGGTTTCGTCGGACATTCCGGTTTCCAGCAGCCGGTCCAGTGCCGCGCGGTGGGCCGGGTCGGCGACCCTGACCAGTGCCTCGATACGGCGGTCGAGGTTGCGGTGCATCATGTCGGCGCTGCCTATGTACACCTCGGGTTCGCCGCCGTTGCCGAAGGCGAAGACCCGGGAGTGCTCCAGGAAGCGGCCGAGGATCGAGCGGACCCGGATGTTGTCCGAGAGCCCGGGGACACCGGGGCGGATCGCGCAGATGCCGCGGACCCAGATGTCGATGGGCACGCCCGCCTGCGAGGCCCGGTAGAGGGAGTCGATGAGTGCCTCGTCGACGATGGAGTTCATCTTGAGCCGGACGTACGCGGGGCGGCCCGCCTTGTGGTGGGCGGCCTCCTTGTCGATCCGGGAGATCAGGCCGTCGCGCAGCGAGCGCGGGGCCACCAGCAGCCGGCGGTAGGTCTCGCGGCGCGAGTAGCCGGACAGCCGGTTGAAGAGGTCGGAGAGGTCCGCGCCGACCTGCGGGTCGGCGGTGAGCAGGCCGAGGTCCTCGTAGAGCCGTGCCGTCTTGGGGTGGTAGTTGCCGGTGCCGACGTGGGAGTAGCGGCGCAGCGTGTCGCCCTCCTGGCGGACGACGAGCGACAGCTTGCAGTGGGTCTTGAGGCCGACGAGGCCGTAGACGACGTGGCAGCCGGACTCTTCGAGCTTGCGGGCCCACTTGATGTTGGCCTGCTCGTCGAAGCGGGCCTTGATCTCGACGAGTACGAGGACCTGCTTGCCGGATTCGGCGGCGTCGATCAGGGCGTCCACGATCGGGGAGTCGCCGGAGGTCCGGTACAGCGTCTGCTTGATCGCCAGCACGTCCGGGTCGGCGGCGGCCTGCTCCAGGAAGGCCTGCACCGAGGTGGAGAAGGAGTCGTACGGGTGGTGCAGCAGCACGTCCCGTTCGCGCAGCGCGGCGAAGATGTCGGGCGCGGACGCGGACTCGACCTCGGCGAGGTCGCGGTGCGTGCCGGCGACGAACTTCGGGAACTTCAGCTCGGGGCGGTCCAGGGAGGCGATCCCGAAGAGGGCGGTCAGGTCGAGGGGGCCGGGGAGCGGGTACACCTCGGACGGGTTGACCTTCAGCTCCTGCACGAGCAGGTCCAGGACGCCGGGGTCGATGGACTCCTCGACCTCCAGGCGCACCGGCGGGCCGAAGCGGCGCCGCATCAGTTCCTTCTCGAGGGCCTGGAGGAGGTTCTCCGCATCGTCCTCTTCGACTTCGAGGTCCTCGTTGCGGGTCACGCGGAACATGTGGTGCGCGAGCACCTCCATGCCGGGGAACAGCTCCTCCAGGTGCGCGGCGATGACGTCCTCCAGCGGGACGTAGCGCTGCGGGGAGGCCTCCAGGAAGCGGGAGAGGAGCGGGGGGACCTTGACCCGGGCGAAGTGGCGGTGGCCGCTGACGGGATTGCGTACGACCACGGCCAGGTTCAGGGACAGGCCGGAGATGTACGGGAACGGGTGCGCGGGGTCCACGGCCAGCGGGGTGAGCACCGGGAAGATCTGGTTGCGGAACAGGGTGAAGAGGCGCGCCTGCTCCTTCTCGGTGAGGTCGGGCCACCGGATGAGGTGGACGCCTTCCTCGGCGAGCTGGGGGGAGATGTCCTGCTGGAAGCAGGCGGCGTGGCGGGCCATGAGCTCGCGGGAGCGGGTCCAGATGAGGTCGAGGACCTCACGGGGCTGCAGGCCTGAGGCCGAACGGGTGGCGACGCCGGTCGCGATGCGGCGCTTGAGGCCGGCGACGCGGACCATGAAGAACTCGTCGAGGTTGCTGGCGAAGATCGCCAGGAAGTTCGCGCGCTCCAGGAGGGGCGTGGCGGGGTCCTCGGCGAGCTCCAGGACGCGCTCGTTGAAGGCGAGCCAGCTGCGCTCCCGGTCGAGGAAGCGGCCCGGGGGCAGCTCACCGGTGTCCTTCTCGTCGTAGGCGTCCAGATCCGCGTCGAGATCCGGTTCCAGATCGACGTGCGGGCGGTGGGCGGCTATGGACCCCAGGCGGGCGTGGGCGCCGGTGGCCGCGCGGGCGGCGACCGCCTCGGGCGTGGCGGCGCGTGCGGCCGCGGCGGCGGAGATGTCCGCGGCCGATGGTGCCGACGGGGAGGCGAACTTCTGCGGCGGCTGCTGGCTGGGGACCTCGGTGGGGGCTGCGCTGGGCTTGTGGCTCATGACTCCATTCTTCCGCGCACGCGGGAGGACAGGCGCGTCGGACGGGTCGGCCGTCAGTCGGAGTCGGGGCTGCATGCCGTCAGCTTCGCGACCGAGCATTAATGCCCGGTTAATGGCGTATGGCTTCCAGGGTCCGGGCGGGGGTCGCCTGGTGGCGACCGGGAACCGGGGGAGCCGCGGCTGCGCCGGCGGGAGATGTGCCAGCGGGTGCGTGGGGGCGGGGGGTGTTCTAGCGTCGGTAGGAGGGAGGGATGTCCTGCCGAGCCGGTCCGGTACGGGGATCGGGCCCCGGCCGTACGACGGCTGCGCGTGCTCGGCGCCGTTCCCGCGTGGTCCGGGCTCCTGGTCCGGGCACCTTCGCTTTCAGGTCCGGGTATTTCGGGTCCGGGCAGGTCCGGTCCGTCCCGGGTCCAGGTTCGGCCTCGGTACGGGTCGCGCGGCGGTTTCGGAGAGCAGGTGCGTCGTATGCGGACGTCGAGCCGTGTCGCCGGTGTCCTTGCCGGGCTGAGCCTCGCCCTCGGGGGTGTGTCCCTGGCGGCCCCGGCCGTCCACGCGGCCCCCGCGGACGTCTCGGCCTGCATCAAC
Organism: Streptomyces sp. NPDC056883; assembly: GCF_042788835.1. Taxonomy (NCBI): domain Bacteria; kingdom Bacillati; phylum Actinomycetota; class Actinomycetes; order Kitasatosporales; family Streptomycetaceae; genus Streptomyces; species Streptomyces sp. NPDC056883. The sequence continues at coordinate 115,412 of NZ_JBHUBS010000021.1, read as the reverse complement.
CAGGTCGAGCGGGAGCTGAAGGGCGGCGAAGCTCCGGCGTCCGTCCGTGCGTCCTGCTTCCTCGCGGTGACCGGAGCCCAGGACGAATGCGTGAGCGGTCTGACCGAGGGCGCGGGGGTGACCAAGGGGACCGCGGAGGCCGCCTGCAAGGTGGGCGCGGAGTAGGGACGAGGGCGACGACCGGCCCGGCCCCCGGCGGGCCGGGCCGGGTGCGGGTCAGCTCTCCGTGCGGTACATCAGGTCCACCTCGTGGGTGGAGAAGCCGAGGCCCTCGTACACGGCCAGGGCCGCCGGGTTGTCGGCGTCCACGTAGAGCATCGCCGTGGGCAGGCCCGCCGCGGCCAGGTGGCGCAGGCCGATCGCGGTGAGGGCCTTGCCGAGGCCGCCGCCCTGGGAGCCGGGGCGCACTCCGAGGACGTAGACCTCGCCCAGCTGCTGCTCGGCGTGCACCTTCGTCCAGTGGAAGCCGATCAGTTCGCCGTCGCGCTCCGCGAGGAAGAAGCCCTTGGCGTCGAACCAGGGCTGCGCGATGCGGTCGTTCAGGTCCCGCTGCGTGAGCGAGCCCTGCTCGGGGTGGTGGGCGAAGGCCGCGGCGTTGACGGCCAGCCAGGCGGCGTCGTCCGAGCCGGGCACGAAGGTGCGTACGGTCACGCCCGCGGGCAGGACGGCCTCCGGCAGGGGGGCCGCGTCCGTGTCGGCGGACGGGCCGAGCGGGCGGCGGAGCTGGCGCAGTTCGCGGAACAGGGTCAGGCCGAGCACCTGCGCGAGGTGGCGGGCCGCCGACTTGCCGCCGTGCGCCCACACCCGGATCCGCTTGCCGGAGGCGGCCAGCAGGGCGGTGCCCAGCGCCCGCCCGTGTCCGCGCCCGCGCAGCGCGGGGTGGACGACGAGTTCGGCGGCGGGGGCCTCCACGGGGTCGGTGTCCTCCAGTTGCCCGTACGCGGTGAGCCGTCCGTCGGCGGTGAGGAGGAAGTGACGGATCCCCTCCCGCGCTCCGCCGCGCAGCTGGAGCCGGCCCTGCTCGGACACGGCGGTGGTGCCGTCGGTGCGGGCCGCGTCCTCGATCAGGGCGAGAACGGCGTCGGCCTGTTCGTCCGTCAGTTCGTCGAGGGTCTGGATCTGCCGTCCCGGCTCCAGGACCACTGCTGCGTCGTCAGTCATGGAACCGAGCCTACGACCACGGTGGGGGCCCGGCGGGGTTGCGGCCCGGCGGGACCCGCGGACGGCCGTCCTTCTCCTGCGTGTAACCAGCTCGATACCCGGTACCCCCTGTCGCGCTACGCGCGTTGACTCTAGGCTTCGGCAGACCTCCCAAGATGTATCGCTGTCCGCAAAGGGGAACAAATGTCAGCGACGCCACAACGGCACCGCCGAACCCGCCGGTTGGCCCTCACCGCCCTCGCCGTGGCCACGGCCGGCGGTGCGATGATCGCCGCCGCCCTTCCGGCCGGAGCCGCGAGTGGTGACGGGTACGGCCATGACCACGGCCGCACCGTCGACGTACAGATGCTGTCGTTCAACGACCTCCACGGCACGCTGGAGCCCCCGCAGGGGTCCTCGGGCACCGTGACCGAGCGTCAGGCCGACGGCACCACCAAGGCCATACCCGCGGGCGGTGTCGAGTACCTCGCCACCGGCCTGCGCGAGGCCCGCAAGGGCCACCGGTACTCCGTCACGGCCGCGGCCGGCGACATGATCGGCGCCAGCCCGATGGTGTCGGGCCTCTTCCACGACGAGCCGGCCATCGAGGCGCTGAACGACCTCGACCTGGACGTGAGCAGCGTCGGGAACCACGAGTTCGACGAGGGCAAGACCGAGCTGCGCCGCATGCAGTACGGCGGCTGCCACCCGGTCGAGGGCTGCTTCGAGTACGGCAAGGAGTTCGGCGGCGCCGACTTCAAGTACCTCGCCGCGAACGTGGTGGACGAGAAGACCAAGCGTCCGATGATGAACCCCACCTTCATCTGGAAGAAGGGGGACGTGAAGATCGGCTTCATCGGCGTCACCCTGGAGGGCACGCCGGACGTCGTGACCGCCGACGGGGTCAAGGGCCTCAAGTTCGGCGACGAGGTCGAGACGATCAACAAGTACGCCAACGAGCTGAACAAGCAGGGCGTGAAGTCGATCGTGGCGCTGATCCACGAGGGCGGCCTGCCCGCGAGCGGCGCGTACAACTACGACTGCAACGTGCCGGGCGCCGGCGCCGGGATCTCCGGGGCCATCGTCGACATCGCGAAGAACGTTTCGCCGAAGGTCGACGCCCTGGTCACCGGTCACACGCACCAGGCGTACGCGTGCAACATCCCCGACCCGGCGGGCAACCCGCGCACGGTCACCTCGGCCGCTTCGTACGGCCGGCTGTTCACGGACACCACGCTGACGTACGACCGCGCGACCAAGGACATCGTCCGTACGCCGGTCGCCTCGCCGCTGGTGGTGCAGAAGGTCGTCAACCGGGACCAGCCCAAGGCCCCGGACCTGACCGAGCTGATCACGCGCTGGAACGCGCTGGCCGCGCCGATCGCGAACCGTCCGATGGGCTACATCTCGGCCGACATCCCGGGCCGCGGCTCGGCGGAGTACGAGAAGCCGCTCGGTGACCTGATCGCCGACGCGCAGCTGGAGGCCCTGGCCCCGGCGGCCAAGGGCGGCGCCCAGCTCGCCATCATGAACCCGGGCGGCATCCGCGCGGACCTGGCCTACAAGGCCGCCGGCGCCGAGGGCGACGGCGTGGTGACGTACGGGGAGTCGTACACGGTCCAGCCGTTCACCAACATGATGACGGTCGTCGACCTGACCGGCGCCCAGCTGATCACCACGCTCCAGCAGCAGGTCAGCGGCCCGGTCAACGGGGCGAACCCGAAGATCCTGCAGATCTCCAAGGGCTTCTCCTACACCCTGGACACCACCAAGGCGAGTGCGGACCGCATCGTCGTGGACTCGGTGAAGCTGAACGGCGAGCCCATCGACCCCGCCCGTACCTACCGGGTCGCGATGAACGAGTTCCTCGCGGGCGGCGGTGACGGCTTCGGCGTCCTGAAGGAGCACAAGAACAAGCTGGTCGGCGCGTCCGACCTGGACATCTTCAACGCCTACCTGACGGGGCACTCCTCGGCGTCCGCGCCGCTGGCCCCGCCGGCGGCGGACCGGATCACGGTCGTCAAGTAACACCTGAGCGGAGAAGGGGCGGTGGGCCACGGGCCTGCCGCCCCTTCGGCGTTCCCGGGGACCGGGACCGGGTCCTCAGTGCGCCGCCAGGAAGGCGCGGACGGCTTCGTGGAACTCCGCGGGGTGCGTGAACGGCAGGAAGTGGTCGCCGTCCAGGGGCGTGTACGAGGTCCCGGGCCGCCGGGTGACCATCGCGTCGGCCTGGGCCTGCGGCAGGGAGGTGCTGCGCGTGCCGTGGATCAGCAGGGCCGGGCAGTCGCTCGCGAGCCACGCGGCCCGGTGGTCGCCGCGGCAGGCCTCGACGGAGTCGAGCATGTCCTGCGGGTGGAACGGCAGCCGCCAGCCCCCCTCGGACAGCGGGCGCAGGGCCTGGGCCACGAACTGGGCGCCCACCGGCCCGGCCGCCTCGAGGAGTTCCTCGCGGGTGGGGGCGGAGTAGCGCATGGCCCGGAGGAAGGCCATCCAGCCGCTGTCGGCGGGGTCGATCTCCACGGCGGCCTCGGCGTTGACGAGCACCGAGATCCGCTCGGGGTGGGCGGCGGCCAGGTGGACGGCGTTGAGCCCGCCGAGGGAGTAGCCGAGGAGGGCGACGGGCTCGGTCAGGCCGAGGTGGTCGAGGAGGGCGACGGCGTCGGAGACGTAGCCCGCGCGGCCGTAGTCGGCGGCCCGGTCGGAGTCCCCGTGGCCCCGCTGGTCGGGGGCGATGACCCGCCAGGTGTCGCCCAGGGCCTCGGCGAGCGCGGCGAAGGCGAGGCCCTCGGACATGCCGCCGTGCAGGGCGAGCAGTGGGCGGCCGGGCCCGCCGAAGTCCACGTAGGACAGGGTGCGGTCGTCGATCTTCAGCTCGTGGCGCATGGCGTTGCTCTCCCCGTGTGTGCTGGTCGGTGGGCCTGAGTTCAGCCTGCCAGGACTTGGGCAAGCGCGCAATACGAATGTGTAGCGCGCTTGCCCAAATCTGGGTGCGCATCTCCGGCGCGGCTACGATCCCGGCATGGGAAATCGCGAGGACCTGCTGGCCGGAGCCAGGCGCTGCCTGGAGGAGAAGGGCTATCTCCGGACGACCGTGCGCGACATCGCCTCGGCGGCGCAGGTGAGCATGGCCGCGATCGGCTACCACTTCGGCACCCGCGAGGTGCTGCTCAACCAGGCGCTGTTCGCGGCCATGGACGAGTGGGCCGCGGGGTCGGGCCGGCTCGCCGGGCAGGGCGACACCGCGCGGGAGCGCTACGCCGACACCTGGGACCGCAAGATCCGGGACTTCGGCGAGATGCGCTGGCTCTGGACCGCCTCCGTCGAGGCCTTCGTGCACGCGCAGTCCTCGCCCGAGCTGCTCGCCGTCCTGGCCGAGGGCCAGCGCCACAACCGGCGCATGGTGGCCGCGCAACTGCGCGGGGTCCCGGTCGAGGAGGTCGCGGAGGAGGACGTACGGAGCCTCGGATCGGTGCACATCGCGCTGCTGACCGGGGTCATGGTGCAGTGCCTGACCGACCCGGAGCACGCGCCGGACGGCCGGTCCCTCGCCCAAGGGCTGCGCGCGATGGCGGAGTTGCTCGAAAGCTGATGCCTACCCGTGGGTAGTAATGCATGGCTCCGCACGCCATAATCCGGGCCACCACTGGGTCGGCAAAGGGGCGGGCATGGGCGTGGGCACGGGCACCGGCATGGGCACGGATGCGGGCACGGGCGGGGGTGCGGGCGGCGGCGCGGGTACGGGCGCGGGCTCGGCTACGGGGCTGCGGCGGCGCGGCTTCCTGGCGGGGGCGGCCGCCCTCGGCGGCGCGACCCTGCTCGGCGCTGGCGCCGGGACGGCCTCGGCCGCCACCGGGGCCACATCTGCCGCCGCACTCGGCACCCAGGACTGGATGAGCGGGCTCGCCGACTCCACCGCCCTCCAGCGGATGACCATCCCCGGCACCCACGACTCGGGCGCCACCCGGGGCGGGCTCTACGTCGCCTGCCAGAACACCTCCATCGCCGCGCAGCTCGACTCGGGGATCCGCTTCCTCGACGTCCGCTGCCGGGTGACCGGCGGATCGTTCGCGATCCACCACGGCGCGTACTACCAGAACCTGATGTTCGGCGACGTTCTCGTCGCCTGCTGGAACTTCCTCGCCGCGCACCCCTCCGAGACCGTGCTGATGCGGCTCAAGCAGGAGTACTCCGAGGAGAGCGACGCCACCTTCCGCGCCGTCTTCGACGACTACCTGAACAACCGGGGCTGGAGCCCGCTCTTCACGATCGCGGACTCGCTGCCCACCCTCGGCCGGGCCCGCGGAAAGGTGCTGCTGCTCCCCGACAACGGCGGCCTGCCCGGCGGCCTGCGCTACGGCGACGGCAACGTCTTCGACATCCAGGACGACTACATGGCCGAGCCCTTCGCCAAGCGGGGCAAGATCGAGAACCACTTCCGCAAGGCCGTCCAGCAGCCCGGCCGGTTCTTCATGAACTACACCAGCACGGCCGCGGCCCTGCCGCCCCGCTGGAACTCCGACCGGCTCAACCCGCAGGTGCACGCCTTCGTCGACGGCTCCGAGCTGGCCGGCCGGACCGGGCTCGGGATCGTCCCGATGGACTTCCCCAACACCCGCTCCGGCCTGGTCGCCTCACTGATCCGGCACAACTGACGCCTGCGCGGGCGGCGGAGCCGGGGCGCCCGGGATGGCGATGACCGCCTCGGTGCCCGGGCCGCCGTCCGCCGGGGCGCGCAGGGCGGCCGTGCCGCCCGCGCGCTGCACCGTACGGGCCACGATGGACAGGCCGAGGCCGCTGCCGGGCAGGGCCCGGGCGGACGGGGAGCGCCAGAACCGCTCGAAGACGTGCGGGAGGTCGTCGGCCGGGATGCCGGGCCCGCGGTCCCGTACGGTCAGCTCGCCCGCGCGCAGCGACACGGTGACCGTGCTGCCCGGCGGGCTGAACTTCACCGCGTTGTCCAGGACGTTGACCACGGCCCGCTCCAGGGCCGCCGCCTCGCCGCGTACGTACCAGGGCGCCAGGTCCGAGTCGAACTCCAGCTCCGGACCGCGCAGCCGGGCCCGGGACAGCGCCGTGCCCGCGATGTCGTGCAGGGCCACCACGCCGAGGGGGCCGGGGGCGGCCGCGTCCGGGCGCGACAGCTCCTGCAAGTCGCCGATCAGCGAGGCCAGTTCCGTCATCTGCGCCTTGACCGAGGCCAGCAGCTCCTTGCGGTCCTCCGGCGGGATGGCCCGGCCGGTCTCCTCGCTGCGCGCCAGCAGTTCGATGTTGGTGCGCAGCGAGGTGAGCGGGGTGCGCAGCTCGTGCCCGGCGTCCGCGATCAGCTGGGCCTGGCGCTCCTGGGAGGAGGCGAGCGCGGCGGTCATCGAGTTGAAGGAGCGCGAGAGGCGGGCGATCTCGTCGTCGCCCTCGTCGGGGATCCGTACGGTCAGGTCCTCGGTGCGGGCGATGTGCTCGACGGCGCCGGTCAGTTCGTCGACCGGGCGCAGCCCCGTACGGGCCACCCAGAGGCCGGCGACGCCGGCGCCGAGGATTCCGACGCCGGAGACGAAGACGAGCACCCAGGCCAGGGTGGACAGGGGCTTGTCGATGTCGGCGAGCGGTTTGGCGACGGAGATCCCGAAGATCGGCGAGCCCGGCTGGGTCTGCGCGGTCCGGGTGTAGACGCGCATCTCGGTGCCGTCGGCGGTGGTCGCGTCGTGCAGGGCGCCGGTACGGCCCCCGCCCGCGGCGATCTGCTTGTCCAACTCGGTCACCGGCAGGGTCGTGGTCCCGCTGACCCAGCAGTGGTTGCCGTCGGCCGTCACGATCTGCACGACCGCGTTGAGGTTCCCCGCGATCTCCTGGCCGGGCTGGCTCGGCGGCTTCTCCACGCAGGCGCCGTCGCGGATGGTCCGCAGTACCTGTGCGGAGACGTTCGTGGACATCAGGGAGCTGTCCAGCTGGTCGCGCAGCTGCGTGCGCACCATCACCCAGGACACCGCGGCGACCGCCGCGACGGCGAGCGCCACCGCGACGGTGACCAGCAGGGCGAGGCGGGAGCGGAGCGGCAGCGCGCGGAATCTGGCGGTGGGGCTCACTCCGGACCGCCGGTGTCGCCGGCCCCGGCGGCGCGCAGGACGTAGCCCACCCCTCGTACGGTGTGGACCAGGCGGGGCTCGCCCCCGGCCTCGGTCTTGCGGCGCAGGTACATCACGTACACGTCCAGGGAGTTGGAGCTGGGCTCGAAGTCGAAGCCCCATACGGTCTTGAGGATCTGCTCGCGGGTCAGGACCTGGCGCGGGTGCGCGAGGAACATCTCCAGCAGGGTGAACTCGGTACGGGTCAGCTCCACCGGGCGCCCGCCGCGGGTGACCTCGCGGGTGGCGAGGTCCATGCGCAGGTCGCCGAAGGTCAGCGCGTCCTCGACCTCGCCGTCCCCGGGTGCGGCGGCGGCGTAGGAGCTGCGGCGCAGCAGGGCGCGGACCCGGGCGAAGAGCTCGTCCAGCTCGAACGGCTTGACCAGGTAGTCGTCGGCGCCCGCGTCGAGGCCGGTGACGCGGTCGCCGACCGTGTCGCGGGCGGTCAGCATCAGGACCGGCGTGGTGCTGCCGGCGGCGCGCAGCCGGCGGGCGGCGGTCAGGCCGTCCATCCGCGGCATCTGGATGTCCAGGATGATCAGGTCGGGGTGGTACGAGTCCGCCCGGTCGAGGGCGTCGAGCCCGTCGACGGCGGTCTGCGTGCCGTACCCCTCGAAGGCCAGGCTGCGGCGCAGGGCCTCGCGTACGGCCGGTTCGTCGTCGACGACGAGGATGCGCTGCTGGTCGCCTTCGGCGGTCATACGGGGTCCCCCCAGGTGGTGGTCGGTCTCCTACCAGGCTCGCACGGGCGGGCTGGAAGGGCGGGCTAGAAGGAGGTCCCGAAACCGTTCGCGGTGCTGCCGGTGCCGCTGTCTGCGCCGTTGCCGTTGCTGCCCGCGCCGCCGGGGCCGCCCTTGCGCAGGGAGGGGAGGTCGGCCTTGATGGTGTTGACGGGGATGGCGAAGCCGAGGCCGACGCTGCCGGCGGAGCCGCTGCCGCTGGAGGGGGAGTAGATCGCGGAGGGCATGCCCACGATCTCGCCGTTCATGTTGACCAGCGCGCCGCCGGAGTTGCCCGGGTTGAGGGAGGCGTCGGTCTGGATGGCCTTGTACGAGGTGGTGTCCGTGCCGGTGTTGCCGTTGAACTGCTTCCCGCCGTAGGAGAAGGGGAAGCCGTCCTGCGGGGACTGCTGCTTCTCGGACTTCGGGACGTTCACCTCGCGGTTGAGCGCGGAGACGATGCCGCTGGTGACCGTGCCGGTGAGGCGGTCGGGGGAGCCGATGGCGACGACCTCGTCGCCGACCTTGATGTTGTCGGAGTTGCCGAGGCTGGCGGGCTTGAGGCCGCTCGCGCCTTCCAGCTTGATGAGGGCGAGGTCCTTGTCCGGGTCCGTGCCGACGATCTTCGCGCTGTACTTCTTGCCGTCGCTCATCGTCACCTGGATCTTGGCGGCGCCGTCGATCACGTGGTTGTTGGTGACGATCTCGCCGTCGGCGGTGATCACGATGCCGGAGCCGGTGCCCTGGCCGGAGGCGGTGCTGGTGTCGATGCGGACGACGGAGGGGCTGACGTTCTCGGCGACGCCGGAGACGGTGCCGTTGCTCGACTGGGAGATGGTGCTGCCGTTGACGCCGGTGCCGGTGCCGTTGGTCTTGTTCAGCATCTGCTGGACGGCGGCTGCCGTTCCGCCGCCGACGACGGCGGCCGCGAGGGCCACGGCGGCGAGGAGGGCGACCGGGCGCTTGGCGCGGGCGTGGCCGTGGCCCTGCGGGGCGGGGGCTGCCGGGGCGGCCTCGCCCCAGGTGGCCCAGCCGCCGCCGTTCCCGCCGTTCCCGCTGTTCTGGGGGACGGTCTCGCCCTGGATGACGGGGGGCGTGTGGGCCTCGTGCCAGCCGGGGGCCGGGGCGGCCGGGGGGTAGGCGGGCGGCGGGGGGTACGCGGCCGCGGCGTCCTGTGCGAGCCGGTCACGACCGCGCTGCCAGTCCTCGCCCCAGGGGGCGGCGGGCTGCTGGGGGCGGTTCTCCTGGGGGTACTCGCCTTCGCGGCGGAGGTTCTCGGTCATGACTACGACTGTGTCCGCCGATGATGAGAGCTTCCTGAGTCCCCGCTGAGAAGCCCGACAGAACCGTGTATGCCCGATATAAGGCCGGGCTGGGCCCCCTGTGTCGCCGGGTGCGGGTGGGCCGGCCCTGCGGGGCGAAGTCCCCTACCCGCCCTTCCACCGTTCCCCGGGCTGCGCCCGGACCCCCCTGGGGCTCCACCCCAGACCCCGCGCCTCAAACGCCGGCGAGGCTGGGTTGATCCAGCCCCTCCGGCGTTTGAAGGGCAGGGGTCCGGGGACTGGTCCCCGGGTACGGCGGGGAGCGCGCTCCGGGGTGCCGGGTTCAGGCAGCGGCTAGCGGCAACCGCAGGAGCGGCGGATGACCAGGGCCGACGGGAACTGCTTCAGGCGTTCGCGGCGGGAGCCGGCCACGCGCAGGCCGTCGTCCAGGACGAGGTCCACCGCCGCGCGGGCCATCGCCGGGCGGTCCGAGGCGACCGTGGTCAGGGGCGGGTCCGTCAGGGCCGCCTCCTTCACGTCGTCGAAGCCGGCCACCGCCAGCTCCCCGGGCACGTCGATGCGCAGCTCGCGCGCGGCGCGCAGTACGCCGATCGCCTGGTCGTCGGTGGCGCAGAAGATCGCCGTCGGCCTGTCCGGCCGGGCGAGGACCTCCAGGGCGACCTTGTACGCGTCGTAGCGGTTGTACGGGGCCTCGATGATCCGGCCCTCGGTCGAGCGGCCGGATTCCTGCATGGCCCGGCGCCAGCCCTCGACGTGGTCGGCCACCGGGTCGCCCACGGACGGGGTGTTCTCGATGCCGCCGATGCAGGCGACGTACTCGTGCCCGTGCTCCAGGAGGTGCCGGGTGGCGAGCTGCGCGCCGCCGATGTCGTCCGTGACGACGGCGACGTCGTCGATGGCCTCGGGGCGCTCGTGGAGGAGGACCACGCGGGCGTCCCAGGCCTCGATCTCGGACGCGGCCTGCTCGCTCATGCCCTGGCTGACCAGGATCAGGCCGGAGACCCGCATCCCGAGGAAGGCCCGCAGATAGTGGACCTCGCGCTCGGTGCGGTAGTCGGAGTTGCCGACCAGCACCATCTTTCCGCGCTCGGCGGCGGCCTGCTCGACCGCGTGCGCCATCTCCGCGAAGAACGGCTGGCGGGCATCGGGGACGATCATGCCTATGAGATCGGTGCGGCGCGATGCCATCGCCTGCGCGACCCGGTCCGGGCGGTAGCCCAGTTCCTTGATCGCGGCGAGGACACGCTCGCGCGTGGCCGGGGCAACCGGCCTGGGTCCGTTGTTGATGACGTAGCTCACGACGGCGGTAGAAGTACCCGCAAGTCGTGCCACGTCATCCCGCGTCACCTTGGCCACGCGCGGAAGTCTACGCGGGGTGACCTACCTCTGGGCAGGGCGTCCGGAGGAGGTCATTCCCGCGGGCTCCCTAGTCCATCCGGGTGAGTGCCGCGGCAGCCCGCGCGGAGGCCTCGGCCGCCGCCTTCGTCGCCGCCTGCGCGGCCGCTTCCGCCGCCGCCCGTTCCACCTTCTCCGGGGTGACGAAGCGGTACCCGACGTTGCGGACGGTACCGATCAGCGACTCGTGCTCGGGCCCGAGTTTCGCGCGCAGTCGCCGTACGTGCACGTCGACGGTGCGGGTGCCGCCGAAGTAGTCGTAGCCCCACACCTCCTGGAGGAGCTGCGCGCGGGTGAAGACCCGGCCCGGGTGCTGGGCGAGGTACTTCAGGAGCTCGAACTCCTTGAAGGTCAGGTCCAGGACCCGGCCCTTCAGCTTCGCCGAGTACGTCGCCTCGTCGACCGACAGGTCGCCGTTGCGGATCTCCATGGGGGAGTCGTCCGAGCCCAGCTGCTGGCGGCCCGTGGCGAGGCGCAGCCGCGCTTCGACCTCGGCCGGTCCCGCGGTGTCGAGGAGGACGTCGTCGATGCCCCAGTCGGCGGTGACGGCCGCGAGGCCGCCCTCGGTGACGACGAGGATCAGCGGACAGCCGGGCCCCGTGGAGCGCAGCAGCTGGCACAGCGACCGCACCTGGGGCAGGTCGCGGCGGCCGTCGACGAGGATCACGTCGGCGCCCGGGGTGTCCACGAGGGCGGGGCCCTCGGCCGGAGCCACCCGGACGCTGTGCAGCAGCAGGCCGAGGGCCGGCAGGACCTCGGTCGAGGGCTGCAGGGCATTGGTCAGGAGCAGGAGTGAGCTCATGCCCGACCACCCGCCCGGGTCGAGCGGTGGTGCTGCTGGTGTGCGTGCGCAGGTGCGTGCGCCTGTACCTCTGCCTGCACCTGCACTTGCACGACGGTTCGCTGGTCCATCACGTCGGTTCCTCCTCGGTCCCGTCGAGGACTTTCGCGGCACTGCTTCGTACGACTTGCCCGGTGTCCGTCCGGTCCCCGCGCCCTGGGGTCCGGATGGATACCACTGTTCTCGGTCCGTTCAACGTGCTGAAAGCACAAAAGGACCCGGGGGCTACGTTGCCCGGATCCTCACGCCAGCAGAATAGCCCACCCGCCCCGGCCGGGCCGAGGCTTCCGAGCCTTCCACTTCTGTGGTTCCCACCACCCCCGGGACCTGCATATGCGCCGGTTTCACCGGATCGGTGGACCCGGTGCGGGCCGCTCGGGCGCACGCGGGGCGCGCTGAGGCACGCCGGGATCGGGCGCGCGAGGGGTCATGATGGAGGCCGACGGCAGAGCGCCGACGAGAGGAGCCTGCAGTGGCAACCGGAACCATCCGCTACTGGGCGGCGGCGAAGGCCGCGGCCAAGACGGCGGAGGAGCCGTACTCGGCGCGGACACTGGCCGAGGCGCTCGACGCCGTGCGGGAACGCCACCCCGGGGAGCTGACCCGGGTCCTGCTGCGCTGCTCCTTCCTCGTGAACGAAGAGCCCGTGGGCATGCGCCCGCACGATTCCGTCGAGCTGACCGAGGGGGGCACCGTCGAGGTGCTCCCGCCGTTCGCGGGCGGGTGAGCGGAGTCCCATGAGCACGCCTGAGGAACAGCAGCAGCAACTGCAGCAGCAACGACTGCAGCAACAGCAGCAGCAAGAGCAGCAGCAAGACCAGCCCGATCCGTACGGGACCCAGACCTGGCAGTCTCCGACGTGGGACACCTCGTACCAGCCGGTCCAGGCCCCGCTGGAGGGCGTACCGGCGCAGTACCCGGTGGCCCCCGAGGGCTGGTTCCGCGAGGAGCCGCAGGCCCAGCAGCAGGCGCAGCCGCAGCCCCAGGCGCCCGTCTCCGGTCAGGAGTGGGGGCAGCAGCAGGCGTACGCCGACCCCTACGCGGATCCCTACGCGGCGCCGGCCGGCTACCCGCAGACCCCGGCCCCGGTCGCGGCTCCGGACCACTGGTTCCGCGAGGAGCCGCAGGCGCAGCAGGCCCCGCAGGCCGAGCCGCAGCCGTCGTGGGGGGAGGCGGTGTATCCGTCCGACCCCTACGGGGTGGAGGCCCAGGCCCAGGCTCCGGCTCCCGGCCAGGAGTGGGTCGCGGAGCAGGCCCCGTACCTCCCGCAGCAGGCGGCCGAGGTCCCGGGCGGGGCTCCCGCCGCGGACGCGGTGGCCGGCGCCGCCGCCGAGGAGGAGCCCGCCTGGTCGCCGCCCACCCTCGCCGGCAACACGCTGCGCGCCGTGGACCCGGCCCAGGCCCGCGCCGAAGGCCGCTCGCCGATCATCGATCCCGGTCCGCAGGCGGCCATACTGACGGCCGCCCTCGGGCTGGTCCTCGCGGCCGCCGCCGCTCTGGGCGAGCTCGCGCTGCTCGCGCCGCTGATCGCCCTCCAGGGCCTCACCGCGGCGGGCTGGTTCCGGCTCAACGGCATGTGGCCGGCCCGTCAGGGCATCGCCCTGGCCTTCGCCGGGGCGGTCGTCGCCGACGGGGCCGTGCTCGCGGTGGACGAGCCGTACGGCCCCGGCGCGATCGTCGGCACCCTCGGCGCCTGGGTGCTGCTGACGCTGGTGCTCCAGCTGCGCAGCCACGCCGATCCGGACGAGCGGATGTACGGGCTGATGGCCTCGGTGGCTTCGGCCGCGCTGGCCATCGTCTGCGCCGGCTACCTCGCGGCGGACTCCGCCGCCGCGAGCGTGGGGGCCGCCGCCGTGGCGGTGGCCGTCTTCGCCCGCGCGCTGCCGCTGCCCACCGCGCCCTCGGTCGGCGTCTCGCTGGCCGCCGCGGCCGGTGCGGGCATCGCCGTGGGCGGGCTGACGTCCATCGGTGCGGGTGGTGCGCTGATCGGCCTGGCGGCCGGCGTGTGCGCCCTGATCGGGCTGCGCGTGGCGGCGTACGACTACCCGTCGAAGTTCGTCCACATGACGGCCGGTGTCGCGCTGCCGCTGGCCGCGGCGGCCCCGGCGGTCTATCTGATCGGCCGGGTGGTGGGCTGAGGCCCCGGCCTCCTCCTGCCCCCACGGCTGCCCTTCCCGACCGCCCGCCCCGCTCGCCCGGGGCGGGCGGTGTCGCATCAGCTCACAGCGCCCTCACGGCCGGACATGGTCCACTGGGCCGACGTACCAATCGTCTGGGGGGTGGGCACGTGCGTGTCCTGCGTGTCGTGGTGATCATCGGAGTGGTCCTCGGTGGCCTGTTCGTCGGGCTGGACCGCTGGGCGGTCGGCTATGCCGAGGACCGGATGGCGGAGCGGATCCAGGCCCGGCAGGGGCTGTCGGGAGTGGAGGTGGGCATCCAGGGGTTCCCCTTCCTGACCCAGGCGCTCTCCCGCGACCTCGACCAGGTGGACCTGAAGGTGGCCGGCGTCGACGTGGCGACCGCGGACGGCCGTACGACGCACCTGTCGCGGCTGCGGGTCGCCTTCCGGGGAGTGGAGCTGAACGGCGACTACGACGGCGGCACCGCCCGGTCCGCCAAGGGCTCGGCCCTCGTCTCGTACGCCGACCTGACCGCGGCCGCCCAGCCCGGGGTGACGGTCGCCTACGGCGGTGCGCCGGGCAAGCTGAAGGTCACCGCGAGCGTGGAGTTCCTCGGCAGGACGCTCAGCCGCAGTGTGATCTCGACGGTCTCGCTGGTCGACGCCGGCGACGGGAAGGGCGGGAAGACCGTCCGGGTCCGCGCCGACGAGGTGCCGGGCGAAGGCCTGCCCGGGATCGAGGCCGTGGTGCGCAAGAAGACCGACTTCGACCGGCGGATCGACGGCGGTCTGCCGTCGGGGGTCCAGCTGACGACGCTGACCTCGGACGAGGCGGGTCTGGAGCTCACTCTGGGCGGCACGAATCTGGCGCTGGCCGGATAGTGAGACGCGAGGGTCCGATCCGCAGATGGGAGGGCCCTTCGGGGCCCCGGGCGCCCCGCGCCGGAAGATCGGCAAGGACTCCGATCCCACCATACGGACGATCCTGTCTCGAAATATGACACGGCGGTGACAGGGCGGCCGATTCGTCCCTACGATCCATGGCTATGAAGCATCAGCAGGCGGACCTCACGAAGCGGCGGGCAGTAGACCTGTGTCGCGTCGCCGCCATGCTCTGTCGATCCATGTGACGTGTGAGCGCATCCCGCTCCATAGCCGGACGACGGCCTTCCGCTTTCCCGTGCGACCACCTTTGCCTCCCGCCCTCCTGAAGCCTCCCCGCATCAGGATCCGCCCGGGGGGCGCCTCCCAGCGGTAGCTGGGGGAGCACCCGGACGCACGCACCCCGCACCACCAGCACCGCCCCGCCGCACACTGCCCCGGAGGAGAACATCATGAGCCGCAGCGACGTCCTCGTAGACGCCGACTGGGTCGAGGCCCACCTGAACGACGCGAACGTCGTCATCGTCGAGGTGGACGAGGACACGTCCGCGTACGACAAGAACCACATCACCAACGCCGTCCGGATCGACTGGAAGAGCGACCTCCAGGACCCGGTCCGCCGCGACTTCGTGGACCAGGAGGGCTTCGAGAAGCTCCTCTCCGCCAAGGGCATCTCCAACGACGACACCGTCGTCCTCTACGGCGGCAACAACAACTGGTTCGCGTCCTACGCCTACTGGTACTTCAAGCTCTACGGCCACCAGGACGTCCGCCTGCTCGACGGCGGCCGCAAGAAGTGGGAGCTCGACTCCCGCGACCTGGTCGACGGCACCGAGGTCCCGAACCGCCCGGCCACCGAGTACAAGGCCAAGGCCCAGGACACCTCGATCCGCGCCTTCCGTGACGACGCGGTCGCCGCGATCGGCACCAAGAACCTGGTCGACGTCCGCTCGCCCGACGAGTTCTCCGGCAAGCTGCTCGCGCCGGCGCACCTCCCGCAGGAGCAGTCGCAGCGTCCGGGTCACATCCCGAGCGCCCGCAACATCCCGTGGTCGAAGAACGCCAACGACGACGGCACCTTCAAGTCCGACGAGGAGCTCACCGCCCTCTACCAGGCCGAGCAGGTCGACCTGGCGAAGGACACCATCGCCTACTGCCGCATCGGTGAGCGCTCCGCGCTCACCTGGTTCGTGCTGCACGAGCTCCTGGGCCAGGAGAACGTCAAGAACTACGACGGTTCGTGGACCGAGTACGGCTCGCTGGTCGGCGTGCCGATCGAGCTCGGCGCCAACAAGTAGTTCCGGACACCCAGTATTTCGGGGCACGCGACGCCCCGTAGTCATACCTCTCTAGGACAGGACAGAGAACATGTGTGGAGCAAAGATCGGCGGGCCCGACCTCTCGACGCTGAAGCCCGGTGAGACGGCCATTCAGGGCCAGGTCACCAAGGACGGCGAGCCCATCAGCGGCTACGTCCGTCTGCTGGACTCGACCGGCGAGTTCACCGCCGAGGTCCCGACCTCGGCCACCGGCCAGTTCCGCTTCTACGCGGCCGAGGGCTCCTGGACGCTGCGCGCGCTCGTGCCCGGCGCCCAGGCGGACCGTGCCGTGGTCGTCGTCGAGTCCGGCGGCGTCACGGACGTGGCGATCGCGGTCTGAGCACCGCACCTGTGTGACCGTATGACCGGCCGAAGGGCCGTATGACCGGCCGAAGGGCCGCACCCCCGGGGGTTGGACGCCATCGGATCGGGGTGCGGCCCTTCGTGTCGTTTCGTTCCGGGGCCTCCCCCGGGAGCGCGGGGCCGCTCTACCCTGGAGGCATGTACGCCCGGCGCCGGCGCGCCTACTTCCTGCTCATGGGCGGATGCCTGTTCCTCTTCGTCTCCGCCTGGTCCTTCGTGCGCCTGTGGTCCGTCGAGGCCGCCGTGGCGCTGTGCGTGGTCGCCATGGTCATCCCCCCGGTCGCCGCGATGGTCGCGAACCGGCGCGGGCCCGATGACCGCTGGTGGGACGACCCCTCGGGCGACGCGAAGTCCGACGAGTGGTGGGACGAACTGGATGGAAAGCGGCGTCACGAGGACTGAAACCGGTCGAGATAAAAATGTAATAAGGGTGACCACAACATCTCCCCACTGCAGGGTGTCTTGTGTGTACGCGGGCAAATAGATCCGCGACTCCAGTCCTGTGGGGGGACTTCCCTTGGAACACGATCAGACCATCCCTGAGCAGCGGAAAGAGGAGGACAGCACCCCGGAGCAGGGCATTGCGGACGCAACGCCGAATGTTTCCGGAGCCCGCCGCCGCCGCGGCGGCCGCACGCTGCTCCTGATCGCCGGCGCCGTCGTCCTGGGCGTCCTGGCGGGCACGGTCACCGGCTACGCGATCCAGTACGACCGCGAACCGACCCCGCTGGCCCCGCTGGCGCAGGCGGACCTGGCGTATCCGAAGGCACTGGCGCCCGACGCCACCACCACGCACCAGACGATCAACGCCAACCGCTGGCACGCGTCGGACGGTGACCTCACGAAGCTGCTGGTCGAGGCGCCGAGCGGGGCGAAGAAGCAGGGCTCCGGCTACGGCAGCCTCGACTTCCTCGCGCTGGAGTTCAAGGAGCCGGACAACGCGCTGCGCGACTTCTCCTCCGCCAGGACCCGCCGGATCGCCTCGGTGAGCTGGACCGTGGGCGACGCGACCTTCGTCACGGTCACCGTGCTGCAGTTCGCCGACCGCGGCGGGGCCGACGACTACCAGCAGGAACAGTCGGGCTACATGTCCGACGAGGACCATGCCGGCAACGACGGCGTGCCCATCCCCGGCATCGGCTCCGACCTCGGACGTGTCTGGGTGGACTCGAAGGCCGACGAGAAGCCGGGCTACCTCCCGATGCGAGGGGCCCGGGCCGTGGCCCGCCGCGGTGACCTCGTGATGGACATCCATTTTGCGAACAACCGGGGCAAGATCGCCGAAGGCGATGTCGTGGACCTGGCCAAGCGACAGCTGGAGCGACTGTGACCGAGCCGCAGAACGACGTGACTCCGGCCGAGGTCCCGGCTCCGCCTGCGGAGCCCGCTGCCGAAGCCGCCGGGAAAGCCGGCCGCACGGCCGGCCGCAGGCCGGTCGCCCTGATCGCCGGCGGCGTGGCCGCCGCGGTTCTCCTGGGCGGCGGCGTCTGGGCGTCCACGGCGATCGCGGACGCCGACCGGGACGCGCCCACCGCCTACTGGGTGCCCATCGGCGAGCCCGCTCCGAAGGCCGTGGAGCCGGGCGCCGTGCCGTCGAACGCCCTGTCCGGCAAGCTGCTGCCGATGCCCGATGGTTTCCGGCCCGGCCCGGACATGGGGTCGGACGCCAACGACTTCGTCCTTTCCGGCGAGCAGGCGATCGAGGGCTTCAAGGAGTCCCGCACCGGCTTGTCGAGCACGGAGCGCAAGAAGCGCGACGAGATGCTGGCCCAGTTGAAGCTCCAGGGCCTGGCCGGCCGTACGTACGCCAAGGAAATGGGCGGCTGGATCGCCGAAGTCCGCATCATGCAGGCCGACCCGAAGGCCGTGGGCACGTTCTCCGAGGTCACCAAGAAGCTCATCGAGCTCGTGGGCGACAAGCGCGAAGCGCCCAAGGTGGACGGTTTCCCCGACGCCAAGTGCGCGCTGCTGGCGATCGGTACGGAGGAGGGCAAGGAGAAGATCGACTCGATCGACTGCACGGCCGTCGAGGGCGACATCGCCGTCACCTTCCGCGCCTACGGCCCCAAGCCCTTCTCTACCAACGACGCCGTCGCGTTCTTCAAGAACCAGATGAGCCACCTGAAGTCCCCCGGGGAGTCCGTGTGACCGAGCAGAACACCACCGAGGCCGCGCCGGCGCCCCCCGAGGACGCCGTCCCCGAGGTGGTCCCCGCCGCGCTCCCCGCGCAGGCCGAGGCACCCGACGCCCAGCCCGCCGCCGATCCCCTCGCCGCCGATCCCCTCGTGGCCGACCCCCTCGCGGCCTCGGACCTTCCCGCCGCGCCCAAGGACCGCCGCAAGCTGTTCGCTGCGCTGCGCTGGACCGCCGCCGTGCTCGTCTTCGCCGCCGTCGGCTCCGGAGTCGCGTACGGGATCACCCAGCCCGAGCGCACGGACATCCCGGGGCTGTCCACCCGGTCCGACGGCCGCTGGGTCTACCCGGAGCTGTCCAAGCCGCAGCTGCCGGCGGGCGCCGCCCTGCCCTTCGCCAAGGACAACCCGGACGGCATCCACTACGCCGGTCTCACCCAGCTGCTGCTGCCGCCGCCCACCGGATCCACCCCCGACTCCACGCTGAAGCTGGAGAAGGACGAGGTGGTGACCGTCGACACCTTCCTGTCGGAGTACCAGGACACCCTCCGCGAGAAGATGAAGACGGACCTCGGGAACGAGGGGCTGCGGCAGATCGTCGCCCGTGGCTGGACCACCCCGGACGGCACGCGCACCCGCATCTATCTGCTCCGCTTCCACTCGTCGGGCTTCGCCGACGCCTTCACCGGCTGCAAGATCTCCATGGGCCTGCGCGATGCCCTCGTGCTGCAGGCCGATTCCGCGTGGGCCAAGGTCAAGTCCTCGCAGCGCAACGACCTGGGGAACCGGAACTCCGGATACGCCACGCAGGGAAACACCAGCGACGTGTCCCTGTACGAGGAGGCCAAGCCCACGGGGGACGAGCAGGTCAGGGTGGGCTGCCTCCAGTCCGGCGACATCCAGGCCGTCGTCACGCAGACCCGCAAGGGCGAGGTGGGAGCCGTCCCCTTCCACCAGACGGTGGTCCTGCAGCACCAGCTGCTGCGCTGAGCAGGGGCGACGCCCCGCGGCCCGCGTACGGCCTACCTCACACGGTGCCCCGGTCCCCAGGCCAGTAGGCTTGGGGACCGGCCCCGTAACGCCACCCTTAACACTCCGAGGAGCACCCCGTGCTTGAGGCAGTCTTCACCTCCCTGCTGGTCCTGGTCTGCGTCGGCGTCCTCGCCTTCTCCGGACTGGCCGTGAAGAAGCTGTACCAGGGCCAGCGCTGATCCCCCCGGATCTGCCGCCGACCGCCCCGGATACCGGAACCCCTCCCACAGATCGCCTGAGCTGAGCAGCCACCCATGATCCAGATCCCGTCCGACCTGAACCCGGGTCTCGTCCCCCTCGCCTTCCTCCTCGGCAACTGGGAAGGCGCAGGCGTCTTCGACTTCCCCGGTGAGGAGAAGTGCAACTTCGGCCAGGAAGTCGTCTTCAGCCACGACGGCCGGGACTTCCTGGAGTACACCTCCCACACCTGGGTGCTCGACGCCGAGGGCAACAAGGTGCGGCCGCTGGAGTCCGAGTCGGGCTACTGGCGCATCGACAAGGACCGCAAGGTCGAGATCGTCATGGTCCGCGACCAGGGCGTCGTCGAGGTCTGGTACGGCGAGCTCGCCGACAAGAAGCCGCAGATCGACGTGGTCACCGACGCGGTCGCCCGCACCGCGGCCTCCGGCCCGTACAGCGGTGGCAAGCGGCTCTACGGCTACGTGAAGAGCGACCTGATGTGGGTCGGCGAGAAGGCCACCCCCGAGGTGGAGCTCCGCCCGTACATGTCGGCCCAGCTGAAGAAGGTCGTCACGCCCGAGGAGGTCGCGGAGATGGCGCGCAACCTCCCGGACATGCCGGACGACGGCATCGCCTTCTTCCACTAGACCGCTGGACCGCTAGACCGCGAGCCGGTCCGGGCGACCGGTCCGCGCGACCCGTGGCAAGCGTGCGCAGGAGCCCCCGGCCGCCCCGGCCGCCGGGGGCTCCCGCATGCGCGGGGGCCTTCCCGGGCCGCCTCCCCGCTCCCCCCGCGGCGACCCGAGGCCTACACTGGCCGGGTGGTGACCACCGACAGCACCGAGAACCTCGCCGCCGCCGAAGGCGGCGACTGGAAGAGCGACCTGCGCCAGCGCGGATACCGCCTGACCCCGCAGCGCCAGCTCGTGCTGGAAGCCGTGGACGCCCTGGAGCACGCGACCCCGGACGAGATCCTCGTCGAGGTGCGCAAGACGGCCTCCGGGGTCAACATCTCCACGGTCTACCGCACGCTGGAGCTCCTGGAGGAGCTGAAGCTGGTCTCGCACGCCCACCTCGGGCACGGGGCCCCCACCTACCACCTCGCCGACCGGCACCACCACATCCACCTGGTCTGCCGGGACTGCACCGAGGTCATCGAGGCGGACGTGGACATCGCCGCCGAGTTCACCTCCAAGCTCCGCGACACCTTCGGCTTCGAGACCGACATGAAGCACTTCGCGATCTTCGGCCGCTGCCAGAACTGCGCCGCCAAGCAGCGCTAGGCGGCGGGCACCACCCGGGCGTGCCCTAGGAGTGCCCGGAGCAGGGTCGTAGGCTGGTGGCATGACCAGCAGCCCCTTGCTCCATCTCCCCGGCGCCGTGCAGGCCGAAGGCCGCGACGAGGGCGTCGCCGCCCACTACGGAGAGCTGTACGGAGAACAGCGCGCACTCGCCGACGGCCGAGGCTTCGTGGACCTCTCCCACCGCGGGGTCGTCACCGTCACCGGCCCGGACCGGCTGAGCTGGCTGCACCTGCTGATCACTCAGCACGTCACCGCGCTCCCGGCCGGCGAGGCCACCGAGGCGCTGATCCTCTCCGCGAACGGCCACATCGAGCACGCGCTCTACCTCGTCGACGACGGCGAGACCATGTGGATGCACGTCGAGCCCGGCACGCAGGAGGCGCTGATCGCCTACCTGGAGTCGATGATCTTCTTCTACCGCGTGGAAGTCGCCGACCGGACCGCCGAGTTCGCCGTCGTGCACCTGCCGGCCGGCTCCATCGCCGAGATCGCCAAGGAACTCGCCGTACGGGAGACCCCGTACGGCCGCGACGTGTTCCTGCCGCGCGACGGCCTGGAGGCCTTCGCCGCCTCCCACGGCCCGGCCGCCGGGCTCCTCGCGTACGAGGCCCTGCGCGTCGAGGCGCACCGGCCGCGGCTCGGCCTGGAGACCGACCACCGCACCATCCCGCACGAGCTCGGCTGGATCGGCACCGCCGTGCACCTGCAGAAGGGCTGTTACCGCGGCCAGGAGACGGTGGCCCGCGTCCACAACCTGGGGAAGCCGCCGCGCCGCCTGGTCTTCCTGCACCTGGACGGCTCCGAGGTGCTGCTCCCCGCGCACGGCGCGCCCGTACGGCTGGCCGCGGACGGGGAGGAGGGCCGCCAACTCGGCTTCGTGACCACCTCGGTCCGCCACCACGAGCTGGGCCCGATCGCGCTCGCGCTGGTCAAGCGGAACGTCCCGGTGGACGCCCCGCTGCTGGTGGGCAAGACGGCCGCCGCACAGGAGGTCGTCGTAGCGCCGTAAGAGGCTAAATGTCGATGACGATGGTGAACGGGCCGTGGTTGGTCAGCGAGACCCGCATGTCCGCGCCGAACCGGCCCGTCTCCACCGTCGCGCCCAACGCCCGCAGCTGCGCCACGACCTCGTCCACGAGCGGCTCCGCGAAGGCGCCGCCGGCGGCCGCGTTCCACGTGGGGCGGCGGCCCTTGCGGGCATCTCCGTAGAGGGTGAACTGCGAGATCACCAGCAGCGGCGCGTTCACGTCGCTGCAGGACTTCTCGGCCTCCAGGATCCGCACCGACCAGAGCTTGCGCGCCAGCAACTCCGCCTTCTCCGGGGTGTCGTCGTGGGTCACCCCCACCAGGACGCACAGCCCCTCCCCGACGATCTCCCCGACGGTCTCGCCGGCCACCACGACGCTCGCGCCGTCCACCCTCTGCACCACTGCTCGCATACCACCTGTGTACCAGGCTTGCACCCGTCCGGGGCCGATCGGGTGGAGTGGGACTGCGTCGGCACCGTGCGGAGTGGCACGATGCACGCAGGCGGTGCCCCCAGCACCGGTCGAGGGGACGGACACGAACGCATGAATACTTCTGGTACCTCCGCACCTGCTTCTGCGCCCATCGGACCCATGGGACCCATCGGACCCATGGGACCCGGGGCGGCCGTCGCCCCCGTGGGCTCCGTGGCGTCCGCCGAGGCCTCGGCGCCGCGTCCGCCCGCGCAGCGGAGCGGGGCCGCGGACACCCCGGCGACGGCGACCACCGCGCTCGGCCTGCCGGAGCTGCGCGGGCTGCGCCGCGACGCGCAGCGCGACGAGGCCGACCTGAGCTACGTACGGCGCCTGCTCCAGGGCCGCATCGACATCCTGCGCGCCGAGCTCGCCCGGCGTACGGATCCCGAGGCGCCGGTGGTGGACCGGCTTTCGGAGATCCTCGCGGACGCCCCCTCCAGCCGCAGCGCCTCCGCCCGGCACGTCACGCTCGGCACCCCGCACGGGGAGGAGTACCGGCTGCTGGCGGCCGAGATGCTCTCCGACGTCGAGCTGTCGGACCTGGGGGCGCGCACGGACGAGGAACTCCACGAGGGCATGGGCAAGTTGGTGCGCTACGAGCAGCAGGTCTCGCGGCGCCGGCAGCAGCTCCAGCGCACGGCCGACGACTGCAGCGCGGAGATCACCCGGCGCTACCGGGAGGGCGAAGCCCAGGTGGACGACCTGCTGGCCTGAGCGGGGAGGGCAGGACGCCCCCGGGCGTCGCTCGCCGGAAATCCGGGCGACGGGGGCGGGCCGGTCCGATTAGCGTGGGTCGCTATGAGCGCTGACGTCCGGCCGATCGCCGCATCCGAACTTCCCGCGTGGCTGCGTGCCCAGCAGACCGGTTTCCTGAACGCGGCGCAGCCGACGGCCGGGGACCACGACCAACTGGCCGGGTTCGCGGACCTCGCCCGGACCCAGGGCGGGTTCGACCCGGACACCGGCCGGTGCGTGGCGACCTTCCGGTCGTTCCCACAGGAACTGACCGTGCCCGGCGGGGGGTTCGTCCCGTCGAGCGCCGTCACGAACGTGACCGTGACGCCGACGCACCGCAGGCAGGGCCTGCTGACCCGGATGATGGCCGCCGAGCTGTCCGCCGCCCACGCGCGCGGTGACGTGGTGTCGACGCTGATCGCCGCCGAGTACCCGATCTACGGCCGCTACGGGTACGGGCCCGCCACCTCCGTCTCGGAGTGGGAGATCGACGTACCGCGCACCGGACTCGACCCGCGTAGTCCGGTTCCAGGGGACGGGGGGAGGATCGACCTGATCGACGAGGCGGAGGTGCGGGAGCTGGGCCCCGCCCTGCACGAGCAGGTGCGGGCGGCCACGCCCGGCGCGGTGACCCGCGACGCCCGCTGGTGGCGGGTGACCACGGGCGTGGAGCACATGTCCCACAACTCGTACACGCCGTCCTTCCACGCGGTGTACCGCACCGCGCAGGGCGAGGTGGCCGGCCTGGTCCGGTACACCGCGGACGACCACTGGACCGATGCGAAGGTTCCGCAGAACACCGTGCAGGTCCGGCAGTTGCTCGCCGTCACCCCGGAGGCGGAGCGCGCACTGTGGCGGTACCTGTGCTCCATCGACTGGGTGGTGAAGGTCCGCACCGGCTACCGCGCCCCCGACGACCTCGTCGCCCGGCTGCTGCCCGACCCGCGCGCCGCCCGGACGGTGACCTCGGCGGACTGGCTGTGGGTGCGGCTGCTGGACGTCGTACGGGCCCTCGGTGCGCGGACCTATGCCGTGCCCGGGGTGCTCGTCCTGGAGGTCGTCGACAAGTCCGGTCCCTCAGGTGGCCGTTACCGGCTGGACGCGGGTGCGGGGGACTGCGTACGCACGGAGGAGCCGGTCGATCTGCGTCTGGACGTGGGCACGCTCGGGTCGCTGTACCTGGGCGACGAGTCGGCGGTGCGGCTGGCGGCGCTCGGTGCGATCACGGAGGAGCGCCCGGGGGCGCTCGCGCTCGCGGACGCGGTGTTCCGCACGGCGCGCCGGCCGTGGTGCCCGGACATCTTCTGAGCGGCCGACCCGCAAACCGGCACCCGGAACTGGAAACACGAGGACTGAGGTAGGTAGTGGCAACACTGGTGGAGGCCCTGCGCGCGGCCGGCTGCGTCTTCGCGGAGGAGGAGGCGGAGCTGCTGACCGCCGCCGCCGAGGACGCGGGGCACCTGGAGGGGCTGGTGGCCCGGCGGGTGGCGGGCGAGCCGCTGGAACACGTCGTCGGCTGGGCGGAGTTCTGCGGGCTGCGCATGGCCGTCGGCGAGGGGGCCTTCGTGCCGCGCCGCCGCAGCGAGTTCCTCGCGCAGGAGGCGGTGGCGGCGGCCCGGCCCGGCGCGGTGGTCGTGGACCTGTGCTGCGGGGTGGGCGCGCTGGGCGCGGCCGTGGCCGCGCAGGTGCCGGGGGCCGAGCTGCACGCGGCGGACATCGACCCGGTCGCACTCGCCTACGCCCGGCGCAACCTGGCCCCGTACGGCGGCCGGGTCTGGGAGGGCGACCTCTACGCCCCCCTGCCCGCCGGGCTGCGGGGCCGGGTGGACGTCCTGGTGGTCAACGCCCCGTACGTCCCGACCGGGGAGATCGGCCTGCTGCCGCCGGAGGCCCGCGACCACGAGCCGCCCGTCTCCCTGGACGGCGGAGCGGACGGCCTGGACGTCCACCGCCGGGTCGCCGCGGGCGCCCCGCCCTGGCTCGCCCCCGGCGGCACCCTGCTGATCGAAACGAGCGCCCGCCAGTCCCCGGTCACGGCCTCGGCCCTGACGGCGGCGGGCCTGTCGGTCCGCGCGGTGACCTCGGAGGAGTACTACGCGACGGTGATCATCGCGACGGCGCCGTAGCCGGGGCTCGCGGAGTACCGGCGGAAGCTGCGCGAGCGAGGCTGGGAGTTATTGCAAGCAGGCTGCTTGCAATAGTTAGCAAGGTGCGGCAGGATCGGGTTATGGCATCGCTCAACGTCGGGAATCTCGGCGAGTACCTGCGCGAGCAACGGCGGCAGGCGCAGCTTTCGCTGCGGCAGCTGGCCGATGCGGCGGGGGTGTCGAATCCGTACCTCAGTCAGATCGAACGCGGGCTGCGCAAGCCGAGCGCGGACATCCTGCAGCAGCTCGCCAAGGCGCTGCGGATCTCCGCCGAGACGCTGTACGTGCAGGCCGGAATCCTGGACGAACGGGACCGGGACGCCGTGGAGACGAGGGCCGCGATCCTCGCCGATCCGACCATCAGCGAGCAGCAGAAGCAGGTGCTGCTCCAGGTCTACGCCTCCTTCCGCAAGGAGAACGCCGCCGAGGCAGAGGCCAAGGCAGAGGCGGGAGCGGAAGCTGCCGACGACGGTGGTGGCGATGCCGGGACGAGTACGCACTGAGCACGAACTGAGACTGTGATCCGGGAGGACCACCACATGGCCATCGCCGATGACCTGAAGAAGACCCTCACCGACCCGACCCCCCTCTACTTCGCCGCCGGCACCGCCGACCTCGCCGTGCAGCAGGCCAAGAAGGTGCCCGGGCTGATCGAGCAGCTGCGCGCCGAGGCCCCCGCGCGCATCGAGGCCGTGAAGAACACCGACCCGAAGGCCGTGCAGGAGAAGGCCAAGGGGAAGGCCAAGGAGGCGCAGGAGGCGGTCACCGCCACGGTCGCCGAGGTGCTCGGCGCGATCGACGCGAAGAAGATCGGGGAGACCGCCCAGGACCTGGCGCTGCGCGGGGTCGGCGTGGCCGCCGAGTACGCGGTCAAGGCCAAGGAGGCCTACGACAAGGTCGCCGAGCACGGTGAGCAGACCGTACGGGCGTGGCGCGGCGAGGTCTCCGAGGAGATCGTCGACATCGCCGTGGTCGTGGAGCCGGAGGCTGCCGAGCCGGTGGCGGAGCCCGCCGCCGAGCCCGCGCCGAAGAAGGCTCCCGCGCGCAAGGCCGCGGCCAAGAAGGCCGCCGCCGAGCCGGCCGACGAGAGCTGATTTCCGCGTGACGGACCGGGCACCCGCGGGGCGTCCGGTCCGTTGTGGTTTGGGAAAGGGGCTCTGCCGGTAGCGTGGAGGCAGGCGGCATCCGGCGAGCGAGGCGTGAGAAGGCGGTCAGGCGATGTTGATGAACGGGTTCGATCAGGGAGTGCTCCCGTTGCTCGGGTACGCCATGCTCGCGCTCGCCGTGGTGGCCTTCGTACTGGCGCTGACCGCGCGCGAGGACGCGTACCGGGCGGCCGGCAAGCAGACCAAGACCTTCTGGCTGGTCATCCTCGGCATCACCGTGGTCGTGGACTTCTTCCTCGGGATGCTCTTCCTGCAGATCGCCGGGCTGGTCGCCAGCATCGTGTTCTTCGTCGACGTGCGCCCCGCACTCAAGCAGGTCTCGGGCGGCGGCGGTGGTGGCCGGCGCGGTGGCGGCAGCAGCAGTGACGGGCCGTACGGGCCCTACAACGGCGGACGGTAGGCCGGTACGGCCCGAGGCGGGCCGTAGTCGGGCCGTGGGCTGGCCCCGTCAGCCTTCGGCGCGGGAGAGCAGGACCACGGCGACGTCGTCCGTCAGCTCCCCGCCGTTGAGGCGGCGGGCTTCGGTCACGGAGGCTTCGAGCAGGCCTTCGCCGCTCAGCCCGTCGGCCAGGTGGCGGTTGATCATCTCGACCATGCCGTCCTGCCCCAGCCGCTCCTTGCCCTGCCCGATCCTTCCCTCGATCAGGCCGTCGGTGTAGAGCATCAGGCTCCACGTGCCGCCCAGCTCCACCTGGCGGCGCGGCCAGCGGGCCCGGGGCAGCAGGCCGAGCGCCGGGCCGCTGTTCTCGTACGGGAGCAGTCGCGCGGGGCGGCCCGGCCGGGAGATCAGCGGTGCCGGATGGCCCGCCAGGCACAGGCCCGCGCGTCGGCCGTCCGGGGCGATGTCGACGGTGCACAGCGTCGCGAAGATCTCCTCGCAGGGGCGCTCGACTTCGAGGACCTCCTGGAGGGTGGCGAGCAGGTCGTCGCCGCACAGGCCGGCCAGGGTCAGCGCCCGCCAGGCGATGCGCAGCTCGACGCCGAGGGCGGCCTCGTCGGGGCCGTGGCCGCAGACGTCGCCGATCATCGCGTGGACGGTGCCGTCGGGGGTGCGGACGGTGTCGTAGAAGTCCCCGCCGAGGAGCGCGCGGCTGCGGCCGGGGCGGTAGCGGGCGGCGAAGCGGAGGTCGGAACCCTCCAGGAGCGGGTGCGGGAGCAGTCCGCGTTCCAGCCGGGCGTTCTCCTGGGCCCGCAGTTTCGATTCTGCAAGCTTGTACTGGGCGATGTCCGCCCGTTTTCTCTCCACCGCGTAGCGGATGGCGCGGCTCAGCAGCCGCCCGTCGAGCTCGTCGCGGAACAGGAAGTCCTGGGCTCCCACGCGTACGGCCTCCGCGGCGCGCTGCGCGTCGTCCTCGGAGGTGAGCACGAGCACGGCGTGCCGCGGGGCGATGCGGAGCACCTGGCGCAGCGCGCCGAACGGATCGGCGGCGGCATCCCCGGAGCCGGCACCGGCACCGGAGCCCGCACCGGGGCCGTGCGGGAGCGCGAGGTCGAGCAGGACGCAGTTCACGTCCGGGGTGAGCAGCCGGGCCGCCTCCGTGAGGTTGCGGGCGCTGCGCAGCCGGATGCGGTGGCCGTCGGCGTCGAGGATCTCGGGGACGGTGAGGCCGCCGGCTGGGTCGTCCTCGATCACCAGCAGGGTGAGCGATGACGTGGCGCCCGGGCCGCTCTCGGTGCCCGGGATGTCCCTCTGCCGCGGTACGGGTACGGGCATCGTCTCCGGTTCCTTCCCGCCCCCTCGGGGGTTCGCTCGTCCGGCGACCCTAGCCGCGGGACGAGGGAAGCGGAATGGCGGGTCCGGCGCGGGGCTCCGGCATATGCCGTTATCGGGTGGGAAAGTCCGCGTCGACGAATGACCAACGTCACGGCGCAGGGGTACGGCGTCCCGCCCACCGAGACGTACCGCCGTCGAGGGCGGGCCGCCTCGGAGGACGGGTGGTCACGGTGAGCGAGCCGCCGCTACGCGTCCGGCCGCTACGCATCCGGCCGCCATGCGTGCGGCCTGGTGCGTGCGGCCGCCATGCGCGCGGCGGCTACGCGTCCGGCCGGACCACGGCCTTGATCGGCATGGAGCCCGCGCCCGCCATGGTGACGTTGCGGCCGGGGCGGGGGGCGTGGACCATCGCGCCGTCCCCGACGTACATCCCGACGTGGCTCGCGTCGTCGAAGTAGATGATCAGGTCGCCCGGCCGCATGTCCTTGACCGCGACCTTCGGCAGCCGCAGCTGCTCCTGCGAGGTGCGCGGGATCCGCTTGCCCGCCGCGAGCCAGGCCTGCGAGGTCAGCCCGGAGCAGTCGAACGAACCGGGTCCCTCCGCGCCCCACACGTACGGCTTGCCCATCTGGGCGACGGCGAACTGCACGGCCCGCTTGCCCGCGTCGGTGGCCGCGGCCCCCGTGGAGCCGGTCATCCCGCCGTTGGACAGCCATTCGGACTGCGCCTTGCGCTGCGCTTCCGCCTCGAGCTCCAGCAGCCGGGCCTTCTGCTCGGCCTCCAGCTTGCTCTCGAGCTCCTCCGCCGCCTTGATCTTCTCCTCGACCTGCTTCTTCGCGGCCTCCTGCTTGACCCGGTTGGCCTCCAGGGTCTCCCAGTGCGCGCTCGCGTCCCGCGCGTACTGCTGCAAGTCGGTCTGCGTGCGGTTCAGTTCGGAGAGCAGGTCCGAGGTGGCCTTCTCGCCCTGGCGCAGCCGGTCGTTGCCGTCCAGGAACTGCGTCGGGTCGTTGCTCAGGGCCAGTTGCGCGCCGGGCGGCAGCCCGCCCGAGCGGTACTGGGCGCGGGCGGCGGCGCCCGCGCGGCCCTTCAGGGCGGTGATGCGGTCCTGGCCCGCGAGGACCAGGTTGGCGATCTCCACGATCTTGTCGGACTGCGTCTTGGTCTCGCTCTCGGCGAGGTTGAAGGCGTCCGTGGCCGTGCCGGCTTCGCGGTAGAGGCCCTCTATTTCCTTGCGGACTTGCTCCAGGGACTTGCCCTGCTGGGGCTCCGGCGCGGCGAACGCGGTCCCGGCCAGTGCGCCGGGCGCGGACAGCAGCGCCATCGCGCAGAGCAGAGTGAGGGCGATCGAACCCCGTCGTCGTTTCCTCATGGTCCCCCCAGACACCGGATTGACTAATCGTCAGTAACTTGTGATTGCCTTCGGGATGGTGCCATGAGTCGGTGAATTCCAACACCCTTGTGGATATCCATCCGATGCGTCCCGATCGCCCCCGCGGCCCCCTTGACCCCCGCGGCCCCCCTGGCCCCGGCGGCCACCCTCACCCCGAAGGCCTCAACGCTTCCCACCGCACCGTGAGTTCCCCCTGACGCCACCGCACCGGCCCGTCCGCCAGCGGCCAGTCACCCGACAGCGCCCGCGCCGTCCGGATCCACCGCTGCCGTGCACCGTAGGAGGCGTACGGAGCCGCCGCCGCCCACGCCCGGTCGAAGTCGCGCAGGAACGCGTGCACCGCCTGGCCCGGCACGTTGCGGTGGATCAGCGCCTTCGGCAGCCGCTCCGCCAGGTCGGAGGGACGCTCCAGGGAGCCCAGCCGGGTCGCGAAGGTCACCGTGCGCGCCCCTTCGGGCCCGAGCGCGACCCACACGTGCCGCCGCCCGATCTCGTCGCAGGTCCCCTCCACCAGCAGCCCGTCGGGAGCCAGCCGGGAACACAATCGTTCCCACACCGCCTCGACCTGCTCCTCGTCGTACTGGCGCAGCACGTTCGCCGCCCGGATCAGCGCGGGCCGCACCCCGCCGTCCAGCGGCACCTCGAAGCCGCCGTGCCGGAAGCTCAGGCCCTCCCGCTCGTACGGCTTGGCGCCCGCCACCCGGGCCGGTTCGATCTCGATGCCGACCACGCGCACCCGCGGGGCCGCCTCCCGCAGCCGGGCCAGCAGCTCCACCGCGGTCCAGGGCGCGGCCCCGTAGCCGAGGTCCACCGCGACCGGGTCGTCCGCGCGCCGCAGCGCCGCCCCGTGCGTGGCCGCGATCCAGCGGTCCATGCGGCGCAGGCGGTTCGGGTTCGTCGTCCCGCGGGTCACCGTGCCGACGGGGCGACGAGGGGGAGGGGTGGAGCGGGAGGCCATGTGCAGAGAGTAAGCGGAGCGCTCCCGCGCGATAAAAATCCGGCACGGGGGCAGGAAAACCGCCCGTCCCGGAATGCGGGACACGCCCGTCCGGGTTGCACTCCTAGAAGAGCGCGACAGCGCTCTCCGTGTCATGCCGTCCGAGCGAGAGGAACTGCTCCCTTGAGCCAGTACGTGTCCCGCATCGGCGGCAGCATCGGCGGCCGGTTCGCCGCGGCCCGCTCCGGCACCCGCCACGAGCCGCCCCGCCTGCGCCTGCCCGCGGCCGTCGGCGGTCACCGCAAGCCGCGCCGGGTCGCCATGCTCAGCGTGCACACCTCACCGCTGCACCAGCCCGGCACCGGCGACGCCGGCGGCATGAACGTCTACATCGTCGAGCTGGCCCGGCGCCTCGCCGCGATCAACATCGAGGTCGAGATCTTCACCCGGGCCACCACCGGCGGCCTGCCGCCCGTGGTCGAGCTCGCGCCCGGAGTCCTCGTACGGCACGTGGACGCGGGCCCGTACGAGGGCCTCGCCAAGGAGGAGCTGCCGGCCCAGCTGTGCGCCTTCACCCACGGCGTCATGCAGGCCTGGGCCCGCCACCGGCCCGGCTACTACGACCTGGTCCACTCCCATTACTGGCTCTCCGGCCACGTCGGCTGGCTCGCCGCCGAGCGCTGGGGCGTCCCGCTCGTGCACGCGATGCACACCATGGCCAAGGTCAAGAACGCGGCGCTCGCCGAGGGCGACACCCCCGAGCCCGCCGCCCGCGTCATCGGCGAGACGCAGATCGTCGACGCCGCCGACCGGCTCATCGCGAACACCGCCGAGGAAGCCGACGAGCTCGTCCGCCACTACGCGGCCGACCCCGGCAAGGTGGCCGTCGTCCACCCCGGCGTGAACCTCGAACGCTTCACCGTCGCCGACGGCCGCGCCGCCGCCCGCGCCCGCCTCGGGCTGCCGCAGGACGCCGTCATCCCGCTCTTCGCGGGCCGCATCCAGCCGCTCAAGGCCCCCGACATCCTGCTGCGGGCCGTGGCGGAGCTGGTGGACCGGGAACCGCAGCTGCGCTCCCGGCTGTTCGTGCCCGTCGTCGGCGGGCCGAGCGGCAGCGGGCTCGCGAAGCCGGAGGGTCTGCAGAAGCTCGCGGCCAAGCTCGGCATCGCCGACCTCGTGCACTTCCACCCGCCGGTGGCGCAGGACGCGCTCGCCGACTGGTTCCGGGCGGCGTCCGTCCTGGTCATGCCCTCGTACAACGAGTCCTTCGGGCTGGTCGCCATAGAGGCGCAGGCCACCGGCACTCCGGTGCTGGCCGCGGCCGTCGGCGGGCTGCCCGTGGCCGTCAACGACGGGGTGACGGGCATCCTCGTACCCGGCCACGATCCGGTGGACTACGCCCGTCAGCTACGGCGCTTCGTGGACGAGCCGGGGCTGTCGGACCGGATGGGCGCGGCGGCCGCGCGGCACGCGCAGTTCTTCGGCTGGGACACCGCCGCGAGCGGCACGGCCGACGTGTACACGGGGGCGATGCACGATCACCGCCGTCACGTACGCTCCCACCATGGCTGACGCTGACATCCGCAGGATCATCGAAGCGACGCTGACCGGCGCGGAACTGAGCTGGGAGAGCCCGTCACCGGGCTCGTACGTGGTCCAGCTCCCCGGCACCCGCAAGCTGAGCACCACCTGCTCGCTCAAGGCCGGAAAGCACTCCCTGTCGGTCAACGCCTTCGTGATCCGCCACCCGGACGAGAACGAGGCCGGCGTCCACCGGTGGCTGCTGGAGCGCAACCTCAAGCTCTACGGCATGGCCTACGCGGTCGACGCGCTCGGCGACATCTACCTGACGGCCCGCCTCCCCCTGTCGGTGATCACCCCCGACGACCTCGACCGGCTGCTCGGCACGGTCCTGGAGGCGGCCGACGGGGCCTTCAACACCCTGCTGGAGCTGGGTTTCGCGAGCGCGATCCGGCGGGAGTACGAGTGGCGGGTCTCGCGGGGCGAGTCCACGCGCAACCTGGACGCCTTCAAGAACCTGACGCAGCCGTCGGGGGCGGCGGCGGCACCGCCGGAGTAGGCGGGTCAGGCGGGTCGGATCAGGCGGCCGGAGCCACCGGATCCGTCGCCTTCGCCGGAGCGGCGACCTCCACGACCGGCTCTGCGAACGGCTCGGTGACCGGCTCTGCGAACGGCTCCACCGGGCTCGCTTCGTCCTGCGGAAGCCCCCTCATCAGCAGCCAGTAGCCCGCCGCGGCCACGGTCCCCAGGACCGCCGTCGCGCCCCACAGCCAGCCCGCGCCGAAGTGCTCGATCGCGAAGCCCGCCATCAGCGGCGCGATCAGCGAGGCCACCGCCCACGACATCGTGTACATGCCCTGGTAGCGGCCGCGTCCGTGCAGCGGGGACAGCCGCGCGACCAGGCCCATCTGGGTCGGCGAGTTGACGATCTCGGCCAGCGTCCACACGCAGACGGTCAGCGCCAGGCTCCACACCGAGCCGCCGAAGGCCGTCAGCCCGAACCCGTACCCGGCCAGCAGCGCCGAGATGACCAGCAGCTTCTGCGGATCGCGGTGCTCGATGAACCGGGTGACCGGGATCTGCAGCAGCACGATCAGCGCGCCGTTCACGGCGGCCACCAGCCCGTAGTCCGTCGTGGAGAACCCGGCCGCGCCCATCGCGAGCGGCAGACCGAACGAACCCTGCATGAAGATCAGCGAGATCAGGAACGACAGCCCGACCACGCCCATGAACCGCCCGTCCCGCAGCACCGTCCCGAGGCCGACCTCCGGCTCGGCGGCCGCCTTCTCCGCCGCCGTCTTCTCCGGCCGGGACTCCGGCAGCTTGAGGTAGACCAGCACCGCGCAGACCAGCG
The DNA here is from genome assembly GCF_042788835.1 of Streptomyces sp. NPDC056883. Classification (NCBI taxonomy): domain Bacteria; kingdom Bacillati; phylum Actinomycetota; class Actinomycetes; order Kitasatosporales; family Streptomycetaceae; genus Streptomyces; species Streptomyces sp. NPDC056883. The sequence continues at coordinate 82,118 of NZ_JBHUBS010000021.1, read as the reverse complement.
TCAGGGCCGCCTCGCCGAGGAACCCGGCCAGGTAGCTGTACTCCGCGACGAAGCCCGCCACGACCGAGCTGATGGCGAAGCCGAGGTTGATGGCCCAGTAGTTCAGCGCGAAGGCTCGTACCCGGTCCTCCGGGCGGACGATGTCGGCCATCATCGCCTGCACCGCCGGCCGCGAGGCGTTGGAGGTCATGCCGACCAGCAGCGCCACCGCCGCGATCGCCGCCGGATGCTCCATGAACCCGAGCAGCGCCACCGAGAACGCGGTCGACGCCTGCGCCGCCATCAGCGTGGGCCGTCGGCCCAGCCGGTCCGTGAGCACGCCGGCGACCAGCGAGGACACCACACCGCCGAGCCCGTGGAGAGCCACCACAAGTCCCACGAAGGAGGCCGAATAGCCCCGCTCCAGGGTCAGGTACAAGGTCATGAATGTGGCGACGAAGGCCCCGAGCCTGTTCACGAGCGTGCTCGTCCAGAGCCACCAGAACTCCCGGGGCAGACCCGCGACGCTCTCGCGCGCGGCCCGTCTCATACCGGCAACGGACATACGGAATCCCCCCGAGATGTAAGTGTCCCTCTACTCGTGCGGACCCTACGGACCGTGGCCCCGCGGAGCCACTGGATTGACGGCGGGCGTCAATCGGGGACCGTCCCGCATGCCGTACACACCGCGCGCGGGCGAGCGGGCGCGTCCATTAGGCTCGTACGCATGGCCGACGCACCGTACAAGCTGATCCTCCTCCGCCACGGCGAGAGCGAATGGAACGCGAAGAACCTGTTCACCGGCTGGGTGGACGTCAATCTCAACGAGAAGGGCGAGAAGGAGGCAGTCCGCGGTGGCGAACTCCTGAAGGACGCCGGACTTCTCCCCGACGTGGTTCACACCTCCCTCCAGAAGCGTGCGATCCGCACCTCCCAGCTCGCGCTGGAGGCCGCCGACCGCCACTGGATCCCGGTCCACCGCTCCTGGCGCCTCAACGAGCGCCACTACGGCGCCCTCCAGGGCAAGGACAAGGCCCAGACCCTCGCCGAGTTCGGCGAGGAGCAGTTCATGCTGTGGCGCCGCTCGTACGACACCCCGCCGCCGGCGCTCGAAGACGGTACGGAGTTCTCGCAGTCCGGGGACCCGCGCTACGCAGCCATCCCGCCGGAGCTGCGCCCGCGCACCGAGTGCCTCAAGGACGTCGTCGTCCGCATGCTCCCGTACTGGTACGACTCGATCGTCCCGGACCTGCTGGACGGCCACACCGTCCTGGTCGCCGCGCACGGCAACTCCCTGCGCGCGCTGGTCAAGCACCTCGACGGCATCTCCGACGAGGACATCGCGGGCCTGAACATCCCGACCGGCATCCCGCTCTCCTACGAGCTCGACGCCGACTTCAAGCCCCTCAACCCGGGCGGCACCTACCTCGACCCGGACGCCGCCGCGGCCGCCATCGAGGCCGTCAAGAACCAGGGCAAGAAGAAGTAACACCAGCGATCATGCCCCTGACCTGCGCACACGGCGCGGGTCGGGGGCATTCGTCTGCCCGGATCCCTGCCCCGGATCCCTGCCCCTGCAACCGGGTGCCGGGCCGCCGCGTCCAGAGGGCATGAGCGCAAACTCTCCAGGACGGACCGGCATGAAGCCGGAGGCCGGGCGTCGGGCCGGGTACTTCTTCGCCGGCCTCGGTGCCCTGGCCGGGCTGGTCGTCTGGGTGCCGCGCGCCGCGTTCAGCATGGACGGCGGATTCGAGTCCCACGCCCGCGATCTGAGCGTGCTCTACGCCGATCTGCCGCTCATCCTGCTCGGCGGCGCGCTGGTGCCGCTCCTCGCCTGGACCCTGACCATCAGGCGGCTGCCGCCCTGGGCCGGTGCGGTCGCGGCCCTGGCCGCGCTCGCGCTCGGGGTGTGGGGCCTCACCGAGTGGTGGACCCCCCGTCAGCACCCGGACCCCGGCTACGACATCCCCGGGATGTGACGGCGAAGACGCGCCTTCTTCCGCCCGGACGACCTGCTCACCGAATTCAACGGCGCGGCCGACCACGCGAAGATCACCGCACTCCTCGGGCGGTACCGGGCTCTGAAGCCGTGACGTCTGCGCCCGGCGCCCCGCGCGCGGCGATCCTGCGGTCCATCTCCGCGCGCCACGCGGCCGCGTTGGTGCCGTCGAGCTGGCCGGCGAAGGCCCGGTACGCCGCGGCCACCAGCGCGTCCGGGGCGTTCGGGCGGGCCCGGGCGATCGCCCACAGGGCGTTCTCGGTCGGGGTGTCGAGCCCCGTCTCGGTGCGGACGCCCCGCCCCGACAGCACGTCCGTCAGGACGCTGTCGAAATTGCGCCGCAGCTGCTCCGTGCTGGGACGGCCGTGGCGCATGGCCCTCTCCGTTCCTCGTCCTTCTCGACGTGGTGTGGGTGGCGTGACGGGACGGGACCGCTGCGAAGGGCCCCGGCCGACGGGTGTCGGACGGGGCCCTTCGCGTACGGGTGACCAGGCGGGTGGCCTCAGCCGCCGCACTGGCAGGGGGCGCCGGACTGGCAGCCGCAGCCGCAGCCCGAGCCGCAGCCGCAGGCCGCGAGCAGGGGCAAGCGCAGGCGCAGGCCCTCAGGGGGCTGCACTTCCTGCTCCGGGGTGATGGGGACGGGGGAATCGGACATGGATCCTCCTCGTAGGCGTTGTGCCTTCGCCCTCATTCATGCCCAGCCGGGCTCCCGCGTCAACGGCGCATTGGGGGCTCGTTGTTGATCCGGCCCCCGGCGGACCTCGGGCTCAGACGCCTGGAGCTCGGACGCCCTCGACCTCGGACGCCCTCGACTTCAGACGCCCTCGACCTGCGTGGGGGCCTGGAGCTCGTCCGCGTGCTCGCCCGTCACCAGGTAGACCACGCGCTTGGCGACCGACACCGCGTGGTCCGCGAAGCGCTCGTAGTAGCGGCCCAGCAGGGTCACGTCGACCGCCGTCTCGATGCCGTGCTTCCAGCGGTCGTCCATCAGGTGCTGGAACAGCGTGCGGTGCAGCTGGTCCATCTCGTCGTCGTCCTGCTCCAGCTGGAGCGCCAGGTCGACGTCCTTCGTGATGATGACCTCGGCGGCCTTCGCCATCAGCCGCTGCGCGAGCTGCCCCATCTCCAGGATCGTCGCGTGCAGGTCGCGCGGGACCGCCGTGTCCGGGAAGCGCAGCCGGGCGAGCTTGGCCACGTGCTGCGCCAGGTCGCCGGAGCGCTCCAGGTCGGCGCTCATGCGCAGCGAGGTGACGACGATGCGCAGGTCGGTGGCGACCGGCTGCTGGCGCGCGAGCAGCGCGATGGCACGGGCCTCCAGGTCGTGCTGGAGGTCGTCCACCTTCTGGTCGGCGGCGATGACGCTCTCGGCGAGCTTCAGGTCGGCGTCGAGCATGGAGGTCGTGGCCCGCCCGATGGCGGAGCCGACCAGCCGGGCCATTTCGACCAGGCCTTCACCGATCGAGTCCAGTTCCTCGTGGTACGCGTCACGCATGTCTCGTGTCCCTCTCTCGACCTACTACGACCTACTACTGCCTACTGCAAGTACTGCCCGGGGCGCGGGCCGGTGCGGCCATCGGCCCCACGTTGCCACGGTGAACCCCGAACGCGACCGACTCCGGCATCCCAAGTGAATCAGCACGGTCGTCAGGGTGAACTCTGGGCGACGACTGTTCGAGGTGCCACCCGAACGGCTGTGGAAGTGTCCCCCCGCCTGCTTAACCTGGAGTCATGGACGTGAACGCGGCGGTCGCCGCAGCTGCAGCGATCGCCGGTCTTTGCACCGGTGTGATCGCGATGCTGGCGTTCCGCTGGAGCGAGCGCGACCAAGCCCGCCCCACGCGGAGCTCCATGCGCCCCGACATCAACGCGGTGCTCCCACCGGGTGTGGACACCGTCCTCTCCGTGCTCCGCTCCTCCGCCGTCGTGCTCGACGAGGGGGACGCGGTCGTCAAGGCCAGCTCGGCCGCATATGCCCTCGGCCTGGTCCGAGGCGGCAAGCTCGCCGTGGAGCCCATGCTCCACATGGCCCGCGACACCCGGCGCGATGGGGAGATACGCCAGGTCGAGCTCGACCTGCCCCGGCGCGGCACCGGCCGCGGCGAGGCCCTCGCCGTCTCGGCGCGCGTCGCCCCGCTCGGCTCCCGCCTGGTGCTCCTGCTCGTGGAGGACCTCACCGAGGCCCGCCGCATCGAGGCCGTGCGCCGCGACTTCGTCGCGAACGTGTCGCACGAGCTCAAGACCCCGGTCGGCGCGATCTCCCTGCTCTCCGAGGCCGTCATGGACGCCTCGGACGATCCCGAGGCCGTGCACCGGTTCGCCGGCCGCATGCAGATCGAGGCGACCCGCCTCATCAACCTCGTACAAGAACTCATCGACCTCTCCCGGGTACAGAACGACGACCCCCTGGAGGACGCGGAACCCGTCCGTGTGGACACGCTCGTGGCCGAGGCCATAGACCGCTGCCGCCACACGGCCTCCGCGAAACAGATCACCATGGCCGCCGGCGGCACCGCCGACCTGCGGGTATGGGGAAACCGGGGGCAGCTCGCGGCCGCCCTCGGAAACCTGGTCGAGAACGCCGTCAACTACAGCCCCGCCCGCACCCGCGTCGGCATCGCCGCGCGCCGGGTCACCGCGCCGGGTGGAGACTTGATCGAGATAGCCGTGACCGACCAGGGCATCGGCATCCCGGAAAAGGACCGCGAGCGCATCTTCGAACGCTTCTACCGAGTGGACCCGGCCCGCTCCCGCGCCACGGGAGGAACCGGTCTGGGCCTTGCGATCGTGAAGCACGTGGCGGCTTCGCACGGCGGGGAGGTGTCGGTCTGGAGCTCGGAGGGTCAGGGTTCCACCTTCACCCTGCGACTCCCCGAAGCGGCCGCGCCGGCCCCGGCGACGGCCTCCGCACCCGCCCGCCCCCAGCTAGAACCTCACACCGCACCAGCCATCCCTGCCCCGGAGGTCCTTCCGTGACCCGAGTGCTCGTCGTCGAGGATGAGGAATCCTTCAGCGACGCCCTGTCCTACATGCTCCGCAAGGAGGGCTTCGAGGTCGCGATCGCCGCGACCGGGCCCGACGGGCTCGACGAGTTCGAGCGCAACGGCGCCGACCTCGTCCTCCTCGACCTGATGCTCCCCGGCCTGCCCGGTACGGAGGTCTGCCGGCAGCTGCGCGGCCGCTCCAACGTCCCCGTGATCATGGTGACCGCCAAGGACAGCGAGATCGACAAGGTCGTCGGGCTGGAGATAGGAGCCGATGACTACGTCACGAAGCCCTTCTCCTCGCGGGAGCTGGTCGCCCGCATCCGCGCGGTCCTGCGCCGCCGCGGCGAGCCGGAAGAGGTCACCCCGGCGGCCCTGGAAGCGGGCCCCGTCCGGATGGACGTCGACCGCCACGTGGTCACGGTCGCCGGCGGCAAGGTCGACCTCCCGCTGAAGGAGTTCGACCTGCTGGAGATGCTGCTGCGCAACGCGGGCCGCGTACTGACCCGCATGCAGCTCATCGACCGGGTCTGGGGCGCCGACTACGTCGGCGACACCAAGACCCTGGACGTCCACGTGAAGCGCCTGCGCGCCAAGATCGAGCCCGACCCGGGTGCCCCGCGCTACCTGGTCACGGTCCGCGGCCTCGGCTACAAGTTCGAGCCGTAAACCGGCCCGGATACGCCGGAACACGGGAACGGCCCCCGTCCGCATCGAGCGGACGGGGGCCGTTCCCGTTGAGTACGGTGCTTCGCGCCTCAGTGACCGGTGGCCGGGGACCCGGACGGGCTGCCCGAGTGCGAGGCCGAGGCGGCCGGGGAGCCGGACGGCGTGGCCGAGGCGGAACCGGAGGGGGAGGCCGAGGGGCTGCCCGACGGCGTGGCGCCGGCGGCCGGGGCGGCGGTCGGGCCGTAGCCCTCGTACATGCCCGTGGCCGGTACGACGAAGCCCTCGAGCTCGACGTCGCCCGTGGTGCTCAGCTGGAAGACGATCTTCTGGACGTTGCCGTCCACGACGGAGTCCGCGCCCGCGATCACGGCGGAGGCGTTGCCCTTGCCGCCCAGGAGGACGGAGCCCCCGGCCGGGATGACCACCTTGGAGCCGCTGCCCGCGGGCTTCAGCGTCACGACGGCCTTGCTGCCCGGAAGGGTGATGGCGTCGAGCGTCTGCTCCTTGGTGCCGTTGTTGAACACCGTCGCGGAGACCGCGGCCGGGCCCTTCTTGTCCTTCTCCTGGGTGATCACCAGAGCGTTCTGGACCTTGATGTCGCCCTTGGTCACGGCGGCGTTGTCCGGCTTGACCTGGAGGGTCGGCGCGTCGTGGCCCGCGGCGCAGGCGCCCAGCGAGACGAGCGAGAAGGCGGCGGCGGTGGCGGCGAGGGCGCCGCGTCGAAGGCTGCGGCTCACGGGGGAGGCAACTCCTTGGACGTACGGAAGGGAAGGGTGGACGCCTCGGAACGGCCGAGTAAAGCCGCTCTAAGGATGTGTCAGCGCGCTTAGGTTACCGAGCCGCCGCCCCGCCCCCGCACCCGACCCTCCGCAGTGTGGGGCCGGGCCCCGGCCGGGCCCTCGACGGGGAACCCGCCTGCGTACCGGCGGGTTCCGTCACCGCCCCGCCGGGGCCGGGTGATCTTTCATTCGCAAAAGGCCCGCTCGCAAAGGCCGGCGCGGCTCCGGTGATCAATTTCCGGATTTCATCGAACACCACCAGGTGATCAATTCCGGATTGGGCCGGAACGGACCCCGTACGGGTGGCCGCCAGTCGAACGGAGTAGTTCGGTTTCCCGCGCCGGAAACCGTCAAAACGGGACGTACGTCACATCGGCGGGGGTCCCGGGCAGGTGTAACGTAGCCGTTTCGGCTGGTCCGCACAGCGCCTCCGACCTGCGAATACCCCCTTCCAGAAGCCTCTCGCAGCACGTTCCTGTCGCTGTTGTCAAGCCCTGAGATGGGCCCTGACCTGCGAAAACGCCATTCATAACGGTCGATTCTCGTGTTACCCTGGATAGCCACGGAAGGGGTACCTGTCACATGACGTTCAAGGTTGGCGACACCGTGGTCTATCCCCATCACGGGGCCGCGCTGATCGAGGCCATCGAAACTCGCCAGATCAAAGGCGTGGACAAGACCTACTTGGTGCTCAAGGTCGCCCAGGGTGACCTGACCGTTCGCGTCCCTGCGGACAATGCGGAGTTCGTAGGCGTTCGCGACGTAGTCGGCCAGGACGGGCTTGACCGGGTCTTCGAGGTGCTTCGTGCACCGTACGCAGAAGAGCCGACGAACTGGTCCCGGCGCTACAAGGCAAATCTGGAAAAGCTCGCTTCTGGCGATGTCATCAAGGTCGCCGAAGTTGTGCGTGACCTGTGGCGTCGTGAGCGTGAGCGTGGGCTCTCCGCAGGTGAGAAGCGCATGCTCGCGAAGGCGCGTCAGATCCTGGTGAGCGAGCTCGCGCTCGCCGAGAACACCAACGAGGACAAGGCCGAGGCCCTCCTCGACGAAGTGCTCGCGTCCTGACGCGATCATTCGTACGCCTCGTCGTACACAGTTGTGCCGCGGTGCCCGATGACAAGGAAACTTGTTGCCGGGCGCTGCGGCATGTCTGCGTCTGCACCCATGCCTGAGCATTACTGGCGTGCCGGGTCCGGGCAGCCGACTCGACCGGTCGTCACGGAAGGGGCGAGGGCGTCGCACCCGGCACCCTTCAGGCCATACCCATGTCGGCCGAAGTCACAAACCTGGCTCGGAGCTACTGATGTCTGACGAATCGCGCCCCCACCGCACCGCCGCGGTGATCCCGGCCGCCGGCCGCGGGGTCCGTCTCGGTCCCGGCGCCCCCAAGGCCCTGCGGACCCTGGGCGGCACGCCCATGCTCATCCACGCCGTACGCGCCATGGCGCGCTCCCGCGCGGTCACCCTCGTCGTCGTCGTGGCACCGTCCGACGGCACCGGCGAGGTGCGCCGGATGCTCGACGAGCACGCGCTGCCCGAGCGCACGCAGATCCTGGTCGTCCCCGGCGGGGAGACCCGGCAGGAATCCGTACGCGCCGGCCTGGACGCGCTCCCGGCCGACATCACGGCCGTCCTCATCCACGACGCGGCCCGCCCCCTGGTCCCCGTCGACACCGTCGACACCGTGGTCGAGGCCGTCCGCGACGGCGCACTCGCCGTCGTCCCCGCGCTGCCGCTGGCCGACACCGTCAAGGAGGTCGAGCCCGGGCGGCCCGGCGAGCCCGAGCCGGTCGTCTCCACCCCCGTACGGGCCCGGCTGCGCGCCGTACAGACCCCGCAGGGCTTCGACCTCGCCACGCTCCGCCTCGCGCACGAGAAGGTGGCCGTCAGCGGCGAGGGCGCCACGGACGACGCCGGCATGGTGGAACAGCTCGGCGTCACCGTCGTGGCGGTCCCCGGCCACGAAGAGGCCTTCAAGGTCACCCGCCCGCTCGACCTGGTCCTCGCCGAGGCCGTACTCGCCCGCCGGAGGGCCACCGATGCGTACTAGCCCCGCAGACCAGCCCGAGCCGACCGGCGCCGACGCCGGCTCCACCGGAGCGTTCGTGCTGCCGCAGGTCGGCATCGGCACCGACGTGCACGCCTTCGAGACCGGCCGCGAACTGTGGTGCGCCGGCCTGCTCTGGGAGGGCGAGGACGGCCTCGCCGGACACTCCGACGGGGACGTCGCCGCGCACGCCGCCTGCGACGCCCTGTTCTCCGCCGCAGGCGTCGGCGACCTCGGCGCACACTTCGGCACCTCCCGCCCCGAGTGGTCCGGCGCCGCCGGTGTCACCCTTCTGGCGGAAGCCGCCCGGATCGTCCGCGCCGAGGGCTTCGAGATCGGCAACATCGCCATCCAGGTGATCGGTGTACGCCCGAAGATCGGCAAGCGGCGCGAAGAGGGACAGAAGGCGCTCGCCGCAGCGGCGGGCGCCCCCGTCTCCGTATCGGGCACCACCACCGACGGACTGGGCCTCACCGGCCGCGCCGAAGGCCTCGCCGCCATCGCCACGGCCCTCGTGTACCGGACGAACCGGGCCTAGTACCCCGTACGCCCACACCGCTCCCGCGGCTCTTCGACAACAAAGCGGGCCCCGCGTGCCGAAAGGGTCGCGGGGCACTGCTACAGGCGCACTACCCTGGATGCCGTGACTATTCGCCTGTACGACACCAGCGCCCGGCAGATCCGTGACTTCACCCCGCTCGTCCCGGGCTGCGTCTCGATCTACCTCTGTGGCGCCACCGTGCAGGCGGCTCCGCACATCGGGCACGTCCGCTCGTACCTGAACTTCGACATCGCGCGCCGCTGGTTCACCTACCGCGGTCTCGACGTCACCTTCATCCGCAACGTCACCGACATCGACGACAAGATCATCGGGAAGTCCGGCGAGCAGGGCCGCCCCTGGTGGTCCATCGGCTACGAGAACGAGCGCGCCTTCAACGACGGCTACAACGCGCTGGGCTGCCTCCCGCCCACGTACGAGCCGCGCGCCACCGGCCACGTCCCCGAGATGATCGAGATGATGCGCGGGCTCATCGAGCGCGGCCACGCGTACGAGGCCGACGGCAGCGTCTACTTCGACGTGCGCTCCTTCCCGGGCTACCTGGAGCTGTCGAACCAGAACATCGACGACCTCCGCCAGCCCGACGAGGGCGTCTCCGGCAAGCGCGACCCGCGCGACTTCGCCATGTGGAAGGCCTCCAAGCCCGGCGAGCCCGACTGGGAGACCCCGTGGGGCCGCGGCCGTCCCGGCTGGCACCTGGAGTGCTCCGCGATGGCGCACAAGTACCTCGGCAGCGCCTTCGACATCCACGGCGGCGGGCTCGACCTGATCTTCCCGCACCACGAGAACGAGATCGCCCAGGCCAAGGCCTACGGCGACGAGTTCGCGAAGTACTGGATGCACAACGCCTGGGTCACCCTCTCCGGCGAGAAGATGTCCAAGTCGCTCGGCAACTCCGTCCTCGTCTCCGAGATGCTCAAGGTCTGGCGCCCGATCGTGCTGCGCTACTACCTCGGCACCCCGCACTACCGCTCGATGATCGAGTACAGCGTGGAGTCGCTGCGCGAGGCCGAGTCCGGCTTCGCGCGCATCGAGGGCTTCATCCAGCGCGTCATCGAGAAGGCCGGCGGCTCCGTCGAGCCGGCCGCCGAGGTGCCGCCCGCCTTCGCCGAGGCCATGGACGACGACCTGGGCGTCCCGCAGGCGCTCGCGATCATCCACACCACCGTCCGCCAGGGCAACAGCGCGCTCGCCGCCGACGACAAGGACGCGGCCATCGCGCGCCTGTCGGAGGTACGGGCCATGCTGGGCGTCCTCGGACTCGACCCCCTCGACCCGCACTGGGCCGGCGAGACGGACCGCGGGGAGGACCTCCACGGAGCCGTGGACACCCTCGTACGCCTCGTCCTGGAGCAGCGCGAGTCCGCTCGCGCCCGCAAGGACTGGGCCACCGCCGACGCCATCCGCGACCAGCTCCAGCAGTCGGGCCTGGTCATCGAGGACAGCCCCACCGGACCCCGATGGACGCTCGGCCCCCGCTGAGCCCACCGGCGCAGTCCCACTGGCGCACTCAGATTGGGCCGCCCGGCATCCCGGGCGGCACACTCTTCATACGTACATATCGCAGAACCAACGAAATCAGGTAGAGGTCATGGCCGGGAACAGCCAGCGCAGGAACCGCCGCACGTCCAACAAGAAGGGCGCGACGGTCGGCAGCGGTGGCCAGCGGCGCAAGGGCCTCGAAGGCAAGGGCCCCACGCCCAAGGCCGAGGACCGCAAGAAGCACAAGGCCAACCGCATCGCCGGTGCCATGGCCCGCCAGGCCGCCAAGCGCCGCCCGGCCCCCCGCCGCGGCGGCCCCAAGGGCACCAGCGAGATGGTCGTCGGCCGCAACCCCGTCTTCGAGGCGCTGCGCGACGGCGTGCCCGCCACCACCCTCTACGTCCAGCAGTTCATCGACAACGACGAGCGCGTCCGCGAGGCCCTCCAGCTCGCGGCCGAGCGCGGCAACATCAACCTGATGGAAGCCCCGCGCCCCGAGCTCGACCGTCTCACCAACGGGCTCAACCACCAGGGCCTGGTCCTCCAGGTCCCGCCGTACGAGTACGCGCTGCCGGACGAGCTCACCGCCGCCGCCTACGACAACGGCGAGGACCCCCTCATCGTCGCCCTCGACGGCATCACCGACCCGCGCAACCTCGGTGCGATCGTCCGCTCCGTCTCCGCCTTCGGCGGCCACGGCGTGGTCGTCCCCGAGCGCCGCGCGGCCAGCATGACCGCCGGTGCCTGGAAGTCCTCGGCGGGCACGGCCGCCCGTACCCCGGTCTCGCGCGTCACCAACCTGACCCGCGCCCTCCAGGACTACAAGAAGGAAGGCATGACCATCGTCGGCCTCGCCGCCGAGGGCACGCACGAGGTCCACGAGCTCGACGCGCTGGCCGGCCCCGTCGTCATCGTCATCGGCTCCGAGGGCAAGGGCCTGGGCCGGCTCGTCGGCGAGAACTGCGACTACCTCGTGCGCATCCCGATGCCGGGCGGCGCCGAGTCGCTCAACGCCGGTGTCGCCGCGGGCGTCGTCCTCTACGAGGCCGCCCGCCGTCGCGCCACCCGCGGCCGCGTCTGAGCACCACCGGCAGCAGCCGCTTGATCCACTTGGCTCATCGGACGTGACCCGTGAGCGTGCCACCCCGCCCCCTACGGGCGGGGTGGCTTGATTTGACGGGTCTCGGACACATCCCTGATGTCAAGGCAGTGTCCTAAACACTCATCACTCGGTTAGATGAGTGTGGACACCAGAACGCCAGGGTTCGACGACCAGCCCGCGCTGAGCATGGTCAAGGTGCCGTGCGACCCCGCACAGGTCATCGTCAACCACGCCAGCTTCCGCGTGCGGCTCGCACCGAGCCCCAGCGCGCGTCCCAGGCCCTTGGGCGCCCCAGGGCTCGCCCCGGCACTCGGCGGAGCCCTCGCGGCCGCCGGAGCCGGAGCCGCCCGCCGCCGACCCGTCGTCTGGAGCGGCAAGTCCGCCCCCGGCGACGCCGCCGCCAGCGCCGCCATGGGCGGCCTGCTCCAGGCCGTACGCGATCACGGGCGCCCCCACGACGGCCGCGACGACTACGACGGCGGCGCCACCCAGACCATCCCGCGCATCGACCTCGCCCACGACCTCGCGGACGACACCCTCGCCACCCCGACCGTCGTCGGCCAGCGCAGCTACGGCTCCCCCGAGGACACCGACACCCGGCTGCAGCCCGTGGTGGGAGGCCTCTCCCACTCCCACGAGGCCTACGACGCCGCCTACTCCGAGGGCAGCGGATCCGCGGACTCCCGCCGGGCCCAGGGCGAGGCCCGCGCGCAGAACGACGCCCGCGCGCAGGCCTCGTACTACCCCGGCCGCCGCATGAACCTCGGCGTCGTGCTGCTCCCGCTGCGCGTCTTCCTCGGCTTCATCTCCATCTACGCCGGCATGGGCAAGCTGTGCGACCCCGTCTACTTCGACGGCGGCGAACGCGGCTCCATGGTCACCTGGCTGCAGACCCTGCAGCCCTGGGCGCTCGCCGAACCGCTGCGCGACTTCGCGCTGGCCCACCCCGTCGGCGCCGGCCTCAGCGTGGCCTTCCTCCAGGTCATCGTGGGCGTGCTGACGGTCTTCGGCCTCTGGCAGCGGTTCGCCGCCTGCTTCGGCGCGCTGCTGTCCGCCGCGCTGCTGATGACGGTGAGCTGGAAGACCGTCCCCGCCTACGACGCGCCCGACATCATCTACCTCGCCGCCTGGAGCCCGCTGATCATCGCGGGCGCCCCCGTCTACTCCCTGGACGGCCGCCTCGCGAGCGAGGCCTGGCGCACCCTGGGCCCGCGCTCCGAGGTCTGGCGGCTGCGCCGCCGGGTCCTGCGCCGCGGAGCCGTCATGGCCAGCGTCATCTGCGGACTCACCCTGCTCATCGGCTCGCTCCTCGGCGGCGCCGTCCGCTCCACCACGGTGGTCACCGTGCCCGGACCGGGCGAAGCCCCGAGCAACTACCTGCCCGGGCGGCCGCTGCCGAGCACCCCCAAGCAGCAGCAGCCTGTGAGCCCCAGCCCCGGTCAGTCTTCGAAGCGGGTCGCCCAGCCCTCGGCCGGAGCTTCCTCGCCGGCAGCCAAGACCGGGCGCGGAGCCACCGGTTCGAGCTCCCCGACGGCCGGCTCGGGCTCGCCCACCGCGACCCGCGGTACCAGCAGCGGCAGCCAGTCCCCGCGCAGCACCCCCCGCCAGTCCACCCCGCAGAAGTCCCCGGCCAGCTCCGCGGGAACGCGCAGCGGCGGCTCCACGGGCGGATCGGGCAGCACCGCACCGAAGCAGCCCGACCTGCTGGGGGGACTCCTCGGCGGCTGACGGCGAACGACGAAGGGCCCGGCACGCGAAAGCGTGCCGGGCCCTTCGTCGTTCCCTGTTCGGCGGTCGCCGTTCGTCGTTCGCCGTTCGCCGTCAGCCGGGAGGCGCTACGAGGCGTTCTGCGCGGCCAACTCCCGTGCCGCCTCGGTCAGGTCCTTCGCCGTGTCGATAGCCCGCCAGTAGGCCCCCTGGGGCAGCGGGAAGCCCGCGAGGCGCCGCTCGCGGGCCAGGCGCGGGAAGGTCGTCCGCTCGTGGTCGCCCAAATCCGGCAGCAGGGCGGCGAATTCGGGTCCGAAGACGTACACGCCGGCATTGACCGGGTACGGGGACTGCGGCGCCTCGATGAAGTCCAGTACGTGCCCGTACTCGTTGATCTCCACCACCCCCCACGGAATGCGCGGCCGGGCGAGCGCCAGGGTGGCCGTGGCGCCGCGTTCGGCGTGGAAGGCGGCCATCTCGCGCAGCGAGAAGCGGGTCCACACGTCGCCGTTGGTCGCGTACCAGGACCGTTCGGGGTGCGGGAGGTGCCGGGCGGCGTACTTCAGGCCGCCGCCCCGGCCCAGCGGTTCGTTCTCCACGACGGTGGTCACCCGTAGCGGCAACGGGGCCTCGGCCAGCCACTTCTGGAGCACCTCGGCGAGGTGTCCGCAGGAGACCACGGCGTCCGTCACCCCCTCGGAGGCCAGCCACGCGAGCTGGTGCCCGATGATCGGCATCCCCGTTCCGGGGATCTCCACCATCGGCTTGGGGCGGTCGTCCGTATACGGCCGCAGCCGCGAACCCTGGCCCCCCGCCAGGACAACCGCCTGGGTCGGGGAAGCCGGGAACGCGGCCGCGTGGGGTCGGTCGGAACGCTCGGAATCGGTCATGTTCGTCGTGTCGGTGCGAAAGGGCGTGCGGCGGCGGCCGTCAGCCCATGGACGCGACGCCGGACGCGTACGCGGTGTCGCACACCGGCCGCGCGAACGACTGGGCCTTCGTGGGCCCGTAGGCGTCCACCGCGGCCCGCCCGAGGGCGCGCGCGATCCCCACGCAGTGCTCGGCGAGGGACGGCCGCCGGTCGACCTCCTGCTGGAGGTGGGTGAGGACGTCACCCGGCTGCTCACCCTGCTGGATCTCGCTCAACAGCTTGTCGCGCAGCACGTCCTGGGCGGCGAGCGGCTTCGCGGGGACGGAGACGTCCTCGGCGGACGCGGTCAGGATCTGGGAGGGGGTGTTGTCCGCCCAGGGGACCATGGTGACCGCGAGGGTCCCGGACAGGACCAGGACGACGGGCAGGACCAGGGCGAGGGATCGGCCGATACGGCGGGCAGTGTGGGTCACGAGGGCGAGAGTAGCGCTCGGTGAAGATATGGCGACATTTAGTCACCCGGTCGGGGGATGGTTCGACGTGGCTTTTCGAATTAAGGGTTGACGCTTGGGGCCGAATGGCCCGATCTGCCGGAACTCACGCCGAAGGGGCGCCCCTTGACGGGACGCCCCTTCGGCGCGTGCGCTTCGCGCGGACGGGTCAGCCGGAGAGGCGGGCACCCGAGGAGGTCGAGAACACGTGGATCTCGTCGGCGCGCGGCACCACGTGCAGCGTGGAGCCCTTCTCGGGCACCTGACGGCCGTTGACGCGCACGACGATGTCCTGCGAGCCCTCGGAGTGCGAAGTCGAGCCGTATACGTATCCGTCGGCGCCCAGCTCCTCGACGACGTTGACGGTGATGGTCAGACCACCCGTGTCGCCGATGTCGAAGTGCTCCGGACGCACGCCCACGGTGACCGTGCGGTCGCCCGCGTCGGCGGCGGCGGACAGCGCCTCGCGCGACACCGGGACGACGCTGTCGCCGAACTTCACGCCGCCGTCGGTGATCGGGACCTCGACGAGGTTCATGGCCGGCGAGCCGATGAAGCCGGCGACGAAGAGGTTCGCCGGGCGGTCGTACATGTTGCGCGGGGTGTCGACCTGCTGCAGCAGACCGTCCTTCAGCACGGCCACGCGGTCGCCCATCGTCATGGCCTCGACCTGGTCGTGGGTGACGTAGACGGTGGTGATGCCCAGGTCGCGCTGGAGGGCGGCGATCTGGGTACGGGTGGACACGCGGAGCTTGGCGTCGAGGTTCGACAGCGGCTCGTCCATGAGGAACACCTGCGGCTTGCGCACGATCGCGCGGCCCATCGCGACGCGCTGGCGCTGACCGCCGGAGAGCGCCTTCGGCTTGCGGTCGAGGTACTGGGTCAGGTCCAGCATCTTCGCCGCGTCCTCCACCTTCTTGCGGATGGTGGCCTTGTCCTCGCCGGCGATCTTGAGCGCGAAGCCCATGTTGTCGGCGACGGACATGTGCGGGTAGAGCGCGTAGTTCTGGAACACCATCGCGATGTCCCGGTCCTTGGGCGGCAGGTGCGTGACGTCGCGGTCGCCGATGCGGATCGCACCGCCGTTGACGTCCTCCAGGCCGGCCAGCATGCGCAGCGAGGTGGACTTGCCGCAGCCGGAGGGGCCGACGAGGACGAGGAACTCGCCGTCCGCGATCTCCAGCTCCAGCTGGTCGACGGCGGGCTTGTCGCCGCCGGGGTACAGACGGGTCGCCTTGTCGAAAGTGACAGAAGCCATGGTGATGAATCCCTTCTACCGGCAGGAACGTGCCGGACGATCCGAGTGGAAGGTCTAGTCCAGTGACCTGGACTCCGCCCGACGCTACCCGTCCGATCCGCTCCTGTCAGCACCCGGAGGCGAGTGACTTCCCCGACGTCCGCCCCCGCCCCCGGCCGGCTGTCAGAGGCGGCTGCTTTGATCACGACCATGACCATCTACGACGTGACCCGCGCGCTGCCCGACATCGAGACGCTGCGCGACCGCTGCCGGGCGATGGCGGCGCTGGAACTGGTGATCAGCGGCGAAGAGGACGACGGCTACTTCGCCTACGACCCGGAGTGGGGCCCGGGCGAAGAAGCGGCACTGATGGACAACGGCTCGGGCGACGACTACGCGATCGTCTTCACGGCCGACGGGGTCTTCGGGCACGGTTTCGACCACGAATCGGTGATGAGCCCCTGGGCGGACACCGACCACGAGGACGGGTGGCCGGGCCTGACCGACGGCATACCCGAGGCCTTCGAGCCGTACCTGACGGAGCCGGCGTTCTGCGTGGACGGCGTCCTCAACGCGACCGCCGTCTTCTGGCGCGAGACCGGCGACGCGCAGTGGCGCGCGGGCAAGGTCGACTTCCCGGAGGGCAGGTCCGACCCGGACGGCGCGGACTACCTCTTCGAGCTCCTCGTGGCAGGCACCCCGGAGGCCTACCGCGACTTCGCGGAGGACTACTACGAGACGGACCTCCCGCTGGAGGCGATCCGCCACGTGTGGGAGCTGCGCCCGCTCACCCAGGAGGTCGTGGACGCCCTCAACCCCGGGCTGCCGCTGACGGCGGTGGCCCCGAGGGTGGCGCGGGCGGGGTATCCGGGGGTGTGAGGGGGCGGGGCCGACGGGGGCCCCGGACACCGGAAAGTTCTTCGCTGAGGGGTGGGGGCGATGTGTAGAGTGAAGGCGATTCCGTGCCTTGCGCAGAGTCACCACGCCTCCTTAGCTCAGTCCGGCCAGAGCAACGCACTTGTAATGCGTAGGTCGTCGGTTCGAATCCGACAGGGGGCTCCATCCCAGGCCGGATGACTACTGGCCGAGGGGATTCGTACGGAAGCGGAAGGCCCCGGGTGATCGCCCGGGGCCTTTTTGCATGCCGTCAGTGGCGGCCCGAGATGCGGTCGGCCAGGCGGGCCAGGGGGGTTGTCGTGGGGGTGTGGGTGGTGGATTCTCGGCGGTCCGCTTCGCGGTAGGCGGCGTAGAGGGCCTGGACGCCCAGCCAGCGGAAGGGTTCCGGTTCCCAGCGGCGGACGCGGTGGTTGACCCACGGGAGGGTGGTCAGGGGGGTGCGGTCGCCCAGGACCAGGTCGCGGAGGGTGCGGGCCGCGAGGTTGGCCGTGGCCACGCCGGAGCCCACGTAGCCGCCGGCCCAGCCGAGGCCCGAGGCCGCGTCCAGGGTGACCGTGGCGCACCAGTCGCGGGGGACGCCCAGGACGCCCGACCAGGCGTGGGTGATCTCGACCCCGGTGAGGATGGGGAAGAAGGACTCCAGGAGGTTCGTGAGGGACGCGATCGTCGCGGGCTGGGTGCGGCCGTCGTTGTCGGTGCGGGAGCCGTAGCGGTAGGGGACGCCGCGGCCGCCGATGGCGATGCGGTCGTCGGCCGTGCGCTGGGCGTACATGTAGGCGTGGGCCATGTCGCCGAGGGTCGAGGCGTCGGACCAGCCGAGCTGGGACCACGTCTCCGGGGGGAGCGGGGCCGTGGCGATCATCGAGGAGTTCATCGGGAGCCATGAGCGCTTCTGGCCCTTGAGCGCGGCGGTGAAGCCCTCGGTGCAGCGCAGGACGTACGGGGCGCGGACGGTGCCGTACGGGGTGAGGGCGCGGCGCGGGGCGATCTCCGTGACGGGGGTGGACTCGTGGATGACGACGCCGAGGCGTTCGCAGGCGGCGGCCAGGCCCTTGACCAGCTTCAGGGGGTGGATGCGGGCTCCGTGCGGGGTCCAGCTGGAGCCGACGGCGTCGGCGACGTTGATGCGGGCGCGGGTGTCGGTGGCGTCGTAGAGCTCGCGGTCCGTTTCGCCGAAGGCGAGTTCGGCGGTGTGGAAGGCCTTGAGGCGGGAGAGCTGGGCGGGGGTGCGGGCCACTTCGAGGACTCCGCCGCGGTGGATGTCGGCGTCGATGCCTTCCTTGGCGGCGGTGTCGATGACCTCGGTGACGGTCTCGTTCATGGCCTGCTGGAGGCGCTGGGCGGCCGGGCGGCCGTGGAGGGCGGCGTAGCGGTCGCGGCCGGCGATGCCGTTGTAGAGCCAGCCGCCGTTGCGGCCGGAGGCCCCGTAGCCGCAGAACTTCTGCTCCAGGACGGTGACGCGCAGGTCGGGGGCGGCGGTCTTGAGGTAGTAGGCGGTCCACAGGCCGGTGTAGCCGCCGCCGACGATGACGACGTCGGCCGTGGTGTTGCCGGTGAGCGGGGCGCGGGGTGGCTGGGCGGGGGCGGTTTCGTCCGTCGCGTACCAGAAGGAAATTCCGCCGTTGATCGTCATGGGGGAGTTGGTACACGGGGTGGTGGAGGGGTGTCCAGGGGCGTGACGTCGGGTTTTGGGGGCCGAGAGGTGGCCGAATGGCTGATGTGGGCGGCCTGGTCTCCTTCTTAGGGTGGGGCGGGGATTTTGTCAGGTTTTTATGTGAGAGGTACTGGTTCGTATGGTGCGGGTTGTGGTGGCGGGGCGGCTGGTCGCGGCCGTCGCGTCCGTGGCCCTGTTGGGCGGGGCGGTCGTCGGATGCGGTTCCGGGCCGGGTGAGGGGAAGGCCGTGACCGCCTCCGAGGTTCCGGTGCGGACCAGTCCGATCGCCGGGCAGCTCGCGGGGCTGCCCGCGACGGTGGACGGGGCGAAGATCGTCGTGGGGAAGCCGGACGCGCCGCGTACCGCGCAGGTCCTGGTGGATCCCAAGTGCGGTCACTGCGCGCGGTTCGAGGAGGCCGGCGGGGAGTCGCTGCTGAAGCTTGCGGCGGCCGGGCAGGTGAAGATCGAGTACCTGCTGGCGTCCTTCCTGGACCAGGGCGGGGCGAGCGGTTCGGTCAAGGCGGTGAACGCGCTGCGCGCGTCGGCGGACGCGGGGAAGTTCGCGGAGTTCCACGCGGCGGTCTTCGCCAGCCAGCCGAAGGGGAGGTTCACCGACGAGCTGCTCCTGAGGATCGCGGACCGGGTGCCGGGGCTGCGCGGGGCGGAGTTCGATGCGGCGGTGAAGGAGCAGAAGTACGAGGGGTGGGTCGCCGAGGCCGAGAAGGGCTTCGAGGCGACGGGTGCGCAGGGGACGCCGATGGTGCTGGTGGAGGGGGCGCCGGTCGGGTCGAGGGACGGGTCGCTGTTCGACGCGGGGGCGTTCGCGCGGGCGTTGCAGGGTGTCGGGATCGGGGCCTCCGCCCCGTAGATTCAGGCGAGTTGAGGCACGGTCAGGCACGATCTGCGGCGAGCCGGCATGCGAGCTGCAAGGACTCGCGCGTGAGGGGGAACCCGTTCGACGACTCCTCCGGGTAGGACACCCCCTTTTCCGTATGCCTCCGACCGTCGGCCGGGGTCGGAGAAGGCCTAGGGTCGGGCCATGGACGGTGCGACGGCGGGTACTTCGGGCGGTTCCGGCGGTTCCGGCGGCTCGGGTGGTGGGGGGTTCGGCGGGGTTCCCGCGCGGTTCGTGCGGGCGCAGGTGCGGGACAACGGCGCCGCCGGGCGGGAGTTCGTCGACGCGCTGCCCGCGCGGGTGGCCGCGTTCCTGGAGCGGTGGGAACTACGGGTCACCGGGCCCGGGATGTACGGGGTGACGGCCCTGGTGCTGCCGGTGGTGCGGGCCGACGGGACGGCGGCGGCGCTGAAGCTGCCGGCGCTGGACGAGGAGAACGCGGGAGAGGCGCTCGCGCTGCGCGCGTGGGCGGGGGAGGGCTGCGTACGGCTGCTGGCGGACGATGCGCGGACCGGCACGCTGCTGCTGGAGCGCCTCGACGAGGGGCGGCACCTGTCGGGGGTGGCCGTACGGGATTCCAGGCGGGCGGTGGAGGTCGTCGGCGGGTTGCTGGCCCGGCTGTCGGCGGTGCCCGCACCGGCCGGGCTGCGGCGGCTCGGGGACGTGGCGGCGGCGATGCTGGAGGCGGTGCCGGGTGCGCTGGCGCAGCTGGCGGACGGCCGGGAGCGGGGGCTGGTCGCGGACTGCGCGGCGGCGCTCGCGGAGGTGGCGGGGGAGCCGGGGGACCGGCTGCTGCACTGGGACCTGCACTACGACAACGTCCTGGCGGGCGGGCGCGAGCCCTGGCTGGCCATCGATCCGAAGCCGCTCGCCGGTGATCCGGGGTTCGAGCTGTTGCCGGCGCTGGTCAACAGCTTCCGTGCGCGGGAGGTGCGGTGGCGGTTCGACTCGCTCGCGGAGGCGGTGGGCGCGGACCGGGAGCGGGCGCGGGCGTGGACGTTGGGGCGGGTGCTGCAGAACTGCCTGTGGGACGTGGAGGACGGGGACCGGCCGGCGGGGCGGCAGCTGCGGATCGCGGAGGTGCTGCTGGGGCGGGACGGGCGGAGCGGGCGGGGCCGGCGCGGTGGATCGTAGGGTGCAGGCATGATCCGTAGCGCCGTCCTCAGCGACGTACCCGTCATCCACGCCATGATCCGCGAGCTCGCGGAGTACGAGAAGGTGCCGCACGAGGCGCGCGCCACCGAGGAGCAGTTGCGGGAGGCGCTCTTCGGCGAGCGGCCGGCGGCGTTCGCGCACCTCGCGGTGACGGAGGAGGGCGAGGCCGTCGGGTTCTCGCTGTGGTTCCTCAGCTTCTCGACGTGGCGCGGGGTGCACGGGATCTACCTGGAGGACCTGTACGTCCGTCCGGGCGTGCGCGGCGGCGGCCACGGGAAGGCGCTGCTGCGGGAGTTGGCGCGGATCTGCGGGGAGCGCGGGTACGAGCGGCTGGAGTGGTCGGTCCTGAAGTGGAACGAGCCGACGATCGCCTTCTACGAGGCCTTGGGCGCGCGGCCGCAGGACGAATGGTCGGTGTACCGGCTGACCGACGGGGCGCTGGCGGAGCTCGGGGGCGCGTAGGCGGGGGCGGGCCCTCAGGGTTCCAGGACGACCTTGCCGGTGGTGGCGCGGGTTTCCAGGTCGTGGTGGGCGGCGGCGGCTTCGGCGAGGGGGTAGCGCTGGAGGGCGGGGCGCAGGCGGCCGGTGGCGGCTTCGGCGAGGGCGCGGGTTTCGAGGAGGCGCAGGGGGTCTTCGCCGCCGGCCCGCTGGAGCATGGCGGGGCCGAGGACGAACTGCGTGGTGATGCCGCGGGCGTCGAGGTCCGCCTGCTCGGTGTCGGTGAGGTCGAGCGGGCCGCCGGACCAGCCGAACACGAGGTGCCGGGCGCCGTCGCGGAGCAGGCCGAGGGCGGTGCGGGCGACGGCGCCGCCGACGGAGTCGAAGAGGACGGTGGCGCCGTCGGGGTGGTGGGCGCGGAGGGTGTCGGCCCAGTCCGGGGCGGTGTAGTCGAGGGCGAGGTCGGCGCCGTTGGCGGTGGCCCGGGCGGTTTTGGCGGGGCCGCCGGCGAGGGCGACGACGGTGGCTCCGGCGTTCTTGGCGTACTGGACCAGCAGGGTGCCGATGCCGCCCGCGGCGGCGGGGATCAGGGCGACGGAGCCGGGGCCGAGCTCGGCGAACTGGAGGATGCCGAGGGTCGTGCGGCCCGTGCCGATCATGGCGACGGCGGTGGCGGGGTCGAGGCCGTCCGGGACGGGGTGCAGCCGGGCGGCGTCGGCGACGGCGTACTCGGCGTAGCCGCCGGGGGCGAATCCGAGGTGGGTGACGACGGTCTGCCCGAGCCACCCGGTGTCCGTGTCGGGGCCGACCGCGTCGACGGTGCCGGCGACCTCGCGGCCGGGGACGGTCGGCAGCTCGGGCAGGGGCGCGGGCGGGCCCTGGACGCCGCGGCGCAGCGCGGTGTCGAGGAGGTGGACGCCGGCGGCGGCGACGGCGATGCGGACCTGGCCGGGGGCGGGGAGGGGGCGGGGGACGGACTCGTAGGAGAGGTTCTCGGCGGGGCCGAAGGCGTGGAGGCGGACGGCGTGCATGGCGCCGGGGGCGGTCGGGGTGTGGGCCGGGGTGCCGGCTTCGGTGGTGGCCGCCGTGGCGGCCGTGGTGGTGGTCATGGGGACAGCGTGTGACCTCAAGTGGGGTTGAGGTCAAGGGGTTGTCAGTGGGGTCCGCCAGGATGGGGAGATGGTGCGAAACGGACAGCAGCAGACGGTGAAGGCGGCGCGGCGGCCGGAGGTGCGGCTGCCGGAGCTGCGCGCGTGGGAGGACGCGGGGCCGGGGTTGGAACCGGACGGGGACTACGACGGGCTGGAGCTCGTCGAGGCGGACCTGACGGGCGGGGACGGGCGGGGGGCCCGGTTCATGGACTGCGCGCTACGGCGCTGCGTGCTGGACGAGACCGGGCTGGCCAAGGCACGGATCCTGGACTCGGTGCTGGACGGCGTCCGGGGGGTGGGGACGGACCTGTCGGGGGCTTCGCTGCGCGACGTGGAACTGCTGGACGCCCGGCTGGGAGGGGTGCAGTTGCACGGGGCGGTGCTGGAGCGGGTGCTCGTGCGCGGGGGCAAGATCGACTACCTGAACCTGCGTACGGCGCGGCTCAAGGACGTGGTCTTCGAGGGGTGCGTGCTGGTGGAGCCGGACTTCGGGGGTGCGGTGCTGGAGCGGGTGGAGTTCCGGGACTGCGTGGTGCGAGGGGCGGACTTCTCGGGGGCGCGGATGACGGAGGTGGACCTGCGGGAGGCTTCGGAGCTGGGGATCGCGCGGGGCGTGGACGCCCTGGCGGGGGCGGTGATCAGCCCGGCGCAGCTGTTCGACCTGGCGCCGGCGCTGGCTGCGCAGCTGGGGCTGAGGGTGGTTCCGTAGCGGGCGCCGTCGGGTGCGTTCCGTCGGGCGAGTGCCGCAGTCGGGTCCCGTCAGCCGGGGCCCCTCAGTCGGGTTCCGGCAGGCGGGTTCAAGCAGGCGGGTTCCGGCAGCCGGGTCCCCTCAGGCAGGTCCCGTCAGCCGGGTTCCAGCAGGCGGGTCCCCTCAGGCGGGTCCCGGCAGGCGAGTCCCGTCGGGTGCGTACGGCCAGTGCGGGTCGTTCCAGCGGTCGGCATCGTGGAGGCTCAGCAGCCGCACGGTGTGGAGGACTTCTTCGGGGGCGCCGTGGGCGCGGAGGCGTGCGGGTGCGCGGCTCGCGAGCCAGTCGG
The DNA here is from genome assembly GCF_042788835.1 of Streptomyces sp. NPDC056883. Taxonomy (NCBI): domain Bacteria; kingdom Bacillati; phylum Actinomycetota; class Actinomycetes; order Kitasatosporales; family Streptomycetaceae; genus Streptomyces; species Streptomyces sp. NPDC056883. Next base: position 58,990 of record NZ_JBHUBS010000021.1, on the reverse strand, counting down.
TCAGTTCCGTCCGTACGGCTTCCACTTCCTCGTCCGATTCCGAGACGAGGACCCACGTCGTCCAGGGGAGTGCGTAACACAGGAGTTCCCATTCCCAGTGGTCGACCGTGTCGGCGAGGTGCTGGTCGGCGACCGGGTGGCGGAGGGATTCCCAGTCCGCGAGCCAGGGGCCGATGGTGCCGGAGGCTTCGGTGCACATCTGGAGGACTTCGCGTGCGGGGAGGGCGGGGTCCGGGGTGAGGAGGGTGTGGGACCACCAGGCGTGCAGGAACTCCCGTACGGCCGCGCTCTGCGGCGCGGGCCACTGCTGCCACTCGGCGCAGTGGAACGAGAGGCCGACACGGTCGATGTCCCACGCGTAGGCGCCGAGGCCGCCGGTCAGCTCGCGGGCGAACTGCGGCAGGACGCGGCGCAGCACGGCGCCGTGGTCGCGCCAGTCGGTGGTGCTCCAGGTGCGGTGCAGGAGGTCGACGTCGAGGTCCGTGCCGGGGAGCTTCAGCAGGGCGAGCTCCTCCGGGCTGCCCCAGTGGCAGTCGCACTGGGAATCGTCGGCCCGGGCGGTCATCCCGCGGAAGGTGACGGCCAGCCGGGCCAGTGCCCGGTCGAGCCGTGCGCGGGCGGCGCGGGCGGCCGCGGCCGCCGGGGTGAGGTCGGGGGTGGGGGCGGGGTCGGTCATCGTCGGCGGTGCCTCACGGGACTCCGGGAAGTCCGGCGGGTCAGGCCGGGACGCGGGGGAAGCGGGACTGGAGGGTCCAGATGATCGGGTTGTCGCCCAGGCCGTCGTGCATGTCGATGAGGTCCGCGATCACGTCGTGGAGGAAGTCCCGGGCTTCGCGGCGCAGCAGGCGGTGGCTGAAGGTGAGGGGGGCTTCCTCCGACGGCATCCAGTCGGCCTCGACGTCCACCCACCCGAAGCGGCGCTCGAAGAGCATGCGGTCCGAGGACTCGGTGAAGTCGATCTCGGCGTACTGCCGGTTGGCCGCGCGGCTGCCGCGCGGGTCCTGGTCGAGCTGCTCGACGATGTCGCACAGCGCCCAGGCGAAGTCCAGTACGGGCACCCATCCCCAGGCTGTGGACACTTCCCGGTCCGCGTTGGTGTCGGCGAGGTAGACGTCCCCGCAGAACAGGTCGTGGCGCAGCGAGTGGACGTCCGCCGAGCGGTAGTCGGTCTGCGGGGGGTCGGGGAAGCGCCGGGAGAGGGAGTAGCCGATGTCGAGCACGTACCCGATGGTGTCATGGGTGGGGCGGGAGGTGCTCCGCGCGGCCTCGGGGCGTTCTCGGGGCGGCCTCGTGGGTGGTGTGGGGGCCGCGGATCAGAGTTCCTGATGCCCCCCGGGGGTGTCGGGTTCGGCGGATTAAGCTCGGCGCGTCCGGGGGGCGTGGCGAGAGGGGACGGGCGTGGGAGGGGCCGGGGGGCAGGGGGAGGCCGTGGTGGCGGGGGTGCTGCGGGAGCGTCACCGGCTCGCGGCCGAGTTGCACGACACCGTGGCGCAGGGGCTGACCAGCATGCACCTGTTGCTCGACGCGGCCGACCGGGAGTGGACGCGGGAGCCGGGTCAGGCCCGGCTGCTGGTCCGGCAGGCCGCCGCCGCGGCCCGCGAGAACCTCGCCGAGGCCCGGCGGCTCATCCACGACCTGGCTCCGGTGGAGCTGGAGCGGGCGGCGCTGGCCGATGTGCTGCGCGAGCTGTGCGCCGGGGTGGACGGGGTGGACGGGGCCCGGTTCCGGCTGGAGGGGGAACCCCGGGCGGTGCCGGGCAGGGTCGAGGCCGCGGTGCTGCGGGCGGCCCAGGGCGCCCTGGCGAACGTACGCCGGCACGCGCGGGCCTCGGCCGTGGTGGTGACGCTGACCTACCAGCCGTACGTGCTCGCGCTCGACGTCTGGGACGACGGCGTCGGGTTCGATCCGGCCGCTGTCGCCGCCGCTGCCACCGCAGGGCGCCCGGGTGGGGACGGGCTGCGGCTGCTGCGCCGCCGCATCGCGTACCTGGGGGGTACGGCGACGGTGGAGAGCAGTCCGGGTGGGGGAGGGACGGTGGTGTCGGTCTGCCTGCCCGCTCCGGGGCAGGAGCCGGTGCAGGAGCGGGGGCCGGGTCCGGGTCCGCGGTCGGGTCCGCAGTCGGGGTCGGGGCCGGTATGAGTCCGGTGCGGATCCTGTTGGTGGACGATCATCCCGTCGTGCGCGCGGGACTGCGGACGCTGCTCGGCGGGTGTCCCGAGTTCGAGGTGTGCGGGGAGGCCGCGGACGGCGGTGCCGCGCTGCGGATGGTGCGCGAGCTGGCGCCCGAGCTGGTGCTGATGGACATCCGGATGGGCCCGGGGATGTGCGGGGTGGAGACCGCACGGCGGATCGGGCGGATGCCCGCGCCGCCCCGGGTGGTCGTGCTCAGCAGCTACGAGTCCGATGCGTACGTCGTACGGGCCGTGGAGGCGGGTGTGGCGGGGTACCTGCTGAAGGGGTCCCCGCCCGACCTGCTGTTCCAGGCGCTGCGGACGGTCGCGGCGGGGGAGTCGGCGCTGTCGCCCTCGGTGGTCTCGCGGCTGATGAGCCGGTACCGGGCGCCGAGTGCGGCGCTGACGGCCCGGGAGACCGAGATCCTGGAGCTGATCGCGACGGGCCGCTCCAACCGGGAGATCGGCTCGGCCCTGTTCATTAGCGGGACGACGGTCAAGACGCACCTCGTGCACGTCTACGAGAAGCTCGGGGTGGAGAACCGTACGGCGGCCGTGCGCGCGGCCGTCGACCGGGGACTCATCGGGCTGGGCCAGGGCGGCGCACCCGGTTAGCCCGGACGGGCGGTCAGTTGGGGTAGTTGATCTGGACGGAGGCGCCGTTGTACTGCCAGGTCGGCGAGAACACGCGCTTGCGGATCTTCCAGACGCCCGCGATCTTCACGTACTCGTCGCGGTAGCGGATGCCGCGCACGACGACGGTCTCGGGTGCGGTCGCGGTGGCCGGGTAGACGAGCTGGGCGGTGGCGTGGCTGTCGCCCGTCGCGGTCGTCCGGCTGGTGGCCTTGATGTAGGCGTTGGCGGTGACGTGGGTGGAGTAGCCCCAGGCCGCGGCGCCGTCGAGGTTGGCGACGACGGCCTCGATGCCGGTCTTGACGATGCCGGCGGTGCCGTCGGGGTGGGCCATCACGGTCAGGACGGCGTCGTCGGTGAAGAGGGTCCGGAAGACCGTCTTGTCCTTGGTGTCGACGGCGAAGAGGTAGGTCTCGAGCAGCCGGCGGATGGCCAGTTCGTCTTCGGCCGTGCCGGTTCCGCAGGCGGAGGCGGCGAGTTCGTAGTCCTCGGGCGCGGCATTGGCGGGGGTCGCGGTGGCGAGGGCGCCGAGCCCGGCTACGGCGGCGCCGGTGCCCAGCATGGTGAGCATGCGGCGGCGTTCCGGGGCGAAATCGGTGGTCGGCATGGCGGGTTCCTCTCGACACGGCTGGTGGCGCCCGGGCCTGCTCGGGGCGGTCCGGGTACCGACGAGCCTGTCGTGTCGCCGCCCGCGGCGGATCGGCGCGGCGTACGAGCGCGATCTCGTACGGATGGACGATGTGGTCCATCCGTGCCGTGCCGGGGGCGACGACGCCGCCGGGACGAAGCCGTCAGGGCAGGAGGCGCTGTTCCTTGGCCACCGAGACCGCGCCCGCGCGGGTGTCGACGCCGAGCTTGTCGTAGATGCGGCCCAGGTGGGTCTTGACCGTGGCCTCGCTGATGAACAGGGCGCGGGCGATGTCGCGGTTGCCGAGGCCGCGGGCGAGCTGGCCGAGGATGTCGAGCTCACGGTCGGTCAGGGTGGGCCGGGTGCCGCGCATGTGGGCCATCACGCGGCTGGCGACGGGGGCGGAGAGCGTGGTGCGGCCCTGGGCGGCGGAGTGGATCGCGGCGAACAGTTCCTCCGGGCGTTCCGCCTTCAGGAGGTAGCCCGTGGCGCCCGCGCCGATGGCCCGGGTGATGTCCGCGTCGGTGTCGTACGTGGTCAGGACCAGGACGTGCGGGGGGTTCGCGGAGGCGGTCGTGATGCGGCGGGTGGCTTCCACGCCGTCGATGCCCTCGCCGAGCTGGAGGTCCATCAGGACCACGTCGGGGCGGAGTTTGGCCGCGAGCGCGACCGCCTCCTCGCCGCTGCCCGCCTCGCCGAGCACTTCGATGTCCGGCTCGCTGCCGAGCAGGGCGAGCAGGCCGGCGCGGACCACGACGTGGTCGTCGCAGAGCAGGATCGTGGTCATGGTGTGGTCTCCAGGGGGATCGACGCCGACAGGACCGTGCCCTCGCCCGCGGTGGATTCGATGGTCAGGGTGCCGCCGAGCTGGCGGACGCGGGCGCGCATCGCGGGGAGGCCGTGGCCGCGTTCCCCGGCGGCGGCGCGGAGCTGGGTGAAGCCGTGGCCGTCGTCGGCTATGTCCAGGACGACCTGATCGCCCAGGAAGCTCAGGGTGAGGGCCGCGGTACGGGCCCCCGCGTGCTCCCGTACGTTCGCCAGCGCGCCCTGCGCGATGCGCAGCAGCGCCTGCTCCGCGCGGTCGGGGAGGGGGACCGGCGCGCCCTCCAGGTGGAAGCGGACCTCGATGTCCGGGCCCGCGTCCAGCGCGCGCAGGGCGTCCGGGAGGCCGGCGCCGCCGGCGAGTTCGCGCGGCGCGAGGTCGTGCACCAGGCGGCGGGCCTCGGCGAGGCCGCGGGCGGTGATGTCGGTGGCGGTACGGACGTGCGCGCGGGCGGTGCCCGGGTCCGTGTCCCAGGTGCGTTCGGCGGCCTGGAGGAGCATCTGCTGGCTGGACAGGTGCTGGGCCAGGGTGTCGTGGATCTCCATCGAGAGGCGCTGGCGTTCGGCGAGGGTGCCGGCGCGGCGTTCGGTGGCGGCGAGTTCCCGGCGGGTGCGGATCAGGTCGTCGATCAGGGTGCGCTGGGCCGCCGCCTGGCGCTCCATGTGGACGAACACGGCGGTGGCGAGGGCGGCGACGGCGGGCGGGGCGAGGAGGAGGTTGGGGTCGAAGGGCTCGGAGCCGCCGGAGGCCTGGGCGAGGCGGAGCTGCGCCGCCACGACGAACACGGTGAGCAGGGCGACGAGGACGACGGCCGCGCGGGGCGGGAGGGTGCGCAGGGCCGTGTAGAAGAGCGGTACGGCGCACCAGGCGAAGCTCGGCGCGAGGACGACGAGGACCACCCAGACGGCGACGACCAGACCGAGCCAGATGAGGCGGCGCACGGTGGGGGCGGCGCCGAGGGCGGGGCCGAGTACGTAGAGCAGGGCCAGGGTGATGCCGAGGGCGATGATCCACGGGGTGCGGGGTTCGTCGGGGTGGCGGAGGAGGAAGCGGGCCACGGAGGCGCCGAGGAGGAGGAAGAACGCGGTGTGCATGACCGTGGACAGGGCGCGGGTGTCTTGGGGGGGTGGGGTGGTGGCCTGGCCGGCCGGGCTTGCTGCGGCGGCGGCCGGGGGGCTTGGCGGGGCCGGTGGGCTTGGCGGGGTCGGCGTGGTCGGCGGGGGCGCGCTGGTCACGGGGTGCTCCTGGGGGTGGTGCGGTCGTTCCATGGTGCCGGGTCGTGTTGTGGTGCGTGTGGGTGCCGCTGCGCGGGGCGTGTCCCCTACCCGCCCTTCCACCGTTCCCCGGGCGCTGCCCGGACCCCGGTCCTCAAGCGCCGGACGGGCTGGAGGGGGTGCCGGGCTGCGCCCGGACCCCCCTGGGGCTCCGCCCCAGACCCCGCGCCTCAAACGCCGGCGGGGCTGGATTGGCCGGACCCCGGACCCCGGTCCTCGAAGGTCGGGCGGCCCGGAGGTTCAGGTAAGCCGTCGGCGGAACGATCGCGCATCAGCCGATCGGTTGACCCCCGGGTCAACCGGTGGGGGGCGGCTTCGGAGCCGGTACGGGGACGGGGTGGTGGGGGTGGCGGGGAGAGGCTTGGAGCAACGGCAGGACAGCCCGCCGTGCCGACGTTCACAGGAGCAGCAGACATGAAGACCCGCACCCGCGTTCTCACCGGTACCGCCGTCGCCGTCGCCCTCGGCGCGGGAGCCTTCGGCGCGGTCAGCGCCAACGCCGCTCCGGCCTCCGCTCCGGCCGCCGCCCCCGCCGCCGTCGCGAAGAAGGACGGGGACAAGAAGAACTTCACCACCACCACGCACCTGACCATCGACGCTGCCACCCGCGCCGCCCAGGCCGCGCTGGACGCCGCCGAGCAGGAGAACCAGAAGGTGACCGTCGCCGTCGTCGACCGCAACGGCAACACCATCGTCACGCTCCGCGGCGACGGCGCCGGCCCGCAGTCCTACGAGTCGGCGCAGCGCAAGGCCTACACCGCCGTGTCCTGGAACGCCCCGACCTCGGTGCTCGCCGGCCGCCTCGCGCAGGCCCCGAACCTGAAGGACATCCCCGGCACCCTCTTCCTCGGCGGCGGCACCCCCGTCCAGGCCGACGGCGCCCCGGTCGCGGGCATCGGCGTGGCCGGCGCCCCGAGCGGTGACCTGGACGAGAAGTTCGCCAAGGCCGGCGTGGACGCCCTCGCCAAGTAACGAGGACCAGCGTCCCGGGACGTAGTCTCGAACGCGTGCATCACCGCGTTCTCTCCCGCCTCGCCGCCCCCGCCGTCGCCACCCTGCTCGCCCTCACCACGGGCTGTACGGGGGAGACCGTGCAGGGGCGGCCGGGTGCGTCGGGGGTGCGCGACCCGTTCTTCCCCAAGGCAGGCAACGGCGGCTACCAGGTCGAGCACTACTCCCTGGACCTCGACTACGACCCGGCCGACGGGCAGCTGCACGGCACCGCCGTGATCACCGCCCGTGCCGAGCAGGGGCTCAGCTCCTTCAACCTCGATCTCAGCGGCCTCGAGGTGGAGGGCGTGAGCGTGCAGGGCGAGGGGGCCCGCTTCAACCGCACCGGCAACGAGCTGACCGTGCGCCCCGCCGAGGACCTGGAGCGGGGGGAGGTCTTCCGTACGGAGGTGGACTACTCCGGCCGGCCCAAGGCCGTCACCGACCCCGACGGGTCCGAGGAGGGGTGGATCGTCACCCCCGGCGGCAAGGGCGCGGTGGGCGTCGGCGAACCCGTCGGGTCGATGGCCTGGTTCCCCGGGAACCACCACCCGAGCGACAAGGCCACGTACGACATCACGGTGACCGTCCCCCGTGGGTACGAGGCCGTGTCCAACGGCGAGCTGCGCTCCCGTACGGAGGAGGGTGAGGGGGGCGACGGCCGGACCGTGTTCGCCTGGCACTCCAAGGAGCCGATGGCGAGCTACCTGGCGACCGTGGCCGTCGGGAAGTTCGAGGTGACGACCGGGCGGACCGCCTCCGGGATCCCCGTCTACACGGCCGTCTCGCCCGCGGAGGCGGCGGCGAGCAGGGACGTGCTCGCGCGGCTGCCCGAGATGGTGGAGTGGGGCATCGGGCGGTTCGGCCCGTACCCCTTCTCCGCGACGGGCGCGATCGTGCTGCCCGCGCACAGCCTCGGCTACGCGCTGGAGACGCAGACCCGGCCGGTGTTCCCGGGAGCGCCGGGCAGCGAGGAGCTGGTGCTGCACGAGCTGGCGCACCAGTGGTTCGGGGACTCGGTGTCGCCGAAGTCCTGGAAGGACATGTGGCTCAACGAGGGGTTCGCGACCTACGCCGAGTGGCTGTGGTCCGAGGACCACGGCGGCCCGAGCGCGCAGCAGCACTTCGACGCCTACGTCGCCGGGGACACCCGCGTCGACGCCGCGGCGGGCTCGGACTGGGGCGCCTTCCCGCCGGCCGCCCCGCGCAACCCGAAGGAGATCTCCGCTTCCCCGGTGTACGGGCGCGGGGCGATGGTCCTGCAACGGGTCCGGCAGGAGGTCGGCGACGAGAAGTTCTTCGCCCTCGTCCGGGGCTGGGCGGCCGACCACCGGCACGGGAACGCGAGCACGGCCGACTTCACCGCCTACGCGGAGGAGAAGACGGGCCGTGACCTCACGGAGGTCTGGGACGTGTGGCTGTACGGGAAGGACCGCCCCAAGGCCCCGGAGGCCCCGAAGGACGCGAAGGGCGCGAAGGATGCGAAGGGCGCGAAGGCGTCCTAGCTCTGCCTACAGCGCCTTGCGCAGGACCGTGCAGGGGCGGCCCATCTCGCGGTCGGCGGCCCCCCGGCGCAGGGTGACGTAGCCCTGGGACTGCCAGAAGGCGAGGGCCTTCTCGTTGGCGTCGAGCACGGCGATCCGTACGCCCGACCGTCCCGCGGCGCGGAAGCGGTCCTCGACCGTGGCGGCCACGGCGCGGCCGTATCCCTCGCGGTGCGCGGTGGCGTCGATGAGCAGCAGGCCGATCCACGGATCGGGGTCCTCGGACGCCGGATCCGGGTGTCGGGCGAGGGTGGCGGCCAGGCCTACGAGGCGTCCGGCGGAGCGGGCGAGGAGGACCTCGGCGCCCTCGTGCGCGAGCTCGTCGGCGAGGGCGGCGGCGACCTGCTCGACCGTGATGCGGCCGGGGTCGGGGAAATCGCCGCTGATCTCGAAGAACGCGTGGTTGGTCGCGTAGAGCGTGGCGATTTCGGTGAGGACCGGGCCCGGCAGGGCGCCGTCCTCGACGGGAGCGAGCGGCAGGAGGATCACGTACCGAACGGTAGCGAAGCCCCCTCCCCGGACGGCCGGGAGGGGGCTCCAGCACGGACGCGTCCTGGGACGCGGGCGCTCAGGATCAGACGTTGACGCCGAAGTCCTGGGCGATGCCGGTCAGGCCGGAGGCGTAACCCTGGCCCACGGCGCGGAACTTCCACTCGGCGCCGTTGCGGTAGAGCTCGCCGAAGACCATGGCGGTCTCGGTCGCCGCGTCCTCGGAGAGGTCGTAGCGGGCGATCTCGGCGCCGCCGGCCTGGTTCACGACGCGGATGTACGCGTTGCGGACCTGGCCGAAGTTCTGGCTGCGGGTCTCGGCGTCGTAGATGGAGACCGGGAAGACGATCTTGTCCACGTCGGCGGGCAGGCCGGCGAGGTTGACGTTGATGGCCTCGTCGTCGCCCGCGCCCTCGCCGGTGCGGTTGTCACCGGTGTGGACGATGGTCTGGTCCGGGGTGGACTTGTTGTTGAAGAAGACGAAGTGGCCGTCGGAGACGACCTTGCCGAGCGCGTTGACCGCGATGGCCGAGGCGTCCAGGTCGAAGTCGACACCGGTGGTCGTGCGGGTGTCCCAGCCGAGGCCGACCGTGACGGCCGCGAGGCCCGGGGCCTCCTTGCTGAGCGAGACGTTTCCGCCCTTGGAGAGGCTTACTGCCATGGTGACTGGTGTCCCTTCCTAGTCTCACTTGGTCTCACTCGTCGTACCGACCGTGAGGCTGCCCAAGTTACCGCTGACCTCCATAACGCGGGGAGAGGGGCGCCAGGTTCCGCATTCGGGGAAATGTCCGCGATCCGGTCCGGGAAATGCGGGTGACGGGGTCGCGGCGGGCACGGATCATAGGGGGCATGCCTGGTCCCTATGTCATCCGCGGTTCGGTCGTGCTCCCCGAGGGCGAGCTCGCCTGGCGCTTTTCGCGGTCCTCGGGGCCGGGCGGCCAGCACGTGAACACCTCGGACTCGCGCGTGGAGCTCCTCTTCGACGTCGCGGCGACGAAGTCGCTGCCCGACGTGTGGAAGGAGCGGGCGCTGGAGCGCCTCGCGTCCCGGCTGGTCGACGGGGTGGTGACGGTACGGGCCTCCGAGCACCGCTCGCAGTTCCGCAACCGGGAGATGGCGCTGGTCCGGCTGGCCGCGCTGCTGGCCGAGGCCACGGCGCCGCCGCCGAAGGCGCGCCGGGCGACGAAGATCCCCCGCGGGATCAACGAGCGGCGGCTGCGCGAGAAGAAGGCCCGCGGCGAGACCAAGCGGGGCCGCAACGCGCGGGACTGGTAGGCGGGACTGGTGGGGCTGGGGGACGAGGGGGCTCAGGGCGCCAGGTGCCGGTAGCGCCCCCGGAAGTACGTCAGCGGCGCGGAGTCCGGGGCCGGCTGGGCGGCGGTGAGGACGTGGCCGATGACCAGGGTGTGGTCGCCCGCCTCGACGCGGTTCTCCGTACGGCACTCCAGGGTGGCCAGTGCCCCCGACAGCAGCGGGGCGCCGGAGACGCCGCCGCGGGTGTAGGGCAGGTCCGCGAAGAGCAGCCGGTCGCTGATGCGGTTCTTCATCGAGAACCGGCTCGCGATCTGGAGCTGGTGGTCGGCGAGCACCGATACCGACCACAGCGGCTGCTCGGCCAGCAGGTCGTCCATCCGGGAGCCCTCGCGCACGCTGACGAGGACCAGCGGTGGTTCCAGGGACACGGACATGAAGGCGGTCGCCGTCATGCCGACGTCCTCGCCGCGCGGACCGCCGGCCGACAGGGGCGGCTCCTGAGCGGTGATCAGGCACACGCCCGCCGCCAGTCGGGACATCGCGGCCCGGAACTCGTCGTTGCTCACCCCCTCAGCATGGGGTGCGGGTACGGAAAGTGGTGTCACGGGGGTCGTAGGGGGCACGGTCGGGACGCTACTGTCACCCCTCGCGCGGCGCATCGGGCGGAAGTCCGAGCAGCGCCCCCGCCCGTCGGCCTAGGCCGCTCGGGACCGCCGCGGATCCCGGCGTATCGTTTGCTATCGGGAACAGATCGGACGAACCGGCCGGAATGAACCCGAGTGGGACAGGGCGGCGGCCATCCTTATTCATCTCATGTGACTTGAGTCACAGAGAGCAAGATTTGTTGACCCTGTGTACCTGGCGCACAGCTCACTGTGATTCAGTGGACGGGACACCGCAACGAAGCGCCGATGACAAACCTGGAGTTGCTGTCGAGGTCTCGGGGAGAGCGAGCAATGGAGACCGAGTCGGAGCCGTACGTCCGTCTTGCGACCCTGCGGCAGCTGCACCGGGTGGTGGCCGAGCTCAACACGGCCCGGAGCCTGGCGGACACCCTGCAGACCGTCGTCGACGGCATCGTCCTCGGCCTCGGCTACGAACTCGCCTGCGTCAACCTCGTTCGCCCCGACGGTGATCTGGTCGTCGCCGCCTTCGCCGGAGACCCCGCCGCAGAAGCCCTGATCACCGGCCGCGTCGGCTCGCGCGCCTCCTGGGAACGCCGCCTGACGATGGGCGAGAACTGGGACGGCCTGCGCTTCATCCCGCACACCGAGGGCTGGGTCCTCGTCGAGGACGACGTCCCGCAGTGGCACACCGAGGGCCCCGACCCGCGGTTCGAGGACGAGTGGCACCCCGAGGACCGGCTCTACGCCCCCATGTACGCCTCCGGCGGCGAACTGCTCGGCGTGGTCTCCGTCGACCGCCCGCGCAACGGACGCCGGCCCGGCGCCTGGGGCCGCGAAGCCCTCCAGATGTACGCCTTCCAGGCCGCGATTGCCATCAGCAACGCACGGCTCCGCGCCAACATGCAGCGGGCCCTGGTCCGCCTGGAGCGCGAACAGCAGGCCCTGCGCGCCAGTGAAGAGTCGTTCCGCCAGGCCTTCGAGTACGCGCCGAGCGGCATGGCCATCGCCGAGATGGGCGGCGACCAGCACGGTCGCCTGCTGCGCACCAACGACGCGCTGTGCCGGCTGCTGGGACGGCCCGCCTCCGTGCTGCGCCGGTACTCCTTCTCCGACCTCGTGCACCCCGAGGACATCGGCACCCTGCTGCGCACCTCCGCCGAGGGCGGCCGCGCCGAGCTGAGACTGGGGCGGCGCGACGGTACGTACGTCTGGGTCTCGCTGCGCAACTCCGTCGTCGCCGACGCCGCCGACGGGCCGCGCTTCCTGCTCACCCACGTCGAGGACATCGAGGAACGCAAGCGGCACGAGCTGCAGCTCGCCCACCGGGCCAGCCACGACTCGCTGACCGGCCTGCCCAACAGCGCCGAGCTCCGCTCCCGGCTCGGGGCCCGGCTCTGTCGCCGCCCGCAGTCGGTGCGCGCCACCGCCGTGGAGGCGCTGGACGCCGCCTTCGAGACGCGGCCCTCGGTGGAGGGGCCCGGCGGGCACGGCGGGCATGCGGCGCACGGCGAGCACGGGTTCCGGCCCGACGGCTTTCCGGAGCCCTTCGAGTTCCCCGGCGGCATGGGCGGGCCCGGCGGCGCGGGCGGCGGCTCGGCCGGGGTGGGCCCGTACGACCACCACGTGCACACGGTCGCGCCGGCGACGGACATCGACGACGGTACGAAGGGGCTCGCGGTGCTCTTCTGCGACCTCGACGGGTTCAAGTCGATCAACGACCGGTTCGGGCACCACACCGGCGACGCGGTCCTGATCGAGGTGGCCCGGCGGCTGACGACCGGTGTCCGGGACGGGGACACGGTGGCCCGGCTCGGTGGTGACGAGTTCGTCGTCCTCGCCGACGGACTGGGCGCCGCCGACGCCGCCGACCTCGCCGTGCGGCTGCGCAACGCCATCATCCCGCCGATCCGGGTCGACGGCCGCGCGGTCCGCGTGGGAGCCAGTTTCGGCATCGGCTGGGCAAGCTGCGGCATGTCGGCCGACGAGGTGCTGCGCTCCGCCGACCAGCGCATGTACATCGAGAAGCGGTCCCGTTCGAAGGCGCACCGCAGGGCCGGGTAAACTCTCGGGCCGCCCGTGGGCGCACCTGTTCGGGGTAGGCTCCCCGGGGTCGAAAGGAGTGACCTGCGATGACGACGCCCGCGAACCACGGCCCGAACAACGGGGCGAACCAGCCCGAGGATGACGACCCGTTCGGCTACCTCTACGAGGACGGCCAGGCTGCGGGGGCCACCCCGCCCGGGCAGGGCGGCGGGTACGGCTACCCGGGACCGGCCGGCGGTCAGCCGGGTGTGCCCCGGACCTCGTACAACCAGGTCCGCACCGTCGGTGACCGGCCCCAGCGCGGTCAGCGCGGGCCCGTTCCCTATCAGCAGGGACCGCAGCAGCCCCCGGCCTACCAGGCGCAGTACCAGGCCCCCGAGGCGCTCCAGGCGGGCGGCTACGGCGTTCCGCCGCAGCAGCAGCCCCCGCAGTACACCCAGTCCGTTCCGCTGCCGGGCTCCGGCGGTGGCCACGGTGGGGGCGGCTCCAGCCGCAAGGGCATGCTCATCGCGGCCGTCGCGGTGGTCGCCGCGGTGGCGATCGGCATCGGCGCGGCGGTGATCTTCGGCAAGAAGGACGACGCCGACAAGAACAAGAACGCGGCGAACACGGGCCAGAGCCCGTCGGCCCCCGCCCCGAACACCCCCTCGGGCCAGCCGAGCGGCTCCGCGTCCGCGGACGCCCCGCTGCCCAAGGGCGACGCGGGCGGTTCGGGCATGGTGATCAGCGGTGGTGCGACCCTGGCGAAGGACGTGCCGGGCGCCAAGAGCGCGGGCGGCCAGTACGTCGGCAACTTCACCCAGCAGGGTGCTGCCGTGACCTGGACGCTGGAGGCCCCCAAGGCCGCCGAGTACACCTTCCGGATGTACTACGGCGTGCCCGGCAAGGACGCCAGCATGACGCTGACGATCAACGGCGAGCCGCAGAGCCGTGCGATCAACATGAAGAACTTCGCGAAGGCCGGTGAGGGCGACTGGGCGAAGGGCTGGACCAACACCTACTCGTACGTGAACCTCAAGCAGGGCACGAACACCATCAAGATCTCCTGCGAGTCGGGCAACTCCTGCGAGGCGGTCATCGACCAGTTCGTCCTCGAGAAGCGCTGACCGACCCGGCGTACGGGCCTAGCCCTCCGTGATCTTCACCGACCCCCGTACCTCCTCGTAGGTGCGGGGGTCGAAGTCTCCCGCCGTGGGGGACGTGACCGTGGCGGCCGAGAGGGCCACCGCTCGGGTCAGGCGGTCCGGCCAGGGCAGGTCTTCGGTGAGGGCCGAGAGGAGGCCGGCGACCGCGGAGTCGCCGGCGCCGGTGGGGTTGCCCGTCAGGGGGCGGGGCGGAGCCGCCCGCCAGGTGCCGCCGGCGGTGGCGGCGAGGAGTCCGGCCGGGCCGAGCGAGGTGACCACCGCGTGGGCCCCGCGGCGGCGGGCGTCGCGGGTGGCGGGGAGCGGGTCGCGGGACCCGGTCAGCTCGGCGAGCTCGGCGGCGTTCGGTTTGATCACGTCGGGGCGGGCGGCGACCCCGCGGCGCAGGGCCTCGCCGCTGGTGTCGAGGAGGACGGGCACGCCGGCCGCGCGGGCCGCCCGTACGAGGGTGGCGTAGGCCCCCACGGGCACGCCCGGGGGCAGGCTGCCGCACAGGGCCACCGCGCGGGCGCCGCCCGTCAGCAGGGCCTCGTAGCGGGAGAGGAACCCGGACCATTCGGCGGCGGTGATCAGCGGGCCGGGTTCGTTGAACTGCGTGGTGTCCCCGGAGGTCTCGTCGACGACGGCCAGGGTGCGCCGGGTGGTGCCCGCGCAGGGGACCAGCTCGTCGCGTACGCCGGGGGAGGAGGCGGCGAGCCGTTCGCGTACGAGGTGGCCCGTGGGGCCGCCGGCGAAGCCGGTCGCGGTGACCTCGTGGCCGATCGCGGCGAGTACGCGGGCCACGTTCAGGCCCTTGCCGCCGGGCCGTTCGGTGACCTCGGTGACGCGGTGGGAGGCGTGCGCGAGCAGGCGCGGCACGCGGTAGGTGACGTCGAGTGCGGTGTTGAGCGTCACGGTCAGGATCATGGCGGGCCCCGGGGTTTGGTGGTGCGGGGATCATGCCAAATGGGGGAGCGGTCGGCCCAGTACCCCGGGCCGACCGCTTTTCCGGCTCGTCTCCGGCGTGTCTCAGTTGCCCGCGAGCGGGTTCACGATCCATTCGCCGCGCCGCATGACGCCCTTGACGTCGAAGGCGGCGTCGAGGATGACGAGGTCCGCGTACTTTCCGGGCTCCAGCGAGCCGACCCGGTCGTAGACGCCGATCAGCTTGGCCGGGTTGGCGGAGATCGCCTGGACCACGGACTCGACGGGGAGCTTGTCGAGGGTGACCGACCGCTTGAAGGCGGTGTCCAGGGTGAGGGTGGAGCCCGCGATGGAGCCGCCCTCGACGAGGCGGGCGACGCCCTCCTTGACCTCGACCTCCAGCGGGCCGAGGTGGTAGATCCCGTCGCCGAAGCCGGCCGCGTCCATCGCGTCGGTGATCAGCGCCACCCGGTGCGCGCCCGCGTGGTGGAAGGCCAGCTCCAGCATGGCCGGGTGCAGGTGGGTGCCGTCGTTGATCAGCTCGACGGTGACCCGCTCGTCCTCCAGCAGGGCCGCGATGGGGCCGGGGGCGCGGTGCTCCAGGCCCGGCATCGCGTTGTAGAGGTGGGTGGCCACGGTCGCGCCCGCCTCGATGGCTTCGAGGGTCTGCTCGTAGGTGGAGTCCGTGTGGCCGATCGCCGCGATGACCCCGTGCTCGGCGAGCAGCCGTACGGAGTCCAGTCCGCCGGGGAGCTCGGTGGCGAGGGTGAACATGCGGGCGGCGCCGTGCGAGGCGTCGATCAGCTTGCGGACCTCGGCCGGGTCGGGGTCGCGCAGGAGGTCTTCCTTGTGCGCGCCCTTGCGGCAGGGGTTGATGAAGGGGCCCTCGAAGTGGATGCCCGCGATGTCGCCCTGCTGGGTCAGCTCGGCGAGCAGTCCGGCGCGGCGGGCCAGCTCGTCCAGGTCGCCGGTGACGGTGGAGGCGATCAGGGTGGTGGTGCCGTGCTCGCGGTGGGTCCGTACGCCCTTGAGCACCTCCTCGGCGGTGCCGGAGGTGAAGGAGGCACCGCCGCCGCCGTGGTTGTGCATGTCGACGAAGCCGGGGACGATCCAGTGCCCGGTCAGGTCGACGACGGCCGCGTCCTCGTGGGCGCTGCCGGCGATGCGGTCGCCGTCGACGATGAGGCGCCCGCCCTTGACGATGCCCGTGGGCAGCACCACGTCGGCGCCGGAGAGAACGGTGCTGCGGCCCACATGTGCGCTTCCGGACATCAGGCAGGTACCTCCGTGGCGAGTAGATCCCAGGCGAGCAGCCCTGCACCCAGGCATCCGGCGGTGTCCCCGAGGGCCGCCGGAACGATGTGGGGCAGCCGCTGGAACGTCACGCGTTCCTCGACGGCCGTCCGTAGTGGTGTGAACAAGGTTTCCCCGGCCTCGGCCAGTCCGCCACCGATGATCAGCGTGCGCGGGTCCAGCAGGGTGATCGCGGTGACCAGCCCGTCGGCCAGGGCGCCGATGGCGGCGAGCCAGACCTCCCGGGCCCGCTCGTCGCCGGACTCCACGGCCTTGGCGCAGTCCGCGGCGTCCGCCTCGGGGTCGCCGGAGGCGGCCGCCCAGGCGCGGCTGACGGCGGAGGCGGAGGCGAGGGTCTCCAGGCAGCCGCTCTGGCCGCAGCCGCACGCGGGGCCGCCGGGGCGGACCACGATGTGGCCGATCTCGCCCGCGTACCCGTGCGCGCCGGCCTCGATGCGGCCGGCGATGCCGATGGCTCCGGCGATGCCGGTGCCGAGGGGGACGAACAGGAAGCGGTCGGCGCCGCGGCCCGCGCCGATGCGGCCCTCGGCGAGTCCGCCCGTGCGGACGTCGTGGCCGAGGGCGACCGGGATGCCGCCGAGGCGTCTGCCGAGCAGTTCGCGCATGGGGACGTCGCGCCAGCCCAGGTTCGCCGCGTAGACGGCGATCCCGTTCTCGGCGTCGACGATGCCGGGGACGGCCACGCCGGCCGCGGAGGCGGTGGTGGCGAAGCGTTCCCGGCCGAGGTCGAGGAGCTCGGCGGCGAAGTCCTGGATCGTCTCGACGACGGCTTCGGCGCCCCGCTCGCGTCCGGTGGCGCGGCGCGCCTCGTGGAGCAGGGTGCCGTCGGCGGCGACGAGGGCGGCCTTCATCCCAGTGCCGCCCACATCGAGGGCGATGACGTGTTTCACGGGTTTCACGGGTGACAGTCTCGCGTGATCGGAGGGCAAAGGTCTAGTCCACTGAGAGGGATTGTTGAGTGGCCATACAAATTCAGGACCTTCGTCGGTGAGCGACGTCCGTACGTGTGTCCGTACGCGCGTGCGCGTGCAGGCCGTGTGCACGTTTGGGCCCGGATGTTGACCAGGCTCAAAAGTGGTGTAGACCTTTACGCGAATCGTACGGAACAACCTGGGGTGGAACGAGAAACTGTGAAGGCCCGAACTGTCCAGGGAAAGCTGAACCTCGCCGCGTCCGGCCTCGTACTGTGCCTGACCACCGTGACGCTGACCGGCTGCGGCGCCGTGTCGGGTCTCGCAGGGGACAACGAGGTCACCCTCAAGGTCGTGGCGGCCGACTACGGGGACAAACCGGAAAACTCCTCCAAGCCGTACTGGAAGGAGCTCGCCACGTCCTTCGAGAAGAAGAACCCCGGCATCAAGGTCCAGGTCGACGTCTACTCCTGGACCGACGTCGACGCCAAGGTCGCCGAGATGGTCAAGGCCGGCGAGGCCCCCGACATAGCCCAGATCGGCGCCTACGCCGACTACGCGGCCGAGGGCAAGCTGTACTCCGCCGACGAGCTGCTCTCCGTGAACACCGAGGCCGACTTCCTCGCGCCGCTCGCCGACGCGGGCAAGGTCAGGCGCAACCAGTACGGCCTGCCCTTCGTGGCCAGCACCCGGCTGATGTTCTACAACGAGAAGCTCTTCGCCGACGCCGGCATCATCCCCAAGGACGGCAAGACCCCCTGGCAGCCCAAGAGCTGGGCCGAGCTGGAGGCCGCCGCCAAGAAGCTCAAGGCGGCCGGCGTCCCCACCCCCCTCGCGCTGCCCCTGGGCCGCGAGGAGGCGCAGGCCGAGACCATGCAGTGGCTGCTCGCGGGCGGCGGAGGCTACGCCGACAACGAAGAGAACTACTCGATCGACTCCGCGGACAACGTCAACACCCTGAAGTTCCTGCGCGACAAGCTCGTCGGCGCGGGCCTGACCGGCCCCGTCGAACCGGCCAAGCTGGACCGCCAGGCCGCCTTCGACTCCTTCTCGCGCGGCGAGGTCGGCATGCTCAACGGGCACCCGACGCTGCTCAAGCAGGCCGCCGCGAAGGGCGTGAAGTACGGCATGACCCCCATGCCGACCGCCGACGGGGCCGGCCACCCGACGATGGGCGTCGCCGACTGGGTGATGGCCTTCAAGACCGGCCACCAGACGCAGTCGGGGAAGTTCCTGGACTTCCTGTACGAGGCGAACAACGTCACGACCTTCACCGAGAAGTACGACCTGCTCCCGGTCACCACCAGCGGCTCCCGGGCGATGGAAGCCGCCGAGGGGGCCTCCTCGGCGGAGCTGAAGACCTTCCTGCACGCGCTGCCCAACGCGCGGCTCTACCCGGTGGGCAAGAAGTCCTGGGCGGCCGTGAGCGACGACGTCAAGAAGAACATCGGCAAGGCCGTGCAGCCCGGCGGACAGCCCGAGAAGATCCTCGGGGACCTCGCGGAGATGGCGCGCAAGGCGGAACCCCGCTGATCCGCTGATCCGGGGGCTGTCGGAGGGCGGAGTTAATCTGGCCGTATGACGGACGCGGACGAGAGGCCGCCGGCCGGGCTGAGCGCCGACGAAGCGGCCGTACTGGCCTACGAAGGCCGCACCTGGCCGGGGCCGGGCGCCAAGGAACGGGCCATAAGGGAAGGGCTGGGGATGCCCCCGGTCCGGTACTACCAGCTGCTCAACGCGCTGATGGACGATCCCAGGGCGCTGGAGCACGCACCGGGCACCGTGAACCGCCTGCGGCGCATCCGGGAGGCCCAGCGGGCGAGGCGGTAGCGGGGCCGTGGCCGGTGGCACGGCCGCGGCCCGTGCCGCAGCCGTTGCCCGCGCCGTAGCCGTGGCCCGGCAGGGCCGTTAGGGTCGTGCGTATGGGGAGCCATCCGCACGATCTGCCGATGCCCGTCACCACCGCCGGACGCGAGGGACTCGAAGCCCTCCTCCGGACACCGCGCCGCTCCGTCGTCGCCCTCGACTTCGACGGCACCCTCGCCGACATCGTTCCCGACCCCGACCAGGCGCGGGCCCACCCCGGAGCCGTCCCCGCGCTCGCCGCCCTCGCCCCCGAGGTCGGCTCCATCGCGGTCGTCACCGGCCGGCCGGCCGGGGTCGCCGTCCGCTACGGGGGCTTCGCCGGGGTCCCCGGACTCGAACACCTGGTCGTGCTCGGGCACTACGGAGCCGAGCGCTGGGACGCCGTGAGCGGCATCGTGCACGCTCCGGCCGAGCATCCGGGGGTGGCGGCGGTCCGGGCGGAGCTGCCCGGGTTCCTGGACGCGATCGGCGCGTGGCGCGGCACCTGGATCGAGGAGAAGGGCCAGGCGCTGGCCGTCCACACCCGGCGTGCGGCCGACCCGGAAGCGGCCTTCGCGGCCCTGCGCGAGCCCCTGGCGGGGCTTGCGGCCCGGCACGGCCTCATGGTCGAACCGGGGCGGGCCGTACTGGAGCTGCGGCCGCCCGGGATGGACAAGGGCGTCGCCCTCACGGAGTACCTCGCGGAGGTGGGTGCGGAGGCCGTGCTCTACGCCGGGGACGACCTGGGGGACCTCGCGGCGTACTCGGCGGTGGAGAAGCTGCGGGCCGGGGGCATGCCGGGGGTGCTGCTGTGCAGCGGCTCGGCGGAGGTCCCGGAACTCGCCGCCCGCGCGGACCTGACCCTGTCCGGCCCGTCCCAGGTCGTCACCTTCCTGTCCACACTGGCAGCGGCGCTGCGCAAGCCTTCCCCTCTTTGATGCGCCGGACTCCGTCCGGCGGTGGCCGGTCGGGGCTGCCGCCCCTGCCGCCCCGGCGCGGGGGCCGGTGGGCGGGTGCGGCTGGGTCGGCCCTGCGGGGCGAGGTCCCCTACCCGCCCTTCGCCCGTTCCCCGGGCGCTGCCCGGACCCGTTCGCGGGGGCCAGCCCCCGCACCCCCGCTCCTCAAACGCCGGAGGGGCTGGAATTGCCCTGCGGGCAATCCAGCGCACGGCACGTGCAAGCCGAGGCCGGCCACATCCAGCCTCGCCGGCGTTTGAGGCGCGGGGTCTGGGGCGGAGCCCAGGGGCTTTCCGGGGTCCGGGCAGCGCCCGGGGAACGGTGGAAGGGCGGGTAGGGGACTTAGCCCCGCGCAGCGGCGACAGCGGTGTGGTCAGGTGCGGAGGGCGTCCAGTTGGGATGTGAGCCACTGGGTCGGGGGGAGGGCCGTGGCGGCCGCCGCGAGCCGCTTCGTGCGGTCCGCCCGCTCCGCCGCCGGCATGGTGAGCGCGGCGTGCAACGCCTCCGCCGTGGCCGTCACGTCGTACGGGTTCACCGTCAGCGCGTCCGCGCGGAGCTCCTCGTACGCCCCCGCCCCGGTGGACAGCACCAGCACGCACCCCGCCTCCGAGACCACCGGGATCTCCTTCGCGACGAGGTTCATGCCGTCCCGCACGGGATTGACCAGCGCCACGTCCGCCAGCCGGTACGCCGCCAGCGACCGCGCGAAGTCGTCCTCGACGGAGACGAGCACCGGCTGCCAGTCGGCCGTGCCGAACTCCGCGTTGATCGCCGCCGCCAGCTCCCGCACCGACTCCGTGTACTCCCGGTAGACGGTCAGGTCCTGCCGGGAGGGGTAGGCGGAGGCCAGGTGGACCACCCGTTCCCGCCATTCGGGGTGGACCGTGAGCAGCTCCCGGTAGGCGAGGAGTCCCCGCAGGATGTTCTTCGACAGTTCCGTGCGGTCGACGCGGACGATCGTCTTCAGGTCGCCGATCTCCGCCCGCAGCGCCGCCAGCTTGTCGTCGACCTCCGGCCGGTGCGCGAGCGCGCGCAGCTCGTCCGCGTCCACGCCGAGGGGGTACGCCTTCACGTCGGTGAACCGGCGCTCCCCGAGCCCGCTCGGAGTATCGGCCGCCTTGCGGTGCCACACCCCGCGCTCCGGGTTCCCGGCCGGGTAGTGCGCCTGCGCGATACCGTCCAGGTCGTCGAAGTTCGCCGCGCTGTTGAAGTTGAACGCCCACTCCCACGTGTGGAAGCCGAGGCGGTCCGCCCCGAGCATCCCCCACACCAGCTGTTTCCGGATGTCCTCCGGGAGCATGCGCAGGTAGTCCGGCGAGGCCCACGGCGTGTGCGTGAAGTGGCCGATCCGCAGGTCGGGACGGAGTTCGCGGAGCATCCCGGGGGCCAGGGCCAGGTGGTAGTCCTGGATCAGGACCGCCGCCCCCTCGGCCGCCTCCTCGGCGCACGCCGCCGCGAAGGCCTCGTTGTACGTGACGTACGAAGCCCAGCGCCGCCGGAACTCCGCGTCGAAGACCGGCTCGCGCGGGATCTCGTACAGGTGGTGGTGGAGGAACCACAGCACCGAGTTCGCGATGCCGTTGTACGCGCCGTCGTAGACCTCCGGGTCGATCGGCAGCATCCGTACGCCCGGCTCGGAGACCCCCCGCCGTACCGCCTCCCGGTCCGCGTCCGACAGCGCCGCGCAGATCCACAGCGCCCCGGGCTGCTCGGCGAGGGCGGTGGAGAGGCCGGAGACGAGGCCGCCCCCGCCGCGGCGGGCACTGAGCGTGCCGTCCGCGGCGAGGGCGTAGGAGAGGGGGCCGCGATTCGCGGCGACGAGCACCTGGGAAGCCATGCGGCGAACCTAGCCCGCCTCGCCTCCGGTCAAACGTCAGCGCCTGCGCGTCCGCCGGACCGAGAGGAAGACCACACCGCCGAGTGCCGTGAGCGTGGCGGCCGCCGTGCCCATCAGCCACAGCTGCCGGCCGTCAGAGCCGGTGGTGGCCAGGTTCCCGCCCGGAGAGCCCGGAGAGCCCGGGGAGCCCGGAGAGTCGTTTCCCGGGTCCGCCGGGTCCACGGGGTCCACAGGAGGCACCGGCAGCGGTCGCGGCTGCTGTGTGGTGGACGGCGTGGGCGACGGGACGGTGGGCGAGGGGGATGAGGAAGGAGTCGCCGACGCGGATGCCGACGGGGACGGGGACGCCGAGGTCGACGGCGACGGGGACGCCGAGGTGCTCGGCGAGGGTGACGGGGACGTGGACGCCGAAGTAGACGGGGACGGGGACGGCGACGCCGAAGTCGACGGGGACGGCGA
Source organism: Streptomyces sp. NPDC056883 (assembly GCF_042788835.1). Lineage (NCBI taxonomy): Bacteria > Bacillati > Actinomycetota > Actinomycetes > Kitasatosporales > Streptomycetaceae > Streptomyces > Streptomyces sp. NPDC056883. The sequence continues at coordinate 37,148 of NZ_JBHUBS010000021.1, read as the reverse complement.
CGGGTCCGGGGGTGTGATCACCGGCGGGGCCGGTGCGCACGCCGGGTCCTTCGAGCCGTTCTCGCAGTTCGTGCGGCCGCTCTCCGCGACCACGTGGTTCGTCAGCTTGCCGTCGCCGGTCAGGGGGTCGTTGACCTTCACCTTGTAGGTGATCGTCGCCGTCTTCCCCTGCGGGACGTCGCCCGTCCAGGACAGCTTCGGCGCCGTGTACGAGGCCGTACCGAGGTCCGCGGTCACCACCCCGTCGAAGGCCGCGTCGTCCAGCAGCTCCGTCAGGTCGTCCGTCAGCTTGGCGTTCGGGTAATCCAGGCTGCTGATGTTCTTCGCGGTGATCGTGTAGGTCACCGTGTCACCGGGCGCGACCGACTTCGCGGGCGAGGCCGTCTTCTTCACCTCCAGGTCCGGCACCGGCACGGCCAGCGCGAACTGCGAGATGACGTACGTGTCCCCGCGCGTGCGGAACGTCAGGTCGGCGGAGGTGGCGCCGGCCGGCAGCGCCGTCGCCGGGACGGCGAAGGACTTCGCGTCGATGCTGAGGTTGTTGACGTGCTGCGGTTCCAGCGAGCCGTCGGCCGAGCTGGTGAAGAAGTTGTCGGTCGCCCCGTTCACGGGGTTGGTGATGTTCGCGCCGTTCACGCGGAACTGGTCGCCCTTGGTGTTCCAGTCGCCTTCGTACGCCGTCGCGCTGGCCCGGACCGGGCCGTCGCCGGTGCGGTAGAAGCCCTTGACCTTGACCGTGGTGTCGGGGTCGGCCGAGCGCTGGAGCACGTGGCCGCCGTAGACGTAGACGTTGCGCCGCTCGGGCGCGTGCTCGTTCGGGCCGGGGTACGCGTACACGACCGTCAGGGACCAGCCGGCGACGCAGCCGCGCCCCTGTGGGGCCCAGATGTTGCCGACGGCGACGGTCACCGGGGAGCCGGTGGTCACGTCGGCGAAGGCGGCGGTGACGTCGGACTCGCCCGTGTAGTAGTGCGGGCCGCCCGTCTGCGCCGGGTCCTCGACCATGTCGGACAGGGTCACCGGGCGGTCGGCGCCCGTGCCGACCTTGAGGACGGGGCGGGTGGTCAGCGGATCGCCGGGCGCGGGAACCGCGTCCGCGCCGGAGACGTCGCACCGCTTGATGAGGTGGGAGCCGAGCTTGTACGTGCCGTTGTTGCCGCCCCAGAAGAGCCGCGCGTACGCCACTTCCGCGCCCGGGGGCACGGTGAGCCGGGCGCTGCTGGAGGCGCCCGTGTTGGTGCCGGTTCCGAGTCCGGCGGCGTCGACCGGGCGGGCGACGAAGTCGTTGTTGTTCTTCGTGCCCCCGCCCCGCTGGACCTCGGCGCACTCGGCGGCCTCGGCGGGTGGTGTCTGGGGGCAGTCCATCACCGTGTTGCCGAGCGTGACGAAGTCCCCGTAGAGCGCCTCGTCGTACCGCTTCTCGAAGGGGGAGACCACCTCCGCGGATGCGGGCCCGCTCAGCGAGCCGATCAGCAGGGCGGCGCCGCCGGCCGCCGCGAGGGCGGTTCCCCATACATGTCTGAAACGTATAAACCCCATGAAAGGGAAATTAGACCTAAAGGGACATAATTCTCGGCTACGCCACGCGACGGTGCGCGTACTCCTCGATGTCCCGCATCGGCGGCCGCTCCTCGGTGTCCACGGCGTAGGTGTGCGGTACGAAGCCCTCCGGGCCGCGCTCGAACTGCGTCAGCTCGGGGCGTACGAGGTGCCCGCGCGAGAGCCGCACCTGGGCCGTGCGGTAGATCGCGGCGGCCATCCGGCCCAGGGCCTGCCCGTCCTGGTGCCGGTGCAGCCGTACGCCCACGTCCACCTGGGCCAGCGCGTCCAGCCCGGCCGTGTGCAGGGCGTCCACCAGCAGGCCCAGCTCGACCCCGTAGCCGACGGGGAACGGCAGCCGTTCCAGCAGCTCGCGGCGGACGGCGTACTCGCCGCCGAGCGGCTGGACGAAGCCGGCCAGCTGCGGCCAGTGGAGGTTGAGCAGGGGGCGGGCCACCAGCTCCGTGACCCGGCCGCCCTGGCCGTGGGCCTTGGTGGAGGGGAGACCGGTCGGGTCGCTGAATTCGGCGCCGAGCGGCCGGTCGTACATCGCCTTGACGAACCGCACGTCGGGATCGGTCAGCAGCGGGCCGACGATCCCCGAGACGAAGGTGGCCGAGAAATCGCGCAGGTCGGCGTCCACGAAGCAGACGATGTCACCGGTGGTGGCCAGCAGCGAGCGCCACAGCACCTCGCCCTTGCCGGGCACCGCCGGGATCCGCGGCAGGACCTCGTCGCGGTGCACCACCCGGGCCCCGGCCTTGGCCGCGACCTCCGCGGTGCGGTCGGTGGAGCCCGAGTCGATTACGACTAGTTCGTCGACCAGGGGCACCGGCAGGCCCTCGATCAGATCGCGCCGGATCACCTCGACGATCCGGCCGACCGTCGCCTCCTCGTTCAGCGCCGGCAACACCACGCTCACCGTGGTCCCCGCTGCCCGCTTGGCGGAAAGCAGCTGGCCGAGCGGTCGGTCGGCGGCGGACCAGGAGCGGTCTGCCAACCAGCGCTCCACCTCTTCCAGCACCTTCAGCACTCCCTGGTTCTTCACTGGTCGTTCACTGGTTTGGCCCGAAATGTGATCCATCTCGCGGTTCGGACGGCTGTCTCAACCACCCGGGCCTTCGGTTACAGTCTTGAACAACGCGATGGTCCACCGCATGCCGGGGGGCCCGCGTACAAACGCACCGGCGCGCCACAGAGCGCGTGTGCCGGTGCCATACCGCTCATCCAGAGGGGCAGAGGGACACGGCCCGTTGAAGCCCCGGCAACCCTCCAGTCGGTTCTCGCGATCGCGCATTCCAGCGCCGCCAGCGAGGTCCCCGGCTAGGGAAGGTGCCAATTCCGTCTCATGGCGAAGTGCGCCATGGGGAAGATGAGGAGAAAGGGCCTCGCCATCATGGCTGCACAGTCTGTCGCAACCTCTGCCGAAACCGTCGAAACCGCTGTCGTTGAAACCAGCACAGCCGGCACCTCTGTCGATCTCGGTCCCGCCACCGGCCTTTCCTGTCGTGAGTGCGGTACCCGCTTCGAGCTCGGCCCGATCTTCGCCTGCGCCGAGTGCTTCGGACCGCTCGAAGTCGCCTACGAGCTGCCCCTGGGCGACCCGGAAGCCCTGCGCGCCGCCATCGAGGCCGGCCCGAACAACATCTGGCGCTACGCGCCGCTGCTGCCCGTCCCGGCGGACGTGGCCTCCAAGCCGAGCCTGAACCCCGGCTTCACCAAGCTCGTGGACGCGGCCAACCTGGCCAAGGAGTTCGGCGTCACCGGCAAGCTGTACGTCAAGGACGACTCCGGCAACCCGACGCACTCCTTCAAGGACCGCGTCGTGGCCATCGCCGTCGAGGCCGCCCGCGCCTTCGGCTTCACCACCCTCTCCTGCTCCTCCACCGGCAACCTGGCCGGCGCCGTCGGCGCCGCGGCCGCCCGCGCCGGCTTCCGCTCCTGCGTGTTCATCCCGCACGACCTGGAGCAGGGCAAGGTCGTCATGGCCGGTGTCTACGGTGGCGACCTGGTCGGCATCGAGGGCAACTACGACGACGTCAACCGCTTCTGCTCCGAGCTCATCGGCGACCCGCTGGGCGAGGGCTGGGGCTTCGTCAACGTCAACCTGCGCCCGTACTACGGCGAGGGTTCCAAGACCCTGGCGTACGAGATCTGCGAGCAGCTCGGCTGGCAGCTGCCCGACCAGATCGTCATCCCGATCGCGTCCGGCTCGCAGCTCACGAAGATCGACAAGGGTCTGCAGGAGCTGATCAAGCTCGGCCTCGTCGAGGACAAGCCGTACAAGATCTTCGGCGCCCAGGCCGAGGGCTGCTCGCCCGTCTCGACCGCCTTCAAGGCCGGTCACGAGGTGGTCCGCCCGCAGAAGCCGAACACCATCGCCAAGTCGCTGGCCATCGGCAACCCGGCGGACGGCCCGTACGTCCTGGACATCGCGCGCCGCACCGGCGGCTTCGTCGAGGACGTCAACGACGAGCAGGTCGTCGAGGCCATCAAGATCCTCGCCCAGACCGAGGGCATCTTCGCCGAGACCGCGGGCGGCGTGACCGTCGGCGTGACGAAGAAGCTCATCGAGGACGGGCACCTCGACCCCACGCTGACCACCGTGATCCTGAACACCGGTGACGGCCTCAAGACCCTGGAGGCGGTGGCCGAAGGTGGTGGCCAGACCGCCACCATCCGGCCCAGCCTGGACGCGTTCCGCGCCGCCAACCTGGCCTGATCTCTCTCCCTGCACACCGGAAAGGCAGTAGCGCCATGAGCGTCAACGTCCGCATCCCCACCATCCTGCGCACCTACACCGGCGGCCAGGCCGAGGTCTCCGCCGAGGGCGCGACCCTCGAAGAGGTCATCCAGTCCCTGGAGGCCAGCCACCCCGGCATCGCCGCGCGCGTCCTGGACGACCAGGGCAAGCTGCGCCGCTTCGTCAACGTCTACGTGAACGACGACGACGTGCGCTTCGAGGGCGGGCTGCAGACGTCCACTCCGGACGGCGCCGGCGTCTCGATCATCCCCGCCGTCGCGGGCGGCTGCTGAGCCTTCGCGGGACTTCGTGGGCCTTCTCGGGCCTTCGGGAGACTTCGTAGGGCTTCGTGAGACCTCGTAGAAACTGAATTGCCCCCTCCGTTACCAAACGGAGGGGGCAATTCTGCTTGGTTGGGCGCGGTAGAGTTGGGGAAGTCCCCTCCGCTGTTCTTGCCCGCCGCATATGAGCGGGTCGCGTGAGGGTTGACATTGAGTCAACATGCAAGTGCGCTATGGGTCGTTGGCGGCGTTTGTCCGGCCCGAGTTGCCCTGGAATATTCCTGGTTTTCACCCTATTTCAATCTTTTGCCGTGTCCAGAATTCTCGTCGGAATGACCTGTTGCAGACAGCAGCCGTGCGGATACATTCAGCCCCGGTCGAGGCGTTCCGGCGCAAGTTCTGACCCGGGACCGCGAAGTGCGGTCCCGCGCAAGGGCCAGTAATAGGGGAGTTAGGCATGGCTCAGGGCACCGTCAAGTGGTTCAACGCGGAGAAGGGCTACGGCTTCATCGCGGTCGACGGTGGTGCGGATGTGTTCGTCCACTACAGCGCCATCCAGATGGACGGGTACCGCACCCTTGAAGAGGGTCAGCGGGTCGAATTCGAGATCTCGCAGGGCCAGAAGGGTCCGCAGGCGGACATGGTCAAGCTCGCCGCCGGCTAGTCCGACCGCGATCGACCACCGACACGTACGGGGCCGCGCACAGCGGCCGCGCACGACGGCACAACGGCATATGTACGAGGGGCCCACATCCTGGACACGGGATGCGGGCCCCTCGTGCGTGGCGGCTCCGGCGCCCTTGCGGCGTCTGGGTGTTCATCCCGGGTTGCCCGAAGCCGCTTGCACTCGGGGGGGTCGAGTGCTAATCATTGGCGTTAGCACTCTCCGAGTGAGAGTGCTACTAAACGAGGACCGGGTCGGTGAGGCCCGCAGGGTCCGGTGGGAAGGAACCGCCGGGCACGCAGGCCGTCCGTCGCGGGCGCGGGCGCGGTCCGGGAGCAATCCACCGCTGTCCGGGAGGACCACTTCAGATGGCCAAGATCATTGCGTTCGACGAGGAGGCCCGCCGCGGCCTCGAGCGTGGGATGAACCAGCTCGCCGACGCCGTCAAGGTCACCCTTGGCCCCAAGGGTCGCAACGTCGTCCTTGAGAAGAAGTGGGGCGCCCCCACGATCACCAACGATGGTGTCTCCATCGCCAAGGAGATCGAGCTCGAGGACCCGTACGAGAAGATCGGCGCCGAGCTGGTCAAGGAAGTCGCCAAGAAGACGGACGACGTCGCCGGCGACGGTACGACCACCGCCACCGTTCTCGCCCAGGCGCTCGTCCGCGAGGGCCTGCGCAACGTGGCCGCCGGTGCGAACCCGATGGCCCTCAAGCGCGGTATCGAGAAGGCCGTCGAGGCCGTCTCCGCCGCCCTGCTGGCGCAGGCCAAGGACGTCGAGACCAAGGAGCAGATCGCTTCCACGGCCTCCATCTCCGCCGCCGACACCCAGATCGGCGAGCTCATCGCCGAGGCCATGGACAAGGTCGGCAAGGAAGGCGTCATCACGGTCGAGGAGTCGCAGACCTTCGGCCTGGAGCTCGAGCTCACCGAGGGCATGCGCTTCGACAAGGGCTACATCTCGGCGTACTTCGCCACCGACATGGAGCGCATGGAGTCGTCCCTCGACGACCCGTACATCCTGATCGTCAACTCCAAGATCGGCTCGGTCAAGGACCTGCTGCCGCTCCTGGAGAAGGTCATGCAGTCCGGCAAGCCGCTGCTGATCATCGCCGAGGACGTCGAGGGCGAGGCGCTCTCCACCCTCGTCGTCAACAAGATCCGCGGCACCTTCAAGTCCGTCGCCGTCAAGGCCCCGGGCTTCGGTGACCGTCGCAAGGCCATGCTCGGCGACATCGCCATCCTCACGGGCGGCACGGTCATCTCCGAGGAGGTCGGCCTCAAGCTCGAGAACGCCGGTCTCGACCTGCTCGGCCGCGCCCGCAAGGTCGTCATCACCAAGGACGAGACCACCATCGTCGACGGTGCCGGTGACAGCGACCAGGTCCAGGGTCGCGTCAACCAGATCCGCGCCGAGATCGAGAACTCCGACTCGGACTACGACCGCGAGAAGCTGCAGGAGCGCCTGGCGAAGCTCGCCGGCGGTGTTGCGGTCATCAAGGCCGGCGCCGCGACCGAGGTCGAGCTCAAGGAGCGCAAGCACCGCATCGAGGACGCCGTTCGCAACGCGAAGGCGGCCGTCGAAGAGGGCATCGTCGCCGGTGGCGGCGTGGCCCTGCTGCAGGCCTCCTCGGTCTTCGAGAAGCTCGAGCTCACCGGCGACGAGGCGACCGGCGCCAACGCCGTCAAGCTCGCGCTGGAGGCCCCGCTCAAGCAGATCGCCGTCAACGGTGGTCTCGAGGGTGGCGTCGTCGTGGAGAAGGTCCGCAACCTGCAGATCGGTTGGGGCCTGAACGCCGCGACCGGCGAGTACGTCGACATGATCGCCCAGGGCATCATCGACCCGGCGAAGGTCACCCGCTCTGCCCTGCAGAACGCGGCGTCGATCGCGGCCCTCTTCCTCACCACCGAGGCCGTCATCGCCGACAAGCCCGAGAAGGCCGGCGCCGCTGCCGGCGGCGGCATGCCGGGCGGCGACATGGACTTCTGATCCACCCCCGGGCTCCGGCCCGAAGGTAGATCGGCTGTTCTTCACGTACCGAGGGCGGCACCCCTTCCTGACGGAGGGGGTGCCGCCCTCGGGCGTTTCCGCGGCGCGTTGAAGCGGCGGAAGCGGCGGGTTGGTCTGCTTGCCGGGAATCGGATCGCGATCAACGGGGTTGGTGGGGGATGAGCCGTTAACCGCTACCAACGGGGTTGGTGGGGGGTGAGCCGTTATGGGGGAGTCATGCGCGCGATTCAGGTGTACGAAGTGGGCGGTCCCGAGGTGCTGCGGGAGGCCGAGGTGGACCAGCCGCGGCCGGGTCCGGGCGAGGCGGTCGTGGAGGTCGCCGCATCCGGGGTCAACTTCCTCGACGTCTACTACCGCGAAGGCCGGTACAGCCTCCCGCTGCCCTTCACCCCGGGCTCTGAGGGCGCCGGCACGGTCGTCGAAGTCGGACCCGGCGTCACTGACGTCGCGGTCGGGGACCGGGTCGGCTGGGTGGAGATTCCCGGCACGTATGCCGAGCGGGCCGTCGTGGACTCCTCCCGGCTGGTGCCGCTGCCCGACGACATCGGCTTCGAGACCGCCGCCGCCGTGCTCCTCCAAGGCATGACCGCGCACTATCTCATCAAGGACGCCTACCCGGTTCAGGGAGGCGACACGGTGCTCGTGCATGCGGCTGCCGGTGGCATGGGGCTGCTTTTGACCCAGCTCATCACCCATCTCGGGGGCAGGGTGATCGGCACGACGTCGACCACGGCGAAGGCCGAGCTGGCGAAGCGTGCCGGGGCCGCCGAGGTGATCCTTTCCTCCGCGGTCGACGATCTCGCAGCCGAGGTGAGGCGGCTCAACGGCGGTCAGGGGCTGCCGGTTGTCTTCGACGGCGTCGGCGCGCACACCTTCGATGCGAGCCTCGCCAGCCTGCGCACCCGCGGCCATCTCGTGCTCTTCGGCGCGGCAAGTGGCTCCGTGCCGCCGTTCGATCCGATTCGGCTCGCCCACGGCGGTTCGCTGACCCTGATCCGGCCCAGCCTCGGGGACTTCATCGCCGATCGGTCCGAACTGCTGCGACGGGCCGCCGATGTGTTCGAGTGGGTGCGCTCGAAGGCGCTCGAGGTCACCGTGACGGGCCGCTACGCATTGTCCGAGGCGGCCCGGGCCCACAGCGATCTGGAGGCTCGGCGTACCACCGGCAAGCTGCTCGTCGTACCCGATGCGGCCGCTCTTGGACGCCGCGAGGAGACGCGGAGCTGATCGCGGGTGACGGTGACGGTGACGGGGTCACGCAGGGCTCACCGGTCCCTGCGGAGGGCACCGAGTGCTCCCAGCAGGGCTGCGCACCCGACCGCGGTGAGGATCGCGGTGCGCAGCCCCCAGGCGTGCAGGTCCGAGGCCCTCTCCGACTCCACCCGGCCCTGCGGGTCGTAGACCAGCCGCAGCTCCTCGCCGGCCTTCGCGATCTTCTGCTCCCGGGTCAGCAGGGCGGGAGCGCCCGGCGGGCAGTCGAGCCGGTGGTCGTACACGGTGGTGCGGGTGACGCGTTGGCCCTCGGGCTGGAAGGCGGAATCCGTCTCGACCCGGGAGGCCACCTCCCTGACCACGCACGTGACCTCGACTCCCCGCTCCCGTAGCACCAGGTCGTCCACGCCCATCAGGGCGATGAACACGCCGACGACCGCGGGCAACCCGGCCAGGACGGCGAGGGCCGAGCCCCGGCGCTCGGCCTGGGCGTAGGTGTGCAGGGCGAGGCCGGACAGGGGTAAGAAGAGCCCGAAGAGGGCGACCCACCCGTCCCCGAGCCATCCGTCTCCCAGCCAACCGGTCGCTCCGGCCCAGCCGGCCGCGAGCGCCAGCCCGGCGGCGAGCGCGGGCGCCACCGCGGCGGCGACGGCCCGTCCCGGGGACCGCCACCAGCCGTCCCGCGCGGGCCTCTCCGCGTCGCCCGTTCCCTTTCCCATCCCCGTCCGCATCCCCATCCCCGTCCCCCCTCGTTTCTGTCCCCTGCTTCCGGTACGTACACGCCCGGGAGCGCCCGGATGGTTGAGCCCGTCCCCGCCCGCGATGCGGGACTGTCCTCCGGCGCCCGCGCCCGAACTGGTTGACTGCCGGTATGAGTGACGTGAGCGACGTGTTCATCAAGATCTGCGGGCTGCGGACCGCGCACGACGTCGAGGTGGCCGTGGCCGCCGGAGCCGATGCCGTCGGCTTCGTCTTCGCGCCCGGGAGCCCGCGTACGGTCGATGCCGAGACGGCGCGTGAGCTGGCTGCGGGGGTGCCCGACGGGGTGCTGACCGTGGGGGTGTTCCGGGGGCAGTCCGTCGCCGAGGTGCGGCGGTTCGCGGAGGAGAGCGGCGTACGGGGCGTGCAGCTGCACGGCGAGGAGGGCCCGGAGGACTTCGCGGCGCTGCGCGCCGAGGGGCGCACCCTGCTGCGGGCGACGGCGCAGCACGTGGAGCGCTGCGGGGAGTACGGGGAGGACCTGCTGCTCCTCGACGCCCCGGACCCCGGCTCCGGCAAGCCGTGGAACTGGGGCTCGCCGGAGTTCAGCGCGCCCGCGGGGCGCTGGCTCCTGGCGGGTGGGCTGACGCCGGCGAACGTGGGCGAGGCCCTTGCCGTCACCGGGGCGTGGGGGGTGGACGTGTCCAGCGGCGTGGAGAGCGAGCGCGGGATCAAGTCCCCGGAACTCATCCGCGCCTTCATCGCGGCGGCCCGGGGCCTCTAGCCGTCGGGGTGCTCCGGTCCTGCCGAACGGGCCGGTTGCCGAGCCGGTTGCTCCGAGGGGTGAGGAGGGGGCGAAGGGCGGGCAGTAGGGGCCTTCCGTCCCTTCGGCGACGGACGTAGGTCCCTGTCCGTGGGCCTTCCGCCCCGGGGAGACTTCGCATCATGGACACTCTGGATTCGGTGATCGTCAACGTCAACGATCACCTCTGGACCTACCTGCTGATTCCGCTGGTGGTCGGTGCGGGCCTGTACTTCACGGTCCGCTCCCGGGGTGTGCAGCTGCGCCTGCTTCCCGAGATGTTCCGGGTGCTGAAGGAGAAGACCCCGCCGCGCGCCGACGGTCGCAAGCAGGTCTCGTCCTTCGGCGCCTTCACGATCTCGGCCGCCGCGCGCGTCGGTACCGGCAACATCGCCGGTGTCGCCGCCGCCATCACCCTGGGCGGCGCGGGCGCCGTCTTCTGGATGTGGATGATGGCGCTGATCGGCGCGGCCTCCGCCTTCGTGGAATCGGCCCTCGCCCAGCTCTACAAGGTGCGCAACGCCGGCGGCGCCTACCGGGGCGGCCCCGCGTACTACATGCAGCGGGCGCTCGGTAAACGCTGGCTCGGGGTGCTCTTCGCGGTGACGATCACCGTCACCTTCGGCTTCGTCTTCAACGCCGTGCAGGCCAACACCATCACCGCCGTGGCCTCCGGCTCGCTGGCCGACGCGGACGGGTCGAACTGGTTCGGCCCCGCGCTGGGTGTGCTGCTGGCCGCGCTGCTGGGTCTGGCCGTCTTCGGCGGGGTCAAGCGGATCTCGTCCGTCACCACGGTCCTGGTCCCGGTCATGGCGATCGTCTACCTGCTGCTCGGCGCGGCGGTGGTCCTCCTCAACATCACCGAGTTCCCCCGGGTCATCGCGGACATCGTCGGCGGGGCCTTCGGCTTCCGCGAGCTGGCGGCCGGCGGCATCGGCGCGGCGATCCAGCAGGGCATCCGGCGCGGCATGTTCTCCAACGAGGCGGGTCTCGGCTCCGCCCCGAACGCGGGCGCCGCCGCCGAGGTCTCTCACCCGGTCAAGCAGGGCCTCGTACAGTCCCTCGGCGTCTTCTTCGACACCCTCCTCGTCTGCACGATGACGGCCTTCATCGTCCTCGTCACCAACCCGGAGCTGTCGGGCCGCCAGGGTGCGGACCTGACGCAGACCGCGCTCAGCGACACGCTGGGCGGGTGGGCCGGCCACCTCCTGACCGGGGTGGTCTTCATGCTCGCCTTCAGCAGCATGATCGGGAACTACTACTACGGCGAGACCAACATCCAGTTCATCACCCGCAAGCGGTGGGTCCTGCCCGGGTACCGGGTGCTGGTCCTGTCGGCGGTCGTCCTGGGCTCGCTGGGATCGGTGTCGGTCGTCTGGAACCTGGCGGACGTGTTCATGGGGCTCATGGCCCTGATCAACCTCGCCGCGATCATCCCGCTGTCGGCCATCGCCTTCCGCCTCCTGGACGACTACCTCGCCCAGCGCCGGGCGGGCCTGGAGCCGGTCTTCACCCGCGACCGCATGCCGGACCTCAAGGGCATCCAGTGCTGGGACCCGATCCGGACCACGGTCCCGTCGTCGCAGGCTCCGGAACGGGTGTAGCAGGCCCGCCGAAGCACGGTGTTGCTGCGTGCGCCACTCGATCGTGGGACGCTGGGGAAAGCGGCCCCGAGCCGCGAAACCGTCTGTCTACGCGCACTGGCATATGCCAATGGAGAGGGGGCCCGCGATGACCGCAGCCATGGTCGAGCCCGGCCGGAACGCCGACGGCCGCACGTGGGAGTACCTCCTGCAGAGCTGGCGTGACCTGGACGTGCCGGAGGGTTGGCGCGCCGAGATCGACGGAGGACAGATCACCTTGGTGCCACCGCCCCACCGCCACCACAACGGGATCGCCGAGAGGGTGCAGCGCGCCTTGTACGGGGTCGTGCTGCCCGAGTGGGGTGTCTACCAGACGCTCGGCATCCACATCGCCGCCTTGGACAAGCTCTACATGCCGGACCTGGTGGTCGTTCCGTCCTTCCTGGTCGAGGACGTGGAGGCGGAGGTCTCCGACCCGGTGGACGCCGCCGAGGCCCTGCTCGTCGTGGAGATCACCTCCAAGAGCAACGCCGAGGACGACCGGAAGAAGAAGCTCTGGGCCTACGCCCACGCCCCCGTCCCGGTCTACCTCCTCATCGACCGCTTCGACGAACACGGCCCTACGGCAACCCTGTTCACCGAGCCGCAGAACGGCGCCTACAAGTACGCCGCCCGTGTCGCCTTCGGTGAGGAGCTGCGGCTCCCCGAGCCCTTCGCGTTGACGGTGGACACGGGGAGCTTTCCGCACTGACCGGCCGGTCTGCCGTCGTCAGGCGAGGCGGTCCGGTATCGGGGCCAGGGCGTAGTTGGACCAGACGTAGGAGTCCATCTGGTGCTGGTCGCCGGAGAGGTTGGTGACCCGGTCGACCTTGCCGTCGGCGTCGAAGTGCCAGACCAGTGCCCACAGGGTGTCGACCTTGCCGACGCCGGCGGTGGTCCAGCCGCGGTGGACGTCGACCACGTACTCCTCGTTGGCCTCCAGGAACAGCGGGTCGGCCTGGAAGCCGGCCTTGCCGAGCTGGGTGAAGAAGGCCGCGACCTCCTCGACGCCCCGCTTCGTGCCCGACAGCGGGTGGTGGCCGGGGATGGTCCACTCGATCCCTTCCGCGAGCACCTCCCGCATGCCGTCGAGGTCGTAGGCCGCGTAGGCCGTGAAGAACTTGGTGATCGCGTCGACCTTGGTGCTCTTGTCGCTCATGCGGTGCGGATCCGTTCCTTTTCGCGGGAGTCAGGTGCCGTTCCTCGTTCTGCGCGCGACGTCGACATTAGGTGCGGAAGGGTTGATTCAGGAGCGGGTTCCGGGGGTGGGGGTGGGGTTATGCCGCCGGGCCCGAGACGGCGACCGGGCCGTCCGGTTCGACCGAGGTCACGACCGCCGTCGAGCGCAGGGACTCGACCTGGTCGGGGGAGAGGCGGGCGCTGAAGCCGTTCAGGGCGTGGCGGTAGACGTGGACCGGGGTGATCCCGTAGGCGTCCGCGACGGCTGCCGGGTCCAGGCCGCGGTGCACGGTGACGATGTACGTCGGCCACTCGGCCGGGGCCGTACGCGATGCGGGAGCCGCGGGTCCGGTGGAGGGGGAGGGCGGGGCGGCGTGCGCGGGCAGGGCGGCCGAGGCGGCCAGGGCGAGGGCGGCGAGGGTCGTCGGCAGGGTCCAGCTCGTACGGGTGCGCATGCGGCGAGGCCATCACGCGAGGAGGGGCAGGTCAACGACGTCCGGGGGTGTGGCGGGGGCACGGGGAGCGCACCGGCCGTGCGCCCCCGGATCGGGGCGGGCCGTACGGGTGATCTTGCCGGGGGCGGCCACGGGTGGGGGCCGACCGGAGCGGAGGCCTGACGGTGGAGGGGGGTAACCCTTTCTGCAGGGCGTCGGACACGCCGTGCGGGCCGGGCTGCCGGTCGATGGGCCGGGCGGGCGCCGGGTGTTCATGCCGCTTCGAGGTGGCACCGATGGAGTGGGTGCCGCACCCGCAGGAGCCCTTCTCGCAGCGGGGCGGCTTTCCGTGCCGACCTTCCACTCCGTCAGGGAGTTCCCTCCATGAGCCTGTTCGCACGCCTGGCCACCGCCACGCTCCTCACGGTCACCCCGCTCACGGCCGGTACGGCCTCCGCGGCGGCCCCGGAGCCGACCCCCGCGCCGCTGTACACCTCCGCGAACGCGGTGCCCGGCAAGTACATCGTGACCTTGGAGAAGGGGGTGGACGCGGCGAAGGCCGCGGAGAAGCTGGGGCTCAAGCCCTCGTTCGTCTACGGCTCCGCGCTGAACGGCTTCGCGGTCACGATGACCCCGCTCCAGCTGACGATCGTCCGCAACAGCCTGGGCGTGAAGTCGGTGGAGGAGGACGCGCACGTGCAGTCCGTGCCGACCCCGTCCTCCGCGAGCGGGGTGCGGGCGCCGTCGAACTCGTGGGGCCAGGACCGGATCGACCAGGAGAAGCTGCCGCTCGACAACGACTTCACGGTCCAGGGCAACGGCGCCGGGGTGACCGCGTACATCCTCGACACGGGCATCGACTACGCGCACGACGAGTTCGGCGGGCGCGCCAAGCCCGGGTTCGACGCGTTCCCCGATGGCAACGGCCAGGACTGCAACGGCCACGGCACCCACGTCGCGGGCACGGTGGGCGGCAAGACCTACGGCGTGGCGCGCAAGGTCAACCTCGTCAGCGTCCGGGTCCTCGGCTGTGACGGCAAGGGCGAGTTCTCCGGGATCCTCGCCGGCCTGGACTGGGTGGCGAAGAACGCCAAGCAGCCCGCGGTCCTGAACGGCTCCCTGGGCGGGGACAAGTCCGAGACGCTGAACGACGCGGCGAACGCCCTGTCCGACGCGGGGGTGCTGCCGGTGATCGCGGCGGGCAACTCCTCCATCGATGCCTGCGGCGTCTCCCCGGCGTCCGCGAGCCGCGTACTGACGGTGGCGGCGAGCAACCAGTGGGACGAGGAGACCGACTTCTCCAACTACGGCACGTGCGTGTCCCTCTACGCGCCGGGCCAGGCCATCGTCTCGGCCAAGCTCGGGGGCGGCTCCATCGCCCTGAACGGCACGTCCATGGCCGCGCCGCACGTGGCCGGAGTGGTCGCCCTCTACAAGGCGGCGCACCCGACGGCGCTGCCCGCGGAGATCGCCGAGTTCCTGGACGCCGAGTCCAGCAAGGACGTCCTGACCAACGTCAGCAAGAGCACCCCGAACCGTCTGCTGTTCACCGGCGGCCTCTGAGCACCGCTCACGCGGGCGCGCGGTTCCAGCGCATCCGCGACCACGGCAGGGCCAGGTCGCTCCGGTCGGTCACCTCGCGCGGGGCGAGGCCGGCGATCGGGGCGGCCTCGCGGTGCCTCGCGTAGACGGTGTCCACGTAGCGGTGGCCGGTGTCGGGGGCGATGAAGAGGACCGTGCGGTGGGGCGAGCGCTCGCGCTCGTGGCGGGCCGCGAGGTAGCCGGCGCCGGTGGACAGCCCGGCGAAGACCGCGTGCCGGCGCAGCAGGTCGACGCTGCCGGCGAGGGCGGCCTCGAAGGAGACCCAGTGCAGGGTGTCGTACAGCTCGTGCGAGACGTTCCCGAAGGGGATGGAGCTGCCGATACCGGCGATGATCATCTCGGTGTCGGAGACGTGCTCGGAGCCGAAGGTGACGCTGCCGTACGGCTGGACGCCGACGAGTTCGACGTCCGAAGCATCAGAGGCGTCCTCGCGGAGGTAGCGGGTGAGGGCGCCGGTGGAGGCGCCCGATCCGACCCCGCCGACGACGGTGAGGCCGTTCGCCGTGCCGGTGGCCTCGCGGATCCGGTCGGCGATCGCGCGGTAGCCGAGGTAGTGGACGTCGTCGTGGTACTGCCGCATCCAGTGGTACTCGGGGTGTGCGGCGAGGATCTCGTGGATCCGCTCGACGCGCCGCTTCTGGTCGAGCTTGAGGTCGCTGCACGGCTCCATCTGCTCCAGCGTCGCCCCGAGGACGGCCAGTTGGGTCCGCAGCGTGTGGTCCACCGTGGCCGAGCCGACGATGTGGCAGTGCAGGCCGTACCGGTGACAGGTCAGGGCCAGGGCGTACGCGTAGATGCCGCTGGAGCTGTCCAGCAGGGTGTCCCCGCGGCGTACGACGCCGGTGTCGAGCAGGTGGCGCACCGCCGCGAGGGCGGAGACCACCTTCATCGTCTCAAAGCGCAGGCAGACGAGCCGGTCGTCGAGGCGTATCAGGTCCGGCCGGCCGATCGACTCCGCGATGTGCTGGTCCATGGTGGGGGATCTCCTCGGGGGTGGTGGCACAGGTCGTGAACGTGCGGGTGGCGGGGATGCCGTGGGCGTCCAGGGCGCGCAGGCAGCCGCGGACGCGGCGGCGCAGCCCGGGAGCGGCCGGATCGAAGAGCACGCCCGCCACCGCGCCGCTGTGCGCGATCTGCACGCCGACCGCCCCGGTCCGGTGGGCGAGGGCGGTCAGTGACTCGAACTCCGGGTGGCACAGAACCCGTTGGCCGCGTCGTGCGCTGGCGGTGGCGACCGCGCCGACGAGCTCCGCGCTGCCCGTGGCCACGGCCCGGCGCAGCAGCGCGCGCAGCCGCTCGTAGGCCCGTACGTCGCCGTCTCCCACCTCGGTGACGGGCAGGGACAGGGTGTCGACGGGCTTGCCCCCGCCGAGGGCGCAGCCCACCACGACCAGCGGCGGCAGGGCCGGGCCGAGGACCTCCAGGACCCGGCCCTCCCGCTGGGCGAACAGCACTGGGCGGCCGCCCAGCATCAGCGGATCGGAGGCCAGTTCGGCGCGTACGGCCAGCCCTGCGACCGTCGAGGGCTCCAGCCGCAGCCCGTACGAGTCCGCGACCGCGCGCACGGCTGCGATCACGTCGCTGCTGGAGCTGCCCATGCCCAGGCCCACCGGTATCTCGCCGGTGAGCCGCAACTCCCCGCCGCAGGGCGGCTGCCCGGTCCGCCGCGCGCACTCCGCGACCGCGAGGACCGCGGCCCGCGCCGCCTTCGTGCGGTCGGCGGGTGCGACGGTGAGCGCCTCGGGCTCCGTGCCGGGTCGGCGGACGAACACGGCGCTGCTGCCGGGGCCCGCCATGGGGAGGGTGACCAGTGCGGCGCACCGGCGCCCGGCGGCGTCGAGGAAGACGCCCTGGAGGATCTCGCCGTGGTGGCAGGGGGCCTGCCCGGCACCGGACAGGGCCGGGAGGGCGGTGGCGGCCGGGATCACGCGCCGCCCGCCGTCCGGTAGCGGTACAGGACCGTCTCCTCGGCGCTGAACTGGGAGAAGGGGAAGGGCTCCGCGGACAGGGCGGTCACCCCGGAGCCGAGGAAGGCGCGGGCGACTGCGCTGCCGGTCTGGGCGTAGACGACCAGCGGGATGCCGCGGGAGCGGCAGCGCTCCAGGATGGTGTCGAAGGTGCCGTTGCTCAGGGTCATGCCGGTGGCGACGACGGCCCGGGCACGCTCCAGCACCTCGTGCATGTCGGCGGTGACGGGGTCGCCCCACTGGGTGGCCCTGAGGTTGAGGTCGCACGGCAGCGGTCGGCCGCCGCGCGCACGGATGGCCGCCACCAGCGGGTTGACGACGCCGATGAGGCCGACCTCGGCGCCCTCCTCGATGTCCAGCAGTCCGGCGATGGCGGCGTCGCGGGCCGTGGCGCGGAGCTCCGGGGTGCCGGCGGGGAGGGCGACGGGTTCGGCGTCGCCGGCCTCGGCGGCCGCGCGGTGGGGGCGGGTCTCGGAGAGGTACGCGTCGAGGGCGGCGATGCGCAGGGGGCGCGGGGCCTCGGGCAGGAGGGCGTCGAGCGGGGTGCCGGAGGAGTCGCGGCAGATCGACGGGTCGATCTCGCCGGCCTCGAAAGCGCAGCCGCCGAAGGAGCCGCCGAGGCGGACCAGGACGTACTGGTTGAGGTAGGTGGTGTCGCCGCCGGCCAGGCGGGTGCCGTGGTGGATCCAGAAGACGCTGGTCGCGACGAGCGAGGAGGGCAGCGGGCCGTGCTCGCCGGCCAGTACGGCCTCGATGAGCGCGTCGACCGAGGTCAGGGGAGTGGCGGTCGGGGTCGGGGTCATGGGGTTCCCTTTCACAGAGCGGGTGTAGGCGTGAAGGACGTCGTGGCTGGTGCGCCCAGCGGTCCGCGGTAGCCGACCTGGGGGTGCCCGAGGGCGTCGGTGGTGAGTTCGGCGTCCACCTCGAAGACCTCGGCGAGCCGCTGCGCCGTCAGGACGGTGGCGGGCGGGCCGGAGGCGATCAGGCGGCCGTGGTGCAGGAGCAGCAGCCGGTCGCAGTACCGGGCGGCGAGGGACAGGTCGTGCAGGGCGACCAGGACGGTCTGCCCGGTGCCGGACAGCAGCTCCATCAGTTCCAGCTGGTGTTTGACGTCGAGGTGGTTGGTGGGCTCGTCGAGCAGCAGCCCGGACGGCTGCTGGGCCAGCGCGCGGGCGATGTGGGTGCGTTGCCGCTCCCCGCCCGACAGCGCCTTCCACGGGCGGCCGGCGAGCGCGGTGAGTCCTACGCGTTCCAGCGCGGCGGCGATCACGGCCCGGTCGGTGGCGTCCGGCCCACGCCAGCGGTCGCGGTACGGGGTCCGCCCCAGGCCGACGATGTCGGCGACCGGCAGATCGCTGTCCGCGCCCGCGTCCTGTGCGACGAAGGCGACGTGCCGGGCGATCCTGCGCGCACTCCAGCCGCGCACGGACTCCCCGTCGTACCGGACCGCGCCCGCGTCGGGGGTCCGCAGGCCGGCCAGGCAGCGCAGCAGCGAGGACTTGCCCGAGCCGTTGGGGCCGAGCAGCCCGACGGTCTCGCCGGCGGCGATGTCCGCGCCGACTTCGCGTACGACCGGCGTGCCCGCCACCGACCAGCTCACCGCTTCGGCGGTGATCCGCACGGCACTCACGGCACTCACGGCACCCTCGGCGCTCACAGCTCCCCCCGCTTGCGCAGGACCAGCAGGAAGATCGGCACGCCGAGCAGTGCGGTGATCACGCCGACGGGCACCTCGCGGGGCCCGAAGGCGACCCGCGCCAGCGCGTCCGTCCACACCAGGAACACCGCGCCCGCCAGGGCCGCGTAGGGGAGCAGCACCCGGTGCAGCGGCCCGACGAGGAACCGCACCCCGTGGGGGACGATCAGCCCGACGAAGCCGATGGCGCCGACGGTGGCCACCGCCACCGCGGTGAGCGCGGCGGTGACCACGAGCAGCAGCATCCGCGTGTGCCGTACGTCGATCCCGAGGGACGCGGCGGTGTCGGTGCCGAAGGCGAGCCCGTCGAGGGCGTTCGAGCAGAGCCAGGCCACCGCCAGCCCCAGCGGGGTGACGACCGCGCAGACCGCGACCGTGTCCCAGCGGGCCGGCGCCATCGAGCCCAGGAGCCAGTGGGTGACGGCCCGCGTGGTGTCCGCGTCCGCCGAGGCCATCAGCACGAGCGAGGTCAGCGCGGTGAAGAGCTGCCCGATGACCACGCCGGTCAGGACGATGCGCACCGAGTCCAGTCCGGTGCGCCGCAGGAGCAGCAGGAGCAGCCCGAAGGAGAGCAGCGCTCCGGCGAGGGCTCCGCCGGTGACGCCGAGGGTGCTCGCGCCGATCCCGAGGACGACCACGGTGACCGCTCCGGCGGAGGCGCCCGAGGAGACGCCGAGCAGGTAGGGGTCGGCGAGGGCGTTGCGGGTGACCGCCTGGAGCACCGCTCCGCACACGGCGAGCGAGGCGCCGACGAGGGCGGCCATCAGTACGCGCGGCAGTCTCAGGTCCCAGACGAGCGAGTCGAGCAACGGGGGCAACGGCTCTACGTCCAGGCCGAGTCGGGCGCCGAAGACGCGGGCGAGGCCGGTCCAGCCCACGTCGGCGGCGCCGATGCGCACGGCTGCCGCGACCGAGGCCGCCAGGACGGCCGCGGCGAGGAGGAAGAGCCCCGCCCCGGCCGCGGCGGACCGGCGGGGGGCCGCAAGCTTCAGAGCGACCGGGTCGGCGGCCACCGGGTCCGCGGCCACCGTGTCAGCGGACATGGCCGAGGTCCTTCATGCCGGCCGCCAGCAGTCCCAGGGCGTGTACGGAGCGCACCGAGGGGTCCAGTTCGATGCCGGGCACTTCGAGGATCTTGGCGTCCCGGACCGCGGCCAGCTTGGAGACGACCGGGTGCTGGGCCATGACGGTGCGCTTCTCGGCGGCGCTGTCGCCGGGCCGGCCGCGCTCGGACAGGTCGCCGATCACGATGAAGTCCGGGTTGCGCTTGGCGACTTCCTCCCAGGAGACCTCCGGCCAGTCCTCGTCGACGTCGTCGAAGGCGTTCTTCGCGCCGACGATCCGGCTCATCTCGCTGGGCAGGCCGGTCTTGCCCGCCACGTACGGCATGCCGTTGAAGACGGAGTAGAGGTAGACCACGGTCGGCCGGCCGTCGCCCCCGGTGCCGCCGGTGGCCTTCGAGGCGTTCTCCCCGGCCTTGGCGACGGCGGTGCGCTGGTCGGCGGCGAGTTTTCCGGCCCGTTCCTCGGTGCCGAAGACCTTGCCGAGGTTCTCGTAGTCGGAGAAGAGGAGCTCGAAGGGGGTCCGGCCGGCCGGGTTCTGCGCGGGGCAGTCCACGGCGCTGACGAAGGTCGGGACCTTGAGGGCGTCGAGCTCCTCGCGGGTGCCCGCCCGGTCCTTGGTGAAGAGGTCGGCGGAGCCTCCGATGACGAAGTCGGGGGTGGCGGCGCGCAGTTGCTCGCCGGTGGCGATCTTCGGGGCGATGACGGGGACCTTGGCGTACGCGGCCTCGTAGGCGGCGGGGATCTTCGTCTTCAGGTTGGCGGTGCCCGCCATCGAGTCCTGGAGTCCCAGTTCGAGCAGGGTCTCGGTCGAGGTCTGGTCCAGGGCGACGGCCCGCTTCGGCGGCGCGGCGAAGGAGGCCTGGCGGCCGCAGCTCGTGAGGGAGGAGCCCTGGGCAGCGGGCTTGGCTTCGGCTTTGGAGTCGTTGGAGCCGCTGGTGGCGGGTGCGGAGCAGGCCGCGGTGGCGAGGGCGAGGGCCAGGGCGATGCCGAGGCGGGCGGGGTGGCGCATGGGTTCTCCGGTCTGGGCAGGGCGGGGGGAGGGCTGTGAGGGCGTTGTCGTGCACCGGGCAAGACCGCCACGTTCGAAGGGTACTGTAATGGAATTCATTTTCATTAAGAACCCAGGGGGTACCCACACCGTGGCGACCACACCCGCGCCCTCGTCGGCCAAGACCGCCGACGGACCCGCGCGTTCGATCCTCTTCGACGTCCCGTTCCTGCGCCTGTGGGCGGGCACCACCGCCTCCGGCCTGGCGACCTGGGCCCTGCCCTTCGTCCTCGGGCTCGCCGTCCTGCACCGCGATCTGAGCGCCGCCGGCCTCGGCCTGGTCCTCGCCGCACGCACGGTCGGATTCCTCGCCGCCGTCACCGTCGGCGGGGTCCTGGCCGACCGGCACTCCCGCCGCGCGGTCGTCCTCTGGTCGGCCCTCGCGGCAGCGGTGGCCGCACCCCTCCTCGCCGCCGGACTGGGCCGCTCGCTCCTGCTGATGACGGCCGCCGCCGCCCTCGCCGGCGCCGGACAGGGCGCCTGCCGCCCGGCGTTCCAGGCGCTCACCGCCGAGACCGTCGACCCCGGGCGCCGTCAGCAGGCCAACGCCGCCATGACCATGGCCGTCCGCGGATCCACCCTCGCCGGACCCGCCCTGACCGCGCTGCTCGCGGCCCTCCTCGACGTCCGGACCCTGCTGCTCGGCATCGGCCTGCTCTGGCTGGTCGCCGCGCTGGTCCCGGGCAAGGGCCGGGGTGCCGTCACCGCGGTGGACCCGTCGGCGGCCGGGCCCGCGCCGCGTGCGAGCTTCCGCGCCGAGTTCGTGGACGGCGTACGGGAGGCGCGCCGCCACCCCTGGTTCCTCGCCGGACTGGCCGCCCTCGTCGCGGTCATCGCCCTCGGCTACTCCGCCACCAGCGTCGCCCTGCCCCTGATCAGCCGGGACCGCTACGGCAGCGAATGGGTGCTCGCGGCGGCCATGACCGCGTACATAGTGGGCGCGCTCGGCGGAGCCCTGGTCATCGCCCGCATGCGGCCGCGCTCACAGGGCTGGGCCGCCTTCGCGGGACTGGCGGCGTACGGATGCGCCCCGCTGAGCCTGATGCTGCCCGTGCACCCGGGCGTGGTCGTCGCCGCCTACGCCGTCGCCGGGATCGGGATCGAGCTGTTCAACGTGCCCTGGTTCACCGCCACCCAGCGCGAGGTCGCCCCGGACCGGCTGGCCCGCGTCTCCTCGCTGGACTTCCTCGTCTCCTACGGTCTGGCCCCGGTCGGCCTGGCCCTGATCGCCCCGGCCATCGAGGTCTTCGGCGTCACGCCCGTCCTCGGCACCTGCGCGGCCGCGTGCTTCCTCGTACCGGCGGCGGCCGCCCTGGTGCCGACCGCCCGGCACTTCGCTCGGACGACGCCGGAGGCGAGGGCGGACGCGCCCTAGGGAGCGCCACGGATCCGCTCGCCTTACGTCCGGGGTAATCGTCTCGGCGCGCCCGTGCTGGCAGGGTCGGTGTTCTCTCCGCGTCGCAGGGCGCGGACCTGGAAGGAGAGGCCGGCCATGTCTGTAGCCACACCTGTGAACACCCGCGCCGTGGTCGAGGAGTTGCTGCGCAGAATCGGCGAGGGAGACCCCGAGCGCATCGCCGAGCTGTATGCGGAGCAGGGCGACTGGAAGCTCGACTGGCCTGAGGCCGAGCACGGCCGTACCGCCACGCCGTGGATCCGGCACCGGTCCACCCGGGCCGACGCGGCGGCCCATTACCGCGAGCTGGCCGAGCACCACGTGCCGGAGCATGTGGCGACCGAGGTCGAGCGCATTCTCGTCGACGGAAGCGACGCGGTCGTGCTGGGCGAGATCCGCCAGACCGCCCGGCCCACCGGACGCGCCTACACGGCGCGGTTCGCCCTGCATCTCACCGTCGCGGACGGCCTCGTCACCCGGCACCACGTCTACGAGGACAGCCTGGCCGTCGCCCAGGCGTTCGAGGCGAAGGACCGGCCAGACACCCCTTAGCCCCCTAGAACCACGGGCGGGCGTCGGGTGTGGGCAGCGGGCGCAGCTTCGGCCAGCGTGCGAGGAGCCGGTCGGCCAGGTCGGAGCTGAGGCGGCCGAGGGCGTGCAGGTGGTCGTGGTCGCGGGTCATGCCGGCGACCACGCCCAGGCGGTGGACGAGCCGCTCGCGGGCGGTGACGTAGCCCCACTCGAAGTCCTCGGCGGGGACCCGGGCGAGGTGGTCGACCGTCCCGCGGTGGGCACGTTCGACGAGCGCGTCGCCCTGGATCAGCCAGCCCGCGCACGCGTCGGCGAGGTCACCCGGCACGTCCTTCCCGGTGAGCCCGCGCCAGGTGGACCGGTAGACGTCCTCGACCTCGGTGAGGGGGGCCGCGGTGACCGACAGGGCGCACCAGCAGGTGGGGAAGGCGATCCGGAAGTAGGCCAGTTCGACCAGGCCGTTGCCGAGCGAGGCCCGCTCGAAGTCGACGAAGCGGATGCCGTCGGCGGTGCGCAGGTCGTTGCCGGGGCAGGGGTCGCCATGCAGCAGCGCATGGTGCGGGGTCGGGTCCAACCGGTCGAGGAGAGCGGCTAGTTCGTCGGGGACCGTGGACGGTACGGGTACGTCGAGCGCCCGGGCCAGGGCGAGGAAGGACTCCGCGTCGCCGGCCGTGGGCCCCGACCAGACCGGCAGGGCGCCCGCGTCGGCGGGCCCGGTCAGGGCGTGCAGCCGGGCGAGCGACTCGGCGTACGCGGGCATCCAGTCGCCCGTCTCGCCGAGGTCCTCCAGGTACTCCAGGACGACCATCCGCGAGGCCGGGTCCGTGGCGAGCACCGCGGGAGCCACGGCCGGCCCGGAACCCCGCCCCGCCAGACGCAGCCCGGTGAGCTCCCGCGCGAAGCGGGTGTCCGCGTCGGCGTCCGTGTCCCCGGAGTCGGTCATCTGCTTGACCACCACCGGCCGCCCGTCGGCGAGGCGCACCCACCACACCCGTGACCGCGGGCTGCTGTCCAGGAGCTTGCTCTCCTTGGGGGTGCCGAGGGTGGAGCGCAGCACCTCGTTGAGCGGAACCTTGTTCGACATGCGGACGAGCGTAGGCGCGGTCTTCCTAGGAGGCCAGGGCGGCTACGAAGGCGGCCCAGGCGGGGGCGGCGAAGGTGAGGTGGGGGCCGTCGGGGACCTTGGAGTCGCGGACGGGGACGATGTCGGGGTGGCCGTCGGCGACTTCGAGGCAGTCGCCGCCGCTCCCTCCGCTGTGGGTGGACTTGCGCCAGGTGGCCATCTCCAGGCAGCTGCCGCCGCTGCCGTCGCTGTAGCTGGATTTGTGCCAGGTGGCAGTCGACAGGTCGTACTCAGGCTGCTGCGTCATGCTCGTACCCCTCCGCCACGGACTCGATCAGGGCCAGGGACTGCACGGGTGACAGCGCGCTGGCCGTGAGGAGATCGTAGGTCAGGTGGTGGCGCGAGACCGTGGCCGGATCGTCGAACAACTGGCCCGTTCCGTTGCCTTGGACGTACGCAAGGGTGGGGGCGTCCGCGAAGGACATCAGCTGAAGGGAACCTCCCATGGCTGCGTGGGCGCCCGCATGGAATGGAATGACCTGGACGATGATTCGATGCGACCGAATCAGGGACGCGATATGCCGCAGGGCTTCGGCCATCACGACTCGCCCGCCCACCTCGCAGCGCAGCACAGCCTCGCCGAAGACGGACCACAACAACGGCGTTGTTGGAGCGGAGAGGAGGGCTGAGCGCGCGAGCCGGTTCGTGACCAGCTCATCGATCTCTGGCTCCGGTGCTGTCGGTTGATAGGCGCGAAAGACGGCTCGCGCGTACGCCTCGGTCTGGAGCAGGCCGGGGATTGTCAGTGGCGCGTACTCGCGGATGGCCTTCGCTAAGGCCTCTGCCTCGGCGGCTGCCGCGAAGTGATCCGGGTACTTGGACTTCGTCGCAGCCTCGCAGTTACGGGTGAAGAAGTCGCCCGTGCCGAGAATCTTGTCTACCTCCCGTGCCAGCTCCGGGGTCATCCGGCGCGTACCCGCTTCGAGTTGGCCGATGAAGGAGCCGCTGACGAAGAGCGGCTCGCCGAGTTTGTCCTGGCTGAGGCCGGCCCTTTTGCGGGCGACGCGCAGCTCGGATCCGAGCATGGTGCGGGGTGAGGAGAACGGGTCGACGTCTCCGGAATCGGGCACGGCAACTCCCCTGACAACAGGTGCGGTTGTTGCAACAGCGACCCTTGCAGGCTAGCCAGCCCGTCGCCACGCTGAGTACAGAACGCGATTACTCAGAGCGAAAGGTGACATGTCATGGTGCTCACGCCCAGGGAGCGGATGGTGGCGGCCGAGGAGGCGGTGGGGCAGTTGAGGGCCGCGCTGACGGACGTCGGGGTGGTGTTCCCCTCGCTCGGCGTGGACGGGGTGTCCGCGGCGGGGTCGTACGGGTTGCCGCTGGTCGACCTGGGGCGCTGCAACCTGGACACCGCGCTACGGCTGGCCGCGGTACTGCACGAGCGGGCCCACCCCTGAGGGATCGCCGAGGCGGACGGTCAGGCGCGGGAGGAACCAGCCGACCAGGGGGCCCGTGCACAGGGCGACCAGCACGGTGCCGAGGCCGAGGGTGCCGCCGAGGAGCCAGCCGAGGCCGGCCACGGACACCTCGATGCCGGTGCGCACCGTCGCGACGGGCAGCCGGGTGAGCCGGACGAGGCCGGTCATGATGCCGTCGCGCGGGCCCGAGCCGTACTGCGCGCCGAGGTAGAGGGCGTCGAAGAAGGCGAGGGCGACCAGGCCGAGGGCGAGGTACGCGAGCGCGGCGGCGGTTCCCTCGGGGGCGGGGAGTGCGGCGGCGGTGGCGTCGGCGGCGAAGCCCACGATCGCGACGTTGAGGACGGTGCCCAGCCCGGGGAGCTCGCGCAGCGGGATCCAGGCGAGGAGCACCAGGAGCGAGATCAGGTTGGTGGCCCAGCCGAAGGAGATGCCGAGGGTCTTCGCCGTGCCGTCGGTGAGCACGCTCCAGCTGGCCGTGCCGAGGCCGGACTCGACGAGCATCATGACGGCGGCGCCGTAGCCGGCCAGGCCGAGCAGGAGTTGGGGGACGCGGCGCGCGGTGCGGCCCGCCCGGAGCTGGGCGAAGGCGTTCATGCGGGGCAGGTGGGCCGAGGGGGCCGGGGGAGCGGTCGGTGCCATGGCTCAAGGCTCGGGGCATCTGGACCCGGATTCGATAGCCAGATTGCGTACGCTGGTCCGGTGAAGATCAGCGCGCACGCCGTCGGACGGATGCTGGGGACCTGGCAGGAGGGGCCCGGGCCCGCACACCAGCGGCTCTCCGACCGCCTGCGGCTGCTGATCCTGGACGGGCGGCTCTGTCTGGGGGCGGCACTGCCGGGCGAACGCGACCTGGCCACCGCGCTCGGTACGAGCCGGACCACGGTCGGGGCCGCGTACCGCACGCTGGTGGAGCACGGCTACCTGGAGACGAGGGAGCGCGCGCGGGCGACCGTACGGCTCCCGCACGGGGAAGCGCCCGTCGCGCGGCGGGCCGGCGGCGCGGACGCGGAGACCATCGACCTGTCCTTCGCCGCTCCGCCCGCACCCCCCGAGGTCCTGCACGCCGCTTTCGCGACGGCCCTGGAGCGACTGCCGCTGCACTTCGAGCGGCACGGGTACGACCGGTACGGCACCGCGGAACTGCGCGAGGCGGTCGCCGGGTGGTACGGGCGCAGGGGGCTGCCGACCTCGCCCGATCACGTCATGATCACCAGCGGTGCGCAGCACGCGATCGGGCTGCTGGTGCGCACGCTGCTGGCGCCGCGGGACAAGGTGCTGTTCGACCACCCCACCTATCCGCACGCGATCAGGGCGTTCGCCGATGCGCGCGCCCGGCTCCTGCCGGTGGCGGTGGGGCCGTCCGGCTGGGACGTGCCCCAGCTCCTCGCGGCGGCGCGGTCGGCGCAACTGGCGTACCTGATCCCGGACTTCCACAACCCGACCGGGATGTACATGCCCGCGAGCGTGCGCCGGAGCCTGCGGCCGGCCTGCCCCACGATCATCGACGAGACCCTGGCCGACCTGGGGCTGGAGGAGACGACCCCGGCCTCGGCCGCGGAACCCTTCGCGGCGCACCACCCCACCGCCATCAGCATCGGCTCGGTGTCCAAGAGCGTCTGGGGCGGCCTGCGCATCGGCTGGATCCGCGCGGTGCCCGCGCTGCTGGAGCGCGTGGCGCGGGCCCGCCCGGCGACGGATCTCGGCACCCCGGTGGTGGAACAGCTGGCCACGGCCGTACTCCTGAACGCCGGTCAGACCCGGCGCCCCGAGACGCTGCTCCAACTGCGGGCTCAGCAGGACGCCTTGCTGGGGGCGCTGGCCGAGCACCTCCCGGAGGTGCAGGCGCCGCGGGCGGCGGGCGGGGTGACGCTCTGGGCGCGCTTCCCGGAGCCGGTCGGTTCCCGCCTGGCGGCGATCCCTCCGGACCACGGCGTGACGATCGCGGCGGGCCCGCAGTTCGGGGTCGGCGGCGCCTTCGAACGCCACGTCCGCCTGCCGTACACGCTCCCGCCACCCCGCCTCACCGAGGCCGTCCGCCGCCTGTCCGCCGCCCACCGGGCCCTCACGGACGGCGCCACCGGGATCCACACCCCGGCGCCGGTGGCCTGAGCCGCGTTGGGCCGTGGCGGTGGCCGTCCCCGGCCGTTCGGGGGAACGGCCGCGATCCGGTCCGCCCCTTCTGCCGCCCGGCGTGGGCATCGTCGACGAAACGAAAGAAGGTGGACGCGATGCCGCTCTATTTGTCGAGGTTCAGCTACACGCCGGAGACCTGGGCGAGGCTGATGGCCCGCCCCGAGGACCGCGCGCAGGCCGCCCGGTCGTACATCGAGTCCGTCGGCGGGACGCTGCACGGCTTCTGGTACGCCTTCGGCACGCACGACGGCTACAACCTCTGGGAGGCCCCGGACGACGTGTCCATGGCCGCGGTCGCCCTGGCGATCAGCGGGGGCGGCGCGCTGAGCTCGTTCGAGACGACGGTCCTCCTGAGCGTCGAGGACACGCTGGACGCCCTGCGCAAGGCCGAGCAGATCCGGTACCGGCCTCCGGGGGCGTCCGAGGCGCCGTGACCGCCTGCGCGCGGGCGGCTTCCCGTCCTCAGTCCGTGCTCAGGCGGGCGTGGAGGTGTTCGTCGTGCCAGCCGTCCGTGTGGAGGAGGGCGCCGCGCATGGTGCCTTCCAGGGGGTAGCCGGACTTCAGGGCGACGCGGCAGGAGGCCGGGTTGGCCGTGGAGTGGGTGATGTACAGGCGGTGCAGGCCGAGGTCCTCGAAGGCCCAGCGGGTCAGGACGGCCAGGCCTTCGGTGGTGGCTCCGGCGCCGCGGCCGGCCGGGAGGAGCCAGTACACGAACTCGGCGCTGCCGCCGCGCAGATCGAGGTCGGCGAGGGCGATCAGGCCGACCGCGCGGCCGCCGTCCGCGGGGGCGAGGGCCCAGACCGCCGAGCGTTCGCCGTGCCAGCGTTCGCGCCAGCGGGCGATGCGGGTGACGGCCCGGTCCTCGGTGAGGGGGTCCGGGCGGTTCCAGTGGCGGATGTCCGGATCGGCGTACGCGGCCACGAGCGCGGGGGCGTCGTAGGACTCCCAGGGGCGCAGGTGCAGCCCGCAGGGGAGGGCGTACGAGGGCTGGGCGAGTGCAGCCATCCGGCCCGAGGGGACCACGGGCGGTATCGGGGGGATCGGGGGGATGGGGGAGTCGGTCATCCGGTCATCATCCGGGACGTCTTCTGGGGGCAGGGGTTCTCCCCGGCGGTCGTAACAACCGGCGAACACTTGATGACGGTAAGTGACAGTTCGTCCCTTTCTTCCTAGTCTCACGTCCCGGGGTACCGAGCGAATGGACGATGAGATGAGACGACGGCTTTCCGCGATCGCCGCAGCCGGTGTGGCCGCGATCCTCGCGCTGGGCGGCGGGTCGGCCGCCACCGCGACCGCGGGCACGAACCCGGACGGCGGCAAGGGCGGCAAGGGGCTCTGCGCCCCGGGCGTCCCGGTCGGGCCGGAGGGCGAGAAGTTCTACGATCCGCCGTCGCCGCTGCCCGAGGGGGAGCACGGGGACCTGATCTGGGCCCGCCGCGTCGACGCCCCCGACGGTGCGCGCGCCTGCCGGATCCTGTACCTCTCGACCCTGCAGACCGGTACCCGCGTCGCCGTCTCCGGCATCGTGGCCTGGCCCGACGCCCCCGCGCCGCGCAGCGGCCGCAACGTGGTGGCCTGGGCGCACGGGACCGTGGGCGGCCCGCGCCAGTGCGCGCCCTCCGCGGTGCCGAACCCGGCGACCGACCTCGTCGGCTACTACACCTACGACAGCCCGTGGGGCATCGACGTCGGCGTGCCGGCGCTGACGCAGTTCCTCGACTCGGG
Organism: Streptomyces sp. NPDC056883; assembly: GCF_042788835.1. Lineage (NCBI taxonomy): Bacteria > Bacillati > Actinomycetota > Actinomycetes > Kitasatosporales > Streptomycetaceae > Streptomyces > Streptomyces sp. NPDC056883. The sequence continues at coordinate 8,252 of NZ_JBHUBS010000021.1, read as the reverse complement.
CGACGTCGTGGTCGGTACGGACTACCAGGGTCTGGGCACCCCGGGCGTGCACCAGTACACGGTGGCCGTCTCGGAGACGAACAACGTCCTGGACTCCGTCCGTGCGGCCCGCCAGATCAAGGAGGCCCACGCGAACAGCAAGGCGGCCGTCCTGGGCTGGTCGCAGGGCGGCGGCGCGGCGGCGTTCATCGCCCAGAACTACAAGGCGTACACCCCGGAGACCAACCTGGTCGGCATCGCGGCGCTGGCGCCCGCCGCCAACCTGGGGCCGGACTTCCGCGGCCTGGTGCTGCCCGGCCCGACGTCCCCCACCTCGCCCTCCCACAACGCGGCGCTGCGCGTCAACGTCTACCGGGGCTTCCTCGCGGCCTACCCGGAGCTGAAGGCCGAGGACGTGCTGAAGCCGGCCGGGCTGGAGGCGCTGCGCGGTGACGGGGTGATGTGCATCGAGCACCTCGCGGACGTGATCCAGGAGAACGTGGGCAACGCCGGGCAGTTGGACACGCTGTTCCAGCCGCTGACCGTGGTGCCGGAGGTCTGGCACCAGCGGTTCCGCGAGAACACCGCGGGCCTGGTCACCTCGGTGGCGCCGATCCTGGTGATGCAGGGCACGGCCGACACCGTCATCAACCCGAACTCCACCGACGAGTACGTGAAGCGGGCCTGCCGGTTCGGCAAGCCCGTCGAGTACACGAAGTACCAGGGGGCGACGCACCAGACGATCCCCAACGTCGCGGAGCCGGAGTACCTGAGCTGGATCGCGGACCGCTTCGCGGGCAGGCCGGCGCCGTCCAACTGCACGTGAATCAAGGCGTGACCTGAAGCAGTGAAGGCTCCCGCCCGGTGGACCACACCGGGCGGGAGCCTTCGTACGTGGGGGCCCTACGTGGGGCCCGCCGTCAGCGGCCCACGGGGACGGGCGACGTCGCGTCCGGTACGGGCTCGGCGGCCGTCGGCGGCGTCGGCGCGGTCTGCGGGTCCGTGTCCGCGTCCGGGCCGGTGTTGAACTCGGTCAGCATCTGCCGGGTGAACCCGAAGAAGTAGGTGGCGGCGAAGCCCACGAGGTACCCGACGGCCAGGCCGCCCGCGTAGATCGCGATGGTCATCCCCATGCCCGACTTGCCGTCCAGCAGCGGGAACAGCGCCCAGCCCGAGGGGCCGATGGCGGTGGAGCCGAAGGCGGTGCCCAGCTGGTTGAAGAGGCCTACGAAGGCTCCGCCCGCGGCGCCGCCGATGCAGGCGGTGATGAAGGGGCGGCCCAGGGGGAGGGAGACGCCGTAGATGAGGGGTTCGCCCACGCCCAGGAAGCCGGCCGGGAGGGCGGACTTGATGGTGGCGCGGATCGAGCGGTTGCGCGGGAGCTTGTAGTAGACGGCGATGGCCGCGCCGACCTGGCCCGCGCCCGCCATGGCGAGGATGGGGAGCAGGACGGTGTAGCCGGTCTGCTCGATCAGGGTGGTGTGGATGGGGATCAGGGCCTGGTGCAGGCCGAGCATCACGAGCGGGAGGAAGAGGCCGCCGAGGACCAGGCCCGCGAAGGCCCCGCCGGTGGCGAGCAGCCAGGTGGCGAAGGTGCCGATGGCGCTGGAGACCTCTCCGGCGACGAACATCAGGCCGAAGATGGTGACGAGGCCGGAGATCAGCACCGTGAGGGTGGGGGTGACCAGGACGTCGAGCGCCTCCGGGACCCACTTGCGGCACCACTTCTCCACCTGGACGGCGAGCAGCGCGGCCGCCAGTGCGCCGAGCACGCCGCCCTGGCCGGGGGAGAGCTGCTGGCCGAAGGCGTCGATCTTCGCGACGCCGGGGAAGACGATGATCGCGGCGACCGCGCCGCCGAGGATGGCCGTGCCGCCGAACTCCTTGGCCGTGTTGTAGCCGACGAAGACGGCGATCAGGGACATGAACCCGCTCGCCATCGCGGCGAGCGCGGGGACCACGGCCGGCACCCAGCCCATGTTGGTGAGGAACCCGTTGAGCCCGGCGATGATGCCGCAGCCGATGAGGGCCGGGATCAGCGGGACGAAGATGTTCGCGATGCGGCGCAGGAACAGCTTGAAGGGGGTGGAGTTCTTCGCCTTCTGGGCGTTCTTGATGGCCGCGCCCTGGGCGGCGAGTTCGTCGGCGGTGTGACCGGAGGCGGCGGGAGCCGGTTCCGGTGCCGGGGCGGCTGCGCGGCCTTCCGCGACCAGGGCCTCGAACTCGGGCGTGACGCGGGCGACGGTGCCTGGTCCCAGCACGATCTGGTACGTGTCGTCCTCGACGACGCCCATCACGGCGGGCAGGGCCTTGAGGGCCTCGTCCTGGACGAGGGAGCGGTCGCGCAGGGTGATCCGCAGGCGGGTCATGCAGTGCGCGATGGAGACGATGTTGTCCGGGCCGCCGACCAGAGGAAGGATCGCGGCGGCTGTGGCGCGGTTCTTGTCAGTGGACATCTTGGTGTTCGCCTTGCTGGTTGGGGGTCAGCGGGGAGTGGGCGGTGCGGACAGGCACTAGCGCGGGGTCTGGGTGAGGGCGGCCCGGAGGTGGCCCCGGGAGGCGGTGAGGAGTTCGGCGGCCTTGTGTCCGTCGACTCCGCCGAGGATGACGAGGATGGCCTGCTTGACCTCGCCGTCGGAGGCGGTGAGGGCGGCCTCGATCTCGGCGTCGGGGGCGCCGGTGGCCAGGGAGACGATGCGGCGGGCACGGGCGCGCAGCTTCTCGTTGGAGGAGCGCATGTCGACCATCAGGTTTCCGTACGTCTTGCCGAGCCGGATCATCGTGAGGGTCGAGATGAGGTTGAGGACGAGCTTCTGTGCGGTGCCGGCCTTCAGCCGGGTGGATCCGGTGAGGAGTTCGGGGCCGACGACCACCTCGATGCCGTGGTCGGCGGCCGCGGCGAGCGCGGAGCCGGCGTTGCAGGACAGGCCGACGGTGAGGGCTCCGCGGTCGCGGGCGAACTCGACGGCGCCGATCGCGTACGGGGTGCGGCCGGAGGCGGAGATCCCGATGACGGTGTCGTCGGCGGTCAGGGCCAGCGCGGTCAGGTCCTCGGCGGCCAGTTCCCTGGAGTCCTCGGCGCCCTCGACGGCCTTGACCATGGCGGAGGGGCCGCCCGCGATCAGGCCGACGACCTCGGAGGGGTCGGTGTTGAAGGTGGGCGGGCATTCGCTGGCGTCCAGTACGCCCATCCGGCCGGCGGTGCCGGCGCCCGCGTAGATCAGGCGCCCGCCGCGGGCCATCCGCTCGGCGATCCCGTCGATGGCGGCGGCGATCGTCTCCAGCTCGCCGGCGACGGCGGCCGGGACGGTGGCGTCCTCGGCGTTCATCAGGCGGGCGATCTCCAGGGTGGGCAGCTGATCGATCTCGGCCAGTTCGGGGCGGAAGGCCTCGGTGGTCAAGGTGGCCAGCTGGGCGCGGAGTTCGGCGTACGCGGTCATGAGTGGGGGCTCCTGAACTGCTGGGTTCTGCTAGCGGGTGGTGCTGGTGCGCTTGGCGGTGGGTACGGAGGTGTGGTGGCGGGGCGCGAGCGCCTCGTACGAGGCTGCGAGCGCGGGCGCCGCCGTCTCGTAGGTCTGCTGGGCGACGCCCACGAACAGGCAGTCCACGACGAGGAGCTGGCTGGTCCGGCTCGACATGGCCGCCGGGCGCAGCTGGGTCTCGCGGGCGGCGGAGGTGGCCAGCACGAGGTCGGCGTAGTGGACGACGGGGGAGCCCGTGCGGGCCGTGAGCGCGAGGGTGGTGGCGCCGCGCTCGAAGGCGATCCGCAGGGGTTCGATGACGTCGCCGGTGCCGCCGGAGTGGGTGATGGCGACGGCGACGTCGCCGGGGCGCAGCAGCACGGCGGTGGTGACGGCCAGGTGCGGGTCGTTGTGCGCGTGGGCGATCAGGCCGATGCGCGACAGCTTCTGCGCGAGGTCCTGGGCGACGAGGCCGGAGGCGCCGACGCCGTAGATCTCGATGCGGCGGGCGCCCGCGAGGGCGGCGACGGCCGAGCCGAGGGCGGCGACGTCGAGTCCGGCGGCGGTGTCGGTGAGGGTCTGCGCCTCCTCCTGGGCCAGCTTGGCGACCACGTCGGCGAGGGAGTCGTCGACGGCTATGTCCACGGTGACGGCGGGGGCCGCGCCGGACTCCTGCTGGGCGGCGAGCGCGGCGAGCGCGAGGCGCAGGTCGCGGTAGCCGGGGTAGCCGAGGAGGCGGGCGGTGCGGACGACGGTGGCCTCGCTGGTGCCGGTGCGGGCGGCGAGGTCGCTGACGGTGAGCGCGGCGCAGCCGGCGGGGTCCTCGGCGACGGCCTCGGCGACGGCCTGCATGGAGCGGGTCATCGAGGGGCCGAGACTGCGGACGCGGGCCCGCAGGGCGGCGGGGGCCGGGACGGGGACGGGGGCCGGGGCGGGGGCCGGGGCGGTCGCGTCCGCGCTTCCGCTGAAGGTTTCTTTCATCTTCTCGCTCACCCTTGAAACTTATTTTCAGGGGGGTGGGAACGTCAAGACGCCATAAGTCACCGGAGGAAGAGGACCTTCGCCACGGGGCCGATCCGGGTCCACAATGTGTCCATGGACCACGCGACCCCCCCACCCCCCCTTGAACAGGCGCTGCACGCCGCACGCGCCTTGGTGCTCGCCGATCTCGTCGCGGGCGAGGTCGCCGATGCCGATGTCGTCTCCCTCGTCGAGGACGCGGTCACCCACCGCCGCTGGTGGGTGGAGGAGTGGCCGGAGGGCGTCGACTACCTCGCCGGACTCGTCGCCCAGGACGTGAAGGACGCACTGCTGGAGAAGTACGGGCGCTGGCCGCTGTGCCCGGTCTGTGGCCACGGCGATCCGCACGCGCTGGACGTGGAGCCCGAGCTCGGACCGGACCCGATGTGGGTGTGCTCGGAGGCCGGTGTGCGGGTGGCGCCGGTGGGCGGCCTCGGACCGGTCCTCGGCGGCTCCGGCGCGGGCTCCGGCTCGGGCTTCGGCGAATGAGCCGCCGGTGACGGTGTACATCGACCCGCCCGACTGGCCGGGTCACGGCCGCATGTGGTCGCACCTGGTCAGCGACACCTCGTTCGAGGAGCTGCACGCCTTCGCGGCATCGATCGGCTGCCCGCCGAAGGCCTTCGAACGCGACCACTACGACGTCCCGGAGCAGCGGTACGCGGACGCGGTGGGCGCGGGCGCGGTGGAGATCGGCAGCAAGGAGCTGGTCCGCAGACTGACGGCGGCCGGGCTGCGGCGCCCCAAGGGACGGCCTGCGGCGTAGGCGCCGTCCGCCGAGGTGCCGTGCTGCCGGTGCCTCAGACCCTCTCGGTCGCGTCCGCGTCCGATCGGGACGGGGTCGAGCCGGCCACCACGCGGGTCGGGCGGGCCGCGCGGGATCCCGTACGGCGGTCCAGGCGCAGGGCCGCGAGGCCGAGGGCGATGGCGGTGACGGTCATCGCGCCGCCCGCCCAGGCGGTGGCGGAGTAGCCGTAACCGGCGTCGATGACGGTGCCGCCGAGCCAGGGGCCGCCGGTGTTGCCGAGGTTGAAGGCGGCCGTGGTGGTCGCGCCGGCCAGGGTCGGGGCGGCGCCCGCGACGTTGAACATGCGGGCGTTGAGCGCCGGGGCCGTGAAGAACGCCGAGAAGCCGATCAGGAACGCGAGGGCGATCGCGGCCGCCGCGGTGGAGGCCAGCAGGGCCAGCGCCGCCAGGAAGACGGTGGAGCCGGTGATGCCCCACAGCATCACCCCGAACAGGTGCGCGTCGGCGATCCGCCCGCCGACGGTGGTGCCGGCCAGCGCGCCGACGCCGAACAGGCCGAGGATCCACGGGACCCACTGCGAGTCCAGCCCGGCCACGTCGGTGAGCAGCGGGGACAGGTAGCTGAAGGCGCAGAAGACCCCGCCCGCGGCGAGCGCCGTGATGCCGATCGACAGCCACACCTGGCGGTCGCGGTAGATGCGCAGCTCGCGGGAGAGCGTCGGCTTCTCGGCGGGCAGCGGGATCTTGGGGATCAGCGCGAGGATGCCGGCGAGGGCGATCGCGGAGGCCGCGCCGACCGCCCAGAACGCCGACCGCCAGCCCAGGTGCTCACCGAGGAACGCACCGGCCGGGACGCCGAGGACGTTGGCGATGGAGAGGCCGCCGATCATGACGGCCATCGCGCGGGCCCGCTGGTGCTGCTCGACCATGGCGATGGCCACGGCGGCGCCGACCGCCCAGAAGCCGGCGCAGGCGAGCGCGGAGACGATGCGGGAGGCGAAGAGCAGCTCGTACGAGGGGGCCAGCGCGCCCGCGACCTGCCCGAGGCCGAAGAGGCTGATCAGCGAGAGGAGCGTGGTGCGGCGGGGCAGCCGCAGCGTGGCGACGGCGAGGAGGGGCGCGCCGACGACCATGCCGATCGCGAAGGCGGATATGAGCAGGCCCGCCTGGGGGATGGTGACGCCCATGTCCTCGGCGATGGGTGGCAGCAGCCCGGAGAGCATGAACTCGCTGGTCCCGAGTGCGAAGACGGAGAGGCCGAGGACGTAGACGGCGACGGGCATACGGGTGCGTTCGGCTTCTGCGGCTTCTACGGGCATGAACTACCTCAACCGCGACGAACGGGATCGCATTCCCGGGGGCCCTACGAGGAGGCCTCGCCGAGCTCGGCCAGCTCGGCGGCCAGGTTCGCGCGGGCCGGGGCCTCCCAGTGCGCAGCCCCGTAGGCGGTGCGGAAGAGGCGGGGCAGCTCCAGGAGCTGGCGCAGCACGGCGGCCCGGCCCGCGCGGAAGGCTTCGTCGGGGACGAAGCCGTACTCGGCGCGGACGGCTGCCGCGTAGGCGGCGTACTCCTGCGGGGTGCCCGCGAGGACGCCGAGGTCGGCGTCGCAGAGCAGTTCGCCGTTGGCGTCGCCGGGGGCGGGGTCGTGGGTGACGGTGAGGCGGACGAGGCGGGCCACCTCGGCGGTGCGGGCGTCGTCGATGCCGAGCTCGGGCAGGGCGCGCTCGGCGAGGGAGGCGCTGCGCTCCTCGTTCTCGGACCGGTCGGGCCGGTAGACGGCGTCGTGGAACCAGGCGGCGAGTTCTACGGCGGGGCGGTCCTGATCCTGGTCCTGGTCCCGGTCCTGGGTCTCGTCTGGGCGTGCGTCTGCGAGTACGTCGATGCGTGCCAGTACGTCGGCCAGGTGTGCGGTGGTGTGGTACTTGCGCTGCGGCTCCGCCCAGGCGGTGAGGAGGCGGTCGGCGTAGGGGGCGGGGTCGCGGTCGGGGGCGGCTCCGGCGGCGGCGGTGGTGGCGTGCCAGCGGGCGCGGAGGTTCTGCTCGCGGTGCGTGTCGGAAGTCATGGCGGATGTCATGCGCACATTGTGGTGGTGGCGTGATTGTGCTGGTGAAGGGTGGGCGAAGGCCCGTACCCTGGATATTGGACTAGACCTATTTTGCAATGCGGGACGAAGGATGGGATTACATGAGCAACCGTGCGCTCCTGGAGGTGATCGCCCTCGACGTGGAGGATGCGGTCGCGGCCCAGGCCGGTGGGGCGGACCGACTCGAACTGGTCACCGACATGGCCGCCGACGGGCTCACCCCGCCGCGCGAGACCTTCGCGGCGATCCGGGCGGCGGTCGACATCCGGCTGCGCGTGATGCTCCGGAAGGCGGACGGCTTCTCGGCGGGTTCCGGGGAGGATGTGGAACGCCTGGTCGAGGAGGCGCGGGCGCTGCGGGCGGAGGGGGCGGAGGAGTTCGTGCTGGGCTTCCTGAACCCGGACGGCAGTCCCGACCTCGTCTCCGTCGAGGCGGTCGTGGCGGAGCTCGGCGGCTGCGGGTGGACGTTCCACCGCGCGATCGACCGGGCGGCGGACCGTGACCAGCTCCGCAAGGCGGTCGCGGATCTGCCCGGGCTCGACACCTACCTGACCGCGGGTGCGGCGGGCGGGGTCGACGAGGGGCTGCCGACGCTGCTGGCGGAGGCGGCGAGGTCCGGTACCCCCGGCTACGAGCCGCGGATCCTGGTCGGCGGCGGCCTGACCCTCTCCCACCTGCCGGTGCTGCGCGAGGCGGGCATCGACGCCTTCCACATCGGCGGCGCGGCTCGCCCGTCGGGCTGGGACCGGCCGGTGTCGGCCGAGGCCGTCGCGGCCTGGCGGACGTCCCTGAGCTAGCCCCGGGGACCAGTCCCCGGACCCCTGCGCCTCAAACGCCGGCGGGGCTGGGGTTGGCCTGGTGTCGGGCGGGCTGCGGGTGGTGGGTCGGGGCCGGGGCCGGGGTGGGGTGTTGGCCTGGACTGCATGATTTAGGCGCCCTGCCCCGAGCTTCGACAGGGCGCG
>NZ_JBHUBS010000020.1:0-148544 GCF_042788835.1 Streptomyces sp. NPDC056883 | reverse complement strand
AGCCTTTCAGCGCCGATGGTACTGCAGGGGGGACCCTGTGGGAGAGTAGGACGCCGCCGAACAATCATTGTGGGAAAGCCCCGCACCAGCCCTTATGGGTTCGGTGCGGGGCTTTTCTGCGTTTACGGACCGGTCCACCGGCTCCTGTAGGGTCAGGGGGCATCGTTCGACATTTCTACAGTCACAGTGGAGGCCCCCGGGTGGAGGTCCAGGAGACTCGGGTTCAGACTGACCGAATTTTCACCATTCCGAACATCCTGAGCATGGCGCGCCTCGCAGGCGTACCCCTGTTCCTGTGGCTGATCCTGGCCGAGCACGACGGCTGGGCTCTCGCCGTCCTCATGCTCAGCGGGATCAGCGACTACCTCGACGGGAAGCTGGCACGGCGCTGGAACCAGATCAGCAGCCTCGGCCGGCTGCTGGATCCCGCCGCGGACCGGCTCTACATCCTGTCCACCCTGTTCGGTCTCACGTACCGCGAGATCCTGCCGCTCTGGCTCACGGGAGCGCTGCTCGCGCGCGAGCTGATGCTGCTGGTCATGGTCTGGATCCTGCGCCGGCACGGCTATCCGCCGCCGCAGGTGAACTTCCTCGGCAAGGCCGCGACCTTCAACCTGATGTACGCGTTCCCCTTCCTCCTGGTCAGCACGTGGTCGGGTTGGTTGGCCTGGATGGGGTCAGTTTTCGGATGGGCGTTCGCCGGATGGGGTACAACCCTCTATTGGTGGGCAGGAGTCCTTTACGTGGTACAAGTCCGCCGGCTGGTGAAGGCGGACGCCACGGCCGATTGAGCTCGCTCGGCGCCTGACTGACGCGGGGGAGTGGTCCAGTCACCGTCCGAGACGGGTGAGGTCGGCGATACGCCGTCTCTCAAGGAGGACTCTTCCGACATGAAGGCCGTCGTGATGGCTGGTGGCGAAGGCACTCGGCTTCGCCCCATGACCTCAAGCATGCCCAAGCCGCTCCTGCCGGTGGCGAACCGGCCGATCATGGAGCACGTGCTCAGGCTGCTCAAGCGGCATGGGCTCAACGAAACCGTGGTCACCGTGCAGTTCCTGGCGTCGCTCGTCAGGAACTACTTCGGTGACGGCGAGGAGCTCGGAATGGAGCTCACCTATGCCAACGAGGAGAAGCCACTCGGCACCGCCGGCAGCGTGAAGAACGCCGAGGAGGCTCTGAAGGACGACACGTTCCTCGTCATCTCCGGCGACGCGCTCACGGACTTCGACCTGACCGACCTGATCCGTTTCCACAAGGAGAAGGGCGGACTCGTCACGGTGTGCCTGACCCGGGTGCCGAATCCGCTGGAATTCGGCATCACCATCGTGGACGAGGAAGGCAAGGTCGAGCGTTTCCTCGAGAAGCCGACCTGGGGCCAGGTGTTCTCGGACACCATCAACACCGGCATCTACGTCATGGAGCCGGAGATCTTCGACTACGTGGACGCGGACGTCTCGGTCGACTGGTCCGGCGACGTCTTCCCCCAGCTGATGAAGGAAGGCCGGCCCATCTACGGCTACGTCGCCGAGGGCTACTGGGAGGACGTCGGCACCCACGAGAGCTACGTCAAGGCCCAGGCCGACGTACTCGAGGGCAAGGTCCAGGTCGACATGGACGGCTTCGAGATCTCCCCCGGGGTGTGGATCGCCGAAGGGGCCGAGGTGAGCCCGGACGCGGTCCTGCGCGGACCGCTGTACATCGGGGACTACGCCAAGGTCGAAGCCGGCGTGGAGATCCGCGAGCACACCGTCGTCGGGTCCAACGTCGTCGTCAAGAGCGGTGCGTTCCTGCACAAGGCCGTCGTGCACGACAACGTGTACATCGGGCCGCACAGCAATCTCCGCGGCTGTGTCATCGGCAAGAACACCGACATCATGCGGGCCGCCCGGATCGAGGACGGGGCCGTCATCGGCGACGAGTGCCTCGTCGGCGAGGAATCGATCATCCAGGGGAACGTGCGGGTCTACCCCTTCAAGACGATCGAGGCGGGCGCCTTCGTCAACACCTCGGTCATCTGGGAGTCCCGGGGGCAGGCACATCTGTTCGGCGCCCGCGGGGTCACCGGGATCCTGAACGTGGAGATCACCCCGGAGCTGGTGGTCCGGCTGGCCGGTGCCTACGCGACGACCCTGAAGAAGGGGGCGACGGTCACCACGGCCCGCGACCACTCCCGAGGCGCGCGAGCGCTCAAGCGGGCCGTGATCTCGGCGCTCCAGGCCAGCGCCATCAACGTCCGGGACCTGGAGAACGTACCGCTGCCCGTGGCGCGGCAGCAGACCGCCCGCGGCAGCGCCGGCGGGATCGTGCTGCGGACCTCCCCGGGAGTTCCGGACTCCGTCGACATCATGTTCCTCGACGAGCGCGGGGCGGACCTCTCCCTCCAGCAGCAGCGCAAGCTCGACCGGGTCTACGCGCGCCAGGAGTACCGGCGGGCGTTCCCCGGCGAGATCGGCGACCTGCAGTTCCCGGGAAGCGTCTTCGACGCCTACACCGGTTCGCTGCTGCGGCGCGTGGACACCACCGGGGTCGCGGACTCCGGGCTCAAGGTGGTCGTGGACGCTTCCAACGGCAGCGCCGGCCTGGTCCTGCCCAGCCTGCTGGGCCGGCTCGGGGTGGACGCCCTCACCGTGAACCCGGGACTCGACGAGTCCCGGCCCACCGAGAGCGCCGAATCCCGCCGGGCGGGGCTGGTGCGGCTCGGGGAGATCGTGGCGTCCTCGCGGGCCGCCTTCGGAGTGCGGTTCGACCCGGTGGGCGAGCGGATCTCCCTCGTGGACGAGCGCGGCCGGATCATCGAGGACGACCGGGCGCTGCTGGTGCTGCTCGATCTGGTGGCCGCCGAGAAGCGCAGCGGCAAGGTCGCGCTGCCGGTGACCACGACCCGGATCGCCGAGCAGGTGGCGGCGTACCACGGGACCCAGGTGGAGTGGACGACGACCTCGCCCGACGACCTGACCCGGGTGGGCCGGGCGGAGAACACCATCTTCGGCGGTGACGGGCGGGGCGGATTCATCGTCCCCGAGTTCAGCAGCGTCTTCGACGGCTCGGCCGCCTTCGTGCAGCTGATCGGGCTGGTGGCGCGGACGCAGCTCACGCTGAGCCAGATCGATGCCCGGATCCCGCGGGCGCACGTGCTCAAGCGGGACGTGCCGACCCCGTGGGCGGTGAAGGGGCTCGTCATGCGGCGGGTCGTGGAGGCGGCCGGGGACCGGCAGGTGGACACCACCGACGGGGTGCGGGTCGTGGAGGCCGACGGGCGCTGGGCGCTGGTGCTGCCGGATCCGGCGGAGGCGGTCACCCACCTGTGGGCCGAAGGCCCCGACGACGCGTCCGCGCAGGCGCTGCTGGACGGCTGGGCAGCGGTGGTGGACGGCGCCGGGCACTGAGCGGCCCGTACGGCAGGACGTAGACCGGAACGGAACGGCGCAGGGCCGAAAGTCCGGAGGACCGGGCGGGGCGCAGACCCCGGCCGGTCCACCGGACGTCCGCATTCGGTGGGAGCGGCGCCGACATGCGACGATGTGCGGCATGTCGCAGCCGCCCCACAACCGCAGTTCGGCACCTCCCGCGCGGCCGGACGCCTCCATGTCGCTGCTGACGCACGTGATGGACCACTCCCTCGACGAGGGCTACGCGGAGGCTTCGGCCCGCCGCGAGGCCGAGGGCACGTCCGGCCTGCCGCGGACCCTCAAGGCCAAACTGGGTCTCGCCGCCGGGCTCGTGCTCGCCGCCAGTGTCGTCACCCTGGGCGCAGCGCAGGCGCGGGCGACCGCACCGGTGCTGGCCAAGGAGCGTCAGGAACTCATCGACCGGGTCGACCGGGCCGACGCGCGCGCGGACGGTCTGGAGCGGGACATCGAACGGCTCCGGGACACCGTCGCCGCCCGGCAGCGCGAGGCGCTCAAGCAGCACGGCGGCGAACAGGGCCAGCTCGTGGCGCTGCTGTCCGGAGCCACCGAGGTGCACGGGCCCGGGATCAAGCTGACGGTGGACGACGCGAAGGGCTCGACGACCGGGAACGGCTCCAAGCCGCGCGAGAGCGCCGGATTCTCGGACACCGGGCGGCTCCGCGACCGCGATATGCAGAAGATCGTCAACGGGCTGTGGCAGTCGGGGGCGGAAGCGATCTCGATCAACGGGCAGCGGCTGACGTCGCTCTCGGCGATCCGGGCCGCGGGGGACGCGATACTGGTCGACAACAGGCCGCTGGTGCCGCCGTACGAAGTGCTGGCGATCGGCGACAAGAAGCGCCTCGGGACCGCGTTCCAGGACTCCGCGGACGGCCAGTACCTGCACGTGCTGCAGGAGAACTACGGCATCCGCTACTCCTTGTCGTCCGAGGCCGAGATGCGCCTTCCGGCCGCGTCGAGCCTGACCGTACGTACGGCTACAGCAGCAGAGCAGCAGAAGGGTGCATCGTGATCGCGGTACTGGGCCTCGTGGTCGGAGTGGTGGTCGGACTTCTCGTCCGGCCCGAAGTGCCGGCCGTGGTGGAGCCTTATCTGCCGATCGCCGTGGTCGCGGCGCTGGACGCGGTGTTCGGAGGCCTGCGCGCGATGCTGGACGGCATCTTCGTGGACAAGGTCTTCGTGGTGTCGTTCCTGTCGAACGTGGTCGTGGCGGCGCTGATCGTCTTCCTCGGCGACAAGCTGGGGGTCGGCTCGCAGCTGTCCACGGGTGTGGTCGTCGTCCTCGGCATCCGCATCTTCTCCAACGCCGCGGCCATCCGCCGGCACGTGTTCCGGGCGTGAGGCCGATGAGTACGAACGACACCCCGCCCGAGGAGCCCGGGGCCGCGGCACAGCGGCCGAAGGCGCAGCCTCCGATGGAGCCGCCGGCCGGGCCCGTGGGCCACGAGCCCGGACCGGGAGGCGAGGAGCGGGGCCCGGAGGAGAGCGGAGCCGCGTCGGCCGGGTACGTGCCCGGCGGGTACGCGCCGGGCGGGCCCGAGCTGACCGGCCCGGAGCAGAGCGCCCCCGAGCAGACCGGGCGGCAGCGGCTGGCGGCCGGGCTGTGGCCGCCGCGGGTGAGCCGTGCCCAACTGATCGTCGCGGTGCTTCTGTTCGTCCTGGGGCTCGGCCTGGCCATCCAGGTGCGGTCGAACAGCGATTCCAGCGCGCTGCGAGGCGCCCGCCAGGAGGACCTCGTACGGATCCTCGACGAGCTCGACGGGCGGACCAAGCGGCTGGAGGACGAGAAGCAGAAGCTCGACGACCAGCGCCGGGAGCTGGAGAGCAGCTCCAACCAGGCCGAGGAGGCCCGGAAGCAGACCGTGGAGAAGGAGCGCCAACTCGGGATCCTGGCCGGTACGGTGGCCGCGCAAGGGCCGGGGATCGTGCTGAAGATCACGGACCCCAAGGGTCAGGTGCAGTCGGACAAGCTGCTGGACACCCTCCAGGAGCTGCGGGCGGCCGGGGCCGAGGCGATCCAGATCAACGGGGTGCGGATCGTGGCGGACTCGTACTTCTCGGACGAGGAGGACGGGGTCGCGATCGACGGTAAGAAGATCACACAGCCTTACGAGTTCAAGGTGATCGGCAAGCCGCAGGACCTGGAGCCGGCGCTCAACATTCCCGGTGGCGTCGTCCAGTCGCTGGAGAAGGAGCAGGCCGTCGTCAGCGTCACACGTCCGGCGAAGATCGTTGTGGATGCCTTGCGGGCTGCGAAGCAGCCTGACTACGCTCGGTCGTCATCGACGTGATGCGGGAGGCGCGGGAGACGGGCTCACGCGGGCGAATGCCTGCGGGGGGTCGACGCACCGAAGTCGCGGTGCGTGGTGGAAACTGTCTGATGGTTACGGACGTTGTAAGTATGTCCGGGTCGGCAGGTGTTGCATTCGGAGTTCGTCCTGCCCCACGGGCGGGTCTGTTTCGGTCAAGGGGAATCGCCCGTGAAGTTGTTTGAGAAGTTGTTCGGCAAGAAGAACCGCGAGGAAAGCGGTGCGGCCAGGCACCGCGCGGGGCATGGAGACGTGGAAGGGCAGGGCGACCGGCCGCTCTTCCGCGACGAGGTCGCCGGGGCGGGTGACATTTCGGGCGCGCACGGCGCGTCGGCTGTTGACCCTGCCGGTACCGGACGCATAGGTTTCGGTGAACCATCAACCTCAAGTACGGGTGGAGGGTTTGCCCCCGACCCGTATGCCACCAATGCCTCCGCGGGGCAGCCGCGGCGCGAGGAGCCGTCCATGTCGGCCGAGCAGATTTGCAGCAGGTGCGGGCACCGCAGCGATGCGGCGAGCCGGTTCTGCTCCAACTGCGGGGCGCCGCTGCGGGCGGGTCTGACGCCGGAGCGTGCCTCGGAGACCACGTCCACCATCTCGATCTCGGGCCTGGAGGCCTACGAGGCCGAGGTGTCGGGACAGACGCACGTGTCGTCCTCGCTGTCCCCCGAGGCCCAGGCCGCGGTGGAAGCGCTGCCCCCGGGTTCCGCTCTGCTGATCGTGCGGCGCGGCCCGAACTCCGGCAGCCGGTTCCTCTTGGACGGCGAGCTGACGACGGCCGGCCGGCACCCGCAGAGCGACATCTTCCTGGACGACGTCACCGTCTCCCGGCGCCATGTCGAGTTCCGCAGGAGCCACGACGGTTTCACCGTCTCCGACGTCGGCAGCCTCAACGGCACGTACGTGAACCGTGAACCGATCGACTCCGTCGCCCTGCACAACGGCGACGAGGTGCAGATCGGCAAGTACCGGCTGGTCTTCTACGCGAGCCTGCGGGGGCACTGACCCTTCAAGGGAAGGTCCCATGCTGCGTATCCCGGCAGGCGGTGCCGCCAAGAGCGGCACCGCCACCGCCGCCTCCTCGGGCGTGCGGCTGGTGAGCATCGGCACGGTGCTCACGATGCTGCGTGACGAGTTCCCCGAAGTCACGATCTCGAAGATCCGTTTCCTGGAGGCGGAGGGACTCGTCGAGCCCCGGCGCACACCTTCCGGATATCGCAAGTTCAGCACCGACGACGTGGAGCGCCTCGCCCACGTCCTGCGGCTCCAGCGCGACCACTACCTCCCGTTGAAGGTCATCCGCGAGCAGCTCGACGCGCTCGCGCGGGGCGAGCAGATCCGCATCCCGGCGCCCACGGCGCACGGGGAGTCCGTCGACCCCACGAGCCCCGTCGCCCTCTACGGCGAGGTGGGCCGGGACCGGCCGACCGTGGCCCGGGTGGGCCGGGCCGAGCTGATGGCCGCGGCGGAGGTGGACGAGGTCCAGCTCGTGGAGTGGGAGTCGTACGGGCTCCTCGCGGAGGCGCCCGGCGGCGGTTTCGACGCCGAGGCCGTCACCGTGGCCCGTCTGGTGGCCGATCTCGGCCGATTCGGTCTGGAGCCGCGCCACCTGCGGGCGATGAAGGCCGCCGCCGACCGGGAGGCCGGTCTGGTGGAGCAGGTGGTCTCGCCGCTGCGCCGGCACCGCAATCCGCAGACCAGGGCCCATGCGGAGGCCACCATGAAGGAGATCGCGGGGCTCTCCGTACGGCTGCACGAGGCCCTCGTACAAACTGCTCTCGGGGTGCGGCTGCACTGATCCGGAGGGGTTTTCGGGCCGACTTCGGGCGACTTCGGAGGGGCTTCCGGGCAGGCTTGGGGGAGCCCGACTACCCAAACCTGCCGGGCAGGTCCTAGGGTTGCTGTGTGAACGAGCTCGACGTTGTGGGTGTCCGGGTGGAAATGCCCTCGAACCAACCGATCGTGCTCCTGCGTGAAGTGGGAGGCGACCGGTACCTCCCCATCTGGATCGGACCAGGGGAGGCGACCGCCATTGCCTTCGCGCAGCAGGGCATGGCCCCTGCCCGGCCGCTGACGCACGACCTTTTCAAGGACGTGCTGGAGGCGATCGGCGAGGAGCTCACCGAGGTCCGGATCACGGATCTGCGGGAGGGCGTTTTCTACGCGGAGCTCGTCTTCGCCAGTGGAGTCGAGGTGAGCGCCCGGCCATCCGATGCCATAGCGCTCGCCCTGCGGACCGGGACGCCGATCTTCGGCAGCGACGGCGTGCTCGACGACGCCGGAATCGCGATCCCGGACGAGCAGGAGGACGAGGTGGAGAAGTTCCGCGAGTTCCTCGACCAGATCTCGCCAGAGGACTTCGGCACCGGCCCGCAGTGAGGCGCGGGTCGCGCCGTCCTCCCGGATATTTCAGCCCATTCGAGTAGCCTTTCCCCGCAATGGGGTACGGGAAACCACTCTCAGGGTGATTATCACTCGGCGTGCCGAGTGTGGCGATCGTTGACGCACCCCTGGTGACTGCCTACCTTCGAGATGGCAGGTCAAGGACGGAGGGTCGGCGTGAGAGTCACGGGCGACGGTATGACCGGGGGCATCCCCGCACGGAGTGACGGTGGGCCGTACCCGCTGCACGGTGGTGCGGTGAACTCCGCGCGCCGTCAGCCGGAGCCCGCGCCGGTCGGTTCGGTGGGGCCGGTGGGGTCAGTCGGGTCGGTGGGTGGCGAGCCCGCACCCGAGCAGGTCGGATACCGGGGGCCGACGGCGTGCGCCGCGGCCGGGATCACGTACCGGCAGCTCGACTACTGGGCGCGCACGGGGCTGGTGGAGCCCACGGTGCGCCCGGCGTACGGGTCGGGGACGCAGCGCCTCTACAGCTTCCGGGACGTGGTCGTCCTCAAGATCGTGAAGCGCTTCCTGGACACCGGGGTGGCGCTGCAGAACATCCGCACCGCCGTGCAGCACCTGCGCGACCGGGGTTTCTCGGACCTGGAGCGGATGACGCTGATGAGCGACGGCGCCACCGTGTACGAGTGCACCTCGCCCGATCAGGTCGTCAGCCTGCTCCAGGGCGGTCAGGGTGTCTTCGGGATCGCCGTGGGCGTGGTCTGGCGCGATGTCGAGAACGCCCTGTCGCAGCTGCACGGGGAGCGCGTGGACACGGGCGAGACCGTGGTCGGGCACAACCCGGCCGATGAGCTGGCAGCCCGGAGGAACCGGGCCGTCTGAGGGGCTTCCGGCCGGCCGGTCCCTTGGACGGTCGGCCTTCCGGGCCGGCTTTCCGGGTCGGCTTTCCCGGCCGGTCGGGCTCGGGTCGGCCTGCGGCCCCGGCGGTGGGCCGATTGTCAGTGGTGTAGGGCAGCATCGGAGCTGTGAGATCCGCGCCGACCATCCTGCACCTGGACATGGACGCCTTCTACGCCTCCGTGGAGCAGGCGTCGAAGCCGAGCCTGCGCGGCAAGGCCGTCATCGTCGGCGGGCTCGGGCCGCGCGGGGTCGTCGCCACCGCCTCCTACGAGGCCAGGCGCTTCGGGGTGCACTCGGCCATGCCGATGGCCCAGGCGCGGCGGCTCTGCCCGAACGGCGCGTGCCTGATTCCGCGCTTCAGCCTGTACCGCGAGGTCAGCGACACGGTCATGGCGATGCTCCGGGAACTGTCCCCCCTCGTGGAGCCGCTGAGCCTGGACGAGGCCTTCGTGGACCTGGAGGCGGGGGGCGTCGCCTTCGACGCGGAGGCCGCGCGGGCCGTGGGCGAGCGGCTGAGGGCCGACATCGCCGCCGTGACGGGGCTGAGCGGGTCGGTGGGGCTCGCGGGGTCCAAGATGCTGGCCAAGGTCGCCTCCGAGGAGGCCAAGCCGGCCGGGCTGCTGCTGATCGAGGTGGGCACGGAGCGGGCGCACCTCGCCCCGATGTCGGTACGGACCCTGCCCGGGGTGGGGCCGGCCACGGGGGAGCACCTGCGCCGGGCCGGGATCACGACGGTGGGGGAGCTGGCCGAGGCCGGCGAGGACGAGCTGGTCCGGATGGTGGGCCGCTCGCACGGGGTCGGGCTGTACCGGATGGCGCTGGGCGTGGACGAGCGGCCGGTGGTCGCCGAACGCGATGCGAAGTCCGTGTCCGTGGAGGACACCTTCGACGTCGACCTGCACGACCGGGTGCGGATCCGCACCGAGGTGCAGCGGCTCGCGGACCGGTGCGTGGAGCGGCTGCGGGGGTCGGGGCACTCGGGGCGGACGATCGTGCTCAAGGTTCGGCGGTACGACTTCTCCACACTGACCCGCTCGGAGACCCTGCGGGGGCCCACGGACGACCCCGCGGTGGTGCGGGAGGCGGCGGCGCGGCTGCTCGAGGCCGTGGACACCACGGGCGGGGTGCGGCTGCTGGGGGTGGGTGTCACGGGGCTGGCGGACTACACGCAGGAGGACCTGTTCGCTTTCGCCGATGCGATGGCTGCGCGGGCGGGGGCGGAGGGGGACGCGGATGAGGATGCGGCTGCGGGGTCCGGATCGGCTGCGGGGCCGGGGCCGGGGGCGGCTGCGGATCGTGGCGACGGGGCTGCGCCGTTCGGCCGGCGCGGCGTGGCGCGGGGCGCGGTCGACGCTGACGGGGGCCAGGAGAGCCACGCTCCGGGTGAGGGCGCCGGACAGGGAGCCGTGCCGGTTCAGGACGAGGGCACCGGGCAGGGGCGGGGAACACTGCAGGGCCAGGGGCAGGCCCCTGGGCAGGGTCAGGCGGCCGCGGGCCAGGGTGCTGGGGTAGCGCCGGCTGAGGCCGTGGGCCAGGGGCAAGGTGCTGGGTCCCGTTGGGTGGAGAGCGCGGGGGAGGGTCGGGCCCAGGAGGGGCAGGGCCAGGGTGCTGGGTCCCGTCGGGTGGAGAGTGCAGGGGAAGGCCCGGCACCCCGCGAGGGTCACAGCCAGGGCCAGGGCCAGGGCCAGGGCCAGGGCCACGGTCACGGCCAGGGCCAGGCTGAGGGCGATACTCCGGGGCAGGCACCCCGCGAGGGCCACGGGCAGGGCCAGGACCATGCTCAGGGTCAGGGAGCGGGTGGGCCGGGGGGTGGCGGAGGTGTGGGTGAGCGGTCGTGGCCGGCCGGGAGCGATGTGCGGCATGCGGTGTACGGGCCGGGGTGGGTGCAGGGCAGCGGGGTCGGGCGGGTGACCGTACGGTTCGAGCAGCCCGGATCCGAGCCGGGCCGGGTACGCACGTTCCTGGTGGACGATCCCGAGCTGGAGCCGTCCGCTCCGATGCCGCTGGTAGGGGACCGGGCCGTGGGGGTCGGGGGCTCGACGGCTCCGTAGCGAGCCTGAGAGGTTGCGAGCGCGGGGGGTCAGGGCCGCGCTCGGTCCGTATCGGCGGACCCGAGGACGATTCCTCCTCCTCGCCGGAGCAGACGCGTCGCCGGGCCGGGGCGTCCGGCTGTGTCTGGGGAGTCACACGCACACGCCTGCCGGGGCGCCCGTGAGGGCCGGGACGCAATTCGCGGGCACCTGCTGGGTGCCGGGCTGCAGCCGGGTGCCAGCCGTTGGCCGCGGCCGCTCCCGCGGCTGCGTACGGGATGGGCAGATCGCCGGGACGCGGCAGTGCTGCTGGACCGGCCCTGGCCTGGATCCTGAGGACCTCCCGGCCGCCGCGGTCGCCCGTGCGGGCTGTCCGTACTCGTTGAGTGCGCGGGGTGTCAGGTGTGCTGCCTGCTGAGCGCTCCCTGCGCCGCTGTCCGGCAGGAGGCTGTCCGCTGTCCGCTGTCCGCTGTCCGCAGGCGGCTTTCTGCGGAGCGCTGACTACTGGCGCTGCCTGCCGCCCGCTGGGCGCTCCCTGCCATCCGCTGTCCGCAGGCGGCCACCCGCTGGGCGCTGTCCGCAGGCGGCTTCTCCTTGGGCGCGCTGCCGGCCGTCGGCTGCCCACAGGCGCCTTCCTGTGGAGCGATGCCCGCTGGCGCTCCCTGCTGTCCGCTGTCCGCAGGCGGCTTTCTGCGGAGCGCTGACTACTGGCGCTCCCTGCCGTCCGCTGTCCGCAGGCGGCTACCCGCTGGGCGCTTGTCCGCAGGCGGCTTCCTGGGGTGCGCTGCCTGCGGGCGCTTGACTGCCGTCGGCTGCCCGCTGGGCGATCCCGTCCGCAGGTGGCTGGCCGCTGGGCGCTCCCTGCTGCCCGGTGGGTGCCGCTGGGCGTCGTGTGCGCCCGCCTCGATCCGGGGCAGGCTGGTTTTGCTCGGCGTCCCGGACCTGTGGCCCGGCTCCGGGTGCTGGGGGCTCGGGTGGCTTGTTCGGTGGAGTGGGGGCGCGGGTCTGGCCGGTGTGTGCCGGGTCCCGGTGGGAGGTTGGGAATGGTGGGGGCGGTCAGGGGGTGTCGGGGGTTTTGTGGCCGAAGTCGTGCTGGAAGTCCGACGGGAGGGCCAGGTCCAGGCCGTAGTGGTGGTAGAGCTGCAGCTCCTGTTCGGGGGAGAGGTGGCGGCCGACGCCGAAGTCGGGGGCGTCCTTGATCAGGGAGCGTTCGAAGGGCACGCGCAGGGTGTCGCCCACCATCTCGCTGGGCTCCAGCGGGACGAAGGCGTCCCGGCTGAAGAGTCCGGTGCGTACGGCGGCCCATTCCGGGACGCCCGTGGCATCGTCGAGGTAGACCTCGTCGACGGTGCCGATCTTGGTGCCATTGCGGTCGAACGCCTTGCGGCCGATCAGGCTGCGGGGATCGATGTCGGTCTGCACGGTCCGGTCCCTCCATTGGGCGCAACTCCTCCGTAATGACTACAAAAGTGCATTTCCGGAGAGGGGGCCACTCGAGGGAGACCCCAGATCCTCGCTGGTAGGCTGGGTGACGGCTGTTGACCCTGTGCGGGAGAGTCCTCCGAGTGAGTGAGACGGAGGCGCCGAAGGAGCAAATCCTCCCCGGAATCTCTCAGGCATACGTACCGCACGTGGTGAGGCCACTCTGGAAAGCAGGGGCGGGTACCGGGCGCGCAGTGCCGGTCCCTCTCCTCACCGACGGTGAAAGCCGGACCTCGTGGGCGATCCCCGCGCGGCCCGGTGAAGCTCTCAGGTTGTGATGACAGAGGGGGAGGCCGTCCGGGTGCCCGCGCCGTGGTGCCCCTCGCAGGTCGTACGACCCAGGAGGCCTCCGTACATGACCGCCAACCGCATTCCGCTCTCCCAGCTGGAGCGAGGCATCCCCTTCGAGCAGCGCCACATCGGCCCGGACGCCGAGGCGCAGGCGAAGATGCTCGCCCATGTGGGCTACGGCTCGCTGGACGAGCTCACCGCAGCCGCGGTGCCGGATGTGATCAAGACCACTGCCGCGCTGAACCTGCCCGAGGCGCGCACCGAGGCCGAGGTGCTCGCCGAGCTGCGTGAGCTCGCCGACCGCAACCAGGTGCTGTCGTCGATGATCGGTCTCGGTTACTACGGGACCTTCACGCCGCCGGTGATCCTGCGCAACGTCATGGAGAACCCGGCCTGGTACACGGCGTACACGCCGTACCAGCCGGAGATCTCCCAGGGCCGCCTCGAAGCCCTGCTGAACTTCCAGACCGTCGTCGCCGAGCTGACCGGCCTGCCGACCTCCGGTGCCTCCCTGCTCGACGAGGGCACGGCTGCCGCCGAGGCCATGACCCTGGCCCGCCGCGTGGGCAAGGCCAAGGGCAACGTCTTCCTCGTCGACGCCGACGCGCTGCCGCAGACCATCGCGGTGATCCAGACCCGCGCCGAGCCGATCGGCATCGAGGTCGTCGTCGCCGATCTGAGCGAGGGGATTCCGGCCGAGATCGCCGAGCGCGGCGTCTACGGCGTGCTCCTCCAGTACCCGGGTGCTTCCGGCGCCGTGCGGGAGATCAAGCCGGTCATCGAGCAGGCGCACGCGCTCGGTGCCATCGTCGCCGTCTCCGCCGACCTGCTCGCCCTGACGCTGCTGACCTCGCCGGGCGAGCTGGGCGCGGACATCGCCGTCGGCACCACCCAGCGCTTCGGCGTTCCGATGGGCTTCGGCGGACCGCACGCCGGCTACATGGCCGTCCAGGCCAAGCACGCCCGCTCGCTGCCCGGCCGCCTCGTCGGAGTCTCCGTGGACGCGGACGGCAACAAGGCGTACCGCCTGGCGCTGCAGACCCGTGAGCAGCACATCCGCCGCGAGAAGGCCACCAGCAACATCTGCACCGCGCAGGTGCTCCTCGCCGTCATGGCCGGCATGTACGCCGTCTACCACGGCCCGGACGGGCTGCGGACGATCGCCCGCCGCACGCACCGCTACGCGGCTCTGCTCGCGGCCGGTCTGACGGCCGGCGGGGTCGAGGTCGTCCACGGCGCCTACTTCGACACCGTCACCGCGCGGGTCCCGGGCCGGGCCGCCGAGGTCGTGGCCGCGGCCCGCGAGGGCGGGGTCAACCTGTACCAGGTGGACGCCGACCTGGTCTCCGCGTCCTGTGACGAGACCACCCTGCGTGCCGACATCGACGCGGTGTGGGCGGCCTTCGGGGTCACCGCCGACCTGGAGGCGCTCGACGCCACCACGGCCGAGGCGCTTCCCGAGGGGCTGCTGCGCTCGGACGAGTACCTGACCCACCCGGTCTTCCACCAGCACCGCTCCGAGACCGCGATGCTGCGCTACCTGCGCAAGCTCTCGGACAAGGACTACGCGCTGGACCGCGGCATGATCCCGCTGGGCTCCTGCACCATGAAGCTCAACGCGACCACCGAAATGGAGTCGGTCACCTGGCCGGAATTCGGCCAGTTGCACCCGTTCGCCCCGGTCGAGCAGGCCGAGGGGTACCTCACGCTCATCACCGAGCTGGAGGAACGTCTCTGCGAGGTCACCGGCTACGACAAGGTCTCCATTCAGCCGAATGCCGGCTCCCAGGGTGAGCTCGCCGGCCTGCTGGCCGTCCGCGCCTACCACCGGGCGAACGGCAACGAGCAGCGCACCGTCTGCCTCATCCCGTCCTCCGCGCACGGCACCAACGCCGCGAGCGCCGTGATGGCCGGCATGAAGGTCGTCGTCGTCAAGACCGCCGACGACGGCGAGGTGGACGCGGACGACCTGCGCGCCAAGATCGAGCAGTACCGCGACGAGCTCGCCGTGCTGATGATCACGTACCCCTCCACGCACGGTGTGTTCGAGGAGCACGTCGCCGACATCTGCGCCCAGGTGCACGACGCCGGCGGCCAGGTCTACGTGGACGGTGCCAACCTCAACGCCCTGGTGGGCCTGGCCAAGCCGGGTCACTTCGGCGGCGACGTCTCGCACCTGAACCTGCACAAGACCTTCTGCATCCCGCACGGCGGCGGCGGCCCGGGCGTCGGCCCGGTCGGTGTCCGGGCGCACCTGGCCCCGTACCTGCCCAACCACCCGCTCCAGCCGACCGCCGGTCCGGAGACGGGCGTCGGCCCGATCTCGGCCGCTCCGTGGGGCTCGGCGGGCATCCTGCCGATCTCCTGGTCGTACGTGCGTCTGATGGGTGGCGAGGGCCTCAAGCGCGCCACCCAGGTGGCCGTGCTCGGCGCCAACTACATCGCCAAGCGCCTGGAGCCGCACTACCCGGTGCTCTACACCGGTCCGGGCAACCTGGTCGCGCACGAGTGCATCATCGACATGCGCCCCCTGTCGAAGGCGACGGGCGTGAGCATCGACGACATCGCCAAGCGCCTGATCGACTACGGGTTCCACGCGCCGACCATGTCCTTCCCGGTCGCCGGCACGCTCATGATCGAGCCGACGGAGTCCGAGGACCTCGCCGAGATCGACCGCTTCTGCGACGCGATGATCGCCATCCGCGCCGAGATCGAGCGGGTCGCGGGCGGCGAGTGGCCGGTGGACGACAACCCGCTGGCCAACTCCCCGCACACGGCGGCTGCCCTGGGCGGCGAGTGGAACCACCCGTACACCCGCGACGAGGCCGTCTTCCCGGGCGGGGTGTCGGCCGCGGAGAAGTACTGGCCGCCGGTGCGCCGCATCGACGGTGCCTTCGGTGACCGGAACCTGGTGTGTTCCTGCCCGCCGCTGGACGAGTACGACAACTGATGCAGTGACATGCAGAAGTGACATGACGAAGTGACATGACGAAGGGGCCGGTCCGGGAGTTCTCTCCTGGGCCGGCCCCTTTCGTTTCCGTCGTGGGCTAGGCCGCCTTCATCACCTGCGTTGCCGCGAGCGGGCGGTGCGGGGCGATGATCCGGCCGTCCGGCAGCAGCTCACCGGTGTCCTCGAAGAGCAGGACGCCGTTGCACAGCAGGCTCCAGCCCTGCTCCGGGTGAACGGCCACGGGGTGCGCAGCCTCCCGGTCGGCGGAGTCGGCGGACGGGCATGCTGGCTTGTGCTGGCACATGGATGCGTTCTTTCGCTGCGGTGTGGTCTGTGTGCTGCGGCTCGGTGCGTTGTGCGCGTGGTTCATGGCCGCCCCCCGTATCAACGACTTGGCTCGGTCAGAGTCCCCAGTGTTCCCCCACGGCGTGGTGTCCGGAGGGATTTCCCGGCAGCTGTCCTCATAGATTGATGACGCATCACCCGTGCGGGCGGTTCAGCTCAACTCCCCTGTCATTTCGGATGGTTAGCCGGGGGCCCGAGTGGGCTAGGCCGAATGGGCAGAACCGGCCAGGGGCCGGGTCAGGCGGCCGGTGCGGCCATGGAAGGCGGCACCGGGGGAGCCGTCGGCGTGAGCCGGTGGGTCAGTACGGGCAGCAGTTCGGACACGGGGTGCGGGCGGTAGGCGGCGATGCCGGGCGGGGCGGGGGCGAGGGGGACCAGGAGGTCGGCGGCGGCCGGCAGGCCGGCGGAGGCGTCGGCGCCCACCGATCCGTGCAGCCACAAGGTCAGCATGTACAGCTCCGGTACGGACAGCAGGCGCGGCTGGTAGTTCTTGCCGAGCGATTCGGCCTGGCGCAGCGCGCGTTCGGTGGCGGCGACGTAGGGGCCCTCGAAGAAGTGGGAGAAGACCCAGCCGTCGGGGGTCAGCCGGGTGTCGGCCGCCGCGACGTAGCGGTCCCCGCTGCGGATCAGGAACCGCCAGCCGGTCAGCCGGGTGCGCGGCGGCCTGCCGCCGGCGGTCAGGCCGGAGATGTGCAGCCGGTCCAAGACGTGGACGGGCAGTGGCAGTTCGGCGGTCATCGGTCCCTGGAGGGAGCGCAGGGCCGGGGTGTGCGCCTCATGGACGGCGGTGGGGGAACCGAGGGCCGCGAGGACGCTGCGCAGGGCGGGCGCGGGAGCCGGAGGGACGTGCAGCGGCATGGTGGGTCGCCTCTCGCTTGGGAGACCTGTGGAACGGGGCGGGTACGGGGTGCGGACGGCGCTGTCGCATTCTGGGGTCAGAGGGGGGCTGAGGGGCAATGGCCGCGCGCCAACTCTCTGCCTCGCATGCGGAGTTTATCTGACATGTGTTCACGCAGTGTTTCGGCTAGCTGTCCCGCCTATTGCCGACAAGGCGCTTACCGGTCCCTCTGACGTGGCATTCATGCCGGGTGCGCGCAAAAATTCCGCGCTGACCTCGGAGGTTACCGGATGACGGCTCGGCTGAAAAGCGTCGGTTATCGATAACCGGCAAGGTCTACGCTGTATTTGCGTAGCGCCGCTTGCCAGGTGAATGTGCCAAAGCGCCCGTCGGCCAAACCGGCGCGCGCTCCCCGCCAGTCGCGCCCCTTCCGCGTTATCGATCACGCCGCCGGGGCATCATCGACCGTAACGCGCGCCCGGGCGGGGGATCCATTGCCTGCCGGCCGGGCCCAGTCGAGGAGGGACGCTCCGATGGGGGAGAAGGTCGTGGCGGGCGGATTCGACCTGTCCGATCGGCAACGGTACCGGAGGAAGCTTCATGAGTGCCTGGAGGTACTGGAGCGACTTCTGGAGGAGAAGAGGTTCGATCGCCCCAAGAACATGATGGGGCTGGAGATCGAGTTGAATCTCGCGGGTGCCGACGGGTTGCCGAGAATGGTGAATGCGCAGGTCCTCGAGCGTATTGCGAGCAACGATTTCCAGACCGAACTGGGAATGTTCAACCTGGAGGTGAACGTACTTCCGCACCGGCTCGGCGGCCGGGTATTCGACCAGCTCGCCGAGGAACTGAGCGCGGGTCTCGGCTATGCCCACCGGCAGGCTCTGGAGGTCGACGCCGGGGTGGTCATGATCGGAATTCTGCCGACGATCTCTCGCACCGACCTGGTCACCGCCAACCTCTCGGCGGTGGACCGCTACTCGCTGCTCAACGAGCAGATCCTGATGATGCGGGGAGAGGACTTCGTCCTCGACATCGAGGGAGTCGAGCGGCTGACCTGGACCTCCGGGTCGATCGTGCCGGAGGCCGCCTGCACCTCCGTACAACTGCACCTGCAGGTGACCCCGGCACGGTTCGCGGACGTATGGAACGCGGCCCAGGCGGTGGCGGCCGTACAGATAGCCGTCGGCGCCAACTCGCCCTTCCTGTTCGGGCGGGAGCTGTGGCGGGAGTCGCGGCCGCCGCTCTTCCAGCAGGCCACCGACACCCGGCCGCCCGAGCTCCAGGCGCAGGGGGTGCGCCCGCGCACCTGGTTCGGCGAGCGGTGGGTGGACTCGGCGTACGAGCTCTTCGCCGAGAACGTCCGCTACTTTCCGGCCCTGCTGCCGATCTGCGACGAGGAGGAGCCGCTGCGGGTCCATGCCGAGGGCGGGGTGCCGAGCCTGCAGGAGCTGGTGCTGCACAACGGCACCGTCTACCGCTGGAACCGGCCCGTCTACGGGGTCGCCGACGGGGTGCCGCACCTGCGCGTGGAGAACAGGGTGCTGCCCGCCGGCCCGACGGTGGCCGACGTCGTCGCCAACGCGGCCTTCTACTACGGGCTCGTACGGACGCTCGCGGACGAGCAGCGCCCGGTGTGGAGCCGGCTGCCCTTCGCGGAGGCGGAGGCCAACTTCGACGCGGCCTGCCGCTACGGCATCGACGCCCGGCTGCGCTGGCCGCGCCGGGGCCGGGGCGGGGGACTGGCGAGCGTGCCCGCGGTCCGGCTGGTGCTGGAGGAGCTGCTGCCGATGGCTGCCGCCGGACTGGACGCGTGGGGCATCGAGCCCGCCGACCGGGACCACTACCTCGGCATCATCGAAGAGCGGTGCCGACGCCGGGTGAACGGGGCCACCTGGCAGGTGGACACGTACCACCGGGCGCTCGCGGGCGGGCTGGAGCGGGACGCGGCGCTCGCCGCGACCACGCGCCGCTACAGCGAGCTGAGTCACCGGGGCGATCCCGTGCACACCTGGCCGGCGGGGCTGGGGGGTGGCACCGCGGGGGCCGGACCGGCGGCCGTGGACTGATCCCGGGGCCCCGTGAGGCCCAGTGAGGTCACGTGAGGTCCCGTCCGGTGATCCCCTTGCCCCGTGGAGGAGGCAGTATGGGGTGATCGGGGCGGGACGCCCCGCGAGATGTCGCAGCGGTGGCGGGACGGGAGACGGGCGTGCGGACGGAGCCGGAACCGGAGGTCGGGGAGCTCGAACTCGGCGAGCGTTCGAGCGGGCGCAGGATGCTGCGCTCCGAGACGCTGCTCGTGCTCGCGCTGTCCCTGGGCGCGAGCGGGGTCTCGGCGCTGATCAGCTTCATCGGCTCGCTGACCAAGCCGGGCGGGCTCAAGGACCAGGCCGCCACGCTCAACGGTTCGTACGCCCCCGGCCGGCCCTGGCTGGACCTGGCCTGGCAGCTGTTCGGCATCGCGAGCGCGCTCGTCCCCGTCCTGCTCGTCGCGCACCTGCTGACCCGTGAGGGCGCGCCCGGGCTGAAGGTGCTGGGCTTCGACCGCACCCGGCCCTGGTGGGACCTGGGCCGGGGCGCGCTCGTCGCCGCCTGCATCGGCAGCGCGGGACTGGCCTTCTACCTGGGGGCGCGGGCGACCGGCTTCAACCTCACGGTGGTGCCGGAGGCGCTGCCCGACGTGTGGTGGAAGTTCCCCGTGCTGATCCTCTCCGCGGTGCAGAACTCCGTGGTGGAGGAGGTCATCGTGCTGGCCTACCTGCTGCGCAGGCTCGGGCAGCTCGGCTGGTCGCCGATGGCCGCGCTGGTGGCCAGCTCCGTGCTGCGCGGCTCGTACCACCTCTACCAGGGCATCGGCGGCTTCATCGGCAACGTGGTGATGGGCGTCGTGTTCGTGCTCGCCTACCGGCGCTGGGGCCGGGTCGGCCCGCTCGTCGTCGCGCACGCGCTGCTCGACATCGTGGCCTTCGGCGGGTACGCCCTGCTGGCGGGCAAGGTGGGCTGGCTGCCCACGCCGTAGGCGCACCGTCCGGCTGCCCGGACGCCTACGGTGCGGTGAGCAGCTCGCCGTCGACGACCGTGACCGCGCGCCCGATCAGCAGCGTACGGTCGCCCAGCAACCGGACCCGGACGAGGCCGGTGCGGGCCCCGCCCTGGAGGCCGACCAGCTCCGTGCGGCCCAGCCGCTGCGCCCAGAAGGGGGCCAGCGCGGTGTGGGCGCTGCCGGTGACCGGGTCCTCGTCGATGCCGAACGCGGGGAAGAAGCCGCGCGAGACGAAGTCGTAGCCGCGGGAGGGGTCCTCGGCCGCCGCGGTCACGATGATCCCGCGCCGGGCGTAGCCGCGCAGGGCGGCGAGGTCCGGCGTGAGCTCCCGTACGGTCCGCTCGTCGGCCAGCTCCACCACGAGGTCCCCGATGTGCTCGGAGGTGTCGTGGACCGACTTGGCCGTCGCGCCCAGCGCGCGCTCCACCGCGGCGTCCGGCTCGACCTCGGTCAGGGAGGAGGTCGGGAAGTCCATGACCAGGCTCCCGTCCTCGGCGGCGGTGACCTTCAGGATTCCGCAGCGCGCCGAGAAGCGGACCGTCCCCGTGGCCAGACCGCTGGTGGCCAGGACGTGGGCGGTGGCCAGGGTCGCGTGGCCGCACATGTCGACCTCTGCGGCCGGGGTGAACCAGCGCAGCGCCCAGTCCGCCTCGCCGCCGGGCGGGAGCGGATGGGCGAAGGCGGTCTCGGAGAGGTTGACCTCGGTGGCGACCTGCTGGAGCCAGGAGTCCCGGGGGAACCCGTCTTCGAGGAGCAGGACCCCGGCGGGGTTGCCGCCGAAGGGACGGTCGGTGAAGGCGTCGACGATTCGGATGCGCATGTCATCGACCGTAGGGACGCGGCGGAGCCGGCCGCAAAGGCCAATTCGGGATGACTGGACTGGCTGCCTGCCCGTGTCGCTCCCCGCCCCTTGACTGGCGATCCGAGGTTCGGCGGCTTACGGCTGTGGCGCTACGGCGGGTGTCGCAAGGTCGAGCGCGCGGGCGAGGGCGGCGGTGAGGGTGAGCCGGACGGTGTCGCCGAAGCGCTCGGCCATGGGCGACACAAGGTCGTGGCCGAATCCGAGCAGGCTGCCACCGTCGGCGAATTGGTGCCAGTCGCGCCAGTCCTCCAGCCCGTCGCAGCAGCTGGGCCGGAAGGTGACGCCCGTGGACGTGTCCGTGACCTGCGGACCGCCGGAGGCGAAGACGTCCTCGAAGGTCAGCAGGCCGTGGAGGAACGAGGTGACCGGGTCGGCCTGCCGGGGCGGCCCGTCCTCGCCGGGGTCGCTGCTATTGCAGCCCGCGATGCTCACGATCGCTGCCCCGACCTCGGCGAGGACAGGCGGTCGCGGCTGTTCGTTGAGGAAGTTTCCGATATATCGTTGACGCATCGCGATGGGTCAGCGATAGTGGAAACATCGCATCAGCGACAACGAATCACCGAATGAGGAAAGGAGCGCAGTCATGCGTTCACACGGACAGCACGGACACGACCACGGGCATGAGCACGGACGGGGTCACGGCCACTGCGGGCCGGACCGTCGGGAGGAGTTCCAGCGGCGACGTGCCGCCTTCGGGCCGTTCGGGCCGCCCTTCGGCGGTGGGCCCTTCGGTGGGCGCGGTGGCCGCGGCGGGCCGCGCGGCCGGGCCCGGCGGGGTGATGTGCGCGCCTCCATCCTGGCGCTGCTCACCGACCGGCCGATGCACGGCTACGAGATGATCCAGGAGATCGGCGAGCGCAGCGGCGGGGCGTGGAAGCCCAGCCCGGGGTCGGTCTACCCGACCCTGCAGCTGCTGGAGGACGAGGGCCTCATCACCAGTGAGAGCGAGGGCGGCAAGAAGCTGTTCACGCTCACCGACGCCGGTCGCACCGAGGCCGAGTCCGGCCCGGACGCCCCCTGGGCGGAGGCCGGCCGGGGCTTCGACTTCGAGGCGATGAACGAGGTCCGGACGGCCGGTTTCGGCCTGATGGAGGCCTTCGGGCAGGTCTTCAAGACCGGCACGCCCGCGCAGCGGGAGAAGGCCCTCGCCGTCATCAACGACGCCCGCAAGAAGCTCTACCTGATCCTGGCCGACGAGCACTGAGTGTGAGTGAGTGCGAGTGGGTGTGGGTCGGGCGGGCCTTTCGATATGACGGCGCGCCCCCCGGGATTCCTCGCGGGGCGCGCCGTCGTGTCCGTGTGCCTACGGACCTGGTCGTTCGGGGGTGGGGCTCAGGCGACCAGGCCGGAGAGCTTGCGGAGCGACTCGTTCAGGGCGGCGGTGGCCGAGTCCTTGAGCTTGCCCGCCATGAGGGAGACCGCGGCGCCGGTGAACTCGCCGTCGATGCGGACCGTGGTGGCCCCGCCGTCCGGGGTCAGCGTGTAGCGGGTCAGGATGGCCACGCCCATCGGGCCCTTGCCGGTGAGCGCGAAGACGCGGCCGTCCTCCAGCTCCGAGATCGTCCAGAGGACCTCGGCGGGGAAGCCCATCATCTTCATGTCCTCGGTGAAGGTGGACCCCAGGGCGAGGGTCTCGGGTCCGCCCTTCGGGAAGTTGGTGTGGGTCATGCTCCACTGGCCGTAAGCGTCCCAGTCGGTCAG
This sequence comes from Streptomyces sp. NPDC056883, assembly GCF_042788835.1. Taxonomy (NCBI): domain Bacteria; kingdom Bacillati; phylum Actinomycetota; class Actinomycetes; order Kitasatosporales; family Streptomycetaceae; genus Streptomyces; species Streptomyces sp. NPDC056883. The sequence continues at coordinate 126,040 of NZ_JBHUBS010000020.1, read as the reverse complement.
CTGGGACCAGAGCTTCGCGGCGGACGCCTCGATGCGTGATTCCGCGGTGACTTCAGCCATGCGACCACCCCTTCTCGTCAGGTACGTGCGGCGGAAGGTAGTCCCGGCGGACGCAACATTCAAGACTGACGACCTGTCAGATTTGGAGGAGCGGGGTGGGTGCGGACCCGGTCGGTGTCGGGTCGGTCTCGGGAGCGTCTCAACAGGTGTCACCGGTCTGTCGCTCCTGACGGGGCCTGCCATGATGTCCGAATGCAAGCGTCAGGGAGACATGCCGGGCTGGGCCTCGCCCTCATTTCGGCGATCGCGTTCGGTGGTTCGGGTGTGGCGGCGAAGCCGCTGATCGAGGCGGGTCTGGACCCGCTCCACATGGTCTGGCTCAGGGTGGCCGGGGCGGCTCTCGTGCTGTCCCCGCTGGCCTGGCGCCATCGCGATCTCGTACGCCGCAAACCCCTGCTGCTCGCGGGCTTCGGGCTCGTCGCCGTGGCCGGCGTCCAGGCCTTCTACTTCGCCTCGCTGTCCCGGATCCCGGTCGGCGTGGCCCTGCTGCTGGAGTACCTCGGCCCGGCGCTGCTGCTCGGATGGATCCGCTTCGTACAGCGCAGGCCGGTGACCCGGGCCGCCGCGGCCGGCGCCGCCGTGGCCGTCGTGGGACTCGCCTGCGTGGTGCAGATCTGGGCCGGGCTGAGCCTCGACCTGCTCGGCGTGCTGCTCGGCCTCGCGGCCGCCTGCTGCCAGGCCTTCTACTTCGTCTTCGCCGACCAGGGCAGCGACGGGGACGACCTGCCCGACCCGATGGGCATGATCGCGTACGGCATGATCGTCGGCACCCTCGTGATGACCGTGATCGCCCGGCCCTGGCAGATCGACTGGCAGGTACTGGGCGGCGACGCGGCGCTCGGCGACCTGATGGTGCCCGCGCCGGTGCTGCTCGGCTGGGTGGTGCTGATCGCGACGGTGTTCGCGTACCTGACCGGTGTGGTCTCCGTGCGCAAGCTGTCGCCGCAGGTCGCGGGTGTGGTGGCCTGCCTGGAGGCGGTCGTGGCGACCGTACTGGCCTGGGTGCTCCTCGGCGAGCACCTCTCGACCTGGCAGATCATCGGCGGTGCGCTCGTGCTGGGCGGGGCCTTCATCGCGCAGACCTCCCGGCAGACCGCGCCCGGGGTCGCGGAGCCGGTGGCCGCCCTGGACCGCGACCCGAGCAAGGTCTAGGCTCTCGATCATGCTGACGACCGTGCTTCCGCCGCCCGCCGCCTAGCGCGGGCGGCTGCCACCACGTAGGAGAACCCGGCCCGGGCCGTGACCCGGGCGGATTCGCGCTGCCCGCGAAGCGATGACCTGCTCCTTTCATCCTTCACGCACGCGCGGAGAACTCTCGTGTCGATTCAGTCGGACCAAACGCCCGCCACGCCCGCCACCGGGCGCAGCCTGCTCTTCCTCGTCATCGCCGGAACCGCCTGGGGCACGGCGGGGGCGGCGGCCTCGCTGCTCTACCTCGCCAGTGACCTCGGCCCGCTCGCCCTGTCGTTCTGGCGGTGCGCGGGCGGGCTGGCGGTACTGCTCCCGGTCCTCGCCCTACGCCGCCGCCCGCGGGGCGCAGGGGCAGGGGGGCGTGCCGTTCGGGCGCGGGCCTCGGTGGGGTCGCTCATCGGGACCGGGCTGCTGTTCACCCTCTTCCAGTCCGCGTACTTCGCCGCCGTGCGCGAGACCGGCCTCGCCGTGGCCACCGTGGTCACCCTCGGATCCGGGCCCGTGCTCATCGCGCTCGGGGCCCGCTACTGGATGGGGGAGCGGCTCGGCCGGGGCGGGACCGTCGCGGTCGGCGGGGCGCTGGCCGGGCTGGCCGTGCTCGTCCTCGGCAGCGGGGGCGGCGAGGTGCGGCCCCTCGGCGTCGGCTGGGCGCTGCTGTCCGCCGCCGGCTACGGGGCCATGACCCTGCGGGCCAGGCTGCTCGGGCGGCGCGGCACGGGCGGGGAGCCGCTGGTCACCACCGTCTGGTCGGTGGGGGTGGGCGCGGCGTGCCTGTTGCCGTTCGCCCTGGTGGAGGGGCTGATGCCGCACACCGCGGAGCCCGTCCGGGTGCTCTGGCTGCTCGCCTACATGGCCACCGTGCCCACCGCGCTGGCCTACGCGCTCTACTTCAGCGGGGCCGCCGCGGTACGGGCCGCGACGGTGTCCGTGATCATGCTGATCGAGCCCGTCGGCGCGGCGGCGATCGCCGTCCTGGTGCTCGGGGAGCGGCTGACCGGCCCGGTCGCGCTGGGCACCGTACTCCTGTTGACGGCCGTGGGGGCGCTGATCGCCGCCGAGTCGCGGCGGCCGGCGGACGTCAGTGACCCGGAAACGCGGGAGGGCGGGCCGGAGGTCCGGCCCGCCCTTGCCGCCGAGGCGGCCGTCAGAGTGCGGTGATGTAGTCCGGGACGGGGATGCCCGGGGCGAGGTCGGCGGCCGGGACCGGGGTCCCGTACGCCGGCGCGACCGGGACCACGCCCGTCCAGTAGGGCAGGGCGACGTCCTCGGGGTCGTCGCCCGGGCCGCCGGTGCGGACCTTGGCGGACACCTCGTCGAGGTCCAGGCGGATCACGGCGGTGGCCGCGAGCTCCTTGGCGTTCGGGGGCCGGGAGTCGGCCGAGCGGCCCGGAACGACCTGGTCGACGAGGGCGTCGAGCGCGATCCGGCGCTCCTGCGGGTCGGTCACCTCGTAGGCGGTGCCGTGCACGACCACCGAGCGGTAGTTGAGCGAGTGGTGGAAGGCGGAGCGGGCCAGGACCAGGCCGTCGAGGTGCGTCACGGTGAGGCAGACCGGCAGCCCCGGGTCGGCCTTGCCGGCCGCGAGGAGCGGGCGCGAGCCCGTGGAGCCGTGGACGTAGAGGGTCTGGCCGACCCGGCCGAAGAGGGTCGGCAGGACCACCGGCGCGCCGTCGCGGATGAAGCCGAGGTGGCAGAGGTAGGCCGCGTCCAGTATCGAGTGCACCGTCTCGTGGTCATAGTGCGCGCGGTCGCGGTACCGGCTCGGAACGGTACGGCCGGTGGGCGCGTACCCGGCGGCCGACGCCTCGGTGGGCGCTGCCGTCGTCGACGTACCCGTGGTGGTCTCGGGGGCAGGCGTGACGCTCATCGTGCGGACTCCGTTGTATTAGTGCATACTGTGCTTTGTGCTAGGAGAGTATCTGATCATCGGGCGGCGCGCATCGGAAATCGCCGCGAGTGTGGAAGCGGGCGTCGCCTCGGGCGCGCTCGCGCCGGGAGCGCTGTTGCCGCCGATGCGGGAGCTCGCCGGTGTGCTGGGGGTGAACCCCAACACCGTGGCGGCCGCGTACCGCACGCTGCGCGAACGCGGGGTCATCGAGACCGACGGGCGTCGCGGCAGCCGGGTGCGGGCCCGCCCGGCGACCGCGCCGCGCGACGAACTGCGGATGACCGTCCCGGCCGGGGTGCGCGACATCGCCTCCGGCAACCCGGACGTGCGGCTGCTGCCCGCGCTGGACGAGGCGCTGGCGGGCGCGGCCCGCCGGTACGCCGCCCAGCCGACGCTCTACGGCCAGGACCCGGTCGTCCCGGAGCTGGCCCGGCTCGCCAGGGCCGCCTTCGACGCGGACGGGGTGCCGGCCGGGGACGTGGCGGTGACCTCGGGAGCGCTGGACGGCATCGAACGGGTACTGGCCGCGCACCTGCGGCCCGGCGACGCGGTCGGGGTCGAGGATCCGGGGTGGGGGAGCGTGCTCGACCTCGTCCCGGCGCTGGGGCTACGGGTCGTGCCGGTGGCCGTGGACGACGACGGGCCGCTGCCCGACTCGGTGGAACGGGCGCTGGCGCAGGGGGTCCGGGCGCTGATCGTCACGGCCCGGGCGCAGAACCCGACCGGGGCGGTGGTGAGCGCGCGGCGGGCTGCGGAACTGCGGGCGGCGCTCGCCGGACACCCCGAGGTGCTGGTCATCGACGACGACCACGGACACGGCATCGTGGACCTGCCGCTCAACGCGCTCGGCGGGGTGACCCGCCACTGGGTGCTGATCCGTTCCACCGCGAAGGCGTACGCGCCGGACCTGCGGCTGGCCGTGCTGACCGGTGACGGGGTCACGCTCGACCGGGTCCGCGGACGGCAGCGACTGGGCCCCGGGTGGGTGAGCAGGCTGTTGCAGTACACCGCGGTGGAACTGTGGAAGGCCGGGGCGGTCGACCACGCGGCGGTCGCGCGGTCCTACGGGGAGCGCCGGGACGGACTGGTCGCGGCGCTGGCCCGGCGCGGGGTGCATGCGCAGGGGCGGAGCGGGATGAACGTGTGGGTGCCCGTCGCCGAGGAGACGGCGGTGGTGACGCGCCTGCTGGGCGCGGGCTGGGCGGTCGCTCCGGGAGCCCGGTTCCGCGTGGAATCGGGGCCGGCCGTGCGGATGACGATGTCGACGCTGTCCCCGGCGGACGTACCGGGGCTGGCGGAGGCGGTGGCCTCGGCCGTCCGCCCGGCGGCCGGGGGGCGGCTCGACTGACGGCGGGGAGGCGGGGGCGGGTGCGGGGGCGGGGCCGATCGGTGTCGTGTCGATCGGCCCCGCCCCCGGCCTAGCGGCGTCGGGTCTGGGTGAGGGCCGCGCCGGCCAGGACGACGGCCGCGCCGACCGGGGTGTTCCAGTGGAGCTGTTCGTCCAGGAGGAGGACGCCCGCCGTCGTCGCGATGACCGGGATGAAGTACGTGACCATCTGCGCGGTGGTCGGGCCGACCTCCGTGACCAGGCCGTACTGCATCTGGAGGGCCATGCCCGTGCCCAGGGCGCCCAGGGCGATCACCGACAGGGTCGGCCAGAGCGGGAACGAGGTGGGGGCCGAGGTGAACACCGCGCTGACCGCGGCCAGTTGCAGGGTGGAGACCAGGAGCTGGGCGCCGGTCAGGGCGACCGGGGAGCCCGGCGTGGAGGCCAGGGTGCGGCGTACGTAGATCCAGCCGATCGGGTAGCAGAGCGCGGCCAGCAGGGCGAGCGCGGTGCCCTTGGCGTCGAGGCCCGAGAAGCCCTGCCAGGCGCCGAGGACGGTCAGGACGCCGAGGAAGCCCAGGCCCAGGCCCGCGACGCGGCGGCGCGTCGGGCGGTCCTCGGAGAGCGCGACCAGGGACAGGGCCATGCCCCACAGCGGTGAGGTGGCGTTGCAGATGCCCGCCAGGCTGGAGGGGATGCTCAGTTCCGCGTACGCGAAGAGGGAGAACGGGGCGGTGTTGAGCAGCAGCGCCGCCACCGTCAGGTGGGCCCAGGTGCGCCGGCCCCGGGGGAGCGGTTCGCGGCGGATCAGCAGCACGGTGAGCAGGGCGAGCGCGCCGAAGAAGACCCGGCCGAGCGCGACCTGGAAGGGGGCGTACGCCTCCGTGCCCACCTTGATCAGCAGGAAGCTGAAGCCCCAGATCACCGAGAGGACCGCGAAGCGCAGGCGCCAGTCCAGCCGGCGGGTGGTGGGGTGCACCTTCGCGGCGGGGGCACCGGCGGGGGCGCCGGCGGGGGCCGGGGAGGAGGTCGGGGACGGGTGGGAGGTGCTGGTGCCGGGTGAGACCGGGGTGCTCGGTGGAACCGGGGTGCTGGGGGCGCTCATGACAGCCACTTTCGCCCCTCGCGACCTCGTAGGACAAGCGAGAGTTGTTGCGGGTGACGTCGTAGGATTGCTTACATGTTGAACTTGGAGCGGCTGCGCACCCTCGATGCCCTCGCCCGCCACGGCTCCGTCAGTGGCGCCGCCGACGGGCTCCATGTCACCACCTCCGCCGTGTCCCAGCAGATGGCCAAACTGGAGCGGGAGGTCGGCCAGCCCCTCCTGGCCAAGAACGGGCGCGGGGTGCGGCTCACCGATGCCGGCAGGCTCCTCGCGGAGCACGCGGCCCGGATCATCTCCCAGGTCGAGCTCGCCCAGGCCGATGTCGAGGCCCGGCGCGGGTGCGCGGTCGGCGAGCTGCGGATCGGCGCCTTCCCGACCGCCATGCGGGGGCTGCTGCCGCAGGTCCTGGCGGAGTTGCGGGCCGAGCACCCCGAACTGCGGCCCCGGGTACGGGAACAGGAGCCGGAGGAGAGCATGCCCGCCGTGGTCCGGGGCGACCTCGACCTGGCCCTCGCCATCGACTGGCACAGCAAGCGGATGCCGGTACCGGCCGAGCTCACGCGGGCGCACCTGCTGGACGACTCCATCGACATCGCGGTGCCGGCGGGGCATCCGCTGGCCGGCCGCGACGGGATCTCCCTGGCCGAGTTCGGCGAGGACGACTGGATCTCCTGGACCGAGGGGCAGTTCTGCCACGAGTGGCTCGTCTCCACCCTGCGGGGCACCGGCATCGAGCCCCGGATCACGCACATCGCCGAGGAGCACCACACCCAACTGGCCTTCGTCGAGGCCGGACTGGGCGTGTGCGTGGCCCCCCGGCTGGGGCGCGGACCCGTGCCGCCGGGGGTCCGGCTGCTGCCGGTGTGCGACAGCGTCCGGCGCCACGTGTACGTCGTCTGGCGGGCCGACGCCGACCGCCGGCCGTCGATCCGGGCCGCCGTCGAGGCCTTGAGGAGGGCGGCTTCCGTCGCTGCCGGGGAGGCCCGGGTGGCGGACGGGGCGGTCGGCGGGACGGCCTAGATCTTGCGGAAGTCCCAGGACACGATCGAGTCCGGTGTCAGCCGGATCCAGGCGTGCCGGCCGTCGTGCGGCATCTCCGTGATGCCGAAGTTCTTGACGGGGAAGAGCCGCTCCGGCTCCGCCAGTTCCTCGCACGGCTCGCCCGTACGGGGTGCCTCGCCCACGAAGACGGCCGTACCGGACAGTTCGACCCCGCGCAGCTCGTCGTAGGCCTCGCCGGCGTCCACGACCACCGAGATGCGGGGATCCTTGCGGAGGTCGGACCAGCGGCGGCTGCGGGTGATCGAGTACAGCCACAGGGAAGTGCCGTCCCAGACGAACCAGAGCGCGCCGACGTGCGGGCGCCCGTCCGGGGAGACCGTGGCCACCCGGCAGGTGCGCTGCTCGCGCAGGAAGGCGTCCGTTTCCTCGCCGGTCATCATGATGCGGCGGCCCCGCCGCTGCGCCCTGTCCGCGGACGTGCCGTCCACGAGCGTGCCGTCCACCGGTGTGCTGTCCATATGGCCCGCGCCCCTTCACATCTGACTATGTGTCAGGAATCATGCGTGCTCTTCCGTCACCACGCCAGGGGGAGCCATGGCCGATCTCGATCCCGCCACCACCGCACTGCTCACCGTCGAGTGCCAGAACGGTGTCGTCGGGGAGGAGAGCGCCCTCCCGGAGCTGGCGAAGGAGGCGCGGGACTCCGGCATGCTGGACCGGGTCGCCGCGCTGGTCGAGGCCGCGCGCGGGGCCGGGGTGCAGGTGCTGCACGCGGTGGCCGAGCGGCGGCCGGACGGGCTCGGGGCCAATGCCAACGCCCGGCTGTTCCGGGCCGCGGGGAAGCTGCCGGTGCGCCAGTTGACCGGCAGCCCGGCCGTGGAGGTCGCCGCGCCCATCACCGTCGCCGAGCAGGACCTCGTGGTGCGCCGGCTGCACGGACTCTCCCCGATGGCCGGCACCGACCTGGACGCCCTGCTGCGCAACCTCGGCGTCCGCACCCTCGTCGTCACCGGGGTCTCCTCCAACATCGCGATCCCGAACACCGTCTTCGACGCGGTGAACCTCGGCTACCAGGTCGTGGTCCCCTCCGACGCCATCGCGGGCGTCCCCGCGGCCTGCACCGCCGAGGTGATCCGCAACTCCCTGTCCCTCGTCGCGGCCATCACCACGGCCGAAGCCCTCATCGCCCAGTGGGCCCCGGCGCGCTGACCTCCGACCCGGACTGCGGTCGGCCCACGGGTACGGCCGCGCCCGCCGGCGCGGCCGTACCTTCGACTCCCCGTCGGGTTACGGGACCCAGTGGTTGCCGGAGGCGGTGATCATGACCTGGAGCTGGATGCTCGCCGAGAAGTAGCTGCTGGTGTCGATCGGAGCGGCCAGCATCTTGTTCCAGAGCGCGTCCAGCCAGGCCTGGCTGCCCGGGTCGGTCATGGCCGCCAGGGCGAACGGGGCGAAGTACGCCGCCTCGCTCCCGGCGGAGATCTGCGTGCCGTCGAGCTTGTAGCCGATGGCTATCTTGTTCGGGTCGCCGCCCGTCTTGGCCTTGATCCAGGTGTTGACCTTCCGGGCCGCCGCGAGGGACTTGGCGTCCCCGCTGGTCACCGCGTCGTCCGCGATGCGCCACGGGGTCCGGCAGGCGTTCCACCAGTAGGCGCCGTCGTTCGGGTCCTCGAGGACCTGACCGGGAGCGGGCTTGGGGGTGGAGTTCGTGTTGACGACGAAGTCGGGCAGGAGGCCGGTGTTCGGCGCGTACGAGGCCTGCAGGTTGGTGATCTGGTTCTGGTGCGCGGTGCGGACGGTGTCCCAGGCCGAGTCGCCCGTCGCCGTGCGGAAGGCCCGGAAGTGGTCGACCATCCAGTCCGAGGTGCGGGTGATGTAGTAGTACTGGTCGCCGGAGCTGCTCCAGTCGCCCAGCTTGAGCAGGTTGGTGGACGGGTTGAGCTCGTCCTTCTTGATCGCGTTGATGTGCTTGATCGCGAGGGCCTTGTAGTTGTACGTGCCCGCGCTGCCCCACTGCTTGTCGGCGAGGAGCAGCCCGTACGCGACGTCCATGTCGCCGTCGGTCGCGCCGTCGCCGCCGTTGACGCTCCGGCAGGAGGTGTCCTGCTCCGCGGCGAGCAGGTCCGGGTTGACCGACGAGGGGTGGTCGATCGTCCACTTGGTCAGACCGTCGAAGATCTTCTTCGCGTCCGGGTCGGCGCCGGCCATCGTCGCGGCGATCACCATGCCGTACCCCTGCGCCTCGGCCACGTAGGGGTGGTCGGCATCGGGGGAGATGACCTGGTACCAGCCGTTGCCGCAGTTCTGCCGGACGAACGCGGACTTCCAGTGGGTGTAGTAGTCGATGGTCTTCTGGTCGAGCGTGCCCTGGGCGCCGGTCGGCTTCAGCGTCCCGGCGGTGTAGGGGCGGGTGTGGCTGCCGAACGGAACGGCCGGACCCGAGCCGCTCGCGGGCTGGGTGGTGACGCTGAGCGCATTGCTCGCCGCGGAGGTGTTGCCCGCCGCGTCCCGCGCCTTGACCGTGTAGCCGTAGCCGGTGGAGGCCGTGAGGCCGGTGTCCGTGTACGAGGTCCCGGTGGCCGTTCCCACCTGCGTGGTGCCGCGGTAGACGTCGTAGCCGGTGACGCCCACGTCGTCGGTGGCGGCGTTCCAGGCCAGTGAGACGCTGTTCGAAGTGGTGGCCGTCGCGCGCAGACTGCCCGGAGTGCTCGGCGCGGTGGTGTCGGAGCCGCCGGAGACCGGGGAGCCGTAGACCTCGAACTCCCAGAGGGAGTAGCCGTACGCGGTGCCCCGCGCGGTGCCGTGCATGCGGACGTAGCGGCCGGTCCCGGTGACCGTCAGGTCGTCGGTCGCTCCGTTCCCGGTGCTGGTGGAGTAGACGTCGGTCCAGTTCGTCCCGTCGTTCGAGGTCTGGATCTTGTACGTCTTCCCGTACGCGGCCTCCCAGCTGAGCTTGACCCGGCTGATGGTGTGCGCCGTTCCGAGGTCGATGCGGATCCACTGCGGGTCCACGCCCTCCGCGCTGGCCCAGCGGGTCGAGGCGTTGGCGTCCACGGCCTTGGCCGCGTCGAAGCCGCTCGCCTCGACCGAGGACGCGGTCGTGGGCTTTCCGGTCGAGACCAGCACCGGGGCGGCGGCGGTGGCGGCGTGGGCCGAGATTCCGGCTACGGCGGCCGTCGCCGCGGGGGCGCCGAGGCCGCTGAGGCCCGCCATGGCGGCGGCGAGGGCGGCGACGCCCGCCAGCGGGCGGTGCCAGTGGGGGCGGCGGTCTCTGTGCGCGGGGCGTTGCTGATGTGCTCGTGACATCGGGCGTCCTCGGGTGGGTGCTGCACGAGTGGGGGGAGCGGCCGGTTCGGTCTCGCGGCCAATGGTTAGGAATGGTTCCTAACCATTGGCGGAGAGAGTAGGAACGGAACGGGGTGTCGCGCAAGACCCCGGGCCCGATCCGTCAGCCCGATCCGTCAGCGCGGTCCATCGGCGCAACGCACGCCGGTTCACGCCGGATTCACCTCTACCGGCGATGCTCGGCGGCATGGCCCTCAGTAGACGAGCACTGCTGGCACAGGCAACGGCGGCGACCACGACCGCCGCCACCCTCCGTCGCGGCCGAGGCCGCGGACATGGAGCCGACCACCACCGTGGTCCTCGTGCACGGCGAACCGGCGCCCCCGGCCCCCGTGACCCACCCGCCCGAACGGGTTCCCGGCCGCGGTCGCGCCTGGTTCCGCGGGGACTGCCACGTGCACTCCGTGCACTCCGACGGCGGCAGCACCCCGGCCGAGATCGTCGGCCTCGCCCGGGCCGCGGGCCTGGACTTCGTCAACACCTCCGAACACAACACCCACAGCTCCCACACCGCCTGGGCGGGCGCCGTCGACCGGGGCCTGCTCGTCCTCGCGGGGGAGGAGATCACCACCCGCACCGGCCGCGTCCTGGCCGTCGGCACCGACCCGGGCACGTTCTTCGACTGGCGCTACCGCTCCCGCGACGGCCGCTTCGAGCGGTTCGCCCGCGCCGTCCGGCAGGCCGGCGGACTCGTCGTAACCCTGCGCGGCGCACACGGCGATGCCTGGCTCCCGGCCCTGGCGCACAGCGACTACCACCGCGACCCGGACCGCATCCCGCCGCGGAGGTCCTCGTACGCCTGTCGGTGGCCGGGGCGGAGGCCTGCGACCTGTGGCTGGTCACGGACCAGGGGCTCGCCTTCACGGCGCCGGGGGCGACCTCCTGGAGTGGCGCACGACGCCCGCGCGGGCCGCGTACGTCCGCGCGGAGGTCCGCCACCCGGCGCAGGCGCCACCGCTGCCCGGTAAACCCGCCGCGTTCACGAACCCGATCTGGCTCGACTCCTGACCCGGGACGGGCCCGGATGGCCCTGGTGGACGAAGGCGGCCCAGACCGCCGGGTGGTCCAGCTCCGGACCGCCGGCCAGCTCCTCCAGCAGGCTGTCGCCGAGGGAACCCGGATTCTCGCGTTCCGGGTCGAGCATCCAGCTCTGGGCCGAGTGGAGCGCGTCCACGGGGCTCAGTCCCTCGACGGTCAGGTAGTGGTGGAACACGGCCATCATCAGGGCCGCGGCCGAGTCCCTGGTCGCCCACCGGGATCCCACCACGTCCCGCGCGCCGTTCGCCACGAAGGCGCTCGTCAGGGTGAGCGCCTCGTCGTGGTCGCGCTTGCTCAGGTCCGTCTCGCAGGCACTGAGCACGACCAGGGGGCCGTCGGGGGCGTTCTGTTCCCCCGCGGGGTGATCGAGCAGCCGCGCGACGGTCAGCAGGTCGCCGGTCCGGTCTCCCTCCGGCCCGTCCGTCTCGGGGGCCAGCCGCAGCGCCGACGCGGTCGGGTTGGTGCCGGCCGAACCGTGACAGGCCACGTGGAGCAGGGACGGGCCCCCGGCGAGGGCCGCGAGGAGGTCGTTCGGAGTGCCGGCCGCGGCGGGTGTGACGGGGGGCTCGTAGAACTCCCCGTACAGGCGCGCCCGCGGGTACAGGGTCTGCTGGAGCGCCAGGACTTCGAGCTCCGCGTACGGGAGGCTCATGGTCGGGTCCGCCACGAGGACGGGGGCGTCCGCCGGGGCGCGCCTGCCGCGCCGGACCGTGTTGAGGAACTGGCGGCCGGACGCCGCGTAGCTGATGACCATGATCTGGCACACGTAGTCGCTGGGCGCCTCGGCCGGCAGCCGTGCCGCGTGCCAGGGCACCACACCCAGGCGGCCGCAGGGCACCAGCACGATCCTGGGGCCCCCGGGGCGGTCCCTGCGCCGGTTCTCGTTCGCGGCGAGCCGTTCCGCGACGCCCGAGATCACCGGGAGGATCACCGCGTCCGTCGCCCAGTCGCAGAGCTCGGACAGTGCGTCCTCCCAGGTCTGCGCGGCCCCGGGCGCGGGGGGCCGGACCTGATACGCGGCCGAGGCGTCGAGGAACCGCTCCAGGGGGCCGCTCTCCTCCCCGGACAGGAGCGGCAGGGCCCGTACGCCCGTGCCCATGTCCGGGCCCAGCACGACGGCCATGCCCGGCGTGCTGCCCTCGCCCGCGAGCAGGTACACCAGCGCGTCCGCGTCGCCCTCGGCCAACCCGGCCTTGAGCTCGTCGACCGTGGGGGTGCGGAAGAGGGCGCCGTCCCGCTCGCGGTGGCCCAGGGCCTCCAGGGCCCGGCGCCGCAGGGAACTGGGCAGTTCACGGGGGAGCGCTTCGGGTACGGCTGCGGCTCCGGGTGCGGATCCCCCGGGTGCCGGGTCCGGGGCCGCTGCGCGCCACTCCTGTGCGAGGCCGTGGTGGCCGCGGGCCTCCAGCAGTTCCGGTACGGCCCGAGAGGCGGACGCGGCTTGCAGCACCAGGGCCCGGCCCAGTTCCAGCGCGGCCACCGCTTCCTCGACGCGGCCCTGGGAAGCGGCCCAGATGGCGGCCTGCACCCCGCGCTCGGCCCCGGTACGGGCGGTCAGCAGGCCGTGGTCGGGGCCGGACTGCAGGACGACGTCACCGGCGAGCGCCTGCAGTGACTCCATCGCCGCGTCCGTGGCGGCGTCCTGGTCCGCGGGGTCCCGGGCGAGGCCCAGACGCATCCGGTAGTACTCCGCGAGCTGCCAGAGCGCGGAGAAGGCCAAGAGCTGCGACCGGCCCTGGCGGACCTCCTCGCGGACGTGCTCCAGTCCGCTGATGGCGGCGTCCAGGTCGGCGGGGTCCTGCGAGGTGGAGTACCGGAGGCCCGCCGTCATGGCGGCGAGGTACCGGGTACCCGTCGTGCCGCCCGCGGCCGGCGCGGCGGGGCCGGGCATGAGGTCCGGAGCACGGCTCACCACGGCCCGGGAGGCCCGCAGCCCCTCGATGACGGTGGCCACCTGTGCCGGGAAGATCGCGGTCTCGTCCTGGGGCCTGGACGTCAGGGCAGCCTCCTGCTGCTCCAGGCCGCGCACGACGGCCGCGTCGTCGCGCGTGAGTTCGCCGAACGATACGAGTGCGGAACCGTGCACGAGCAGCACCATCCAGCGGAACGGATGATCGGCGGGCACGGAGGCTTCGAGCGCGTCCAGTTCGCGCATCAGCCGCCGGGCCCCGGCCTCGTCCTGCGCTTCCTCCGCGGCCCGCATGCCGACCATCAGGTTGACCGCCTGAGCCGCGACGGCGAGGTGCGCCTCTCCGGGGTGAACGGCTGCCCTCCGCGTGTAGTGGTCGACGACGGAATCCATGTGCCGGAGGGCCTCGACGCCGTCGACCCGGCTGCCCCCGAGCGGCGCGGCCGTCTGGAGCACCATGCGCATCAGGTTCTGGATCTCGGAGGCCTGGTCGTGCCCCGTCGGCAGGCTGTCCAGATGTCCGCCGAGCCGCTCGAGGAGTTGGTTGAGGGACTCGGGGTCGCCGGAGCGCATGGCCTCCGTCAGGCCCAGCATGGCGGTGAACCACGCGCCCGTGACGGCGGGGTCGGTCTGTTCCTCGGCCTTCTCCGTCGCGGGTGCGGACTCCGGAGTCGAAGGGGTGGTGCCCGGTTCCCGAGGGGCCGAGGGGCCGGGGCTCGGCGGGATCAGGCCCGCCAGGGTCTGCAGTTGATCCAGGAGCGGAAAATCGGGGGGCAGCATGGTCAGGAGCGTGTCGGGGTCGAACCGGTCGCCCTTCGCGTACGCCAGGATGTCCTGCATCTGCTGCAACTGGCCGCGGAGTTCCGGAGGCAGCGTCGGCAGCTTGTCGATCTCGGCCGCCAGCGCCGAGATCCGCGCGATCTCGGCGGCGTTCTGTGCGGGATCCGTCACCAGGGCGCGGTCGATGAGGGACCACATGTCCGCGGGCAATCCGGCCGCGCGGCCCGGCGGGGTGGGGCTCGACACCATCAACAGGAACGTCGCCGCCCACTGCCGGTCCTCGTCCGTCATCAGCTCCCCGGCGGCCGTCGCCGGATCCCGTACCTCCTCCAGGAGGCGCCGGGCCCGTTCCGGGTCGTCCGGTGCGCCGTGGCCCTGGAAGTGGCGCATGGCGAGCAGGCCGCCGAGGATCAGGGTGACCCTGCCGAGCAGCAGCCGGTCGTGGTCCAGGAGCTCCCGGAGCCTGGAGAGTTCGGCGACCGACGCCTCGAACTCTTCGGCCGAAGCCGGGTGGTTCTCGTCCTCCGGCCCGAGCAGACGGGCCGCGCGCTCCGCCGCCCCGTCGGCCCAGGCCCGCAACGCCCGTACCCCGCCGCTCTCCCCCTCGTCCGCCATGTCTCCACGCCCCCCCCGTCAGCCCCGGTGAATCCGTCCGGTCGTTCCCTGCGGCCCATGATGGCCGGACGGTGGCCCCCGTCGGTACCTGATCGTCGCCAACTTCCCACCAGCCGACCTGAATTCGACCTGAAGGCACCCGGGGCGTGAACGGGGCGAACAACGGGCGAGATCCGGGTGGGGCCTTCACCGGCGACCCGTCCGATGCTTCGCTGATCGTGTGGGGGGAACAAGGGCCTGTCGTCACACTCGCGTCGCCACCCGAAGGCGTGAGGCAGACGGGAGTGTGACGACAGGCCCCAGGGGGAGGAGGCGGCGCGGACATCGGTGGGGTGAGCGCTGCACCGGTGCCGGTCGTGGGCGTCGTCGGCACACCGATGTCCGCGCCGCCGAACCGGCAGGCGACCGACGGGAGTCGGCGGCGAGCTTCCCGGGCGGAGCCGGGTCGTCTGCGGGGCGAAGCGCGTGAAGTCGAGGCGGTCCGCGCGTCGGATCGGCATAGTGGGGGTGATCCACAGGCCGGCGACGGCTGTTGGGGGGCCGTGTGCGGGGGCATGGAGAGGGGGGATGTGGGTGAGCGGGGAGGAGAGCGGTGGCGTCGAGGGCCTGCGCACCTGGGTGTCGGACGCCATCGAGCGGGTGAAGCGGCAGCTCCCCGGCATGGGCGGCGGTCCGCCGTCGCCGTACGCCTCCATGGCCTCGGTCGCCGAACTCGACCAGCTCGCACGGCTGTTGGACCACGACGAAGCCCTGCGCGGCTCGGTGAGCGTGTGGCTGGCCGGTGCGCTGACCCTGCGGGACGCGGCGGGGGCCGGCTCGGCCGGGGACCGGGAGCGGGCCGAACGGCTGCTGCGGGACGCCCGGGACCGTACGGCGCCGCTGGGGGCGGTGGTGACCCGGGAAGATCAGCGGTGGGCGGCGCTGTTCCTCATGAGCCACGTCACTCCGGTCCAGCCGCAGCAGGGACACTTCGCGACGGCGCCGGACCTCTCCGGCTACCTCGACTGGCTCGGGCAGGCGGGGACCGCCGGGATGGTGGCCAAGGCGGCCGAGCTGGGCACGCTGATGAACGAAGCGGCGGAGCTGCCGCTGTCGCCGGAGCTGCTCGGTCCGATGCGCCAGGCGGCAGCGCTCTTCGCGGCCCCTTCCGCTCAGGGACTCTCCGATCTGCTGGCGGGCATGGTGCCGCCCGGTTCGCCGTTCGCGGATCAGCTGAACCAGATGGTCGACGGCATGTTCGGGGCGATGGCGTCGGCGGGACCGTCTTCCGCCGCGCGCCCCGGGCCGGTGTGGGAGCGGGACGTCGATCCGGAGCCGGACTCCGCCCCGGACCCTGTGCCGCAGCCGCAGCCGCAGCCGCAGCCGCAGCCGCAGCCGGCTCCCGAGCCGAACCCGGACCCCGCCCCGGACCCCGGGCCGCGGTCCCCGCTCGACCCCGATGCCTTCCGCAACATGGTCGCCGCCCTGGACGCCGTGAACGCGACCAGCCAAGGGCTCGACTCCCTCCTGGGCAGCGGTGACCCGCACGCACTCAACGAGCTGCTCCAGAGGCTCCGTTCGGTACAGGACCTGCCCATGCCGGGCCTGGAATCGGCGGCGGGGGCCCTGGAGGGGCTGAGGGCACTCCTGCTGAGCATCAGTTCGACCGTGGGCGGCAGCTACCAGGACCTGTCGGCCGGCCGTGCCCACATCGGCGCGGTCGCCGACCACTTGGAGAAGTCGGCCGGGAAGCTGCCTCCGGGGCTGGGGGACCCCGCCGCCTTCACCCGTGCCATGGAGATCACCTTCCGGGCGATGGAGGCGAGGGAGACGGAGGACGTCCCCAGGATCCGGGAACTCGTGGAGGAGGCCGAAGCCCTGGGGGCGGACGTCGCCGAGAGCGTCCCGCTCCGGTTCGCCGTCGACTGGGCACTCGGTACGGTCCACGCCTCGCTCGGCATGCTGACCCGGGACAAGGAGGCCCTGCTGAAGGCCCTGCCCCACATCGAGCGGGGGATGGCCCGGGCCGAGGGGAGCGGGCTGCCGTTCGCCGGCGAGCTGTCCACGCCGTGGGCGGGGGAGCTCGATCTGATCCGCGCCGCCCTCACGGGCGACCGGGCGGGCCCGGTCCCCGACTACGTTCCCCCGCCCCCGGACGCCTCGATGGAGGATCTGTACACCTCCACGCTCTCCCTGGGCATGCGCTTCGGCCTCGACGGCGACCCGGCGGTGCTCGATGCCCTGATCGAGGAACTCGAACGGCTCCGGGCCGGCGTACGGGAGGGCCGGGCGCCGCGGATCGCCGCCGACGCGCTGTGGCAGCTGGCCGAGTCGTACCACCTGCGCCGGCTCCTCGCGAAGGACGAGCCGGACCCGGAGGACACGGGCGTCGTGGACGCCGCCGCGGAGGCGCTGACGGCGCTCGCCGCCGACGTCCTCCTCCAGTCGGGCGTCGAACACGGACTGCTGGCTGCCCGTACCGGGGCGAGCCGAGGCGTACGGGCGGCCCGCATGGCGGCCTCGTACGGCAGGCTGCACGAGGCCGTGGCGGCCCTCGAACTGGGGCGGGCCCTGGTCCTGCAGGCGGCCTCCACCGCCTCGGCCGTACCCGAACTGCTGGAGGCCGCCGGACGCCACGACCTCGCGGAGGCCTGGCTGGAGGCCGCCGGGGGCGGGGCCCCCGGCGACGCGGGAGAGGTTCCCGGACTGCTCCCGAGCACGTTGCGCCGCGAAGCCCTCGATGCCCTCGGCTACCGAGGGGAAGGGGGCCTCCTGGGCACTCCCACGCTGAGCGAGCTCGCCGACGGGGTCGCCGACGCCGGTGCGGACGCACTCCTCTACCTGGTGGCCGGAGACGCCGCGGGCCCGGGCCTGGCGATCGTGGTGGGGCCGGAGCTCGGAGCCGGCGCGGGCGCACTGCCGGAACTCCGCGACGTCGAGGACGGGCCCCTCGCCCGGTACGTGGAGGCAGCGGCGGCGCGGGACGGCAGCCCCCACGACCCGTCCCTCGCCCGGACGTGGGAAGAGGCCCTGGAGGAACTGTGCGACTGGGCCTACCAGGCATTGGGCCCGCTCCTCGGCGAGATCGAGGAACGCCTGGCGGCAGCCGGTGAAGGGCGCCGGGACCGGCTGCCGCGCATCGTCCTCGTGCCCTGCGGGCGCCTGGGCATCGTGCCGTGGCACGCGGCGAGGCTCCCGGCCGGGGCCGCCCGCGACCGGCTCTGCCAGACGGCGGTCATCAGCTACGCGGCGTCCGGCGGCCAGTTCCTGCGCACCGCACGGCGCGCGCCGAGGGACCCGGCCGCCTTCCCCGTTCTGGTGGCCGACCCGACGATGAGCCTGGCGTACGCCGATACCGAAGTCACCAGCCTGCGCGAGGCCTTCTATCCGCAGGCCCGGCTGTGCGGCGCGCTCTACGACGAGGAACTGCCGCCCGGCACGCCCGGTGCCGTCCTGGGCTTCCTTGCCGACGGCACCTCCGTGCTGCACGTGGTCTCGCACGGATCCGCGGGCACCCGGCCCACGGTCTCGGCCCTGGACCTCGTGGCCGACGACGCGTACACGCCGGACCCCCTGACGGTGACCCGACTGCTCGACCAAGGCGGCCGACAGGAGGCGTCCGACGGGCCGTTGGTCGTGCTGAGTGCGTGCCAGACCGATCTGAGCATGCGGGACCACGACGAGGCGCTGACCCTCACCACCGCGTTCGTCGCCGCCGGAGCGCGGGACGTCGTGGGATCACGGTGGCTGGCCCAGGACAGTGCGTCGGCGCTGCTGATGGCGGTGTTCCACCACCACCTGGTCGTCGACGGGCTCAGCGCCGTGGACGCCCTGAGGGCCGCGCAGCTGTGGATGCTCGACCCCGAGCGGAAGAACCCGGGTTCCCTCCGGGGCGACCTGCTCCGGGAGATGGAACAGCCGGGACTGGAACGGACCGCGCTCTGGGCCGCCTTCATCCATCAGGGACATCCGGGCCGGAGCTCGGCGAACACGGCAGAAGGGACAGCATGAACGAGGAGGGCCGCGGGCCGTCCGCGGAGCCGTTGCTCGCCCTGATCGGCGAGCATCTGGAGTCCATCCGTACCGCACTCGACGACGCACAGCACGCGCTGCTGCTCACCCGGCTGAAGGCGCTCGCCGAAGCGTCACCGGCCGACGGCATGGCGGTCCCCAGGGCGCTCCAGGGGGTCAGGCTGGCCCTGCGGCAACTGCCGTTCGGCCACCCGGTGCGCACCATGGTGGACGGGGTGCGGCTGGTTGCCGCGCCTCCCGGGCCGCAGGCCGTGACGGAGGCGCTGAAGCTGGTCAACCTGCTGGCGGCACCGGGCGGGGCCCCCATCCCGGAGCCCGGACCACAGCCCGAACCACAGGCGGGCCCGGAGGCGGGCCCGAAGGCCGCCCCCGCGATGGACCCGGCAGGGCGCGGCGACCGCGCGGCCGACCCGCTGCTCCGGGAGCCCGCCCTCTCGGCGGCCGAGGCGACGGCCCGCTGCGGTGGGGCGCCGCCGCCCGAGCTGATCAGACTGCCGGACCCGCAGAACGGCGACCGCTACCCGGAGTTCCAGTTCCCCGCCGGCGGCGGCACCCCGTACGAGGTGGTGCTCGAGGTCAACCGGCTGCTCATGGCGGAGGTCGATCCCCGGGGCGCCGCCGCGTGGTGGTACGGGGGCAACAGCTGGCTGAGCGGGCCCCCGGTGTCCTTGCTGGGCCGGATGCGGGACCACGAACTCGTCGGTGCGGCCACCGCACTCGTGGAGGGGGAGTGATGGGCAACTCCATGCCGATGATCAGGCTGTTCCCCATGATCAAGGAGGAACTGCGCCCCAACTTCAGGGTGATCCCGGCCGGCACGGAACTGTGGCGGGTGCACAAGGCCAAGTACCGGCCCACCCAGTTCAATCCCACCCTTGCGGACATCCACTTCGAGGGCGGCCGCTTCGAAGGCACCGTGCTGGACCCGTACCACAGCCTGTACCTGGCCGACAGCGCACTGACGGCCGTCGCGGAGAGCGTGCTGCGCTCCGTGCCCTGGACGGGCGAGAAGCGGATGATCCCCTACGCCTTGGTCCAGGGGCGGTCGTTGAGCGTGCTGCGCACCACGTGCGCACTGACCGTGGTCTCCCTGGTCGGGGAGGCCGACCTCGCGGCCGTGCGCCGGAACGCCGAGCTCCTGGACGACGAGAGGAGTTATGCGAAGGCGCGGCGCTGGGCGAGCGAGATCCGGGCTCAGGCGCCCGACGCCACGGGGCTCGTATGGCAGTCCCGCCGGAACCGGCCCGAGAACGCCGTGGTGCTCTTCCACGATCGCTTCGACGACCGCCACGGCCGGGCCCTGGAGGTGCTGCCGGAACGGGGTGTCGAGGACCTCGGATCCCCGGCGGGCCTCAAGGAAGTGAACCGGCTCCTCGACCCGTTGTGGGCGGAGGTGTCCGAACCCATGGGGTGGTGACGCCCCGTACGGAGGCCCGCCGGGCGTCCGCCCGTGGCTTGTCCGCCCGCGAAGGGTGATGTCATCGTGAGCCCATGGCCTTACCTCTTTCTGATGACACGTCACTTCTGGCTGAACTGAAGGAGGTCAGGCGCGCGGGACTGATCCGGCTGCGGGGGCGTGCGCTGCCCGGCTTGGAGGCGGCGGCGATGGCGTTCACGTCCGGCGGTGCCCGGACGCCGGGGGCGCCGATAGAGGTGTTGCTGCGGAGTGCGGTGGCCCGCCTGGACGCGGGGACGCTGCGCACCGCCGCCGAGTACACCCTGGGCCTGGCCCAGGGAACCCGGGACTGGCCGGCGTCCTCCCGCCGTGCCAGGGCGGCCTCGGTCTACGGAGTCAGCGTCGAGCGGTTCCGCAAGGACCAGGAGATGATGGTCCTGGACCAGGTTGCCGAGCAGATCGTGCGGCTGGCGGCGGACGCGGCAGCGGCCGCGGCAGCGCCCGGCGGACCGGGAGGGCCGGGCGGACCGGCGGGACCGGTGGACGGGGGCGGGGCGGGCACCCATCGGTCCGTCCAGGTCAGGGCGGCCGGCCGGACCATCGGCCTCACGGTGCACGTGCACCCCGTGGACCTGCTGCGTGACGTGGACGTGATCGTCTCCCCGTCCAATGTCCACTTCGCGCTGCCCGAGGCCTACAAGTCGTCCATCGCCGCATCGCTGCGGCGGGCGGCCGCGGTGCACGGGATGACCGGTGAACTCCTGGCCGACCCGCTGCCCACGGAGCTGCACAGGTGGGCGGAGCGGCACGGCACGACGGGACGTGCGGTGCGTCCCGGCACAGTGGCGGCCACCGGGGCGGGGGCGCTGGAGGCGCAGGGCGTACGGCGCATCTACCACGCGGCGATCGCCGTGCCCCGGGCCGGGACCAACGACTACGACGTGCTGCCCGCCGATGTCACCCGGGCGGTGTCCCGGGTCCTGGCACTGCTGGCCGAGGAGCGCGACCGCCACGTACCGCCGCTGCGCTCGGTGTGCTTCCCGCTGATCGGCTCCGGCCGCGGCGGACTGTCCTACGAGGTCAGTCTGGGTGCGGTGTGGGCGGCGGTCGAGGCGGAGCTGGCACGCGGGGCGCGCTGGGACGTGCACTTCGTGGTGCGCACCCCGCAGGCCGCCGCGGTGGTGGAGCGCATCGCCGCCGGAATCCGCCCGGCGCACGACCAGAGGCCGACCGGCTGACCCGGTGCAATGGAGGGGCGCCCCGGTGCGCACGAGGGGCGCACCGGGGTCGTGCAAGGGGGTACGCAAGGGGGGTGCGGGGGGATCATGGCCTGGGTAATCTTCGCTGTCACGGCCATAGTTGATGATCTGTCACTTAGCGTGGGCGCATGAGCGGTGGGATGGAAGAGTGGGGGCACGGGGCGACCGGCCGGGTGATCACCTGGCCCGATCCCGACGCGTACGTCCTGGTCGAAGGGGTGCTGCTGCGCATGCTCCCGGAGCCCCCGGGAGCGGCGCCGGGCACGGAGGTGCTCGTGCGGTACGAGGCCTCGCGGCATCTGCGCGTCGCCCGCGAGGCGGCCCGGACGGACCAGGGTGGGGTGTGGGGGGATGAGTGAGTACGGCTTCGGACTGGCGCAGGGCAATGACGAACGGCAGCCCGTCGTCCTGCTCCTCGACACCTCGGCCTCCATGGGACGCCCGGCCGGCAGTCCCCGGATCGACGAGCTCAGCCGGGCGCTGACCGCCTGGTTCGACGGGGTGCGGGCGGAGCCGAGGCTGCGCGCGCGGGTCGAGGTGTGCCTGATCACCTTCGACTCGCGGGTCCGGGTCTTCGACCCGGACCGGGAGCAGCTGGTTCCGGTCGAGGAAGCCGTGACCGACCGGCTCTTCGTACCGGTGGACCGGATGCGCCCGCCCCGGCTGGAGGCGTCCGGACTCACCCGGATGACGGAGGCCGTCGAGATCGCGCTCGACCTGGGCCGGGCGCGCCACCGGACGCTGCAGGAGCAACGGGTCCAGGTGCGCAGGCCGTTCCTGTGGGTGCTGACGGACGGGGCCCCCAGCGACGCCGAGGGGGAGCGGATGGACCCCGCCGCCCTGGCCGGTACGGCGGAGAAGGTGCGGCGCGGCGAGGAGCGGGGCGAATGCGTGCTCCAGGCGATCGGCGTGAGCGGGGCCGACCTGGAGCTGCTGCGGGTCCTCGCGCCCAAGGGTGCGCTGATGCTGGAGGGCCTGGACTTCGCGCAGATCCTCGATCTGCTGTTCCAGAGCTCGGACCGGATCGGGGCGGTCCAGGCCGCCGACGAGATCCACGGACAGGTGGCCGACCTGGTGGAGCGCCAACGGCGCCTGCGCCTGCTCGACGAGCGGTACCGGTGATCGTCGCGGGGGCCGCGGTCCAGGGGACCGCGCACCTGGCCCGCGGGCAGGGCTGCCAGGACGCCTTCAAGGCGGTCGAGCTGGGCGGGACGGCGGTGCTGGCCGTCGCGGACGGCGCCGGCGGCAGGGAACGCAGCGCGCTCGGCGCGCACCTCGCCGTGGACGCCGCCTGCCGGATCCTGGCCGAGGACGTCCCCGCGGCGGGGGACGCTCCGGAGGTGTGGACCGGGTGGATCGCCACGGCCGGAGCCAGGATCGTCGGGGACTACCGGCGGGCGGTGGAGGGTGTGTTGTCGGCGGTGGCGGGTCCGTCGGGTCCTTCCGGTCCGTCGGGTCCTTCGGATCCGGTGGACGCCGGGGCGCTGGCCGCCACGCTGGCGGCGGCCGTCGTCCGGCCGCCCTGGGTGGCGTTCCTCTCGGTCGGCGACTGCTTCGGGACGGTGCTGACCCGGGACCCCGACGGGCCCGGACCGGGCCGCGAGGAACGCGAGCGGTGCCATCTGGTCCTGCCGCCCCCCGCTCCGGGCGCACCGGAGACGGTCTTCCTCTCCTCGCCCGGGGCCGCGCTGCGATTACGGACCTTCGTGGTGTGGGAGCCGCAGCTGAGCGGGGTCGTGCTCGCCACCGACGGCTGTGCGGCCCTGACGCTCGACCACCCGTCCGTACGGGAACTCCCGCCCGAGGCGGGACCGTTGCCCTCCGAGCGGTTCTTCTGCGGCCTCGCGGCCACGCTCCGCGCCAACGGCGGTGACGCCACGCCCCTGCGCGCCCTGCTCTCCGGGCCCGGGGCGGCACGGACCGGCGACGACCTGACGGTGCTCTGCGCTCTCACGGACGGCAGGTGACGATGGCCCTCACGGTGGTGTCCGACAGCGGACGCACATGGCACCTCACAGCGCAGATCGGCAGCGGCTCGGAAGGGGTCGTCTTCGCCGTGGACGACGCGCGCCCCCTGGTGGCCAAACTCGTCCTCGATCCGCCCGATCCCGCCGCCTACCGGCGCCGCATCGCCCGCCTGGTCCGCCAGCGCCGTCAGCCGCGTTCCGTCCGGCTGCTCGCGGGGACGCCGACGCGGGTCGCCTGGCCCATGGCCGGGGTCCGGGCCGGCGGGCCGGGCGGCGACGGCGTGGACGGCTACGTCATGACCGACATGCGCCACGCCCATCAGCCGTTCGCGTACCTGCTGACCCCGCAGGCCCGCCAGGTGCTGCTGCCCCGTGCGACGTGGGCCACCGCACTGGCGGCGGCCCTCTCGCTCGCCCGTCTCCTCGCGGACCTGCACGCCGAGGACTACGTGGTGGGCGACCTGAAGCCGGACAACCTCTGGGTGGACCCGCAGGGCAGGGTCGGCATCGCGGACGTGGACTCCTGGCAGTTCACGGACGGGGGCGAGACGTTCCCCGGGCGGATGGGCAGCCCGGGCCACACCGCGCCCGAACGGATCGGCGCACCGGCCGGCACCGCGCCGGACCGGGCCTCCGACGAGTTCGTCCTCGCCGTCCTCGTCCACCAGTTGCTGATGTGCGGACTCCACCCCTTCGCCGGGCATCCCTCGGGGGGCGGCGACTACCTGTCGTACGACGACAACGTCCTGCACGGCCGGTGCCGGCTCCTCGACCGGACCTCGGTGTACCTGCCCCGCTCCGCGCCGCCCGTCGACCTGCTCCCGCGCCGGCTCACCGCGCTCTTCCGGGCCGCGTTCGGCGGGATCCGGCCTTCCGCCGCGGTCTGGAGCGAGGCGTTGGCGGCGGAGTCGGACCCCGCGCGGCTCAGGACCTGCCGGAGGAACGCCCTGCACGTGCACACGGCCGAGAGGCCCTGGTGCCCCTGGTGCGACCTGGCCGAACGCGGGGCCGACGGCTATCCGGGGCCGGACCCGAGGCCGCGTACGGACGCGAAGGACGGCAAGGACGGCAAGGACGGCAAGGACGGCAAGGACGGCAAGGACGCGAAGGGGAAGGAGGGCGCGGTATGGCAGAGGTGACCAGGCTCTCGGTGGCGCGGCGGCTCGACCGCTGCACCGTCCTCGGCCCGGGGGTCAGAGCCGTGATCTGGGTGCAGGGCTGCCCGCTGCGCTGCCGGGGCTGCGTGGCCGCGGAAACGCTGCCCTTCGAAGGGGGCACCGCCCACACCGTGGAGGAACTCACCGACTGGCTCTGCGGGTTGCCCGACATCGAAGGCGTCACCCTCTCCGGCGGCGAACCCTTCAGCCAGGCGGCGGAACTGGCCGCGCTGCTCGACGCCGTCCGGGCGCGGCGCCCCGAACTCGGCGCCATGGCCTACTCCGGATTCCGGTACGAGGCCCTGCGCCGGGGCGGCCCCGACCGGCAGGCACTGCTGCGCCGACTGGACCTGCTCGTCGACGGCCCCTACGTGGCGTCCGCGCAGCACGGTCTGCGCTGGCGCGGCTCCGCCAACCAGCGCATCATCGCGCTCACCGGCCGCTACCCGGACCTGGGGACCGAGCCCGATCACAGCGCGGGCGTCGAACTGTCCCTGGAAGCCGACGGATCACTGTCCTGGGCCGGAGTGCCGCCGACTCCCGGCTTCCGTGAAGGGCTCGAGGAACGACTCGCGGCACGGGGCTTCGTCCTGCGCGCCGAGGAACGGAGGGAAACATGAGCGGATCACCGAAGTACAGCAGCGTGTCGATCGCGCCGTCCTACGCGCGGATCGAGCTGGGAAGGAGCCTTGCCCGGGCGGCCGCCCGCCAGCGGGTGGAGGCGCAGCGGGCGGCAGCCCGCCGGCAACTGGAGGCGCAGCGCGCCCGGGAACGGGCCGAGCGCGCCGCCCAGCGGGCCCGGGAAGTCGCCGCCCGCCGGGAGCGGGCCAGGGAGGAGGCCGGGCGCCGGGAGGCGGAGCTCGCCCGGCGCCGGTCCGCACAACAGGAGTCCCACGCCGCCCAGGTGCGCCGGGAGCAGGCCGACGCCGACGTGCGCCGGCTGGCCGAGGTGCGCGGGCTGCTGGGCCGGGCCCGCGCCGAGGACTCCGGCGTGCGCGTGCTGCGCGAGCGCCTGGACCTGCTCCAGAGCCGCGTGGAGCGGGGCGAGGATCCCGGCCGGGACATCGAGGAACTGCGCGGCCGGGTCGTCCTGCTCGCCGACGAGGCGGAGGCCTCCGGCCGGAACGCCGACCACGGTGCCGTCCTGGCCGGGCTGGAGGAGCGGCTCGCCGGGATCGGGCCGCACGCCCGTGAAAGCGACCCCGAGGGACACCGGCGCTGCCTCGACCTGCTCGCCGAGTTGCGCGCCACGGCCGGACCAGGTGCGCAGACGCGGTTCCAGGCGATGCTCGGCACCGCGGAGCACGCACTCACCCGGCATGCCGCGACCGTCGGGGAGCGGGACGCCCAGGAACGCCGTCGGGCGGAGCGGGCCCGGGAGGCGCAACTCGAGGCGGAGGAACGCGCGTCCGAGCAGGAGGCGGCGCGGCAGGCCGCGCTGGAGGCCGAACAGGAGCGCGTGACGGCGATCTTCACCGAGGCGACGGACCGGCTCGGCGTCGTACGGCAGTCCGTGGGAGAGGCGGCGGCCGAAGCCCGGGAGCTCGCCGACCCCGAACTCGCCGAGCGCATCGAGGCGGCGCTGACCGCCGTCACGAGCCCGCTCGCGGCGGGCGCGCCGAAGGAGGCACTGACGGCGGTCGAGGCGCTGGAGGAGCTGCTCCTCGACGCGGAAGCACAGCTGGACGAGCTGCACTTGGCGTACGCACGCCGGATGGACCTCGCGCAGGCGCTGCAGGACGCCATGATCGGCGAGGGCTTCGCCTTCACCGGGGGAGCGGAGCAGGCCGGAGAGCTGCTGCTCAGCTTCGAGCGTCCGACCGGAGCGACGTACCAGACCACGATCACCACGGACGGCGGCGGCACCCCCGTCCTCGTCTACCAGGTCGACGGCGAGCCCGACGTCACCCTCCGCCCGGATCCGGAGGTCGCGGTGTGCGACCGCACCGAGGACCTCCTGGCGCGGGTGCACGAGGCCATCGTCGAAGGGGACGGCTTCGTTCCCGGGGAACTCACCTGGCAGGGCAAGCCGCCGGGC
The DNA here is from genome assembly GCF_042788835.1 of Streptomyces sp. NPDC056883. Taxonomy (NCBI): domain Bacteria; kingdom Bacillati; phylum Actinomycetota; class Actinomycetes; order Kitasatosporales; family Streptomycetaceae; genus Streptomyces; species Streptomyces sp. NPDC056883. The sequence goes on along the minus strand of NZ_JBHUBS010000020.1, from coordinate 99,955 downwards.
CCGCGGGGCAAGAGGCTGACGGACACGGGGCACGTGCCGGACACGGAGGAGTGGAGTTGGACCGGGTGAGCACCGTCGGCTGGGTGAAGCAGTCCGATGCGGGCGGGGCCGGCGGCGCGGGACGCCCCCCGCGTACGGAGCGTCCGGGCGGGCCCGCCGGGGACGGGCAACCGGTGGTCGCGGACGGCATGATGCCGCTGTGGGCGGTGTCCCTCGACTGGGAGCTGAGGCGCGGGCGCCAAGTGATCCTCAACGGTCAGATCAGGGACCGCTGGTGGTTCGCGGACCGGCCGGCCTCCTTCCGTGAGGTGGTCGCCGGTCTGCTCGAAGCGCGCGGCGCCGAGGTCGTCGGCTGGTGGGATCCGGTCGGCGGGCTCGTCTTTCCGCTGGAAGGCCACGCCGAGCGCTTCGACGAGCTGCGCGAAGGGCGGTCCTCCGAGCGCGCGCGGCCCCCGGGCGGGGCTGCCGCGCCGGGCGGGGCTGCCGGGACCGGAACGCCCCCGGGCGCCGCGGGAGCGCGGCCGCCACAGGGGCGGGGGGTCGCGGATGGACCGCTCGACGGCGCGCCGGACGCGACCGCCCGCGCCCGGCGCGGGGACGAGCGGGACCGCGGCCGCGAACGCCTGCTGACGCCGCGGCAGTCGGGCCGACCGCGCTCCTTCGAGGACATCGTCGCCACCGTGCACGGCCTGGTGGCCCAGCCCGACGCGGCCGTAGCCTTCGTCTTCGAGGACGTCGACCACCACCTGCCGTCCGGCCACCCCGAATCGCACCTGGGCTACCTGAGGCTGCGCGCCGCGATGACGGACGCCGTGACCCCGCGCCGCGCCGCGGGCGATGCCCCGCACGCACGCAACGCGGTCCTGTGCGCTGTGGGCGACGTCGGGAGGCTGCCCGGCTGGTTCCACCTGGAGGACCCGAGGGTCGCCGCACTCCACATCGGCCCGCCCGACCCCAGCGAACGGAGGCTGTGGCTCAGCTGGCTGCTCCACGACTTCAACGGGGCGCACGAATCCTCGCGCGCCGATCTCGAAGCCCTCGTAGGAGCCACCGACGGCATGCTGGGCTGGGACATCGAGTCCCTCACCAGGACCTCGCGTATGCGCAAGGCGCCCTTGCGGAAGCCCGACAAGCTGCTGGAACTGCACCGGCTCAACGTGAGCGTCGACCCGTGGACCCAGCTCGACCGGGAGACCGTCGCGGGTGCCGCCGGGGCCCTCGGCTCCCGGGTGGTCGGCCAGAGCGTGGCCGTGAACGCCGTGGCCTCCGCCCTGCAGTCCGCCTTCGTGGGCGTCGACTTCGGCAGTTCGGGGAACGCTCGACCCCGGGGCGCCTTCTTCTTCGTCGGACCGACCGGCGTCGGCAAGACCGAACTCGCCAAGGCCGTGGCCGAGTTGATGTTCGGCGATCAGAGTGCCTACGCCCGCTTCGACATGAGCGAGTACCAGCAGGAGCACGCCGCCGAACGCCTGGCCGGCGCACCACCCGGCTACATCGGCCACGAACAGGGGGGCGAGCTGACCCGCCGCGTGCAGGAACGGCCTTTCAGCGTGCTGCTCTTCGACGAGATCGAGAAGGCCCACCCCAAGGTGCTGGACAAGTTCCTGCAGATCCTGGAGGACGGCCGGCTCACCGACGGCCGCGGCCAGACGGCGTACTTCTCCCAGTGCCTGATCATCTTCACCTCCAACACGGGGGCGGATCAGGTCCTGAGCCTGCTGGAGGAGCGCGACCGGCTCTCGTACCCCCAGCTGGAGGCGCACTTCACCCGCGCCGTGGAGGAGAAGTTCCGGCAGATCGGCAGGCCGGAGATCTACGGCCGGCTCAAGCCGGGCGTCGTCGTCTTCGACATGCTGCGCCCCGAGCACGTCGCCAGGATCGCCGACCGGCTGCTCGGAGAGCTCGCCGAGTCGGTCCGGGAACGCCACCGCGTGGAGCTGGTACCCGACACGGACACTCTGCACCCGTGGATCACGGAGCGGATGGCGGACCCCGCGCACCAGGCCTACGGCGGGCGGCAGATCCGCAACGAACTGGAACTGGTGCGCTCGGCCGTCGTCGGCCACCTGCTGGTGAACCGTCCGGAGCCGGGCAGCCGGATCCGGGTCGGCCTCGGGGCCGACGGCCTGCCGTGGGTCACCGCCGAAGGTGCGGGGCCGTTCGAGGGCGAAGGGAGCGTACGGTCATGATCGCCATCGACCTGGGACACCGCTTCGGGCGGGTCGCGCGGGTCGGCCCCGACGGCCTGCCGGAGGTGACTACGACCCGGCTCACCGGTGCGGACGGCGTCCTCGACCCGGTCCGGGCCCTGCCCCTGCTGATCGGATCCGCCCCGCCGGGTGAGGGGGGCCACGGGGCGGAACCGGACCGCACGGCCGCTCTCGGACTCCCCGTGTCGGGCGGTCGGGAGGACGAGCTGCGGTACGCGGTGGAGCGCTCCGGGCTCGAGGTCGGACGCGTCGTACCGGAGCCCGTGGCCGTGGCCCTGCACTACGGGGCCGTCGCGCAGGGCGTGGACCACACGGTCCTGGTCTGCGACCAGGGGGCGACCACGCTGGACCTGAGCGTCCTGGCCGTCGCCCCCGACCTCACCGTGCACGTGGTCCGCTGCCTCAGCCTCCGGCTCGGCGGCGACGACTGGGACGCGGCGGTCGCCGCCGAACTCGCCGGCCGCCTGCCGGACGGCGTGGACCCGCTCGGCGCGGCGGAGGCCCTGCGACGGGCGCTCGGCGACGCGGACGCCGTCACCGAGGCCGTGGAGGACGCCGCGGGCGGCCGGCATGCGCTGACCCTGGACCGGAGCGAGTTCGAGCGGGCGGTGGCGCCCCTGCGGGAGCGCCTGCTCGCCGCCGTCGCGGACCAGCTCGGCACCGCGGAACCGGCCGTGGACACGGTGCTGCTGGCCGGCGGAATGGGCGCCGAGCCCGGCCTGCGGACCGCGATCGAGGCCCTCCCGGCCGCGCAGGGCCTGACGGTGCGCTGCGACCGCCCCGAACTCGCGGTCGTGCTCGGGCTGCTGGAGCTCCGGGACTTCGGAGTACTGCGCGTCGTCACCGGCTCCGCGGGGAGGCCGGGCCGGGCGGAGACCGGGTACGCCGACTCGGGCTACCTGCGTACGGCGACCGGTCGCCCCGGCGGGGACACCCGGTACGCGGGCGGTCCCGAGTCCGTGGACACCCTCCTGGACCCCGAACCCGCCGGCGCGCCGACGGACCCGGAGCCCCGCACCGGGCGCCCCCCGGTGGAGGACCCCGAGCCCGCCCCGCGGCAGGGCGGCGGGCCGGCCGGGCAGGAGGACGCCTTCGCGCCCCCCGAGCCCGAAGCGGCCGCGCCGCAGCCGCACGCCGAGCCCGCGCGCGCCCCGTACGCCGAGCCGCCGTACGCCGAATCCCCGACGGCCGGCACCGCGTCCACGGATGCCCCCGGCTCTCCGGAGACATCGCCACCGCCCCCGCCGAGCGCTCACCACCCCGAGCCCGAGCCCCACCCCGAGCCCCACCGACAGCCCGAGCCCGAGTACGGCTCCCCGGCCCCGCCCGGCAGCGACCCGTACGACATCACGGCCGAGGACCCGCCGCGGTCCCCCGCCGATCCGCGGCCCCAGTACGCGGTCCCGGTGGGCCAGCTCCAGTACGTCCGGCGCGGGGACCACCTCCTCGTGCTGTGGGCGTGGCCCGAGGGCGCCCTGAGCGCGCGGGTGCGCTGGCGCCGGGAGGGCAACATCTCCGGTGCCGCCGTGGGCACGGGGGACACCGTGTGCCGTCGCCGGGTGTACGAGCACGACGGCGGCTTCGACCTGGCCGTCGGCAACGGGGCCGTCACCCTCACCGTGGAGGCCCTGGTGGCGGATCTCGGCGAGGACTGCGAAGGAGCCTCCTCGTTGCTCGTCCCGGCCGCCCCGACGGTCGTCTCGTACGAGCCGAGCGTGCGCCGCCGGCTCACGGGCCGGGTGGCCTCGGTCACCTTCACCTCCGAGGACGGCTGCGACCTGCCCGGTCTGCGCATCGTCCACAGCCTCGGCCGCTTCCGCCCCACCAGTACGGCCGAGGGCACCGTCCTGCACGAGGTGCCCGCACAGCGGCTGTCCGCAGCCACCCCCTTGACCGTGGAGTTCCCGCTGCCCGCCACGCGCGGCCCGTCCTGGCTGGTCTGCTTCCCGGCGCACGCGGACGCGGGCACCGACTTCGGTATCGACATCCGCCCGACGGCGCTGCACAGACTGCGAGTCACCTGATGGCCAAACGCCTCATCTGCCCCTACTGCTACGAGAACTTCGCCCCGCGCGAGATCCGGTTCCGCTGCCACAGCCGGCTGAGCCGGACGGGAAAGCAGTGCGAGCGGCGCCGCGACCAGGTGCTCGACCAGCGGAAGGGACCGCGCCGCAGCCACGACCTCGGACCGGACTTCGCCGCCGACGGCCGCAAGCCCACGGCCGTCTGCCCGGACTGCGACGGGGAGACCACCTACCGGATCTGCCCGGTCTGCCACTCCGAACTGCCTGTGCAGTTCGGCATGATGGACAACCGTCTGATCGCCTTGGTCGGGCCGAAGGCGTCCGGCAAGACCGTCTACATGACGGTGCTGCTCCACGAGATGCGCAACCGGATCGGAGAGGCCTTCGGAGCGGCCCTGATGGGCTCGGACGACGAGACGATGCGGCGCTTCAGCTCCGACTACGAGGACCGCCTCTACCGAGACAACCAGATGTTCCCCGGCACCCAGACGGCCTCCACCAACCTCAACCGCGTGGACCCGCTGGTCTTCCGCTTCGGCCTGCGCCGGCGCACGCTGCTCGGCGAACGCCCGCAGCACACGGTCCTGTCCTTCTTCGACACGGCCGGCGAGGACTTCAACTCCCGGGAGAACGTGGAACTCAACACCCGCTATCTGGCCGGCGCCGACGGCATCGTGCTGCTGCTCGACCCGCTGCAGATGCCCGGCGCCCGCGACAACGCCCTGCCCGGCACCCCGCTGCCGGGCAGCGAGGGGCTCGACCCTCCCATCAACGTCCTCTCCCGGGTGACCAACCTGCTGCTCGCCCGCGGCTCCGGCCGGGCCGCCCAGAAGATAGATATCCCGATCGCCGTCGTCTTCTCGAAGATGGACGCCTTCTGGCACCTGCTCGATGCCGGCAGTCCGCTGCGCGACCACGTGCCCGCGCGGGACCGTTTCGACGTCGGTGACAGCCTGAACGTCCACGAGGAGGTGCGCCGGCTCCTCAAGGACTGGGACGGCGTGCCGATCGACCACCTGCTGGACAACCATTACTCCCGCTACCGGTACTTCGGGGTCTCCGCACTCGGCCGCCACCCCACCACCGATGCCCGGGTCGCCCCCACCGGCATCCAGCCGTACCGGGTCGCCGACCCCCTGCTGTGGCTCCTGAGCGAGTTCGGTTCGGTGCCGAAGGCGGGCCGGGGATGAAGCACTTCCAGCAGCTCTACTACACCTCCTGCGAGCACGGGCTCAGCGGGTTCTCCGGCTTCCAGTTCAACGCCGTCAGTCCGGGCGTCACCGCGGGCACCCGGCAGGCCGTGGAGGCCCTGGCCGGGTACGAGCCGCCCCGCTCCCTGGTGGAGTCGGACACGCCGGAACTGCTGGAGCGCTGCCCGGTCAACCTCTGCTACCGGCCCTACGACCGGGACGGGCGCCGCGCCACCGCGCTGTGCGTGCGGTACGTGGGCCGCGACTCCGCCCGCCGCTTCGGCAACTACTTCGCCCACGCCCTGCACAGCGAGGACTTCCGGGAGGCCTCGGGCGGGATGCTCGGGATCGAGCTGTGGAACTCGCCCGTGTGGACCCGTACGGTGGCCCCGGCCACGGAGATCCCGGCGCTCGCGGCGCCCGCGCCCGGACCGCTCGGTGTCCGGGAAGTGGCCGAGTTCCTGCGCGGGCATCCCCACGCGGCCCGGCTGCCGGAGCTGCTGGCCGCCGTGTTCGCCGCGCTCACCGAACACGGCTCGGTGGTGGTGGTCGACCGCGACACCGAACGGATCGCGCGCTGGTTCGCCGCCGTCTCCTACCTGCTGCCGCCCCCGCTCGCCCGCGGACTCTCCTTCGCCACCTACGTCTTCCGCCCGGCCCGGAGCCGCCTGCACCTGATCGGCACCGTGCCGGAGGCGCAGCTCGCCTTCGGCACGGACGACGAAGCGGCGTACACCGTCTTCGACTTCTCGCGGGGCGTCTTTCCGGAGGTGCCCGTCAGCGACCTGGTCCGCCTCCTCACCAGGATCGGCGTCGATTCCGTCCGGCTCGTCTGGTCCTGGACGGCCGACTACACACGGGGCGGGGAGGAGACGCCGGACGACTGGCACGCCCCCGTCGCCGCGGCGGCGTGCGCGGGCGGCATCACGCTCACCAAGGCCGACGCCCACGCGGTGATCGACTGGCTGGCCGGGGCCGACCACCTGGGCGCACTCGGGGCGACCGTCGCGGACGACATCCACCGCAAGCACCGGGACCTCGACGACGGCCGGCTGGCCATGCTGAGCGCGGCCGCGAAGGCCGGAGGCGACATCGGCGTGCACCGGGAGATCGAGGGGAAACTGCACGCGTCGCGGATGCGGGCCTACATCCGCGCCGCCGGGAACGCCGCCCCGCCGGTGCCGATCGACGACCCGACGACGCGCGAGCGGGCCACGGCCCTGTGGGAGCGGCTCGCGGCGGAGGCGCGGACCCCCCGCGAGCGGACCCGCCTGCTGCTCTGGGCCGTCGGCGCCCGGCTCTCCCTGACCCGGGAGGCCGTGGAGCGGGAGACCCTGGGCCTGGCTCACGCGCTGCTCGCCTCGAGTACCGACGACCTGCTCGACGAGGTGTCCGAACTCCTGCGCGTCCTGCCGGCGATGCGCGAATCCCTGGCCGCGGCGGTGGAGGAGGTGCTGAAGGGACGCTCCGGCCAAGAGCAGCTGCTGTCGCACTTCCCGGCCGACCTCCTGCGCGAAGCCGACCTGGCGGACCGCCCCCTGGTCCTGGAGCACCACCTGCGGGCCAGGGCCGAACGGATGCCCTCGGACACGGTTCCGATCATGTTCAAGATCCTGAAGATCCGGGGGCGCACCTCGCCCGACGAGGAGCTCGTCAGCGCCCTCTGGCGACCTTCGCGGACCTGGTCCCACGAGGAAGCGGCCTGGATCGCCAGGCTGCTGCCCGCCGCGGAACCGGTGGACGAGGCGGTCGGCGCATGGTTCCGCCGCGCGCTGGGCCAGGACATCCAGGAAGAAGAGTCCCTGGCGGCCTGTCTGCGCCTGTGCGGGCTGCTCGCCGATCCGGGCCGCTTCGCATGGCTGCCCGCGGACGTGGGGGAGCGCGTACGGATCGCCCTCGATCTGAACAGGGCCCTCCGTGAGGCCGTCGAGGCCACGGACCTCCTCGAGGCCTTCGACGTCCCGCCGAAGCTCCGATGGTCCGCGACGCTCGCGCTCACGAGCCTGTGCCTGGTGCCCGCCATGCTGTGGCTGCCCGCCGACATCCCGCGACTGCGCGGCCGGCTGTCGGAGCTGAGCGACCGCGACCTGGACCGCTACCTGACGGACGTGTACCGCAGGGTCACGGGCGGCGAGGGGATCGGCGACGTACTGCTCAGCCATGTCGCCACGGTGGCCACCCTGACGGGGCGGTCCCCGTGCACCCAGGCCCAGCTGGAGCTCGTGATGGCGATCCGCGCCCATCCCGCCACGCACTGGCGCCTGCCGGACCTGGCACGACTGGAGGCGGCCGTACGGCCCCACCAGCCCGGACTGGCCGACCGCTACGCCGAGTACGCCGAGGCCCGGCGCAGCAGCCCGCAGCGCCGGTCGCGCTGGCCCTTCGGCCGCCGCTCCACGCCCGCCGCCGCGGATCCACCCGGCGCGAGGGCGTCCGCACCTTCGGCGCCCGATGAGGCGAGTCCCGACACGTCCCGGAAGAAGAGTCCCGACACGTCCCGCAAGAATAAGGGAGAGTGATGCGCCGTGGATGAAATCATCACCTTCGTCCTCGTCCCCGCCCTCTACCTCCTCGCGCTCGGCGCGTTCCTGCCCTTCGTCCCGGTCATCGCCGCCCTGCGCGGCCTCGCCCTGGTGATGCAGGTGCTCGCCGGGTACGGACGCACGGTGGTCGGCGTCGTGCACCGGCGCACCCCCGAGTTCCAGACGATCGCGCCCTACCGTCCCCAGGACGAGCAGGTGAAGGCGTACCGCAACTACTTCTTCGGACCGGCCTCCCGCGACCTGCGCCAGATCCTCGTGCTGGAGCGCCGGTCGTACGTCACCACGGTCGGCGACTCCTTCCGGGCCGTGACCACGCGGCAGTTCACCGCTCCGGCGCACAACCGGGCCTTCACCGTCCCGTACGGTCTCGCGCTGTACCTGGGACTCTGCACGGGCCTGGTGGTCGCCCTGCCGCCGCTCGCCGTGCTGCTGGCCCTGCACGCGGTGGTGCTGGCCCTGCTGGCGGGCGGCGCCCGGCTCCTCGCCGGTGCGCTGCGGGCCGTCGACCGGGCGGTGCTGTGGGTGAAGCACCTCCGCACGGGCATGCTGTGCCCGCACTGCTTCGAACGCGTCCCCTATCCCGCGTACGACTGCCCGCGCCCCACCTGCCGGCGCCGGCACGCGGACATCCGCCCCGGCACGTACGGCATCTTCCGGCGGCGCTGCCAATGCGGACAGCGCATGCCGACCCTGCTGATGCTGATGAGCCGGGACGCGCGGCTCCAGGCGTACTGCGTCCACCCCCACTGCGGGAAGCCGATGAACACGGACGCCGGCCACATGCCCGAGGTGGTGATACCGCTGATCGGCGGACGGGCGGCGGGCAAGACGCAGCTGATGGCGGCCATGCTGCTGTCCCTGGAGCGCGCGGCGGCGAACGGCGGGCCGGCGCTCACCCTCGCCGACGAGGAGTCGGAGGCCAACTACCAGGTGCTGCGCGAGGTGCTGCGGATGCGCGGGAACACGCGCGCCACCCAGAAGGCCCTGCCCCGGGCGCACTCCTTCGTCCTCGGCGGCGGCCGCTCCCGGCGGCTGGTGCACCTCTTCGACACGGCCGGCGAGCGGTTCGTCGACCGCGAGGAAACCGACGCGCTGCGCTACGCGCGGGCCGCGCGCACCTTCGTCTTCGTCCTCGACCCGATGGCGGTGAAGGAGTTCTGGGCCGCGACGGACCCGGCGCCGGGTCCGCTGCTGGACCGCACCCTCGGCTCCACGGTCGATCCCGAGGAGGTCTTCGCCCGGTCGGTCCAGGCGGTGGCCGCGATGGGCGCCCCGCTGAAGCGCGCCCGCCTGGCGGTCGCGATCAGCAAGACGGACCTGCTCGCCGAGCACGGCCTGGTACCAGCCGGCCTCGACGGCAGCGAGGCGCGGACCTGGCTCTGCGAGGTGCTCCGCCTGCGGAGCCTCGTCAGCGCCATGGAGCTGCACTTCCAGGAGGTCCGGTTCTTCCGCACGGCCGCCGTGGCGGACGAGGACGCGCGCGTGGACGACAGCATCGAAGGGTTCACCGAATGGTGCCTGCAGGGGTGACCGGATATGCCTTGGATGCGTAGCCGGACGGCCGGATAGCCTGGGGAAATGCTCACAGAAGTGATCGCGACCCGTTACGTCACGCCTCTGCGGGAGGGCGGCTCGCTCCCCGGAATCGTGGAAGCCGACGATCTCGGCACGTACGTCATGAAGTTCACCGGAGCCGGCCAGGGTCGCAAGACCCTGGTCGCCGAGGTCATCTGCGGCCGCCTGGCCCAGCGGCTGGGGCTGCGCGTCCCCCGGCTGGTGCAGATGCAGCTCGACCCGGTGATCGGGCTCGGCGAGCCCGACCAGGAGGTCCAGGAGCTGCTCAAGGCCAGCGGCGGGCTGAACCTCGGGATGGACTACCTCCCGGGCTCCATCGGCTTCGACCCGCTCGCCTACCAGGTGGACCCCGTCGAGGCGGGGCGCGTGGTCTGGTTCGACGCACTGATCAACAACGTCGACCGGTCCTGGCGCAACCCGAACATGCTGGTCTGGCACGGGGACCTCTGGCTCATCGACCACGGCGCCACCATGATCTGGCACCACAACTGGCCCACCGCCGAGAGCGCCGCCGCCAAGCCCTACAACGCCTCCGACCACGTACTGGCCCCGGTCGGCCCGGACATCGCCGCGGCGGCGGCCGCGCTCGCGCCGCTGGTCACCGAGGAGCTGCTCACCGAGGTGGCCGCCGACGTGCCCGACGAGTGGCTGGTCGACGAGCCGGGCTTCGACTCCACCGACGCGCTGCGCCGCGCTTATGTGGAGGCCCTGCTGCCGCGCGCGGCCACGATCCACGAGAGGATCACGATGGAGGCCGAGGCGAAGGTCCGGTCGGGTCCGCCCGGCTGGCTCGCCGACCGCCTCGACCCCCGTCCCCGGAAGATGAAGAGCGACAGCGAGTGATCAAGCGGGACGTGTTCGAGTACGCGGTGGTGCGTGTGGTGCCCCGGATGGAGCGCGGCGAGTGTTTCAACGCCGGCGTGATCGTCTACTGCCGGGCGCGGTCCTACGTCCGCGCGCGCACCCACCTCGACGAGGCCAAGCTCCTCGCCCTGGACCCGAAGGCCGACGTGGCCGGGGTGCGGGCCGCCCTGCGCGGGGTCGAGGGCGTGTGCGAGGGCGGCGAGTCCGCCGGCCAGGCGGCGGGTGACGACGCGGGGCGGCGGTTCCGGTGGCTGATCGCGCCGCGCAGCACGGTGGTGCAGCCGGGCCCGGTCCACACGGGACTGACGGCGGACCCCGCCGCCGAGGTGGAGCGACTGCTGGACCTGCTGGTCCGGTAGTCGGCTGGATCTGCTCCCCGTTGACACGGAGTGCCAGGGCTCCTAGCGTCTCCTCAGCTGAAGCTACTAAGCGGTTGCTCACCCATGAGGGGCCGCTTTTCCGAGGGCGAGGAGATCCAGCATGTCCACCACCGAGCAGCGCGTCGCGATCGTGACCGGGGCGGCCCGGGGCATCGGCGCCGCCACTGCCGTACGCCTGGCCGCCGAAGGCCGGGCGGTCGCCGTCCTCGACCTGGACGAGGCGGCCTGCAAGGACACCGTGGAGACGATCACGGCGGCCGGCGGCACGGCCGTCGCGATCGGCTGCGACGTCTCCGACAGCGCGCAGGTGGAGGCGGCCGTCGAACGGGTGGTGACCCTGCTCGGCGCCCCGACCATCCTCGTCAACAACGCGGGTGTGCTGCGGGACAACCTGCTCTTCAAGATGAGCGACACCGACTGGGACACCGTCATGAACGTGCACCTGCGCGGTGCGTTCCTGATGTCGAAGGCCTGTCAGAAGCACATGGTGGCGGCCAAGTTCGGCCGGATCGTGAGCCTGTCCAGCAGCTCGGCGCTCGGCAACCGCGGCCAGGCCAACTACTCGGCGGCCAAGGCCGGCCTGCAGGGCTTCACCAAGACCCTGGCCATCGAGCTCGGCAAGTTCGGCATCACCGCGAACGCCGTCGCCCCCGGGTTCATCGTCACCGAGATGACCGCCCACACGGCCGCCCGGGTCGGCATGGACTTCGAGGACTTCCAGGCCGCGGCCGCCACCCAGATCCCGGTGCAGCGCGTCGGGCGCCCGGACGACGTTGCCAACGCGATCGCCTTCTTCACCGGCGAGTCCGCCGGCTTCGTTTCCGGCCAGGTCATGTACGTGGCCGGCGGCCCGCTCAGCTGACGAGAGGCAGGCGCACGCTATGACGTACGACGGAACGGACAGCGGCAAGGTCGCACTGATCACCGGTGCGAGCCGGGGCATCGGCTACGGCATCGCCGAGGCGCTGGTGGCGCGCGGGGACCGGCTCTGCATCACCGGCCGGAACGAGGAGGCCCTCAAGGAGGCCGTCGAGCGGCTCGGCGCGGACCGGGTGATCGGGGTCGCGGGCAAGGCGCACGACGAGGCCCACCAGGCCGTCGCCGTGGAACGCACGATGGAGGCCTTCGGCCGCGTCGACTTCCTGATCAACAACGCGGGGACCAATCCGGTCTTCGGGCCGATCGCCGACCTGGACCTCGGGGTCGCCCGCAAGGTCTTCGAGACCAACGTGATCTCGGCGCTCGGCTTCGCCCAGCGGACCTGGCACGCCTGGCAGAAGGAGAACGGCGGGGCGATCGTCAACATCGCCTCGATCGCCGGCGTCTCCGCCTCGCCCTTCATCGGGGCGTACGGGATGAGCAAGGCGGCCATGGTCAACCTGACGCTGCAGCTCGCCCACGAGATGGCGCCGGGGGTCCGGGTCAACGCGATCGCGCCCGCGGTGGTCAAGACCCGGTTCGCGCAGGCGCTCTACGAGGGCCGGGAGCAGGAGGCCGCCGCGGCGTACCCGCTGGGCCGCCTGGGGCTTCCGGAGGACATCGGAGGGGCCGCCGCGTTCCTCACATCTGCACAAGCGGAATGGGTCACGGGACAAACTCTCGTCGTCGACGGGGGAATGTTCCTTAATGCCGGGGTGCATTGACCGATAATCGGACGCATTTGCCTCCGAAGGGGAGGCAAATGCGTACCGAATGGGCACTAAATCGGTCAAGTGCCGCACGAAACCTACCCATTGGTTTCGTGATGCTCTGCGGTAGGGTCTGCCGCACCCCTGGCTGATCGAGGAGCGTGCACGTGTTCAACCGGACCAGATGCCTGCAGATCACTGCGGCCCTTGCGTCCATATCCCTGCTCTCAGGATGCGGCCTGTTTTCGGACGACGGCGGCAATGGAGAACAGCGGATTGTCGTCGGAACGACGAGCGCACCCACGACCCTCGATCCCGCCGCGGCCTGGGACGGCTCCTGGGAGCTCTACCGGAACGTCTACCAGACCCTGCTGGCGTTCCCCACGGGTGCCACCAAGCCCCAGCCGGACGCCGCCTCGAACTGCGAGTTCACCGACTCCGGGAACGAGTCGTACCGCTGCACCGTGCGCAAGGGCCTGAAGTTCTCCGACGGCGAGCCGCTCGACGCCAAGGCCGTCAAGCACTCCCTGGACCGGATCAAGACCATCAACGCCCCGTCCGGCCCCAAGGCCCTCTTCGGCAGCCTCGACAAGATCGAGACCCCGGACGCGCAGACGGTGGTCTTCCACCTGAACACCCCGGACGCCACCTTCCCCTTCGTGCTCGGCTCCCCGGCCGCCTCGCTCGTCTCGCCGAAGCAGTACCCGGCCGACAAGCTGCGCGAGGGCGACAAGGTGACCGGCTCCGGCCCGTACACCCTGGAGTCGTACAAGGAGGCCGGCGAGGCGGTCCTGAACCGCAACGAGAGCTACAACGGCTTCGCCAACCGCCGCAACGGCGGGGTCACCATCCGTTACTTCGCGGACTCCAAGAAGATGATCGCGGCCCTCAAGGGCAAGGAGATCGACGCGACCTACCGCGGCCTCTCCGCCGACGAGGTCAAGGACCTCCAGGCCCCCGCCTCGCACGACGCGGGCGTCCAGGTCGTCGAGAACGTCGGCGCGGAGATCCGGTACCTGATCTTCAACCCCACGGACCCGCAGGTCGCGAAGGTCGAGGTGCGGCAGGCGATCGCGCAGATCGTCGACCGCGGTGCGCTCGTCTCGAAGGTCTACCAGGGCACCGCCGAGCCGCTCTACTCGATGGTCCCCAAGGGGGTCGTCGGCCACAAGACGCCGTTCTACGACTCCTACGGCCAGCCGGACGTGGCCAAGGCCAAGAAGGCCCTCAAGGACGCCGGGATCCCCACGCCGGTGAACCTGACCTTCTGGTACACCACCGACCGCTACGGCGCCTCCACCGCGGACGAGTTCACCGAGCTCAAGCGCCAGCTCGACGAGAGCGGGCTCTTCAAGATCACCCTGCGCGGCCAGCCGTGGAAGGAATTCCAGGTCGGCTACAAGAAGGGCGAGTACCCGGTCTTCGGCCGCGGCTGGTTCCCCGACTTCCCGGACCCGGACAACTTCATCGCGCCGTTCGTCGGCAAGGAGAACGCGGTCGGCACCCCGTACGAGTCCGCCGAGATCCTGAACGTGATCCTGCCCAAGTCCCGCCGCGAGAGCGACCGGTCGGCCGGCATCCACGAGTTCGAGAAGGCCCAGCAGATCTTCGCCAACGACGTCCGGCTGCTGCCCCTGTGGCAGGGCAAGCTGTACGTCGCCGCCCGCGACGACATCGCCGGCGCCGAGCGGGCGCTCGACCCGCAGACCGTCATGCAGCTGTGGGAGCTGTACCGCAAGACCAGCTGGTAGCAGGCCCGTACGCCGCCCCGCCCGGCCGCACCGCCCACCCGGGCGGGGCGGCCGGGCGTCGCGTTGTCAGTGGCCACCGGTAAGTTCTGGACCAGTCGCGCGAAGCAGGTGCGCGACCGGACGTGACGTATCGAAGAACGTGTACCGGAGGTTGTCGACGTGACCCAGATGCTGCCCGAGTCCTGGCTCCCCGTCCTCGGCGGGGAACTGGACCAGCCCTACTTCAAAGAGCTCACCGAGTTCGTCGAGAAGGAGCGGGCGAACGGGCCGGTCTACCCGCCCCGCGAGCAGGTCTTCGCGGCCCTGGAGGCCACACCCTTCGATCAGGTGAAGGTGCTGGTCCTCGGCCAGGACCCGTACCACGGCGCGGGCCAGGGCCACGGACTGTGCTTCTCCGTGCAGCCCGGCGTGAAGACCCCGCCCTCGCTGCGCAACATCTACAAGGAGATGCAGGCCGAGCTGGACACCCCCATCCCGGACAACGGCTACCTGATGCCGTGGGCCGAACAGGGCGTCCTGCTGCTCAACGCGGTCCTCACCGTCCGCGAGGCCGAGCCCAACTCGCACAAGGGCAAGGGCTGGGAGAAGTTCACCGACGCGGTGATCCGCGCGGTGGCCGAGCGCCCCGACCCGGCCGTCTTCGTCCTCTGGGGGGCGTACGCGCAGAAGAAGCTCCCGCTGATCGACGAGGAGCGGCACGCGGTCGTCAAGGGCGCCCACCCCTCGCCGCTGTCGGCCAAGAAGTTCTTCGGCTCCCGGCCCTTCACCCAGATCAACGAGGCCGTCGCCGCCCAGGGCCATGCGCCGATCGACTGGCGGATCCCGGACCTGGGCCGATGACCGACCGCGCCTAGGCGGCATTGCAGGTGCCTCCGGCTAGCGTCTTGATGATCAGACCGGAGCAGGTCTGACGGGAACGAGCCGGAGGCCGCGTTGACGGAGCAGCAGGAGGCGTCGGAGGACGCCGTCATGACCAGGATCGGCCAAGCCGCCATCCTGCTGCACGCCGGCGACCGCGAGGAGGCCCGCAACCGGCTCGGCGAGATCTGGTCCGAGATCGGCACGGAGGGCGACTCCCTGCACCGCTGCACGCTCGCGCACTACCTCGCCGACGCGCAGGACGACCCCGCCGAGGAGCTGGCCTGGGACCTGCGGGCCCTGGCCGCCGCACACGCCGACTCCGACGGTCCCGGTCCGCCCTCGGCCGTGCGGGTCTTCTACCCGTCGCTGCACCTGAGCCTGGCCGCCGACTACGTGAAGCTACGGCGCCCCGAGGCGGCCAGGATCCACCTGGCGCGGGCCCGCGCCGCCGCCGGGGCCCTGGCCGACGACGGGTACGGGAACGGCGTGCGCGCCGCCATCGCCCGGCTGGAGCGCCGGCTCGCGGAGGAACCGGGGGAGGAGCCCCGGCCGTTCCCGGAGCAGAACCAGTAGCGGAGCCGGGGGAGCGGGGGCCGGGACCCGGGGCCGGGCCGTCAGCCGCCCTGGACGCCCGCGCAGATACGGGCCTCCGGGCTGTCCGGATGCCAGCGCCCGTGCCGGCGGCCCAGCGCGCACACGTCGGCCGGCCGCACCGGCAGCTCCCGCACCAGCTCCCGCGGCACCTCGGCGCCCTCGGACCGGGGCCGCCCGGGGTGCTGCCCGCCGGGACGCCCGTCGGCGTGGTCCCGCTGCCCGCCGTGCCGCCGGGGCTCCGGGATGTCCGGGACCGGCGCAGCGGCCGCCGGGGCTCCGCGGCCTCCGGGCCGCCCGTTCCCGGCCGCCTCCGCGGCGGGCTCACCGGCCCGCGGGACGGCGGCCCGGCCGGACGTGGAGGGCGCCGGCCCGGCAGGCCGCCCCGGCAGCGCCTCCACGGCCTCCAGCGCCTCCAGGGCGGGTGCCCGGACGACCACCGGCGCGGCCCCCGGCCCGCCGCGGGGCTCGTGCCGGGGCGGTGCGCCCGGGGTGCCGGTGCCGGGCGCCGGCTGCACGGGGGGCGGGGTCACGTTCACGCAGCCGGAGACGGCCGAGACCGCACAGGCGACGCCGAGCAGCAGTTTTGTCGTGGTTCGGGTTGGATGCACTCACACAACTCTGCTGTGCGAAGACCCCGTTGCGAAAACCCGGAGCCGATATTCACCCCGCACGGGTGACGGCTACTCGCCCGTGGCGCCGTCGAGGTGCTCGCGCAGCAGGTCGGCGTGGCCGTTGTGGCGCGCGTACTCCTCGATCATGTGGGTGTAGACCCAGCGCAGGCTGAACACCTCGCCCCGGCGGTGGCTCTCGGGCTTGGACGCGAGGTCCAGGGAGCGGCCGGCCACGGCCTGCCGGGCCAGCTCGATCTCGGTCTGCCAGACCTGCTCGGAAGCGGCCCAGGTGTCCTCGTCGGCGAAGTGGAAGTCCCCGTCCGGGTCGTCGGCGGTGCAGAACAGCTCGGGCAGCTCCTCGTCCAGCATGATCTCCCGGAACCAGTACCGCTCCACCTCGGCCATGTGGCGCACCAGCCCCAGCAGGCTCAGTTCGGACGGCAGCAACGGGGTGGCGCGCAGCTGCGCGTCGGACAGTCCCTCGCACTTCCAGGCCAAGGTGGCGCGGTGGTAGTCGAGCCAGCCGTCGAGCATCTCGCGCTCGTCGGCCGTGGTGGAGGGTTCGGAGCGGTGGGATCCGTCGCTGGTCGTCATGGGGCCCATCCTGGTCGAACCCGTGCGTGGCCACCACCGATTAGGCTGCGTACTCCCACAAGGAACGAACCTGGAGGTCCCGGTGAAGGTCGGCTGTATCGGACTCGGCGACATCGCGCAGAAGGCGTACCTGCCCGTCCTGACCACCCGCCCGGGGCTCGAACTGCACCTGCAGACCCGGACCCCGGCCACCCTCGAACGGGTCGGCGCCCAGCACCGGGTCCCGGCCGAACGCCTGCACACCGACCTCGACTCGCTGCTCGCCCAGAAGCTCGACGCGGCCTTCGTGCACGCCCCGACGGCCGTTCACCCGGAGATCGTGGAACGGCTGCTGGAAGCGGGCGTGCCGACCTACGTCGACAAGCCGATCGCCTACGAGCTCGCGGAATCGCGCCGCCTGGTCGAACTGGCCGAGGAGCGCGGGGTCTCCCTCGCCGTCGGCTTCAACCGCCGCCACGCGCCCGGCTACGCGCAGTGCGCCGACCACGCGCGCGACCTGATCGTCATGCAGAAGAACCGGGTCGGCCTGCCCGAGGACGTACGGACCTTCGTCCTGGACGACTTCATCCACGTCGTCGACACGCTGCGCTTCCTGCTGCCCGGCGAGGCCGACCAGGTCGACGTACGGGCCGTGGTGCGGGACGGCCTGATGAGCCAGGTGGTGCTCCAGCTGTCGGGTACGGGCTTCACCGCGCTCGGCATCATGAACCGGCTCTCCGGTTCCACGGAGGAGGTGCTGGAGGTCTCCGGGCAGGACACCAAGCGCCAGGTCGTCAACCTCGCGGAGGTCATCGACCACAAGGGCCAGCCCACCGTCCGGCGGCGCGGGGACTGGGTGTCGGTGGCCCGCCAGCGCGGCATCGAGCAGGTCGTCGACTCCTTCCTGGAGGCCGTCGCCGCGGGCACGACCCTCAGCGCGCGCGACGCGCTGCTGACCCACGAACTGTGCGAGCGGGTCGTGCGCTCGGCTCTGGACCAGGCGTCCTGAGCGACTCCCCGGACGACTCCCCGAGGGGCGCCCCGGCCGGATCCCCGGCCGGCGCTCCGAGGGGCCGCCCCAGGGGCCGCCGGAGCCGTACGGAGCGGGCGCCCGCGACCGTGCAGTACGCGGCCAGGGCGGCCAGCGCCGCGCCCACCGCCCAGTCCCCGAAGCGGACGTAGAGGGTCGTGCCCCGGGCGAGCGGGACCTCGTACACCCGCGCCGTCCGCGCCGAGGTGGACAGTGCGGAACCGATCCGCTCGCCGGACGGCCCGTGCACCGCGCTGACCCCGGTCAGGGCGGCGTGCACCTCGGGCCGCCCGGTCTCCGCCGCCCGCAGCGCGGACAGCGAGGCGTGCTGGGCCGGGGCCCAGCCGTCCTGGAAGGTGGACGTGGCCGACTGGTCGATCAGCACGGCGGCTCCGTCGCGGACCAGGCGGCGGCTCATGTCGGGGAACGCCGACTCGAAGCAGACCAGCGGGCCGAGGCGGACGTCCGCCCGGCCGGGCAGGTCCATCAGGACCGGTGCGTCGCCCGGGACCCGGTTCTCGTCCGCCGCCTTGCCGACCGAGGTGGCCCAGCCCAGCAGCTCGCGGGCCGGCACGTACTCCCCGAAGGGGACCAGACGCATCTTGTCGTACCGGTCACCGGTCGGGCCCGCGGGACCGACGAGCACCGCCGATTTGCGGATCCCCGGCCGGTCGGCGGCCCGCGCATCCACGTTGACCAGCAGCGGAGCCCCCACCCGCGCCGACAGGGCGGCGAGCCGCCGGGCCAGGTCCGGGCGGGCCGTCAGGTCCTCGCCGACACTGCTCTCTCCCCACACCACGAGGTCGGGGCGCAGTCCTGCCGAGGTCCCCGTAGGCGCGGTCGGAGCCCCGGCCAGGGCTGCGGTCAGTTGCTCCCCGACGGCGAACCGCCGTTCCGCGCTGTCCGGGCCGTCCTCGACCGGACCCGGTTGTACGACGGCCACGCGCAGCACCCCGGAGACCTCCGGACGGGGCGCCCACAGCCACACCACCCCCGTCAGCACCGCGCAGCCCGTCACCCCGGCCAGCGCCGGAACCCGCGCCCCCGGCGCCGTCAGCAGCAGCGCCACCGCGCAGTTCACCGCCACGACCAGCAGGCCGACCAGCCAGACCCCGCCCACCGAAGCGAGCCGCAGCGCGGGCGCCACCTGCCACTGACTGGCACCGAGCAGCCCCCACGGCCCGCCCAGCCCCTGCCAGGACCGGGCCAGCTCCGACAGCAGCCAGCCCGCGGGCACGAGGACCAGCGCGGCGACCGCCCGGGCCCCGCCGGGCCGTCCGCCCAGCAACTCCCGCACCAGCAGGGCCCAGGGGATCCAGAGCAGGCCCAGCAGCGCCGCCAGCACGAACAGGAACACGTGCAGGCTGGGCAACAGCCAGTGGTGCACGGCGAAGACGAAGCCGGCGCCGCCGAGCCAGCCCTCGAGGGCGGCGCGCCGGCCGGTGGGGGCCGACCTCAGCAGCAGGATCCAGGGCACCAGGGCGACGTAGGCGAACCACCACAGTGCGGGGGCGGGGAAGGCGAGGCAGGGCAGCGCCCCCGAGGTGACCGCAGCCGCCGCACGCCACCCCGGAACCCGCTTCCGGACCGCCGAGACCATCGGCATCATGAAGGGCCTCCGCTTCCAGTGTGGAACAGCCCAGCCCGTCGGGTCACCGAACCATCAGAACGACATGTGCCGCCACTTCTCGTGGACGGTGACCCGCGAGAGCCGCCAGCCGGACCGGGCGGTACGGGTCACGGCGAAGGTGTAACGGCCCGCCGCGACGAAGTTGGGTGCGGTCACGGGGGGCCCGCCGTCGTCGGGCTCCTCCCCGGCGAGCCGCATGGGATTGAGGAAGTCGGCCCGGACCTCCGCCGTGTCACCGGGGGAGCCGCCCGGGTCCGCGATCCGGATCAGCCGGTTCACGATCAGGTGCTGGCGCACCGGGAACAGCTTCATCGTCTCCGCGAGCCAGTCCGCGACCTCCCCGGCCGGGCCCTCGATCCCGCCGGCCGAGGCGTAGTCGGCCCGCCCGCCCGGGGCGAACAGGGCGCGGTAGGCGTCCCAGTCCCCGTCGTCCACGGCGATGGCGTATCCCGTGACCAGCTCGTCGATCGCCAGTCGGTCCATCACGCCCGCAAGGTCCACACGCTGCGTCATCGGGTCAGTGTGGGGGCGCGGGCCGCGAAGGCCAAGGGGCGTGCGCGGCCCGGATGTCCCGGCACCGGGTCAGTGACCGGAACGCGCCTCCCGGGGACGGACCACCACGAGGTAGGCGTCGCTCGCCAGATCCATGACCACCTCCGCGGGCACGCCCTCGCGCATCCGCTGCGCCGCGTACTCCTCGGCCGGCCAACTCCCCCTCGGACTTCCGGCCGGAAACCGCTCCAACACCACTCGACCCATGGGACACCCCCTGCTGCTCGTCTTCAGGTCTCTCCCTCCACAACGACGCGGAGGCCGCCCGGGAACGTTCCCGGGCGGCCTCCGATTCACGCGAAGCGGTGAGCGCGGCCGTACTAGCCGGCCGACTCGCCGGCGTGGGGGCTGAGCACACCCATGCCGATCAGCACGAACAGTAGGATGCCGAGCAGGACCCGGTAGATCACGAAGGGCATGAAGCTCTTGCTGGAGATGAACTTCATGAACCAGGCGATGACCACGTAGCCGACGACGAAGGCGACGACCGTCGCGAAGATCGTCTGAGGCCATTCGATGTGCCCCGGGTCCTCCATCACGTCCTTGATCTCGAACAGGCCCGAGGCCAGCACGGCCGGGATGGCGAGGAGGAAGGAGTAGCGGGCCGCGGCCTCGCGGGTGAAGCCCAGCAGCAGACCGCCGGAGAGCGTGGCACCCGACCGGGACACGCCCGGGATCAGGGCCATCGCCTGGCAGAGACCGAAGATGAGGCCGTCCTTGACGCCCAGTTCCTTCAGGGTCTTGCGCTCACGGATGGCGCGGTGCCGGCCGCCCTCCTCGTCGCGCGCGGCCAGCCGGTCGGCGATGCCGAGCACGATGCCCATCACGATGAGGGTGGTGGCGATGAGCCGCAGATCGCGGAACGGGCCCTCGATCTGGTCCTTGAAGGCGAGGCCGAGGACACCGATCGGGATCGAGCCGACGATCACCAGCCAGCCCATCTTGGCTTCCTGCTCGGAGCGCAGCGCCTTCGTGTACAGCGAGCGGAACCACGTGGAGATGATCTTCGCGATGTCCTTGCGGAAATAGATCAGTACGGCGGCTTCGGTGCCGATCTGCGTGATGGCGGTGAAGGCCGCTCCCGGATCGTGCCAGCCGGCGAACGCCGCGGTCAGCCGCAGGTGGGCGCTGGAGGAGATCGGGAGGAACTCCGTAAGCCCCTGGACGAGACCGAGGATTAGGGATTCGAACCAGCTCATGTCGGGGTGCGCTCGTCCTTGTGATCGTCGGGCAGTTCGCGTCCGATGCTAGGGCCCGTGAGGTGCGGCCGTGACCACAGGGGGGTGTACGGCCGTCAGTTCCCGTGCGGACACGGGCCGCTCGGGCCTCCGTACGGGCGCCAGCCGGTGCCGCTTGCGCCAGGCGACGACCGCCGCCCCCACCGCGGAGAGGGCGATGAAGCCGAACGAGGCGAGGAACGCGGGGGAGGTCGGGGACGAGGCGCTGGCCCCCGCGATCACGTACGCGGCGGTGTTCGGGACCACGCCGATCGCGGTGGCGAGGAGGAAGGGGAGCCAGCGGCAGCGGGACAGCGCGGCGGCGTAGTTGGCCACGGCGAAGGGCAGGCCGGGGAAGATCCGCACCGCGAGCATCGAGCGGAAACCGTGCCGTGCCAGCTGGTCGTCCGCCGCCTGCAGCCAACGGCCGCGGATCAGCGGACGCAGGGCGTCACGCCCCATCATCCGGCCGAGACCGAAGGAGATCCCCGCGCCGACGACCGAGCCGCCGACCGCGGCGACCAGGCCGAACTGGGAGCCGAAGAGGGCCCCCGAGGCCAGGTTCAGCAGCGGGCGCGGCACCAGGGCGGCCGTGCACACCCCGTACGCCGCGGCGAAGAGCAGGACGGCGGTGCCCACCGGGAGCCCCGGGGGCCAGCCCTCCGAGAGCAGGCGCTGGGGCTCGAACAGCACGACGCAGACGCCGGCCGCGAGGAGCAGCACGACGAGCAGCGAGAGCCGCGTCCACGGCGCGAGGAGGAGGGACATTCCGGGAGACTAACCGACCCCCCTGTCCGAGCGCCGTAATCTGGGCCTCATGCAGTCGAACGACAGCCGGCCTCCGGAGGTTCCGCACAGCGACCTGGCCGACCTGTTGATGCCGCGGCTCACGGAGTCCTACGGCGCCGCCGCCGACGCGGGCCGGGCCGGGCCCATGGCCGCGTACATGAAGGACGTCTCGCCCTTCCTCGGGATCCCCACCCCGCTGCGCCGCGAGCTGTCCCGGGCCGTGACCAAGGACACCCCGAAACCGTCCGAAGCGGACTGCACGGCCCTCGCGCTGCGCTGCTGGGAGCTTCCGGAGCGTGAGTACCGCTACTTCGCCGTCGACTACCTGCGCCGGCACGTCTCCCGCTGCTCCTCCGGCTTCCTGCCCGTGGTCCGGCACCTGATCGTGACCGTCCCCTGGTGGGACACCGTCGACCTGCTCGCCGCGCACACGGTCGGGCCCCTCGTGGCGGCGGACCCGGCGCTCGCCGCCGTGATGGACGAGTGGATCGGGGACGAGGACCTGTGGGTGGCCCGCACCGCCCTGCTCCACCAGCTCCGGTACAAGTCCGCGACCGACACCGACCGGCTCTTCGCGTACTGCCGCCGCCAGAGCGGGCACCCCGACTTCTTCGTCCGCAAGGCCATCGGCTGGTGCCTGCGCGAGTACGCCAAGACCGACCCGGCCGCCGTACGCGCCTTCGTCACCGCCGAGCGGGAGTCGCTGTCCCCGCTCTCGGTGCGCGAGGCGCTGAAGAACACCGGCGGGGCCGCGTAATTCACTGGCCCCGCCGCGCCCGCTCCGGCAGGATCGACCGCATGTCCAGGCAGACCTTCCCCGAAGCACCGTCCGCAGTCGCGGACGCGCCGAAGGCTGCCGTCCCCGCACCGCTCGTCGCGGGCGCAACCGCATTCGGCGGCGCACGAAGCTGACCCTTCCCGGATCGTCCGGCGGACCCCACAGGGGGAGGGTCGGTTCGCTCAGGGGTCCCGTCATTCGAGCTTCAGCTTCTGAATCACACGGGAAGACATCATGGCCAAGACGGCCTTCGTGCGCACCAAGCCGCACCTCAACATCGGCACCATGGGTCACGTCGACCACGGCAAGACGACGCTGACCGCCGCCATCACCAAGGTCCTCGCCGAGCGAGGCGGCGCCTCCTTCGTGCCGTTCGACCGGATCGACCGGGCCCCCGAGGAGGCCCGGCGCGGCATCACCATCAACCTCACGCACGTCGAGTACGAGACCGACACCCGGCACTACGCCCACGTGGACATGCCGGGCCACGCCGACTACGTCAAGAACATGGTCACCGGCGCGGCCCAGCTCGACGGGGCGATCCTCGTCGTCTCCGCCCTCGACGGGGTCATGCCGCAAACCGCCGAGCACGTCCTGCTCGCCCGGCAGGTGGGCGTCGACCACATCGTCGTCGCGCTCAACAAGGCCGACGCCGGGGACCCCGAGCTCACCGACCTGGTCGAGCTGGAGGTCCGCGAGCTGCTCACCGCGCACGGCTACGGCGGGGACGGAGCCCCCGTCGTACGGGTCTCCGGGCTCGGGGCGCTGGACGGCGACCCGCAGTGGACCGCATCCATCGAGGCGCTGCTCGACGCCGTGGACACGTACGTGCCCATGCCCGTGCGGTACACCGACGCGCCGTTCCTGATGCCGGTGGAGAACGTCCTCACCATCACCGGTCGCGGCACCGTCGTCACCGGCGCCGTGGAGCGCGGCACCGTGGCCATGGGCGACCGCGTCGCCCTGCTCGGCGGCGCGGGCGAGGGCGCGGTCGTGGAGTCCGTGGTCACCGGACTGGAGACCTTCGGGAAGCCGATGGAGTCCGCCGAGGCCGGGGACAACGTCGCGCTGCTGCTGCGCGGGGTGCCCCGCGACGCGGTGCGCCGCGGGGACGTGGTGGCCGCGCCCGGCAGCGTCGTACCGAGGCGCCGCTTCACGGCGCGGGTGTACCTGCTGTCCGCCCGCGAGGGCGGCCGCACCACACCGGTGGCGACCGGCTACCGGCCCCAGTTCTACATCCGCACCGCCGACGTGGTGGGGAACGTGGACCTGGGCGGGGAGGGCCCGGCCCGGCCGGGCGACACGGTCACCATGACCGTCGAGCTCGGGCGGGACGTCCCGCTGGAGGGCGGGCTCGGCTTCGCGATCCGCGAGGGCGGGCGCACCGTCGGGGCCGGGACGGTGACCGAGGTCGGATAGCGGGCCCGTAGCGGCCCGGCGGTACCCGCTGTGGTGGCGGTGGTCGGCCTGCGCCAGACTGCCGTCACCACAGGCATGCGGGGAGGGAGCAGTTCGTGACGGACGGCAGCGTGAGCGAAGGCGAAGGCGGCGGCGCAGGCAAGGGCACGGCTCTGGTGCTCGGCGGCGGCGGGCTGACCGGCGTCGGCTGGGAGGCCGGGATGCTCTACGGGCTCGCCCGCGCGGGCGTCGACCTGACCGGCGCCGACCTCGTCGTCGGGACCTCGGCCGGCTCCGTCGTCGGCGCGCAGCTCACCTCCGGACTGCTCACCCCGCAGGAACTGTACGAGCGCCAGCTCGGCGACCCCGGCGGGGAACTCCCCGCGAAGCTGGGGGCTTCCCTGATCGGGCGGTACGCCGTCGCGATGGTGCGCTCCCGCGACGCGAAGTCCTACCGGCGCCGGATCGGCGCCTTCGCCCTCGCCGCCGACACGGAGCCCGAGGGCGTGCGCCGCAAGGTGCTGGAAGCCCGGCTGGTGTCGCACGACTGGCCCGAGCGGCGCCTCGTCGTCACGGCGGTGGACGCGCTGACCGGCGAACTCGCCGCCTTCGAGCGCGGGAGCGAGGCCGGGCTGGTCGACGCCGTCTCGGCGAGCTGCGCCGTCCCCGGGGTGTGGCCGCCCGTGACGGTCGCGGGACGCCGGTTCGTCGACGGCGGGGTCCGCTCCGCGACCAACGCCGACCTCGCCTCCGGCTACGGGCGCGTGGTGATCCTCGCGCCGATGGCCACGGGCGCCGGGCTGATCCCCTCGCCCGCGGCGCAGGCCGCGCGGCTGCGGGAGGCCGGGGCGAAGGTGCTGCTGATCACCCCGTCGGCGCAGGCCCGTAAGGTCTTCGGACGCAACGTACTGGACCCCGCGCGCCGCGATCCCGCCGCGCGGGCGGGGCTGGAGCAGGCCGCGGAGCACGTGGAGCAGGTGCGCGAGGTGTGGGCGGCTCCGGGAGCCTGACAATGGTGCGGTGAGTGACGAACAGATCCCGGTGATCCGGGACGTGGCCCAGGGCACCGCCAAACTGATGCCGGACATCGACCGCGAGCGGGCCTGGCTGCTCACCGTGGACGGGGCGCCGCAGTCGTACGTGGACCTCGACGATCCGGAGCACCTGGAGTTCGAGTACGTACGCCGCCTCGCGCACGTCCTGGACTGCGTCGGCGAGCCGGGGGCCGCGCTGGACCTGCTGCACCTGGGCGGCGGCGCGCTGACCCTGCCGCGGTACGCGGCGGCGGGCCGGCCGGGGTCGCGGCAGGACGTGGTCGAGTTCGACGGCGGGCTCGTCGCGCTGGTCGGGGAGTTCCTGCCGGTCGCGGCCGGGAGCGGCATCACGGTGCACGTCGCCGACGCGCGGGCCTGGCTGGCCGCGGCCCCGGACGCGAGCGCGGACGTGGTGGTGGGGGACGTCTTCGGGGGATCCCGGGTGCCCGCTTCGCTGGCCTCGGTGGAGTACGCCCGGGAGGTGGCGCGGGTGCTGCGGCCCGGCGGGGTGTACGTGGCCAACCTCGCCGACGGGGCGCCGTTCGGTTTTCTGCGGGGGCAGCTCGCGAACTTCGGGGCGGCCTTCGGGGAGTTGGCGCTGATCGCGGAGCCCGGAGTGCTGCGGGGACGGCGGTTCGGGAACGCGGTGCTGCTGGCCTCGCAGCGGGAGTTGCCGGTGGCGCCGCTTTCTCGGGTGTGCGCGGGGGATGCGTTTCCCGCGCGGGTGGAGAGCGGGGCGGCCCTCGCACGGCTGATGCGGGGGGCCCGGCCGGTGGCCGACGCCGATGCGGTGGCTTCGCCCGAGCCGCCCGAGGGGGCGTTCAGCCTCGGCTGAGGGGGTGCCGCCGCTGCGCGGGGCGAAGTCCCCTACCCGCCCTTCGCCCGTTCCCCGGGGCTCCGCCCCGGACCCCGGTCCTCAAACGCCGGACGGGCTGAAATGCCCCCGGGGCTCCGCGCCTCACACGCCGGCGGGGCTGGATTCGGCGGAGCTGGACGGAGCGGGGCTCGGTTTGGTGAGGTCCGGTGCGGCACCGGGGTCGGAGCCGGCGTCGGGGCCGATGACGACGGACGGTTTGCGGGTCATGTGGCGGACGTCCGGGACCAGGAGGACGGCGGCCGTCACCACGACCACCAGGGCCGCGCAGCCCCAGAGGGCCGAGGTGCGGCCGATCGCGGATTCGACCGGGCCGGCCACCGCCGTGGCCAGCGGGAGCATCGAGAGCGAGCCGAACCAGTCGTAGGCGGAGACGCGGGAGAACATCTCCTCCGGGATCTCCTGGTGCATCGTCGTCATCCAGCTCACGCCGAACACCTCGATGGCCGCTCCGCTCACGAACATCACCACGCACAGCCCCCACACCGGCAGCGGCACCGCCAGCCCCGCGGAGGGGAGCGCCAGCGGGAACACGCACAGGGTGCCGGCCAGCAGCAGGCGGCGCGGTTTCCAGACCATCATCAGGACGGCCCCGCCGATGGTGCCGAGGCCGAAGAAGGCCAGGGCCACGCCCCAGGGAGCCGCCCCGCCCAGTCGCTCCAGCGCGACCAGGGGCCCGTAGACCGCTTCGGCGGCGCCGACCACGGCCACGACGACGGAGAACTGGAGCACGATGCTCCACAGCCAGGGGCGGCTCCTGAACTCCACCCAGCCCTCGCGCAGATCGGTCAGCAGGCCGCCGCCGGGAGCGCGTTCGGCGATGTGGCCGACCTCCAGGAAGGCCCGTAGGGCTCCGGCGAGGGCGAAGGCGGCCGCGTCCACGGCGAGCACCCAGCCGGGGCCCAGCAGGGCGACCATGGCTCCGCCGAGGGCCGCTCCGCCGACGCCGGCGCCGTTCATCGCCATCCGGAAGAGGGCGAAGGCGCGGTTGGCGTGCGGGCCGGAGACGCTGGCCATGAGCATGCCCTCGGCGGCCGGGTTGAAGAAGGCCGTGCCGGTGCCGCACAGCGCCGTGAGCAGCATCATCTGCCACAGCTGCGGATCGCCGGTCAGGACGAGGACGGCGAAGACGGCCTGCGAGACGCCGTTGACGGCGTTGGCCGCGACCATGACGTGGTGGCGGGGGATCCGGTCGGCGATCGCTCCGCCGATGAGCAGGAAGAGGACGAGCGGCAGCGTACGGGCGGCGGCCACCAGGCCGACGTCGCCGGCGGAGCCGCCTGCCTGGACGACCGCGAAGGCGGTCGCGATGAGCGCTCCGTGGCTCCCGAGGTTCGTGATGACCGCGGCACCCGTCAGCAGGGTGTAGTTGCGGCCGGCCCACTCGGGCCTCCGCCGTGCGGAGGAGGGGCGGACGGGACCGGGGGAGGAGGCGGGGGATGAGCTCACCTCCGGACTATCCCCGTCCCGGGCCGGGAATCCAAACGGATTTCCGGCCCGGGAGGGAGGGCGCGGAAGTTCAGCCCGCTTGGAGGCGGACGCTGCTCAGGATCTTCTCGTAGATCTCCTTGCTCACTTCGCCCGGGACGCCGGCGGCGCCGTAGAGGACCCAGGTGGAGAGGTCACCGTTGGTGGTCAGGAAGCTGAAGGCCACGGACTTGCCGTCCGTGGAGCACTTGTTCTCCTTGGGCAGGCCGCTGACGGTCGCGGTCGCCATGTGGCCCTTGAGCCCGGAGGAGGTCGTGTACTCCTTCGCCTCGGTCACCTTGGTGGTGCCCTTCGGCGCCTTCTGCGCGTACGCGGCGAAGGCCCAGTTGCCCGCCTCGTTGTACGCGGCTTCGGCGGTGCCCTTCGCACCCATGCCGCCCTTGGTTCCGGTGCTCGCCAGCTCGGTCGACTCCTCCTTGCCGTCCTTGTTGGCGTCGACCTTGCACCAGTCCTCCTTGAGGATGGCGGGCGCCCCCATCATGACCAGGGGCTTGTCGCTGCTCGTGTTGTGGTCGTCGAAGCCGATGGACAGCCCCGAGGACTTGACCTCCCAGTCCGGCGGGACGTCGAAGGCGGTGCCGTACTTCGGGTTGAGGACGACCTTCCAGCCGGGGATCACCGGCTTGACCTCGGCGCCGCCGCGCGGGTTGGCGCTCGAGCCCGCCGGGGCGGGCGCGGCCGAGGAGGCCGGGGCGGAGGAGGAGGCGCTCGGCTTGTCGTCCGCCTGGTTGGAGGTGTCGTCGTCCCGGGTCAGGACGAACGCCCCGGTGGCGGCGGCCGCCACGACGACGGCCGTGGCCGCCACGATGGCCACGGTCCTGGTCGAGAACGGGCTCCCGCCGCGCGGGGGCGGGGGCGGCGGAGTGCCGCCCCACTGGGGTACGGGAACGGTCGGGGGCTGCTGGCCCCATCCCTGGGGAGCGGGGGGCTGCTGCGGGTACCCGTAGCCGGGCTGCTGCTGCTCCCCGTACGCCGCGGTCGGCGGCTGCTGCTGGTACGGGTTCGGCGTTCCCGGCTGCTGCTGGTACGGGTTCTGATGCGCGTCCTGGGGGTTGGGTTCTCCCCCGGGCGGCTGCTGCTGTCCTGGCCACATGGCCGGTAACGATAGTGGGAGTGCGCGCGGGGAGCCACGGCCGCCCCCGGCCGGGTCTGGCCAAGGGTGACTACTCGCGGGTAACATCGCGTCCCATGAGCGCTGAACAGATGAACGTGGGCGAACTGCTCGCCGCGACCGTGCCGATGGCCAAGACCCTGAACCTCCAGTTCCTGGAGACCACCCCCGAGCGTGCCGTCGTCCGGCTCCCGGACCAGCCGGACTTCCACAACCACCTCGGCGGCCCGCACGCCGGCGCCATGTTCACCCTCGCCGAATCCGCGAGCGGCGCCATCGTCCTGGCCGCCTTCGGCGACCAGCTCTCCCGCGCCGTGCCCCTCGCGGTGAGCGCGGAGATCGGCTACAAGAAGCTCGCCAAGGGCGTCGTGACGGCCACCGCCACCCTCGGCCGCCCGGCCGCCGACGTCGTGGCCGAACTCGACGCGGGCGGCCGCCCGGAGTTTCCCGTCACCATCGCCATCCAGCGCGAGGACGAGGCCGTGACGGGCGAGATGACCGTGGTCTGGACGCTGCGCCCCAACGCGTAGTTCCTGCCCTGGGGCGGAGGGTGTCGCGGGCGGTCGTACGACATGTCTGCGGCACGCTCCTTCCCCGGCCGGCGCCTGGCGTGCACCGCGCCTGTCGTGCACCCCGCTCAACTCCCCGCCCGCGCGCGACCGTCCGGCCTAGGGTCGGTCCATGTCGCAGACAGCCGCTGCGTTCCCGACGGCCTTCGTCGTCGGTGCCGCGATCACGATCACGGTCCAGCTGGTGATGGGGACCCTTCAGCTGTCCGCCACGCGCAGGCTCACCCGCCTGACCCTGGACGAACAGCGCGCGCAGCTGGAGGTGAAGGCCGACCACGACCGCGCGGCCGCACTCCGCGACGCCCGGCACGTGGCGTACCTGGCCTTCCTGAAGGCCTGCTACGGGGTGGTGTCCGCGGCCGGGGAGTACGCCGCCGCGGATCACCCGGTGGCGGAGGAAGTCGGCCCCCGGGGCCTGTCGGCCGGACCGGACGACCTGCTGCTGCGGCTCCCCCAAGCGCTTCGCGTGGTCGGTGCCTCGGCACGCGACGTCCTGGAGGACGTCCGGCTGGCGGGCGGCCAGGACATCGGGGACCTGGCGCGGGATCTGTACGCGGCGGCTCTGGGCGTTGCCCACGTGGCACTGGACGTTGCGGCGGCCCGGCGGGACGGAGACGTCCTGGAGGAGGCTCAGAAGGATTTCGTGACGGCCCGCATCGCCTACGGGAACGAGCGGCGGGCGTTCACGGCGCTGGTCCGGACCCAGGTGTGGGGCGTGGACCCCGAGAACCCGGAGGGCTAGGCCGCCCCTTCGCCGGGGCACCCGAGTACGTCCAGTACGCGGACGCTGTGCCGCAAGGCATGCGGCCGCTAGAGTCCCTCCTCCGACGACGGATGGAGGGGGTCGCGTGCCGGGCCGAGCCAAGGTCAGCATCAGTCTCGACGCCGAGCTCGTGGTGGAGGTGATGGTCCTCGCCGGGATCGGTTCGCCCCAGGACGCGGTCGAGGCCGTCGTACGGGACTACATCGAGCGCGGCCACCGCACCGAGGCGCGGGTCCAGCTCCAGGACGAGCCCCGGCGCGAGGCTGACCTCGGTCGGCAGCCGCCGCAGGGCTGAACATCGGGGGCGCGGTGGCGCGCCTGAAGCGGGCCCGCGCGGCGGGCGGCGCACAGTGGGCGGCGGGAGCGGTCCGGCGCGGGCCGCTCCCGCCACCTGACGCCGATGCCCACGCCGCAGGGAGCGCCCATGAGCGAGGCCGTGTCCAGACGCCGTGCGATGCGCCTCCTCGGGGCGATGGGCGCCGCCCTCGGCGCGGCCTCGTGCGTACCGGCGCCGCCGCCCGGCGCGCAGCCCCGTAAGGCCTCCGCCTCCGGTGCGGCCCCCGCCGCCGCTCCCGCGGCCGGCAGCGCCGCCCGGGTCGACGCGCTGCTGGACCGGCTCACCCTGGAGGAGAAGACCGTCCTGCTGCACGGCGGCCCCGACCCGGAACCGCTCGGCCAGGCCGGCTACGTGCCGGGCATCGCGCGCCTGGGCATCCCGGCGCTCCGCCTCGCCGACGGTCCGGCCGGGGTACGCGTCGCCAAGCCCGCCACCGCGCTGCCCGCGCCGGTGCTGCTCGCCTCCGCCTTCGACCCGGCGCTCGCCCGCGCGTACGGGCGGGTCATCGGCCGCGAGGGCCGCGCGCTCGGCATCGACGTGCTCCTCTCGCCGATGGCCAACCTCATCCGCACCCCGTACGCCGGACGGAACTTCGAGACGTTCTCGGAGGACCCGAAGCTGACGGCCGACCTGGTCGCCGAGGTCGTCCGGGGCATCCAGGACGAGGGGCTCATCGCCACCGTCAAGCACTTCGCGCTCAACAACCAGGAGAAGGGCCGCGACACCGTCGACGTGATCGCCGCCGAACAGACCCTCCACGAGACGGAGCTACGGGGCTTCGAAGCCGCCGTGGCCGCCGGGGCCGGCGCCGTGATGGGCGCCTACAACAAGGTCAACGGGGTCTACGCCTGCGAGAACAAGCCGCTCCTCGACGAACTGCTCCGCGGGCGCTGGGGGTTCGACGGATGGGTGATGTCGGACTGGGACGCCACCCACAGCACCGTCGCCTCGATCGGCGCCGGCCTCGACATGGAGATGCCCGCGGGCACCCACTACGGTGCCCCGCTGCGCGAGGCGGTGCGCGGCGGCTCCGTCCACGAGGACACCGTCGACCTCGCCGTACGCCGGATCCTGACCACCTTGGACCGCTTCGGACTGCTCGCAGGGCACCCCGCCGCCCGGCCCGCCCGGGACGCCGCCGCCGGGGCCCGCACCGCACGGCAGATCGCCACCGCCGGAGCGGTCCTGCTGCGCAACGAGCGGGCCACGCTGCCGCTGACGGGTCCCGCCGCCCGCTCCATCGCCGTGATCGGCCCCACCGGGCGGACCCCCTTCGTCGGCGGCGGCGGAAGCGCCCACGTGGTGCCGGACGCGGCCGCCGCCCCCCTCGACGAGATCCGGCGGCGGGCCGGAAGCGGCTCCACGGTGGGCTACGCCCTCGGCGAGGACCTCTACGGGCGCCCGCTGCCGGCGAAGCTCCTGACGCCCGACGCCGGCCTCGACGACCGGGCGGTGGCACCCGGGCGCAGCTGGGGCTACGAGGGGACCTTCCGGCTGGCCGCCGACGACGAGTGGACCCTGCTGGTCCACTACACCGGGAAACGGCCGGCCGTCCGGCTCGACGGGGAGGAGCTGTTCCCCGTACGGCAGGGCGTGGCCGAGCTGTTCGCCGGCGGACTGCTCGGCGCCGCGCCCGACGGCCGCACCGTGCGCCGCCGCACCCTCGCGCTCAAGGCGGGCGACCACCGCCTCGCCGTCTTCGCCGAGGGCGGGCCCAAGGGGCAGCGGCTGCGGCTGCGGCACACGACGAAGGCGACCCGGGCCGCCGACCTCGCCGAGGCCGTCAAGGCGGCCAAGGCGGCCCGAAGCGTGGTGCTGTTCGCCTACGAGGACGCCACCGAGGGCAGCGACCGCACCTCCCTGGCGCTCCCCGGCGGCCAGGCGGCGCTGATCGAGGCGGTCGCCGCCGCCAACCCGCGCACCACGGTGGTGCTCAACACCTCCTCCGGTACGACCATGCCGTGGCTCCCGCGTACCGGAGCGGTCCTCCAGATGTACTACCCGGGGCAGGAGGGCGCGGCCGCCACCGCCGACGTGCTCTTCGGAGACGCGGAACCGGGCGGCCGCCTCACCCAGACCTTCCCGGCCGACGAGCGGGCGACCCCCGTCGGCGCGGACCCGGTGCGCTACCCGGGCGTGGGCGGGCGGCAGGAGTACACCGAGGGGGTGCACGTGGGCCACCGCTGGTACGACCAGCAGCGGGTGGCTCCACTGTTCCCCTTCGGGCACGGGCTCTCGTACACGACCTGGGCGTACGAGAAGCTGGCGGTCCGGCGGGGCGGCGCGCACGCGAAGCAGGGCGGGCTGCGCGTGGAGTTCACCGTCCGCAACACCGGACGCCGCACGGGCACGGAGGTGGCCCAGGTCTACGTGGGCCCGTCGCCGGACCTGAAACTGGACCAGCCGGTCCGGGCCCTGGCCGGGTACCGGCGCCTCACCCTCGAACCCGGCGAGGAGCGGCGGATCGTCATGGACCTCGACGCGCGCACCCTGTCCTCCTGGGATCCCGGGCGGGACGCGTGGGTGGTGGGGACGGGCCGCCGCGAAGTGTTCGCGGGGCGTTCCTCGCGCGAACTGCCGCTGCGGGCAAAGGCTGTGGTGGCGACCGGATAGCAACCGGATAGGCTGCCCGTTCGGTCCGCCACAGGGGGCGGGCCGGGCGGAACAACTCGGGAGGACGTACCGGTGCACATCCAGGAATGGCTGGAGACGATTCCGGCGGTCAGCATCTACCTCCTGGTGGGGCTCGTCATCGGACTGGAAAGCCTCGGCATCCCGCTGCCGGGGGAGATCGTCCTGGTCAGCTCGGCGCTGCTGGCCTCGCAGCAGGGGCACATCGACCCCGTGGTGCTGGGCATCTGCGCGACCATCGGGGCGATCGTGGGCGACTCGATCGGCTACGCGATCGGGCGCAGGGGCGGGAAGCCGATGCTGGAGCGGCTGGGCCGGCGCTTCCCCAAGCACTTCGGGCCGGACCAGGTGGCCATGGCGGAGCGTTCCTTCGAGAAGTGGGGCATGTGGGCCGTCTTCTTCGGGCGGTTCGTGGCGCTGCTGCGGATCTTCGCGGGGCCGCTGGCGGGCGTGCTGCACATGCCGTACTGGCGGTTCCTGATCGCGAACGTCCTCGGCGGGATCCTGTGGGCGGGAGGTACGACGGCCGTCATCTACTCGATCGGGATCGTCGCCGAGCCCTGGCTGAAGGGGTTCTCGTGGGTGGCCCTCGCCCTGGCCCTCGTCTGCGGGCTCGCCATGACCGTGGTGGTGCGCGGACGGATGAAGAAGGCGGCCGCGGCGGCGCGGGACGAGGCCGGTACGGACGCGCCTGCGGATGCCGCTGCGGCCCCGGACACGGCCGAGGTGCCGGGGCAGGCTTCGGCCGCTCCGACCGTGCTCACCGACTGAGGACCTGCCTCTCGCTCTCCCTCTCCCTCTCCGCTCGAAGGTGGAGAGGGAGAGGGAGGAGTGGCGTCCGTTATGCGCCCGGGGTCACCGAGGCGCTGTGCTGCTTGGCCAGCTCGGTGTACATGAGGGCGTTGACCTTGATGCCCTCGCGCTCCTCCGCGGTCAGCTCGCGCCGCACCTTCGCCGGGACGCCGGCGACCAGCGAGCCGGGCGGGACGATCATGCCCTGCGGGACCAGCGCCTGGGCGGCCACCAGCGAGCCGGCGCCGATCACCGCACCGTTGAGGACCGTCGCGCCCATCCCGATCAGGCAGTCGTCCTCGACCGTGCAGCCGTGCACGACGGCGTTGTGCCCGATGGAGACGCGCTCGCCGATGGAGACCGGGAAACCGGGGTCCACGTGCACGGTGCAGTTGTCCTGCACGTTGCTGTCGGCGCCGAGCGTGATCGGCCCGCAGTCCGCGCGGAGCACGGCCGAGTACCAGATGCTCGCGCCCGCCCCGAGGCGTACGTCCCCGACCACGACGGAGGTGGGAGCGGTGAACGCCGTCGGGTCGATCTCGGGGTTCTTCCCGCCGACACCCGCCACGAGTGCCTGGGCCGCCTGCTGCGTCATGTGTTCTCTTCCTCTTCCGGTACGTCGCGTCGCGCTACCGGAACCGTAGGCCACGCCGCCCGCACCCCCGGGGATGGGGTGAAGATCACGGCGCGGTCCGGGCTCCCGGCGCGCTACGGTGATCCGGTGGCGAAGAACCAGAACACGTTCTCTTCTCAGGCGGCGCTCTCTTCCCTGACGGGGCTGCGCCGCCGGCTCGCCGGGCGCGCGGTCCACGCGGGCTGGCGCTGGATGCAGCGGGCCGGCGCGGTCACCGCCCAGACCCCCGGAGGGCTGCGCTTCGGCGCGATCGGGCACGGCACCCGGCTCGCCTTCCCGCAGGGCACGGTCTTCGGCGCGCCCTGGATCCGGCTCGGCGACCACTGCATCATCGGGGAACAGGTCACGCTCACCGCCGGGATGATGCCGGACCTGGACCTCGGCGCCGAACCGGTCCTGGTCCTCGGCAACGGCGTGGTCATCGGCCGCGACAGCCACGTGATCGCCGACACCCGGATCACGATAGGCAACGACACCTTCTGCGGTCCCGGGGTGTACATCACCTCCACCAACCACAGCTACGACGACCCGCACGAGCCCGTCGGCAAGCAGTGGCCGCGCAGCGCCCCGGTGGAGATCGGCCCGGGCTGCTGGCTGGGGACCGGCGCGGTGATCCTGCCCGGGGCGCGGCTGGGCCGCAACGTCGTGGTGGCGGCGGGAGCCGTCGTACGGGGCGAGGTGCCGGACCACGCCGTGGTGGCGGGGGCGCCGGCGCGCATCGTCCGCCGCTGGGACCCCGAGACGGGCTGGCAGCCACCGCTGCGCACCCCGGCGCCGGTCCCGATCCCCGACGGGGTGACACCGGAGCAGCTGCGCGCACTGGCGGACGTGACGGAGCCGGAGTGACGGAGCCGGAATGAGGGCGTCGGGGTGGCCGCGACGACTGTGTGGTGCCTGCAACCGGTACGTGGCGCACCCGACCGCGTGTTAGCCCGCCGCCAGGAGGACCGTGCCCGCCAGGGCCAGGCCCGCGCCCGCCGCCTGGACGGTGCGCAGGCGTTCCTTGAGGACGGCGAAGGCGGCCAGGGCGGTGATCACCGGGTAGAGGGAGGAGAGTACGGCGGCGGTGGTGACCGGGCCGTGCTGGGCGGCGATGGAGTAGGTGCCGTTCGCCGCGACGTCGGCGAGGCCGACGAAGGCGAGCGCCGGCAGCAGCTTCCAGAGGATGCGCAGGCCTCCCGCACCCGTCGGGAGGGCCGGGGCGCCGCGCCGGGTCCGCACCCACAGGGCCGTGCCGCCGACGGCGACGTTGGTGACGCGCTGGACGAACAGCGCGAGGAACAGACCCGGCACGGTGGAGGAGGCGGGGGCGATCAGGGCCATCACCGCGCCGAAGCCGAAGGCCGCGACCAGGGTGAGGACGACGGCCTGCCGCTGTACGGGAGCGCCGCGCAGCTCGGGTCCGCCCGCGAGGACGATGCCCACGACTGCCACCGCGATCCCGGCGAGCTGGGCGGCGCCGGGCCGCTCGCCGAGGAGCAGTCCCGCGGCCATCGGCACCACCACGCCGAGGGATCCGAGCGGGGAGACCACGCCCATGGGGCCGAGGGCGAGCGCCTTGTAGAAGCTGAGCATCGCGACCGGGCCGACGAGCCCCGCACCCACCGCGAACCAGAGCTGCGGTCCGGCCTCCCGCCAGGCCCCGGTGCCCAGGACCACCGCGCCCAGCACGAGGACGGCGAGGACCTGGGAGGCCACGACCACCGTGAGGGCCGGTATCCGGCGGGTGAGCAGCCCGCCGCCGAAGTCGGCGAGGCCCCACAGGAGGGCTGTGGCCAAGGCGAACAGGGCGGTCATGGCAGGCCTCGCAGTACAGTGTGTTGAACGGTGGAGTACACGATGAGGTACGCGTGTAGTACAGCGCACGATAGTTCAACCTGTTGAACCCTGTCATCCAAAATATTGTACGGAGCGGATGGAACGGTGTCGGATCTCGAACAGCTCACCCAGGCACTCGGCCGCAACCTCAAGCGCTGGCGCGGGGAGCGCGGGTTCACCCTGGAGGCCCTCGCCGCCCGTGCGGGGGTGAGCCGCGGCATGATCATCCAGATCGAGCAGGCCCGTACGAACCCCAGTGTCGGCACGACCGTCAAACTCGCCGACGCGCTCGGCGTCAGCATCACCACCCTGCTCGACCACGACCGCGGTCCGCGGGTCAAGGTGGTCCTGCCGGGGCAGGGCGTGCGGATGTGGTCCACCGAGGGCGGCAGCGGCGCGAGCATGCTGCTCGGCGACGACCGGCGCGGGCCGGTGGAGATGTGGACCTACCGGCTGGAGCCCGGCGAGGGGACCGCCTCGGACCCGCACCCGCCGGGCACCTTCGAGATGCTGCACGTCACGGTGGGCGAGCTGACGCTGGTGGTCGCGGACGAGACGTACGCCGTACCGGCCGGAGGGGCCGTCTCCTTCGAGGCGGACGCCGCGCACGCCTACCGCAACGAGGGGCCCGGTCCGATGGAGATGACCTTGGCGGTCTCCATCCCGCCGGTGGCCGCCCACGGGTGAGCGGCGAGGCCGGCCCGGGGTCAGCGGGGGCCGGTGACCCCCAGGCCGGCGTCGCGGGTCGCCGCGTGGTCTGCCGGGACCTGATCGCCCAGCACCGGGTGCGTGGCGATCAGGTCCTGGCAGACGGCCAGTACGTTGCCCCGGTCGGCCGTGATCCAGTCCCGGTCCATCGCCCAGCCCCGCAGCACCGGGTCCGGTTCGAAGGCGACCGCCAGCCCGACCTGCTCGAACACCTCGGCGTCGGAGGGGGAGTTCCCGATGGCGAAGGAGCTCCGGCGGTCCACGGGGCCGCCCTTGGTCGCGGTGCGCAGCGCCGCGCGCTTGCCGCCGGGCAGGGCCGGCGTCGTGGTGAGCGTGCCGGTGCAGCGGCCGCGCCGGAACTCGGCCCGCATTCCGTGGGCCTCACCGATGCCCAGCTCCGCCGCCGCGCGCCGGACGATCTCGTACGGGCTCCCCGAGATCAGTACCGTCCGCAGCCCGGCCGCGTGCAGGAGCCGTACGAGCTCGTCGGCGAAGGGAATTATCTTCTTCCGGGCAGTCGGCCAGGCGGCCTCGGCGGCCCGCTCCACCTCGGTCCGGTCCGCACCTTCGAGGGCCCGTGCGAAGTGGGCGTAGAAGGCGGCGGCGGTGGAGGCGTGGCCGGCCGGGCCCTCCGGATCGGCGTCCTCGTCGTGGTAGCCCGCTATCGCGTCGAGCGCCGCCCGTCCGGCCGCCGGATCGCACACGCCGCCCGCGATGAGGGACTCCACGAACGGAGCCGCCAGCGAGCCCTCGGCCAGGGTCCCGTCGAGATCGAGCACGGCGATGCGGGCGTGGCTCCGGGCACGGCTGTGGGCATGACTGATCACGGCGAGGCTCCCTGGTCGGGGTCGGTCCGAGGTGCGCGGCAGACCCCGACGGGGAGGCGCGGTCTCAAGTATTCGTACCGTTTGGGCGGTTTGGATACTTGAGCCGCGTTGAAAGGGTTGAAGGCCGGGAGGCCGGAAGGCCCCCCGGAGCCTCAGAGGGCGGGGATCTCGATCGCCGGGCAGCGGTCCATGATCATGTCCAGTCCGGCCGCGCGGGTACGGGCGGCAGCGGCCTCGTCGACCACGTTCAGCTGGAACCAGACGGCCTCCGCCCCCTTCGCGACGGCCTCGTCGGCGACCGCACCCGCAAGGGCGCTGTTCACGAAGACGTCCACCACGTCCACCTTGAACGGGATCGCCTCCAGCGAGGGATAGCCCTGCTCACCATGAACCGTCTCGGCCTTGGGGTGTACGGGCACCACGCGCTTCCCGTACCGCTGGAGCACCTCGGCCACGCGGTACGCGGCCCGGTCCTGATTGTTGGACAGGCCGACCACGGCCCAGGTGTCGCCGAGCTCGGTGAGGATCTTGCGGATGGTTCCCGGATCGCCGTACACGCGCGCCGCCTCCTGATGATGATGCTGCTGGTCCTGCTGCGTCTGACTGCTGATTGCCGCCAGCTCGATCAACAGAAAAGACGCATGTCGGATTCCCCGTAGACACCTCAGGGTCCGGTCCCTCTGTGCCAGGCCGACGGCTCGCAGCCACTCCGTAGCCTGTAGCTCTGTTCGAACGGGATGAGGAGGCTGCTGGTGCCGGTGGATGCCGAAGGATCACATGCTGCGATCCAGCTTCCGGAAGGCTCCTGGTGGGACTGGGACGTCATCGCCTGGGACGGCGGACAGCTCAAGCTCGCCGCCGGCCACGACCTGACCTACCACCACGGCCTGGAACTGGTCTTCGGCGGTCCGCTCCTCGTGAGCTGTCCGTCCAGCTTTCACGATCCGGTCTTCCGGGCCCTGTCGCCCGACGAGCTCCTGAAGGTTACGCGCCGGCTCGGCGAGAAGCCCCCCGTCGTGGTCGCCTTCGAGGCCGACGCCGGCGGGCAGGAGCCGGTCTCGTGTCTCATCGCCGCCGAGCGGCTCGACATCGTCCGGGAAACCGTCCTGCGGTACTGGCGCGAGGACGCGGGCCCCCATCAGCGCTTCGCTCCCTGGGTCCGGTCCCCGGAGCAGTAGGCGGTCCCGGGTCCGGCGCCCCGAGCCCGCCTACGTGGTCAGAGGGTCGTCAACGGCTGCGACGGTCATCCGGGGCGCCCGGTTCTTCCCCGGCCGGTCCGGTCCGGGCCACGGCTTAGGGTGGACGGGTGAAGGCAGACCAGTACGTGACGGTGGCCCGTGAGGGTGTGCACGAGTCCGAGATCAATCGCTCCCGGTTCCTGTGTGCGCTCGCGCCCGCGGCGACCGAGCGGGAGGCGCAGGAGTTCGTCGCGCGGATCCGCAAGGAGCACCCCACCGCCTCGCACAACTGCTACGCCTACGTCATCGGCGCCGACGCCTCCGTGCAGAAGGCCAGCGACGACGGCGAGCCCGGCGGGACCGCCGGGGTGCCGATGCTGCAGATGCTCACGCGCCGGGACATCCGCTACGCCGTCGCCGTCGTCACCCGCTACTACGGCGGCGTGAAGCTCGGTGCCGGCGGGCTCATCCGTGCCTACGGCGGGGTCGTCGGAGAGGCGCTCGACGCGCTCGGCACCGTCACCCGGCACCGGTACCGGCTGGTCACCGTCACCGTCGACCACCAGCGGGCCGGGAAGACCGAGAACGATCTCCGCTCCACCGGCAGGACCGTGATCGACGTGCGCTACGGGGCCGCCGTGGAGATCGAGGTGGCCCTGCCCGAGGCGGACCTGCCCGCCTTCGAGGCCTGGCTGGCCGACAGCACCGCAGGCAGCGCCACCCTCACACCCGGCGGGGAGACCTACGCGCTCTGAGCGCCCGAGGTGGAGAAGGGACGAAGGGGACGGAGCGGCGCCGGGGAGGCGTTAGCGTAGAGGGGTTCAGGGTCCGGCCGGCGCGGTCCGGCCGACGGGGTCGTACAGCAGGGGGAAACGGTATGCGCGGCGGTGCCGGCGAGTGAAGTTCCTGCACACCTCCGACTGGCATCTGGGGCGGAGCTTTCATCGGGTGAACCTGCTCGGGGCTCAGGCTGCCTTTATCGATCATCTTGTCGAGACCGTCCGGGAGCAGGAGGTCGACGCCGTGCTCGTTGCCGGGGACGTGTACGACCGGGCCGTGCCGCCGTTGCCTGCCGTGGAGCTGTACGACCAGGCCTTGCACCGGCTCGCCGATCTTGGTGTGCCCACCGTGATGATCTCCGGGAACCATGACTCCGCCCGCCGCCTCGGGGTCGGGGCAGGGTTGATCGGGCGGGCCGGGATTCATCTCCGGACCGATCCCGCCGGGTGTGCCGACCCCGTGGTGCTGGCCGACGTACACGGTGACGTGGCGTTCTACGGGCTGCCGTATCTCGAGCCCGCGCTGGTGAGGGACGAGTTCGGTGCCGGGAAGGTCAGCCACGAGGCCGTGCTGAGTGCGGCCATGGACCGGATCCGGGCGGATCTGGCCGGGCGGGCGCCCGGGACGCGGTCCGTTGTGCTTGCTCATGCCTTTGTTGCCGGGGGGCTGGCCTGTGACAGTGAGCGCGACATCACCGTCGGTGGGGTCGAGGCCGTGCCGGCTTCTGTTTTCGACGGGGTCGATTACGCCGCCCTCGGGCATCTCCACGGGTGCCAGAGGATCAGCGAGCGGGTCCGCTACTCCGGGTCCCCGCTCGCCTACTCCTTCTCCGAAGCCGATCAGCGGAAGAGCGTGTGGGTCGTGGAGATGGGGGAGGACGGGGAGATCGTCAGCGCCGAGCGTGTCGACACGCCTGTGCCGCGCGGGCTCGCGCGCGTGCGGGGGGCGCTGGAGGAGCTGCTCTCCGAGGAGGCGTACGCCCGGTACGAGGACTGTTGGGTGGAGGCGACGCTCACCGACGCCGTCCGGCCCGAGGAGCCCATGGCCCGGCTCGCCGTGCGGTTCCCCCATGTGCTGAGCCTCGCCTTCGACCCCGAGGGCCGTGGCGAGGACGCCGGCGGGTCCTATGCCCAGCGGCTCAAGGGCCGCAGCGACCGGGAGATCGCCGAGGACTTCGTCGCCCACGTGCGCGGGGGCGCGGGGTTCTCCGATGATGCCGAACGGGACGTCCTCCAGGGCGCCTTCGACGAGGTACGGGCCGAGGACAGCCGGCAGGAGACCCACCGATGAGGCTGCACCGGCTTCGCATCACCGCCTTCGGGCCCTTCGCCGAACCCCAGGAGATCGACTTCGACGCCCTCTCCGGCGCCGGGATCTTCCTGCTGCACGGGCCCACCGGCGCGGGCAAGACCTCCGTCCTGGATGCCGTCTGCTACGCGCTGTACGGGTCCGTTCCCGGATCCCGGCAGGCCCCGGGTACGAGTCTGCGCAGCGACCACGCGGCCCCGGACAACCCGACCGAGATCACCCTCGAGCTCACCGCGGGCGGGCGGCGCCTCGAGATCACCCGGCGGCCCGAGCAGGACCGGCCCAAGAAGCGCGGCACCGGGACGACGAAGGACAAGGCGCAGAGCTGGCTGCGGGAGTACGACGGGGAGAAGTGGGCCGCGCTGAGCCGGTCCCATCAGGAGATCGGTGAGGAGATCGAGCAGCTGCTCGGCATGAGCCGCGAGCAGTTCTGCCAGGTCGTCCTGTTGCCGCAGGGGGAGTTCGCGCGCTTCCTGCGGGCCGACGAGGTCGCGCGGGGGCGGCTGCTGGGGCGGCTCTTCGACACCCGGCGCTTCGCCGCCGTCGAGACCCTGCTGGGTGAGCGACGCCGCGCGGCCGAGGCCAAGGTCCGCGCCGGTGACGAGCAGGTGCTGCACACCGCCCAGCGGCTCGCCCAGGCCGCCGGGGACGCCGCCGACCTGCGCGCCTGGCCGCTGCCCCGGCACCAGCCGGGCGACCCCGGGCTGGCCGGGGCGATCCGTGCCTGGGCCGCCGTCGCGCGGTGCTCCGCCCGGGAGCGGCTCACCGTCGCCGAGTACGCACTCGCCGCCGTCGAGGGGCGCCACGCCGCCGCCCGGCGGGCCGCCGAGGAGGCGCGGGAGCTCGACCGGCTGCAGCGCCGGCACGCGGAGACCACCCGTCGGGCGGCCCTGCACACCGAGGCCGGTCCGGAGCGGGAGCGGGTGCGCGCCCTGCTCGACCGGGCCCGGCGCGGAGCCCTCGTCGCCCCCGCCCTGGAGCTGCGCGGAGCCGCCGCCGGCGCCCACATGGCCGCCGCGCACGCGGAGTCGGTGGCCCGGGCGGAGCTGCCGCCGCAGCTCGCCGAGGCGGGGACCGAGCAGCTGGCCGCGGTCGAGCAGCGGCTGCGCGAGGATCTGGGAGCCCTCGGAGCCGCCCGCCGCGCCGAGCAGCGCAGCGCCGAGATCGGCCGCGAACGGGCCGACCTGGAACGGGAGTCCCGGGCCGCCGAGGAGCAGCAGCAGGAGACCGCCGAGTGGCTCGGCCGCTGGGAC
This sequence comes from Streptomyces sp. NPDC056883, assembly GCF_042788835.1. Lineage (NCBI taxonomy): Bacteria > Bacillati > Actinomycetota > Actinomycetes > Kitasatosporales > Streptomycetaceae > Streptomyces > Streptomyces sp. NPDC056883. The sequence continues at coordinate 57,652 of NZ_JBHUBS010000020.1, read as the reverse complement.
GCCACCCGGACCCAGCTGGCCGGGCGCGCGGACGCCGCCCAGCAGGCCGCGACGCTGGCCGAGCAGCTCGCCGGCAAGCTGGAGCCCGCCCGACTGCACCTGCACGCCGCGCGGCGGCGCGACACCCTCGATGCCGACGCGGAGCGGGCTTCGGGCGAACTGCTCACCGCCCGGGAGGAGTCGGCGGCCGCCCGGGAGCGCTGGCTGGAGCTCAAGGAGACCCGGCTGCGCGGGATCGCCGCCGAACTCGCCGCCGCCCTCGTGGAGGGGGAGCCCTGCACCGTGTGCGGGGCCGCGGAGCACCCCGCTCCGGCCCGCCCCGCCCCCGGTCACGTCGACCGGGCCGCGGAGGAGGCGGCGCACGCCCGGTTCGAGGGGGCCGAGGAGCGCAGGGCCGGCGTCGAGCGCAGGCTGGCCGCCGTCCGGGAGGCCCGCGCCGAGGCCGCGGCCGCCGCGGGGGAGGCCACCACCGCCGAGCTGATCGAGCTGACCTCCGCGCTGAGTTCGCGTCACGCCGAGGCGCACGCCGCGGCCGCCGGACTGCACACCGCCCGCGAGCGGCTGGCCCGCGCCGAGCGGGAGCACGCGGTGCGCAGCGCCGAGCGGAGCGAAGCCGAGGCCCGGGCCGCGGCGCGGGCTTCGCGCCGCGAGGCCCTCGACCGGGAACAGGCCTCGCTGGAAGCGGAGCTGGCCCTCGTCCGGGCGGACGCGCCCAGCGTCGCGGCCCGCGCCGGAGTCCTGGAGGACCGGGTCCGCATGGTCACGGCCGCGGCCGCCTCGCTGCGCCGGGCCGAAACCACCGCCGCCCGGCTGAAGGAGGCCGACGACCAGCTCGCCGACGCCGCCTTCAAGGCCGGCTTCGACACCACCGAGGAGGCGGCCGAGGCCGTGCTCCCCGAGTACGAACGCAGCGGGCTCCAACGCCGCATGGACGCCTGGCAGGCGGAGGAGGCCATGCTGGCCGACCGCCTCGGCGAGAGCGACACCGCCGCGGCGGCGGCCCTGCCCCCGGCCGCGCCGGAGGCGGCCGAGGCGTACGCGGCGCTGGCCGCCGCGAAGCTTCGTACGGCCGGGTCCGCCGTGGACGCGGCCCGGGTCCGGTGCAAGGACCTCGACGGGCTCTCCCTCCAAGTGGAGCGGGAGCTCCGCTCCCTGGGACCGCTGCGCGAGGCCTACGAACGGGTGGCCCGGCTCGCCGGACTCACCGCGGGCACCTCCGCGGACAACGAGCGCAAGATGCGGCTGGAGGCCTACGTGCTCGCGGCCCGGCTCGAGCAGGTCGCCGCGGCGGCGACCGTACGGTTGCTGCGCATGTCGGGCGGCCGCTACACGCTGCTGCACTCCGACGCCAAGGCGAGCGGACGAGGGCGTTCCGGGCTCGGGCTGCACGTGGTCGACGCCTGGACCGGCAGTGAGCGGGACACCGCCACGCTGTCCGGCGGCGAGACCTTCTTCGCCTCGCTCGCCCTCGCGCTGGGCCTGGCCGACGTGGTCACCGACGAGGCGGGCGGCATGCGGCTCGACACCCTCTTCATCGACGAGGGCTTCGGCAGCCTCGACGACCAGGCGCTGGACGAGGTGCTCGACGTGCTGGACTCGCTGCGCGAGCGCGACCGCAGCGTCGGCATCGTGAGCCACGTCGCCGACCTGCGGACCCGGGTGCAGGCCCAGCTGGAGATCGTCAAGCAGCGCGGAGGCTCGGTGGTGCGGCACCGCACGGCGGGCGGAACGGGCTGAAACACCTGGGACCAGCCCCACGTGCCCGGGGCGGTCCACCTGCCGAACGCCCTCGTCGCCGAGCAGGCGGAACGCCTCCTCGACAAGAACGGCTTCGAGGTCGAGACCTGGCAGGGCCGCGAGCAGCGCCCCGAGGCCGACCCGCTGACCGCCCCCACGGACTCCGACGACTGCGGCTGCTGAGTGCAAGCAGGCGGACGGCCCGGCTCCTCCGCGGAGCCGGGCCGTCCGTGCGTGGTGCGGGTCCCGGAGGTCAGAGCTTCGACAGCTCGTCCACCAGGTCGTCCAGGCCCAGCGAACCCTGGGACAGCGCCGCCATGTGCCAGGCCTTCAGGTCGAAGGAATCACCGTGCGCGGCACGCGCGTTGTCACGGCCCAGCAGCCAGGCGCGCTCGCCCAGCTTGTAGCCGATCGCCTGACCCGGCATCGACAGGTAGCGGGTGAGCTCGCTCTCGACGAAGTCTCCCGGCCGGCCGCTGTGCAGGCCGAAGAACTCCTGCGCCAGGTCCACCGTCCAGCGCTCGCCCGGGTGGAACGGCGAATCCGCCGGGATCGCCAGACCCAGGTGCATGCCGATGTCCACGATGACCCGCGCGGCGCGCATCATCTGGCAGTCCAGGTAGCCGAGGCGCTGCTCGGCGTCCTTGAGGTAGCCCAGCTCGTCCATGAGCCGCTCCGCGTACAGCGCCCAGCCCTCGGCGTTGGCGCTGACGAGACCGACGCTGGCCTGGTAGCGGGAGAGCTGGTCCGCCACGTGCGTCCACTGCGCCAGCTGGAGGTGGTGGCCCGGAACGCCCTCGTGGTACCAGGTGGAGACCAGGTCGTAGACGGGGAAACGGGTCTGCCCCATCGTCGGCAGCCAGGTGCGGCCCGGACGGGAGAAGTCCTCGGACGGGTTCGTGTAGTACGGGGCCGCGGCGCCGCCCGGAGGGGCGATCCGCGACTCCACCCGCTTGACCCGCTCGGCGAGTTCGAAGTGCGTGCCGTCGAGGTTCTCGATGGCCTCGTCCATCAGGCCCTGCAGCCAGGCCTGGACCTCGTCCACGCCCTCGATGTGCGTGCCGTGCTCGTCCAGGTGCTTGAGCACCTCCCAGGGACCGGCGTCCGGCAGGATCTTGGCGGCTTCCGCCTTCATCTCCGCCAGCAGTCGGTGGTACTCGGACCAGCCGTAGGCGTACGCCTCGTCGAGGTCCAGGTCGGTGCCGTTGAAGTAGCGCGACCAGCGGGCGTAGCGCTCGCGGCCCACCGGGTCGGGCTTGCCCTCGACCGCGGGGGCGTACACGTCCCGCATCCAGTCGCGCAGTTCCACGACGGCGGCGGTCGCGGCGGCGGCGGCCTCGTCGAGTTCGGCGCGCAGCGCCTGGGGGCCGGCGGAGGCGAACTCGGCGAAGAAGCCGTCCTTGCCCTCGGTCCCGGCGGCGCCTTCGGTCTCGCCCTCGCCCTGGCCGGCCCAGGCGGTGAGCTGCTCGATGAAGGTGGCGGTGGGGCGCGGGCTGCCGAACAGGCCGCGGTCCAGGCCGAGCGCGAGGCACTCGCGGTAGCCCGCGTACGCGACGGGTACGGCGCGCAGCCGCTCGGCGATCGCGGCCCAGTCCTCGTCGGTCTCGGCCGGGGTCAGGGAGAAGACCTCGCGGACCGAGTGCGCGGGGGAGTGGATGTTGCTGACCGCGCGCAGGTCCTCGTCGGCTTCGTGAACGGCGAGTTCTGCGGTGAGCCGCTCGCGCAGCAGCCGGGCGCAGCGGCGCTCGACGTCGCTGTCGGCGCCGGGCAGGAGCTCGGCGGCGTCGAGCTTCGCGAGGGTGGCGCGGGAGAGTTCGGCGGCCGCCGCGCGGCCCGCGGGGGAGAGGTCCGGGAGCTTGCCGGAGCTCGCGGCGACACCGAGATAGGTGCCCGTGATCGGGTCGATGGCGATGAGGTCGTCGACGTAGGCATCGGCGACCTGTCGGGGCAGCCGTGCGGCGCTGTCACTGGTGATGATGTCTGACATGTGGACATCTTCGTATGCGGGACGGGTCCGCGTCATCACCAAAGATCGCCAGCCTGCTGACACGAAGATCGCCGGCCTGCTGACGTGAAGATCGCCGGCCTGCTGACGTGGAGATCGTCGGCAGGCCGGCGCAGGGGCGGGGGCGGCCCGCAAGCTCACGGCGGTACGGGCTCACCCGCGCGAGGAGCAGCGCCTGCGGCCCGCGCCGGGCTTGGCCGGATCGCGTGGCTCCGGGTCACTGCCGGCCGCGGGGCAGGCCGCGGGATTCGCCCGGGAGCTCGTACGGCAGCCGGGAGCTGACCGGGGTCGCGTCCAGCCGGGCCGTGATCACCAGGGTGCCCTCCTCGATCTGGTAGTCGAGGGGGAGGCCGAGGCCGCGCATGGCGGCGACCATGCCGGTGTTCTGGGCCTGGGTGACGGCGTACACGCTGTCGCATCCGGCCTCGACGGCCATCCCGATCAGCCGGCCCAGCAGCTCGGAGCCGATGCCGCGGCGCTGCCAGTCGTCCTCGATGAGCAGTGCCACCTCGGTCTCGTCGCCGTCCCAGAGCAGGTGGCCGAGGGCCACGAGCTTGCCGGAGGCGGTGGTCGCCGCGAGGGTGCGGCCGAAGCGCGGGCTCAGCAGGTGGCCGAGGTAGCGGTCGGCGTCGGCGACGGGGCCGTGGTAGCGCAGGCCGAGGGTGCGCTCCGAGCAGCGGTCGTGCATGGCGCGGGCCGCGGGCAGGTCGGAGCCGTCGGCGCGGCGGACGGTGATCTCGTTGCCCTCGGGGAGGGTCAGTACGTCCCGGCTGCGCGGGACCCGCGGCCCGAGCCGGGCGTCCAGCTCCACGAGCGCGCGGGCGCGGGCGAACTCGGTCGGGGTGAAGGGCAGGTAGGGCCGCTCGATGGTGATGGCACCGCCGGACGGATCGCGCAGCCGCATGACCGTGGCCTCCAGGACGCCTTCGACGGGCGCGTCGGCGCCGGCGTTGGGGCGCCCGGAGAGGGTGGTCGCCGGGATCGAGTGGATGGTGCAGCGGCCGAGCAGCTGGCGCAGGGCGAGCGGCAGCTCGGCGGCGTCCAGTGCGGTGCGGGTGGCCAGCCCCAGGACGCGGGTCGGGGTGTCGACCAGGTCGTGGGCGTCGGCGCGCTCGATCCAGGTGCTGTGGCCGCCGGCGCCGGCGACGGACCGGGTGAGCTCGGCGGAGGGAAGCTGCTGCGGGGCGCGCAGCAGGAACTCGTCCACCGTGCCGCCCTCGGGGAGGGGGTGCGTCTGCAGGGTCAGGATGTCGACCCCGCTGCGGGCGAGGGCGGTGCAGAGCGCGGCGAGGCTGCCGGGCTCGTCGCGCACGGTCGTCCGCATCCGCCACAGGGCGGAGGCCGGCGGGGCGTCCGTACCGGCCGTGCGGTCCGCCTCCGCGACCGCCCCGGAACCGGTACCCGTACCCGTGGCCGGGTCCGGGAGCGCGGTGTCCGTGGGAGGCGGCGCATGGCTGTGGCGGCGTGCCCACCAGGTGTGGAACGCCGCCGTGACCAGGAGTGCGACGGCCGAGGCGACGAGCAGCACCGGGCCGCGGGGACCGTGCACGACGAGATTGGCGATGGCGTCGGCGACCGCGACGGCGCAGAAGAGAGCGGCGAGTTCGACGACGTCGCGGCGCCAGTGGTGGCGGTGGGGACGGTGGGCAGAGGCAGGAATACGCTCAGTCATGCAGACCACTGTGACGCAGGGGTGTTGCGTGATCACGAACGATCTGTGACCGACTGGTTAAGGATCCATCTGGCCGATTTCGCCCTGTTTTCCGGCCGATTTCAGGTATCGGACCCTACTGTCCCACCCGCCCGGGCTGCAGGGTCCGCGTGAACAGTACGCCGCCTCCCTGACGGCGCAGCCGCACGGTGAGCTCGCCGCCCTCCCCGTCGATCTCGACCTCCCCGTAGTACGGGGGGTTCTCGGACGGGGACATGTTGGCGAAGGGCGCGGACTGGACGTACGCCGTCTCCGGGCCGAAGGTGGCATCCAGCCGGCCGGAGGGGAACCCGCCCGCGCCGATGGGGCCCGAGACGAACTCCCAGAAGGGCGCGAAGTCACTGAAGGCGGCCCGCTCGGGCGCGTAGTGGTTCGCGGCCGTGTAGTGGACGTCGGCGGTGAGCCAGAGGGTTCCGGTGATGCGCTGGTGCTTGATGTGGCGCAGCAGCTCGGCGATCTGCAGTTCGCGCCCGAGCGGCGGGCCGGGGTCGCCCTGGGCGACGGCCTCGAAGTTCGCGGCCCCGTCGGCCACCACGATGCCCAGCGGCATGTCGGCGGCGATCACCTTCCAGGTGGCGCGGGAGCGCGACAGCTCGCGCTTGATCCAGGCCAGCTGCTCGGGGCCGAGGATGCCGATGGGGTCGTCGGTCTGGCGGCCGGGGGAGTTCGCGTCGCGGTAGGTGCGCATGTCGAGGACGAACACGTCGAGCAGCGGCCCGTGGCGCATCACCCGGTACATCCGCCCCTCGGCGCGGCCTCCGCGCAGGTCGGTGACCGGGAAGTACTCGCCGAAGGCCCGGCGGGCCCGGCCGGCGAGGGTGTCGACGTCCTTCACGGTGTAGCGGGGATCGTCGAGGATCTGGCCGGGGTACCAGTTGTTGCGCACCTCGTGGTCGTCCCACTGGGCGAGGACCGGCACCTGGGCGTTGAAATCGCGCAGGTTGCGGTCGAGCAGGTTGTAGCGGAAGTTGCCCCGGAACTCGGCGAGGGTCTCGGCGACCTTGGCCTTCTCCTCCGTGGTCACGTTGTGCCACAGGGTTCCGTCGCGCAGCGGTACGGAGGCCTGGATCGGCCCGTCGGCGTAGATGGTGTCCCCGCTGAAGAGGAAGAAGTCGGGGTCCCGCAGCCGCATTTCGTCGAAGACGCGGTAGCCGCCGAGCTCCGGGTTGATCCCCCAGCCCTGGCCGGCCAGGTCCCCGGACCACAGGAAGCGCACGTCGCGGCGGCGGGAGGCGGGGGCGGTCCGGAAGGTGCCGTGGACCGGCTCGCCGCTGCGGCGCGGATCGTCGGGGTCGGCGAGGAGCACCCGGTAGTGGATCTGCTGTCCGGGCGGGAGCTCGCGCAGGGTGGTGGTGCCGGTGAAATCGGTGTCCGGGCCGAGCAGCGGGCCGCGGTGGCGGCGGACGGCGTAGCGGAACGATTCGCTCGGGGAGGTCTCGACGTACATCCGCGCGGGCCGGTCGGAACGCGTCCAGACGGTGGCCGAGTGGGCGGTGATCTCGCCGGACTGGACCCCCCAGAAGGCGTTCGGGCGGTCCGAGCGGACGAAGGCGGGCACCGCCGCGTGGGCGGGCGTGGCGAGGGAGCCCGTGAGGGCGCTGGACAGGGCGAGGCCCACCGGAACGGCGAGGGAACCGCCGAGCAGGGAGCGTCGGGTGTGCGGCAGAGGTGCCATCGGTGCGTCTCCAGAGGCCGGCGGGGACGGGCCGGACCAGTGTGCCGCCGTACACCGGCCGCACACCGGACCGCCCGCGTCGTGCACGCGAACCATGCGTGAACACTGGTGCGCACGGCCGACGCCCCGTCAACACCTCATCGGGCGAGTTTGGTTGTGTCCAGGATGACGCGGGCGACCAGGGCCGGGTCGTCGTTCATGGGCACGTGGCCGCAGCCGGGGAGCCTGACGAGGCGCGCGCCGGGGATGGTGTGCTTGGCGCGGACGCCTTGGCGGCGCAGGAGCAGCCGGTCGCGACTGCCCCAGGCGATGGTGACCGGCAGACCGGGCACATCCGCGGTGAACCGTACGGAGCCGCCCGCGGCCAGGGTCTGCTCGAACCCGGTGGCCTCGCGCAGGGCGACGGTCTCGGCGACCACGGAGTCGGGCGAACGCCGTCCCGGTCGCGCGTAGATGCTGCCGGTGAGCGCGGCGCGTCCGGCGGAGCTGCGGGAGAGCCGTTCCACGGCCGAGTGGGGGAGTGCGCCGGCGCCGGCGCGCATCGCGCGCAGTGCGGTGAAGGCGTAGCGGCGTTCCCCCTCCGACCAGAACCCGGCGGGGGAGAGGGCGGTGACCGAGCGCGCCAGGCCGACGCGCCCCATCTCCAGGGCGAGGAGCCCGCCGAGGGAGTTGCCCGCGACGTGCGGCCGCTCGATCCTGAGCGCCGTGCAGAGCGCGCCGAGCGCCGGGGCGATGGTGCCCAGATCGTACGGAACCCCGTGCGGCAGCGGCTCCGAGGTGCCGAAGCCGGGCAGGTCGACGGCGATCACGTCGTACTCGGCTGCCAGCACGTCGGTCACCGGACGCCACGCCTGGAGGTGGTGGCCGATGCCGTGGAGCAGCAGGAGCGGCTCGCCCGCGCCCTTGCGCTCGTATGCGGCGGTGATGGTGCGGGGGCCCAGCGGCGAATCGATCGTGAAGGAGACCGTGGCGGTCATGCTGCTCCTCGTCGGGGGTCGGGCGGCTACGGCGGCCGTGTGAGACGGCTTGTCAGTAGTGTCTCCCGACCGGTTACCGACCGGTAGCCCCAGGGGGCAGGACTTCGACTTTCGCAGCCTCCTTTGCGGCCCTCGCGAACATCCCGTGAACAGCTTGATGCATATGCCCGATCTGCCCGGTAAAGCGGTGAGCATTGGTCTTGACCAAGGGGGTGCGCCGTCCTATCGTCGCAGGCATAGTGCAGGAACCTTTAATAAACAAAGGCGCGGAACTCACGCTGGAACACGGCGAGTGCGGCGATTGCAGGAGGAGTCAGGGTGGGGACCATGCAGCTCGAATCGGTGCCGGAGCCGAAGTACTTGCACCTCAAGACCGTCCTCAGTGAGGCGCTCGACCAGGACTTCGCCGTGGGCGAGATCCTGCCGAACGAGCGCGAGCTCGCCGCCCGCTTCGGTGTCGCCCGGGCGACCCTGCGCCAGGCCCTGGAGCAGCTCGAGCTCGAAGGCCGCCTCCAGCGCCGCCGGGGCGTCGGCACCACCGTCGCCCCGCCGCGCGTCGGCGTCGACGTCGGCGGTGCGCAGCACAGCTGGCCCGGCGAGAGCGTCGACGGGTGGGAGCCCGTGGACGCGGCGGAAGAAGCCGTGGTGTCCCCCGCCCTCCTGAAGCTCCTCGGGACCGCCCCCGGCGAGATGGTGCTCGCGGTGCGCCGCAGCCGCGTCGAGCACGGCCAGGTCCTCGCCGCCGAGCTGCTGTACGTTCCGGCCTCCTCGGTGCCCGGCCTCTCCGCGATCGACGCCCCGGCCGGTCCTGCGCGTGCCCGCGCCGTCATGCGCGAGCTGCAGAAGCTGGTCCTCGACGGGCAGGACCGCTCGGTGGAGCTCGGCTCCGCCCGTCCCGAGGACGCGAAGGAGCTGGACCGCCTGCCCGGCGCCCCGGTCCTGCTGGTCACCACCCGCTACTTCACTGTGGCGGGCACGGCGGCCGTCTCGGTGGCCACCTACCGGGCGGACACCTGCCGGCTGACCTTCGGCGACTCGGGCGACGTGCAGATCACCCACGACACGCGGGTCGCTTCCTGACCGCGTACTGACCACCTGCCGAGCGAGGCCGCCACATGGTGGGGGCCCCGCTCGGGCGTGTGCGGGGTCTGGTGTCCCGGAGGCGCGCCGCCGGCGCCCCGGACCGGTATCCGGGCCGCCCCCGGAGGGGATCCACCGGCCCCGGAGGGGATCGGCGGCTCCGGGAGGGGATCAGCCGGGAGGGGATCAGCGGCGCCGGGCGGTGACCGTCTTCTCCACCGCGAACAGTTCTTCCTCCACGTGGTCCAGCGCCAACCGCAACGCTCCCGTGGCCACCGCCGCCTCGCCCAGCAGGGACAGCGCCACGCGCGGCGGGCGCAGGCAGTAGCGCTCCAGCTCCCGGCGGAGGGGATCCAGTACCCCGTCCAGCCCCGCCGCCCAGCCGCCGACCACGACGAGCTCCGGATCCATCGCCAGGACCAGCGCGGCCACGTCGTGGACCAGCCGCTGGATGAACCGCTCCACCGCGGCCACCGCGCCCACGTCCCCGCGCCTGGCCATCGCGAAGACCTCCGCCACCGCCCGTTCGTCCAGCGGGTGCAGGGGTTCGCCGGTCGTCGACAGCAGCTTCTCGGGCGTGACCTCACGTCCGAGCAGGTGCAGTGCGCCGATCTCCCCGGCCGCCCCGCCGAAGCCGCGGTGCAGCCGGCCCCCGATCAGGGAACCCGCTCCGGGGCTGAGCCCGGCCATCACGAAGACCATGTCGTCCGTGTCGGTCGCGGCGCCCTTCCAGTGCTCGGCGACCGCCGCGGCGTTGGCGTCGTTCTCCACCTGCACCGGGCAGCGGAACGAGCGGCGGAGCCGTTCCCCGAGCGGCAGCCCGGTCCAGCCGGGCAGGGCCGTGCCGAGACGGACGGTGCCGTCGGCCTCCACGATCCCGGGGCTGCCGACGCCGACCGCCCGCAGGGAGTCCCGGGGGACCCCGGCGCGACGCAGCAGGTCGGCCACCGCACCGCGGACCCGTTCGAGCCGTTCGTCGGCGGAAGCCGTCTCGGCGACCTCCTTGGTGCCGGCGCCGATCACCCGGCCGTCCAGTCCGGACAGCAGCACCGCGATCCGGTGCGCGCCGATCTCCACGCCGAGCAGGTGCCCCGCCTCCGCGCGGAAGCGGAACCGTCTGGCCGGGCGTCCCTGGCGCCGTGCACCTTCCTCCGCGCCCGCCTCGACGACCAGGCCCGTCCCGATGAGCCCTTCGACGACCCCCTCGACGGTGGGCCGCGAGAGCCCGGTGACCCGGGTGAGGTCAGTGAGCGTCGGCGATTCGGCCGCACGCAGGGCCCGCAGCACCACGGCGGAGTTGATCCGCCGCAGCAGAGAGGGGTCCCCGCCGGTCAGCTGCCCCAACGTGTGTCCTCCCAGCTAGCGAGCGTGTCAGCCGGATCGTACTGCGCACCGGCCGCGGCGGCGAGAAGCGGCCCCCCATCGGCCGGAATCAGCCCTTCCCCTCGTGGGTCGGTCATGCGGGAGCGACGAACCCGGACTCGTACGCGGTGATGACGGCCTGGGTCCGGTCGCGCGCCCCCAGCTTCGCCAGGATCGCACTGACGTGGGACTTCACCGTCTCGGTGCCCACGATCAGCTCGCGGGCGATCTCGATGTTGGTCAGCCCCTTGGCCATCAGCCGGAGCACGGCCTCCTCGCGCTCGGTCAGCGCCGCCCGCTCCAGTACCGTCCGCGCCTGCCGGTTCCCGTACTCGGCGGCCAGCGAGCGGACCGCCGAGGGGAAGAGCAGCGTCTCGCCCTCCGCCACCAGCCGGACCGCGTGCACGATCTCCGACGGCCGGGCCCGCTTCAGCAGGAAACCGTCCGCGCCGGCCCGCAGCGCCTGGTAGACGTACTCGTCGTTCTCGAAGGTGGTGACCACGAGGATCTTCGGCGGAGAGTCCACGCTCCGCAGGACCGCCCGGGTCGCCTCGATCCCGTCGAGCAGCGGCATCCGCACGTCCATCGCCACGACGTCGGGGCGCAGTTGCCGCACGAGCGGGACCACAGCGGCGCCGTCGGCGGCCTCGCCGATCACCTCGATGTCGGGCTGGGCGTCCAGGACGGCGCGCAGACCCGCGCGGACCAGGGGTTCGTCGTCGACGAGCAGTACGGTAACCGGCATCCGGTCAGCGTATTCGCTCCAGCGGCAGCCGCGTGCGCACCCTCCAACCCCCCTTGTACGGCCCGGTCTCGGTGTCCCCGCCGAGCAGGGCGGCCCGCTCCCGCATCCCGCGCAGTCCGGTGCCGCCGCCGGCCATGACGGAGGGCCGGTCCGGCAGCGGATTGGTCACCTCCAGGTCCAGCCGGTCGGCGACCATGCCGATCCGCACCCGTACCGGTACGGGGCCGCAGTGCCGCAGCACATTGGTCAGCGCCTCCTGCAGGATCCGGTACCCCTCCTGGCTCACCGGATCGGGCAACTGGTCCAGCGGGCCGATCAGTTGCGCGTCGACGGTGGCGCCGGAGGCGCGCGCGGACTCGAACAGCCGGTCGGCCTCCACCAGAGTGGGCCGCTGGGACGGCCGCTGGCCGGACTCGCGCAGGACGCGCAGCACCCGGTCCAGATCCTCCAGCGCGGCCCGGCCCGTCTCCTCGATCGCACTCAGCGCGCGGTCCGTGAACTCCGGATCGCCCGCCGCCCGCGCGGCCCCCGCCTGGACGACGGCCACGGTCAGGGCGTGGCCGATGGAGTCGTGCAGTTCCCGCGCGATGCGGGTGCGCTCCAACAGCTGCTCGGTGCGCACCTCCAGGGCGGTGAGCCGCTCCGCGGCCGAGGGTCCCAGCAGGCGGCGGGCGATGGCCGTGATCATGTCGCCGAACAGGACCACGACGACGATCAGGAGGACCGGCGGCACCGGAGCCAGCGCCCACGCAGCCCAGACCGGACATCCCGCGGGTATCAGGTTGTCGGTGCTGACCTTGCTGCCCAGTCCGACCGTGACCAGTTGGACCGTCAGCATCGGCAGCCACACCGTGGCCATCATCGTGGCGAGGGAGACGACGAGTCGTATCTCCAGCCACAACAGGGTCCTCCAACGGTCGGTCCACGTCCGGGACCCGACGGTGCTGAAGCTGCTCTCCTCGGCCTCCCGCGTACCCCGGGCGTTGCGCTCGGAGGGGGTGAGGAGGAACTGCGCCTGGAGTCCTTCGGCCACCCGCATCCAGGGCAGCAGTCCCAGCGGTATCACGAGGACGAGCGGTACCCACGGAGCCGCGGGCTCGATGAACATCCAGACGGCCAACATCAGGATGGGCACGCACAGATGCACCCAGCGCGAGTAGGTCACGGGGCGCAGCGCGGCGCGGAACAGTCGGTGCATCCCCACATCGTCGCAGTTCGGGGCGGTGCGGCTCCTCCCCCACGTGGGGGAGAAGGAACCCTCGCATGGGGGAGGAAGAGGGGTGGGGCCGACGGCGAACCTTGAGACATGAACAGCATCGAGATCCGAGAACTGACCAAGGAATTCGGCCGGACCCGGGCCGTGGACCACCTCACCTTCGATGTCATGCCCGGCCGCGTCACCGGCTTCCTCGGACCCAACGGGGCAGGGAAGTCGACCACGATGAGGCTGTTGCTGGGCCTGGACCGGATCACCTCCGGGACGGCCACCATCGGCGGCCGGCGGTTCACCGAACTCCCCGATCCCCTCCACCGGGTCGGGGCCCTGCTGGACGCGCAGTCGGCGCACGGCGGCCGTACGGCACGGGACCACCTGCGCTTCCTCGCCGCGGCCAACCGCATCCCGATGAGCCGGGTGGAAGCGGTCCTGGAGCAGTCGGGAATAGCCTCGGCGGCCAAGCGGCGGATCAAGACCTTCTCCCTGGGGATGCGCCAGCGCCTCGGCATAGCGGCCGCGCTGCTCGGAGACCCGGAAGTGCTCCTCCTGGACGAGCCCACCAACGGCCTCGACCCCGAAGGCATCATCTGGATCCGCGAGCTGATGCGCGGCCTGGCCGCCGAGGGGCGCACGGTCCTCGTCTCCAGCCACCTGATGACCGAGACGGCGGCCCTCGTCGACCACCTGATCGTGCTCGGGCGGGGCCGGCTGCTGGCCGACACGTCCATAGAGGAGTTCATCGACTCCCGCAGCACCCCGAGGGTGCGGCTGCGCACCACGGACCCCGTCCGGCTCCGGGCCACCCTGGCCCGGGACGACTTCGAGCTGGTCACCGCCGAGGGCGGGCGGTGGACCGTGGACGGCATGCAGGCCGAGCAGCTCGGCGTCATCGCCGCCCGCGAAGGCATCCCGATGCTGGAACTGATCGACGAGCGGGCCTCCCTGGAGCAGGCCTACCTCGATCTCACCGCGGACAGCGCCCAGTTCGCCGCCACCCGCTGACCCACCCCTTCCAAGGAGGCCTCCCCATGAGCACCGCTCTGCCCACCGTCCCCGTCCTGCACTCGGAATGGATCAAGATACGGTCCCTGCGCGGCACCTTCGGGGCGCTGATAGCCGTCTTCGTCGCCACGGTGGGCATCCAGATGCTGACAGCTGCGATGATCGGCACGGAGGAAGCCGGCAGCATGGGAGAGGATCCGCTCCTCGCGGCCTTCTACGGTCTCAACTTCGGCCAGATAGCGGCCTTCGCCTTCGGTGCGACCGCGCTGTCCTCGGAATTCCACAACGGCGCCCTGCGCACGTCCCTGACCGCGGTGCCGGACCGTACGCGGCTCTACCTGTCGAAGATGGCCATGGTGGGCGGGTTGGCCTTCGTGGTCGGACAGTTGACCGGACTGGCCGCCTTCGTCGGCGGACAGGCGTTCATGGGTCCCTACACCCTGGAGCTGGGCAGCCCGGGCACCTACCGCGCGATCTTCGGCTGCGGAGCGTACCTCGCGCTGATGGCCCTGCTGGCGGCCGGACTGACGGCCGTGCTGCGCAGTGCTTCGGCCGTCCTGAGCCTGCTCATACCCTTCGTGCTGATCCTGTCGTTCGTCATCGGCCAGGCCACCGAAGGCGTCGCCGGGTACCTGCCGGACCGCGCGGGGCAGATGATGATGCGGCTGGACACCTCGGTGGGCCTCGCCCCCTGGACCGGGCTCGGGGTGCTCGCCCTGTGGGCGCTGGCCGCGCTCGCCGGTGGATGGCTGTCGGTGCGGCGGCGGGACGCCTGACGCCGGAGCGGCTGCCCTGACCCCGCCGCCCGGCGGGGTCAGCGGGTGGTGAGGAGGTCGGGGAGTTGGCGCATGTCGTCGAAGACGACGGTTCCGGGGCCTTCGAGCTGCTCGGCGGGGGTCAGCCCGCCCGCGTAGCCGAAGGCCCGCATCCCGGCGGCGCGGGCCGCCTGGACGCCGGGGCGGCTGTCCTCGACGACCGCACAGGCGGCGGGATCGACGCCCATCCGCCGGGCGGCGTACAGGAAGAGGTCCGGGGCGGGCTTGCCGTGGGAGACCTCGGTGGCACTGTGGATGCGGCCTTCGAAGCGTGCGTAGAGGCCCGTACGGCCGAGGGTGTGCCGCATCTTCTCGTGCGAGCCGCTGGAGGCGACGCACGTCGGCAGGGTGATCGCGTCGAGTGCTTGAGGCAGACCCTCCACGGGGGACAGCCCCGAGTCCACCGCCTCCCGGTGGAGTTGCTCGAACCGGTCCCACCAGTGGGCGGCCACCTCGGGGCCGAGCCGGCCGGTGATCTGCTCGCGGATGGAGACGGAGGAGCGTCCGATGAACCGGTCGATGACCTCGGCCTCGGTGAGCGGCCAGCCGAGCTCCGCGCCCAGAGCGACCTGGACACGGACGGCTGTGCGTTCGCTGTCGACGAGCACCCCGTCGCAGTCGAATATCACGAGTTCGATCGCCTTGATGATCATCCCCGGATGATAGATGCCCGTCGCAGGGCGGCCGAGGCGGTCTACGGATCGACCTCGGCGGGATCGGCGGACTCGGCGGCCGCGCGGAGGCGGGCGTACTCCTGGGCCATGGCGGCGGCGGTCCAGCGGGCGTTGAGGCCGCTGGGGTTGGGCAGGGCCCAGATCCGGGTGGCCCCGATGGTCCGCTCCTGGGGGCCGATCCGGGCCTTCCGGTCGCCGAAGGCGGTGCGGTAGGCGGTGACTCCGACCACGGCCAGCCATTGGGGGCGCAGGAGCTCCACCTTGGCCGTCAGGATGCGGCCTCCCTCGCGGAACTCCTCGGCGCTCAGCTCGTCGGCGCGGGCCGTGGCGCGGGCCACGACGTTCGTGATGCCGAGGCGGTAGGTCGGCAGTTCCTCCTGCTCGGCGGGGGAGAGGAGTCGCGGGGTGAAGCCCGACATGTGCAGGACCGGCCAGAAGCGGTTGCCGGGGCGGGCGAAGTGGTGGCCCGTCGCGGCGGAGAGGAGGCCCGGGTTGATGCCGCAGAAGAGGACACGAAGACCGCCCGTGACCACGTCCGGGAGGACGCGGTCACGGGCGGCGTTCAGCTCTTCGGGGGTCAGAGGATCGACCCGGGGGTGTAGCCGGCGGCCTCGGGGTGCTCCTTGGCGATCTCCTCGATGCGCGCGACGACCGCGGCGACCTGGTCGCCCGCCGCGCCGGTGAAGGAGAGCTTGTCGGCCATCAGGGCGTCCAGCTGGGCCCGGTCGAGCGGCATGCGCTCGTCGGCGGCCAGCTTCTCCAGCAGCTCGTTGCGCTCGGCACCCTGCTCGCGCATGGCGAGCGCGGAGGCCACCGCGTGCTCCTTGATGACCTCGTGGGCGGACTCGCGGCCCACCCCGGCCCGCACGGCGCCCATCAGGACCTTCGTGGTGGCGAGGAAGGGGAGGTAGCGGTCCAGCTCGCGGGCCACGACGGCCGGGAAGGCGCCGAACTCGTCGAGGACCGTCAGGAAGGTCTCCATCAGGCCGTCGAGAGCGAAGAACGCGTCGGGCAGCGCGACCCGGCGGACCACGGAGCAGGAGACGTCGCCCTCGTTCCACTGGTCGCCGGCGAGCTCGCCGGTCATCGACGCGTAACCGCGCAGGATGACCATCAGGCCGTTCACGCGCTCGCAGGAGCGGGTGTTCATCTTGTGCGGCATCGCGGAGGAGCCGACCTGGCCGGGCTTGAAGCCCTCGGTGACCAGCTCGTGGCCGGCCATCAGGCGGATCGTCTTGGCGATCGAGGAAGGCGCCGCGGCCAGCTGTACCAGGGCGGTGACCACGTCGTAGTCGAGCGAGCGCGGGTAGACCTGGCCGACCGAGGTGAAGGCCTGGCCGAAGCCGAGGTGGGCCGCGATCCGCTGCTCCAGGTCGGCCAGCTTCGCGGCGTCGCCGCCCAGCAGGTCGAGCATGTCCTGCGAGGTGCCGACCGGGCCCTTGATGCCGCGCAGCGGGTAGCGGGTCAGCAGGTCGTCCAGGCGGCCGTACGCGACCAGCAGCTCGTCGGCCGCGGTGGCGAAGCGCTTGCCCAGGGTGGTCGCCTGAGCGGCGACGTTGTGGGAGCGGCCGGCCATGACCAGCTCGGCGTGCTCGCCGGCCAGCTTGCCGAGGCGGGCGAGCACGGCGACCGTGCGGTCCCGGACCAGTTCCAGCGAGAGCCGGATCTGGAGCTGCTCGACGTTCTCGGTCAGGTCGCGGGAGGTCATGCCCTTGTGGACGTGCTCGTGGCCGGCGAGGGCGTTGAACTCCTCGATGCGGGCCTTCACGTCGTGCCGGGTGATCTTCTCGCGCTCGGCGATGGAGGCGAGGTCGACGGTCTCCAGGACGCGCTCGTAGTCGGCGAGGGCCTCGTCGGGGACCTCGATGCCGAGATCCTTCTGGGCGCGGAGCACGGCGAGCCACAGCCGCCGCTCCAGCGTCACCTTGTACTCGGGGGACCACAGGACGGCGAGCTCCGCGGAGGCGTAGCGGCCGGCCAGGACATTGGGGATGCGGGGCTTGGCAGTCACGTGTAGGGATTCTACTTGGGCCTCGGCTGTGCGTTTACGCAGGTAGGGGACCCGGCCGCGATTGTGCCTTGCTACGAGAGCGAGTGAGGGGTCGACAGGGGCGGGCGCGGGGCGGGCGGCCGCCCCGCGGGCTACCCGCGGGCTAGACGAGCCGGTCGCCCGCCGGAGCCTCGTACGGCAGGAGTTCCGGGCGCTTGGCGGGGCGGCCGTCCCCGCTGGAGCGGCCCGTCAGACGGCGGCCCACCCAGGGGATCAGGTGCTGCCGGGCGAAGCTGAGGTCCTGCGAGCGGCGCGCGGTCCAGCCGGGGGGCACCGCGGGCGGCAGTTCGGCGCTCCAGTCCGCCTCGGGCGGCAGGCCCAGGGTCTGCCAGACCGCCTCGGCGACCCTGCGGTGGCCTTCGGCCGTCAGGTGCAGCCGGTCCACGTCCCACATCCGCGGATCGCCGAGCGCGGCGGACCCGTACAGGTCGACCACGAGGGCGCCGTGCCGCGCGGCGAGCTCCTCGATGATGACGAAGAGCTCCTCCATGCGCGGGCGGAAACGTTCCATCACGGGGCCGTTGCGGCCCGGCGAGCGCATCAGGAGCAGCGTCCCGCAGGAGGGCGCCAGCAGGCCGACGGCCTCCTCCAGGTGCCCGCGCACCCGGCCCATGTCGACCTTCGGGCGCAGGGTGTCGTTCAGCCCGCCGACCAGGGTCACCACGTCGGCGCCCATCTCGGCGGCCGCGGGTGCCTGCTCCCCGGCGATCTGCCCGATCAGCTTGCCGCGGACCGCGAGGTTCGCGTAGCGGAAGCCCGGCTCGCGGGCGGCGAGGCGGTCGGCGAGCAGATCGGCCCAGCCCCGGTAGGAGCCGTCGGGGAGCAGGTCCGACATGCCCTCGGTGAAGGAGTCGCCGACCGCGACGAAACTGGTGTACCGCGCATTCATCTCCATGGCGGGAGCGATGCTACCGCGCGGTACCCCCGTCCCGCAGACGGGCCGGGGGTACCGCGGCACGCGCGCGGCGCTCCTGCCGCTACGTCGAAGCCGGCCGGCCGAACAGCTCCCGCAGCACGTCCTCCATCGTGACCAGGCCCGTCATGACCCCGTCCGGAGCGAGCACCGCCGCCAGGTGCGTACGGCTGCGCCGCATCGCGGTCAGCGCGTCGTCCAGCGGAGTCTCCGCCCGGACCTGCGCGATCGGCCGTAGTGCGGTGACGGGGAAGGGCTCGTCCCGTTCCGTCGCGTCCAGTGCGTCCTTGACGTGCAGGTATCCCAGGATCCGGCCCTGTGCGTCGATCATCGGGAACCGGGAGTACCCCGACTCGGCCGACAACCGCTCCAGTCCGGCCGGTGTGATGCCCTCGCGGGCCGGAACCACCCGGTCCGCCGGCAGCACCACATCGGTCACCGGCCGCCGCCCCAGTTCCAGGGCGTCGTGCAGCCGCTCGCTCGCACGGTCGTCGATGAGTCCCGCGTCGCTGGAGTCCTTGACGATCCGGGCCAGCTCGTCGTCCGAGAAGGTCGCCGCGACCTCGTCCTTGACCTCCACCCGGAGCAGGCGCAGCAGGGTGTTGGCGAAGGCGTTGATCGCGAAGATCACCGGCCTCAGCCCCCGGGTGAGGGTCACCAGCGGCGGACCCAGCAGCAGGGCGGTCCGCACCGGCTCGGCCAGTGCGACGTTCTTCGGCAGCATCTCGCCGAAGAGCATGTGCAGGTACGTGGCCAGGGCCAGCGCCACCACGAAGGAGATCGCGTGGGTCAGCCCGGACGGCACCCCGAAGAAGTCGAACGCCGGGGTCAGCAGGTGGGCGATGGCCGGCTCGGCCACCACGCCCAGCACCAGGGTGCACAGCGTGATGCCCAGCTGGGCGGCCGCCATGAGCGCCGACACGTGCTCCAGGCCCCACAGCACGGCGCGCGCCCTGCGGTCACCCTGCTCGGCGTACGTCTCGATCTGGCTGCGCCGCACGGAGATCATGGCGAACTCCGCGCCGACGAAGAAGGCGTTGACGACCAGGGTCGCCAGGCCGATCAGCAACTGGACGGCGGTCATCGGGCCTCCTCCACACCATCACCGGGGGTCGGTTCGACCGGCACGTGCAACAGCACCCGCGCGGCCCGCCGCCCACTCGCGTCCACCACGTCCAGCCGCCAGCCGTCGAGCTCCAGGCTGTCGCCGACCATCGGGATCCGGCCCAGCTCGGTCGCTATCAGACCGGCCAGCGTCTCGTACGGGCCGTCCGGCACGCGCAGTCCGATCCGCTGGAGCTGGTCGGTGCGCGCGGAGCCGTCCGCGGAGAACAGGGCGCGCCCGGAGCCGTCCTCACCGGCCGGGGCCAGGTCGGGGGTCTCGTGCGGGTCGTGCTCGTCGCGGACCTCGCCGACGACCTCTTCGACGATGTCCTCCAGCGTGGCCACACCGGCCGTGCCGCCGTACTCGTCGATGACCACGGCCATCGTCTGCTTGCCGGACAGCCGGTCCAGCAGCCGGTCCACGGTCAGCGACTCCGGTACGAGGAGCGGCTCGCGCAGCAGCTGCGACACCGGGGTGCGGTGCCGCTCCTCCGCCGGCAGGGCCAGTACGTCCTTGATGTGGACGGTGCCGACGACGCTGTCGAGGCTGCCCCGGTAGACGGGGAACCGGGAGAGGCCGGTGGCGAGCGTCGCGTTCGCCACGTCCTCGGCGGTGGTCTGCAGGTCGAGGGCGGTGACCTGGACCCGCGGGGTCATGACGTTCTCCGCGGTCAGGTCGGCGAGGTTCAAGGTCCGCATGAACAGTTCGGCGGTGTCCTTCTCCAGGGCGCCGGCCCTCGCGGAGTGCCGGGCCAGGGCCGCCAGCTCCTGCGGGGTGCGCGCGGAGGCGAGCTCCTCGGCGGGCTCCATGCCGAACCGGCGGACCATGTGGTTCGCCGTGGTGTTCAGATGGCTGATGAGGGGCCTGAAGGCACGGCTGAAGACCCGCTGGAAGGTGGCGACCCGCTTGGCGACGGCCAGCGGGGAGGAGATCGCCCAGTTCTTGGGCACGAGCTCGCCCACGACCATCAGGACTACGGTCGACAGGACGGTGCCGAGGATCAGGGCGGTGGAGGACGCGGCGCCGGCGGACAGTCCCATGGCCTCGAAGGGGCCCTTGAGGAGGGCGGCGATCGAGGGCTTGGAGATCATGCCGATGACCAGGCCGGTCACGGTGATGCCGAGCTGGGCGCCGGAGAGCTGGAACGTCAGGCTGCGGACGGCGGCCAGGGCGCTGTCGGCGCCGCGCTCGCCGCGCTCGACGGCCCGTTCCAGTTCGCTGCGCTCGATGGTGGTCAGCGAGAACTCGGCCGCGACGAAGACTCCGCAGGCAAGGCAGAGCAGCAGCGCCACGACGAGCAGGAGCACTTCGGTCATCGGTCCTTCACCTCCGTCCCATGATCAGCCAGGAGGAGGGGTGTCGCGCGCTGTCGCGGACGGGAAGGGAGGGGACTGGGAGGCTCGCCCATGGACGGACGCTCACACCTTTCGTTCGGGGGAGGAGAGGAACAGCTCCCTACAGGGTAAAGGAAGCGCAAAGTGGGCGGGTCATTCCTTCGGAGGGCCCACCCGGCCCCGACGGCCCGACGGGGCCGGATGTGAACGATCTTCGCATCCCGCCCGCGTCGGCGTCCGGGAGATGGGCCCGGGCGGGCCCGCCGTACGTCTCGCCAGGCGGAAGTCGGTGGCGGGGCCCCGGGCGGGCGTGCTTGGCTCCGGGACATGACCGATCTGCAGATACGGGCCGCCGTGCCGGCCGACGCCGAGACCGTGCTCGCCTTCTGGAAGGAAGCGGCGGAGGGCACGTCGATCACGGACGACGCGGACGGCGTGACCCGGCTCGTCACCCGTGATCCCGAGGCGCTGATCCTCGCCGAACTCGACGGGGTCCTCGTCGGGTCCGTGATCGCCGGCTGGGACGGCTGGCGGGCGTCCCTGTACCGGCTCGCCGTACTGCCGTCCCTTCGCCGCCAGGGGATCGCCACGGCGCTCCTCGAGGCGGCCGAGCGGCGCTTCGTCGCCGTCGGGGGCCGCCGCGGTGACGCGATGGTCCTGGAAACGAACGAGCGCGCGCAGCGGGCGTGGGCCGCGGCCGGCTACCACCGCGAGGATCGCTGGCGGCGCTGGGTCAAGCCGCTGGTGGAGACGGCGTGACGCCTCGCACCGCCACCGCCACCGGCACTGCTGCGACCGGCGTCCGCACCCGCCGGGTCGGGGCCCTGCTCCTCGCCGCCGGAGCGATCGCGCTGACCGGCTGCGGCACGCGGACCGCGGGGGCCGGGGACGCGGCGGAGCCCCCGGCGCCGTCCGTGACCCCCTCCGTGGACTACGCGGCCCTGGAGGCCGCGGCGGTCGCGCGCCACGACGCGCTGTTCCCCGCGATCGCGGCACGGTGCGCCGACGTGGCGGCGGGCGGCGCGAGCCCCGGGGCCACGGCGGGCGAGCTGCCCGCGGATCCCGAGGCACGCAAGTACGCGGAGAACCACGCCTACAAGCAGCAGGCGCAGCTCACCCCCGGGGCCCGCTGCCGGGGCGACGCGCACGCCGCACGGATCAAGGCGGCGGTGGCCGGCGGATCCGGCGGGAAGGGTGCGCCGCACACGGTGGACGAGGTCCGCGCGGTCCTGACCGGGCTGGGGTACGGATTCGACGCCGGGGGCGTGTACGGATCCGGGGCGGTGAACGTCTCCTTCGTCCTGTCGGTCCCCGAGAGCGGCCCCTGCGTGACGGGCCGTCTCGACCCTCCGCTGACCGTGGAGGCCCACGGGATGTACGTCGAGGGCGGCTGCCTGGAGCCCCGCGGAGGCCACTGACCCCGCCGGTGACCGCTCCACGGACCCCGCCGGGGCCGGAGCCGTCGGCTCACGTCGCGTCGGCACCGGCCCCCGAGCCGTCCCTGGCCAGGGCGAGTACGCCGGCGCAGATCAGGGAAAGGCCAAGGAGCTGCGGGAGCAACCACCAGTGGGTCCGCAGGTGTTCCTCGTACAGCAGCACGCCCAGTGCGACGCTGACGCCCGCGTCCCCGAGCGTCAGCGCGGGCTGCGAGGCGACCAGCGGGCCGCCCTGCATGGCGTGTTCGAGGAGCAGGAGGGCGCAGATGCCCGTCGCGGCGAAGGCGTACGTCTCCCAGGTGCGCAGGAAGGCGCCGACTCCGCCCCCGTCCAGCACGTGCATGGCCGACTTCATCAGCGCGGCGGTCAGTGCGTAGCAGACGGCGGTGGCCGCGCCGAGGCAGCCGGCCCGCATCCGGCCGGGCCGCCGCCGCAGGCCGGCCACGGCGAGCACCGCCACCGCCCCCGCACACGCCACCAGGGCCAGGACCCACCGGTCGGCGGGAACGTCGGTACGGTTCCCCGCCGGCGAGGCGGCCACCAGGACGATCCCGAGCCCGGCCACCACGCCTCCCACGGCGAGCCACAACGGCCCCGGCATCCGGGTCCGCGTCACCAGCGAGGCGATCAGCAGCGCGAGCGGCAGCTCCAGCACGAACAGGGGCTGTACGAGGGCCAGCGCGCCGGTGGCGAGCGCCACGGCCTGCCCGACACCGGCCGCGATCACGGCCAGGATGCCGCCGATCCAGAGCGGCCGGCGCAGCAGGTCGAGCACCAGCCCGAAGCGGAATCCGTCGCTCTGCGGCACGGTGAGCGAGGCCCGCCGCTGGAGCACGGTCGCGAGCGCGTTGCAGAGCGCCGCGAACAGCGCGAAGAGGACCGGCACGAGGAAGCCCACCTGCCGATACTCATCCGCCCCGCCGCGACTCCCCACCACGACACCGCGGGGAGGCCGCGCGGGGCGGCCCGTTCCCCCGTCCGGCCCCGCGGGGGCGGGTTCAGCCGGTGGGCGCCGACCAGGTGCCGTGGAGCGCGGCGGCGAGCCAGCCGGGCGCCCAGGCGCGGAAGGCGGCCGGGGGGAGGGTGCCCGCACCGGCCGGGACCATGCCCAGGAGGGGGAGGGCGGAGACCGAGGGCAGGTCGGCCAGGTTGCAGCGGGACGCCAGGTCGGGTTCGGCCGGCCAGCTGCCGATCACCACGCCCGGGGAGGTCAGGCCGCGGGCCCGGAGGGCTTCCGCCGTGAGGGCGGTGGAGTTGAGGGTGCCGAGGCCCGCCGGAGCCACGATCAGCACCGGGGCGCCGAGCAGGCGGGCCGCGTCCGCCAGGGTGTGGCCGGACTCGTCGAAGCGGACCAGGAGGCCTCCCGCGCCCTCGACCAGGACAAGGTCGTGGGAGAGGGCGAGCTCGCGGGCCGCCTCGGCGATCCGCTCCGGGGAGACCGTCGGGAGACCCGAGCGCCGGGCCGCCGTGTCCGGGGCCAGCGGCTCCGGATAGCGGGCCAGCTCCACCGAGGTGACGGCGGAGCCGGCCAGCCGGCCGACCTCCGCCGCGTCTCCGGGCTCGTCCGGGCCGACGCCCGTCTGGGCCGGCTTCAGTACGGCCACCGAGAGGTTCGCCGCGAGCGCGGCCGCGGCGACGGCCGAGGTGACGACCGTCTTGCCGATCTCGGTTCCCGTGCCCGAGACCATCAGTACCGTCATGTCAGGCCTCCTTCGCGGCGGTGACCACGGCCCGGCAGATGCGGGCCACGTCGGCGTCGGCCGTCACGAACGGCGGCATCGTGTAGATCAGGTCCCGGAACGGGCGCAGCCAGACGCCCTCCCGGACCGCCGCCGCCGTGGCGCGGGCCATGTCGACCGGGTGGTCGAGCTGGATGACGCCGATCGCGCCGAGGACCCGTACCTCCCGGACGCCCGGCAGGTCCGCGGCCGGGGCCAGGCCCTCCAGCAGGCCCGCCTCGATGCGCTTGACCTCGCCCTGCCAGTCCTGACCCAGCAGCAGGTCGATGGAGGCCAGGGCCACCGAGGTGGCCAGCGGGTTGCCCATGAAGGTCGGCCCGTGGGCCAGGACGGGGACCTCGCCCTGCGAGATGCCGTCCGCGACCCGCTCCGTGCACAGCGTGGCGGCGAGGGTGAGGTAACCGCCGGTCAGCGCCTTGCCGAGGCACATCACGTCCGGGGTGATCCCGGCGTGGTCGGCCGCGAACAGCGCGCCCGTGCGGCCGAAGCCCGTGGCGATCTCGTCGAGGATCAGCAGCACGCCGAACTCGTCGCACAGCTCCCGCAGCACCCGGAGGTAGCCCGGGTTGTGGAAGCGCATGCCGCCCGCGCCCTGGACCACGGGCTCCACGATCACGGCCGCCAGTTCGTCCGCGTGCGCGGAGAACAGGGAGCGCAGGTGGGCGACGTAGGACTCGTCCAGCGGAGCGGAGAACCCGCTCGGCGGGGCGTCCGCGAAGAGCTGGCGCGGGAGGATGCCCGACCACAGCTCGTGCATGCCGCCCTCGGGATCGCAGACGGCCATCGGCTGCCAGGTGTCCCCGTGGTAGCCGCCCCGCCAGGTGAGCAGGCGGCTCTTCTCGGGGCGCCCCACCGAACGCCAGTACTGCAGGCACATCTTCACCGCGACCTCGACCGAGACCGAGCCCGAGTCGGCGAGGAAGACGTGCTCCAGGCCGGCCGGGGTGAGCTCGACGAGCTTCGCGGCCAGCCGGACGGCGGGCTCGTGGGTGAGCCCGCCGAACATCACGTGCGACATCCGGCCGAGCTGGCCGGTGACCGCCTCGTTCAGCGCCGGGTGGTTGTACCCGTGGATCGCCGACCACCAGGAGGACATGCCGTCGACCAGTTCGTCGTGCCCCTGCGACGGCTCGGCCAGCCGCAGGCGTACCCCCGAGGCGGAGGCGACGACGAGCGGCTCCTGCCGCCCGGGCATCGGGCCGTACGGGTGCCAGACGTGCTGCCGGTCCAGCGCGAGCAGTTCGGCGGCCGGCAGCGCGTCGGGCGAGCCCGTCTCCGGGGATCCCGCCTGATCAGGCATTGGGAGCGAGATCCGTTCCCGCGCCGCGGCGGCGTACCGCCACCAGGTCGGAGCGGACGTCGCCCGCCTCCGCCTGGACCGGTACGGGGGCCTCGTGCCCGGCGTGCCCCGAGCAGCCGCCGCACGCCGAACCGCAGCCGGCCTCGTCCGCAGTGGCGGAGGAGCCGCAGACCGAGGCGCCGCCCTGCGAGCCGCAGCCCCCGGTGGCCGCCGCGACCTCGGAGCGGTGCGCGGGCAGGGTCGTCGTACCGGCGCCCTCCACCTCGAAACCGGCGTCCGCGATCATGTCGAGGTCGGCCTGTCCGGCCTGGCCCTCGCTGGTCAGGTAGTCGCCCAGGAAGATCGAGTTCGCGATGTGCAGCGCCAGCGGCTGCAGGGTGCGCAGGTGCACCTCGCGGCCGCCCGCGATCCGGACCTCGACGTCGGGGCAGACGAAGCGGACCATCGCGAGGATGCGCAGGGCGCGCTGCGGGGTGAGGTTCCACTCCTGGGCCAGCGGGGTTCCCTCGAAGGGGATCAGGAAGTTGACCGGCACCGAGTCGCTGTCGAGCTCGCGCAGCGCGTAGACGACGTCGACGAGGTCCTCGTCGCTCTCGCCCATGCCCGCGATCAGGCCCGAGCAGGCCGACAGGCCGGCGGCGTGCGCCTTCTGCACCGTGTCGACCCGGTCCGCGTAGGTGTGGGTCTTGGTGATCTGGCCGTACGTGGCCTCGGAGGTGTTGAGGTTGTGGTTGTAGGCATCCGCGCCCGCGTCCTTCAGGCGCTCGGCCTGGCCGTCCGAGAGCAGGCCGAGGCAGGCGCACACCTCGACGCCCTCGTTCTGCTCCTTGATGGCCGCGATCGTCTTGCCGACACGGTCCACGTCGCGGTCCGTCGGGCCGCGCCCGCTCGCCACCAGGCACACCCGCTTCGCCCCGCCGGCGACGCCGGCGGCCGCGGCCTGGGAGGCCTCGTCGGGCTTCAGCCACGTGTACTTGAGGATCTCGGCCTTCGATCCCAGTCGCTGGGAGCAGTACGAGCAGTCCTCGGGGCAGAGCCCCGACTTCAGGTTGACCAGGTAGTTCAGCTTGACCCGGCGTCCGAACCACTGTCGGCGCACCTTGCCGGCCGCGGCCACCACGTCGAGCAGTTCGTCGTCAGAGGTCGCCAGCACGGCGAGTGCCTCTTCGCGGGTCGGCAGCTCACGCCGCAGCCCCTTGTCCACGAGGGTGTTCAGCAGGTCCATGATGCCGATCCTGTCCCACACGGGCACTCCCGGCCAAGGAGAGATCGAACAACATGGCCGGAAGAGAGTGTGTGTATCGCCACACCTGACGCAGGGGTCACGGGCGGTTAGGGTCGGGCAGGTCTGTGGACTGCCGACAAAAACTCGAGGACCGTCGATGCCGCACCAGCACACCCCCGCCCCCGTGGACGTCTTCTCCTGGATCGACGACGCGGAGCGGGCCAGGGAGCAGGCCGGACTCGTCCGGACGCTGCGTCCGCGGCCGGCGCACTCGCCGCTCCTCGATCTCGCGAGCAACGACTACCTCGGGCTGTCCCGGCACCCGGAGACCGTACGGGGCGCGCGCGAGGCCGCCGAGCGCTGGGGCGCGGGAGCCACCGGATCGCGCCTCGTCACCGGCACCACCGAACTGCACGCCGAGCTGGAGCGGGAGCTCGCCGCCTTCTGCGGGTTCGAGGCGGCGCTGGTCCTCTCCTCCGGGTACGCGGCCAATCTGGCCGCCGTCACCGCGCTCAGCGACCGGGGCACCCTGGTGGCCTCGGACGCGGGCAACCACGCCTCGATCGTGGACGGCTGCCGACTGTCGCGCGCCGAGACCGCCGTCGTCCCGCACTGCGACCCGGAGGCCGCCCGCAAGACGCTCGCCGCCCACCGGGGGCGGGCGCTGCTGGTCACCGACTCGGTGTTCTCGGTCGACGGGGACGCCGCCCCGCTGGCGGCCCACGCCGAGGCCTGCCGGGCGGAGGGTGCGGCGCTGCTCGTGGACGATGCGCACGGCCTCGGGGTCCTGGGCGAGGGGGGCCGCGGGGCGCTGCACGCCGCCGGGCTCGCGGGGGCTCCCGGGGTGGTCGCGACGCTGACCCTCTCGAAGTCCCTGGGCAGCCAGGGCGGTGCGGTGCTCGGCCCGGCCAAGGTGATCCGGCACCTGGTCAACACGGCGCGGACCTTCATCTTCGACACCGGACTGGCCCCGTCCGCGACGGGCGCCGCACTGGCGGCCCTGCGCCTGCTCCAGCGGGAACCGGAGCGCGCGGACCGGGCCCGAGCGGTGGCCGCCGAACTGTACGGGCGGCTCACCGCGTCCGGCCTGACCGCGGCCCGGCCGGACGCGGCCGTGGTGTCGGTACGGGCCCCGTCGGCTTCGGCGGCACTGCGCTGGGCCGCCGACTGCCGCGAGGCAGGTCTGTCCGTGGGGTGCTTCCGGCCGCCGTCCGTGCCGGACGGCATCTCCCGGCTGCGACTGACCGCGCGGGCGGATCTCACGGGGGACGAGATCAGCCGTGCGGTGGAGACGATCCTGGGGACCGCTCCGGCCGGAGCCACGGACCGCTGAGCCTTCCTACGTCCCGAGATCCGCACGGACGGAGACGAGGAAGCCGTGCCAGGCCGGCCCGGTGAAGAGCACGGCCGGGCCGGCCGCCCGCTTGGAGTCGCGGACGGCGAGCAGGCCGCCGCCGAGGACGGCCGTTTCCACGCAGTTGTTCATTCCGGTGCTGCGGCTGCTTCGCCGCCACCGCGCGCTGTTCAGAAGTCCGCCTGTGGATAAGGGGGTTGCGGACACGAGAGGTGCCTCCTTACGCGTCGTCAGCGAGGGCGCTGATGAGATCCGACGAATCGCGGGGCGGGAGGGCGTGCGCCTGGATGGTGCGGAACGCGGCGCTGTACGCCTCAAGGTCTTCCTTCCGCTCCAGATAGAGGCTACTCGTCAAATGGTCGAGTACCACCACATCCAGATCGGCGATGTTCGGAAATGAGAAGATGACGAACGGTCCGGTCAGGCCGAGATGTCCCCCCACGCTGAACGGCAGTACCTGAAGCCGCACTTGGGGCAAACGCGCCACCTCCACCAGGTGCCTCAGCTGTTCCTCCATCACCCCCGCACCGCCGATCGCGCGCCGCAGCACCGCCTCGTCCAGGACGGCGCTCAGCTCCAGCGGCGGATCCGCCCGCAGGACGGACTGACGCGCCAGCCGTACGTCGACGAGCGCCTCCACCTTCGGCTCCGGCAGCCCGCCCAGCGCGGCCCGGGTCACGGCCCGCGCGTACTCGGGGGTCTGCAGCAGTCCGGGCACCACCGACAGTTCGACGGTGCGGGCCGACCGGGCGCCCGCCTCCAGGCTGATGAAGTCCCGGTACTCCTGCGGCAGCAGCCCCCGGTAGTCGTGCCACCACTGGCGCCCGCGCCCGGTGTCCTCGTCCGGGGCCGGTCCCGCCGCCGAGGCCGAGAGGGCTTCCAGCAGGGCGCGCTGCTGTGCGCTCACGACGTCTTCTCCGTAGACGTCGAGCAGCAGCCGGATGTCCTCCACCTTGACGCCGCTGCGCCCCGTCTCGATACGGCTGATCTTCGACTGGTGCCATCCCGCGAGCCGGGCCGCCTCACCGCTGGTGAGTCCGGACCGGTCGCGAAGGGCACGCAGTTCCTCGCCGAGCTTGCGCCGGCGCACCGCGGGACCGTGCTGCACATCCGCCTCCTTCCACCGGCACAGGTCGCACCAGTCTGCCGTCCAAATACGCTCTTCCGTAGCAGAGTTCACCGCATTGAGCGACAGATATATGCATATCTTGAGGGATCGGCGGAAACGACGGGACGATGGGTGGCACTCTGGCGTCCAGCACAGATCCGGGGCGGCTTCGCCCCGGTGGGAAAGGGACCGTCGCCATGGCAGATCACCAGGAAGCATCCGTCACTCTGCCGAGCGATCCCGCCTCGGTCGCGGCCGCCCGCCGCTACGTCGCGGAGGTGCTGAGCGAGTGGGGACTGTCCGAGGGGACCGAAGCCGCCGACGGCATCCGGCTCATCGTCTCGGAACTGGCCACCAACTCCGTACTGCACACCTTCGGCCAGTCGCCGACCTTCACCGTGCACATCCGCCTGGAGCGCGAGGAGTGGCTCCGCATCGGGGTCACCGACAGCCACCCGCGCTGGCCCAAGCGGCTCCCGGCCGCCGTCCAGCAGGACAACGGCCGGGGGATGGTCATCATCCGCTGGCTCGCCGCGGAGGCGGGCGGCCGGCTCTCGGTCAGCCCGACCGAGGACGGGGGCAAGACCGTGTGGATCGCCCTGCCCTGGACGGCCGCCGGCGCACCCGCGAGGACCGCGACCGGCTGTTGACCGGCCGGGCCTCACGGCATCAGGATCCCGCGCGCTCCGCGGCGCTGCGCTCTATGCACAGCTCGTTGCCCTCGGGGTCGGTCAGCGTGACCCAGCCGGTGCCGTCCTCCCGGCGGTGGTCGCCCTGGAGCTTCGCGCCGAGCCCGAGCAGCCGCTCCACGTTCTCGTCGCGGGTGCCGGTGGTCGGCTGGATGTCCAAGTGGACGCGGTTCTTCACGGACTTGCCCTCGGGAACCCGGATGAACAGCAGCCCGGGTACCCCCGGCTGCCCCGGCACGAGCGAGATCTCGGGGTCGTCGGCCAGGTCGTCCGGGTGAATGGGCCAGCCGGTGACCTCGGACCAGAACTGCGCCAGCGCGTAAGGCTCCTGTGCGTCGAAGGTGATGTGGTGGACGGGGTTGACGAACATGCATCTCCTCTTGGGCGGTTCCGTATACGGAACCGGGCTGTGCGATGCCCGGAGTTGAACCGGGTACCTGCTCGAAACGTGGGTTAACTCAGCGGAAAAGCGCGGCCCCTAGCGTGACGGCCACGTTCCTTCCGTCAATGGTCACCCATGCGCCGGCAAAGCGGCGGTGGGCGGGACGGAAAGCCTTTCCCTGTGTTGGGCAAGACACGCTTGGCTTGGATATGCGCAGGTCAACAAAGTGTTGACGGCCCATAGGGTCGGCTCGGCGCGATGTTGATCATGTCCCGGAAGCTTGGTGATTGCTGTGCAGCTGACCCCCCACGAGCAGGAGAGACTGCTCATCCACGTGGCCGCGGACGTGGCCGAGAGACGCAAGGCGCGGGGCGTGCTCCTCAACCATCCCGAGGTGATAGCCCTGATCACGGCACACATTCTCGAAGGGGCCCGCGACGGGCGGACGGTGGCCGAGCTGATGGCCTCCGGACGGACCGTGCTCTCCCGCGAGCAGGTCATGGAGGGGATACCCGAGATGATCCACGACGTCCAGGTCGAGGCGACCTTCCCGGACGGCACCAAGCTCGTCACCGTCCACGACCCCATCGTCTGAGAGCGAGTACCCGCATGATCCCCGGCGAAATCGCCTACGGGGACGGCCCGGTGCGCCTCAACGAAGGCCGGCCCGTCACCCGACTCACCGTGCTCAACGCCGCCGACCGGCCCGTCCAGGTCGGCTCGCACTACCACTTCGCCGAGGCCAACCCCGGCCTCGAGTTCGACCGTACGGCCGCCCACGGACTGCGCCTCGACATCGCCGCCGGCACCGCGGTCCGCTTCGAACCGGGCATCCCGGTCGCCGTGGCCCTCGTACCGCTGGCCGGGCTGCGCACCGTGCCCGGACTGCGCGGGCAGACCGGAGGGCCGCTCGATGGCTGAGATATCGCGCCAGGTCTACGCCGACCTGTTCGGGCCCACCACGGGCGACCGGATCCGCCTCGCCGACACCGACCTCTTCGTCGAGATCGAGCAGGACCTCGGCGGCGGCCCCGGCCGGGCCGGCGACGAGGCCGTCTTCGGCGGCGGCAAGGTCATCCGCGAATCCATGGGCCAGGCCCGCACCACCCGCGCCGAAGGAGCCGCCGACACCGTCATCACCGGAGTGGTGATCCTCGACCACTGGGGCATCGTCAAGGCCGACGTGGGCATCCGGGACGGCCGGATCTGCGGCATCGGCAAGGCGGGCAACCCCGACACCATGGACGGCGTCGACCGTGCGCTCGTGATCGGCCCCGAGACCGAGATCATCGCGGGCAACGGGAAGATCCTCACCGCCGGCGCCGTCGACGCCCACGTGCACTTCATCTCCCCGACCGTGATCGAGGAGGCCCTCGCCTCCGGCATCACCACCCTCGTCGGCGGCGGCACCGGCCCCGCGGAGGGCACCAAGGCCACCACCGTCACCCCCGGACCCTGGCACCTGGCCCGGATGTTCGCCGCGCTGGAGGCCCACCCCGTCAACATCGGCCTGCTCGGCAAGGGCAACACCATGTCCCGCGAGGGCATGTACTCCCAGCTGCGCGGCGGAGCACTCGGCTTCAAGCTCCACGAGGACTGGGGATCGACCCCCGCCGTCATCGACGCCTGCCTCACCGTCTGCGAGGAGACCGGCGCCCAGGCCGCCATCCACACCGACACCCTCAACGAGGCCGGGTTCGTCGCCGACACCCTCGCCGCCATCGGCGGACGGACCATCCACTCGTACCACACCGAAGGCGCGGGAGGCGGCCACGCCCCCGACATCATCACCGTGGTCTCCGAGCCGAACATCCTGCCCAGCTCCACCAATCCGACCCGGCCGCACACCGTCAACACCGTCGAGGAGCACCTCGACATGCTGATGGTCTGCCACCACCTCAACCCCGCCGTCCCCGAGGACCTGGCCTTCGCCGAGTCCCGGATCCGGCCCTCCACCATCGCCGCCGAGGACGTCCTGCACGACCTCGGAGCCATCTCGATCATCTCCTCCGACGCCCAGGCCATGGGCCGCGTCGGCGAGGTGATCCTGCGCACCTGGCAGACCGCCCACGTGATGAAGAAGCGGCGCGGCTTCCTTCCCGGCGACGGACCCGCCGACAACCACCGGGCCCGGCGCTACGTCGCCAAGTACACGATCAACCCCGCCGTCGCCCAGGGCCTGGCCCGCGAGATCGGCTCCGTCGAGACCGGCAAACTCGCCGACCTGGTGCTGTGGAAGCCCGCCTTCTTCGGGGTCAAGCCCGAACTGGTCATCAAGGGCGGCCAGATCGCCTACGCCCAGATGGGCGATGCCAACGCCTCCATCCCGACCCCGCAGCCGGTCCTGCCGCGCCCGATGTTCGGCGCGTACGGGCGGGCCCCCGGGCTCAACTCGGTGAACTTCACGGCCCAGGCGGCCCTCGACGACGGACTGCCCGAACGGCTCGGACTCGGCAAGGAGTTCGTCGCCATCGAGAGCACCCGCAAGGTCACCAAGGCGGACATGCGCAACAACGACGCCATGCCGAGGGTGGAGGTCGACGCCGACACCTTCACCGTCACCATCGACGGCGAGGTGGTGGAACCGGCCCCGGCGGCGGAACTCCCCATGGCCCAACGCTATTTCCTCTTCTGAGAGCGGGGCCCACCAATGAGCCTCGCCACCCTGCTCGTCCTCGCGGACGGCCGCTTCCCCGCCGGAGGGCACGCCCACTCCGGCGGGGCCGAGGCCGCCTGCAAGGCGGGCCGGATCCACGACGCCGCCACCCTCGCGGAGTTCTGCCGGGGCCGGCTGCACACCGCCGGGCTCGTCGCGGCCGGTCTCGCCGCGGCGGCCGCCCTCGGGATCGACCCGGCCTCCCTCGACGAAGCCGCCGACGCACGCACCCCGTCACCCGCGCTGCGCGCCGCCGGGCGGCGGCTCGGGCGCCAGCTGATGCGGGCCGCCCGCGCCACCTGGCCCGGCGCGGAACTGGACGCGCTGGCGGCCGCGTTCCCGCGCGGGGCGCACCAGCCCGTGGTGCTCGGCGTCACCGCCCGGTCGGCGGGGCTCGGGCCGCTCGACGCCGCGCACGTGGCGGCGTACGAGAGCGTGAGCGGGCCGGCCACCGCCACCGTACGGCTGCTCGGCCTGGACCCCTTCGAGGCGAGCCGGGTCCTGGCCGGGCTCGCCCCCGAACTGGACTCCGTGTCCCGGCAGGCGGAGCGGGCCGCGCTGCGGGCCCGCACCGACGGAACGCACACCCTGCCCGCGGCCTCCTCGCCGCTGCTGGACATCGCGGCACAGGCCCATGCCGACTGGCCGGTACGGCTGTTCGCCTCCTGACTCCCGGGGCCCCGCAGGCCCCGCATCCCCTGCTTCAGCACAAGGAGACCCCCCATGCACCTCGATCACGCAGTGACCTTCCCGCACCGCCACACCCACAGCGCCGAGCCGCTGCGGGCCGACGGGACCCGCCGGGCCCTGCGCATCGGCCTCGGCGGGCCCGTCGGCTCCGGCAAGACCGCCACCGTCGCCGCCCTCTGCCGGGCCCTGCGCGCGGAACTGTCCATGGCCGTGATCACCAACGACATCTACACCCGCGAGGACGCGGAGTTCCTGCTCCGCGAAGCCGTCCTGCCGCCCGAGCGGATCAGCGCCGTGGAGACCGGTGCGTGCCCGCACACCGCCATCCGCGACGACATCTCCGCCAACCTGGAGGCCGTGGAGGAACTGGAGGAGGCCTTCCACGGGCTCGGACGGCTCGACCTGATCCTCGTCGAGTCCGGCGGGGACAACCTCACCGCCACCTTCTCCCGGGGCCTCGTCGACGCCCAGATCTTCGTCATCGACGTGGCCGGCGGCGACGACATCCCGCGCAAGGGCGGCCCCGGCGTCACCACCGCCGACCTGCTCGTCGTCAACAAGACCGACCTCGCCCCCCACGTCGGCTCCGACCTGGGCCGGATGGCCCGCGACGCCGCCGAGCAGCGCGGAGAACTGCCCGTGGCCTTCCAGTCCTTGCGGGGCGAGGAGGGAGTGGGCCCGGTGGCCGCCTGGGTGCGGGAACGGATCGCCGCCTGGACCGCCCGGTGAGCCCTACGGCGATCCCGGCCGCGGTGTCCGCGCCCCCGGCCCCCGCTGCGGCCCCCGCCGGGGCCGGCCTGCGCGCCACCGCCCGGATCGGCGCCGCCGCCGACGGGCGGGGCTCCACCGTCCTGCCGCTGCTGGCCGGGGAAGGGCCGCTCGCCCTGCGCCGCACCCGGGGCGGGCCCGGCGAGGCCGGTGTCATGCTGGTCGGCGCCATGAGCGCCCCCCTGGGCGGCGACCACCTCAGGGTCGAGGCCACCGCCGGACCGGGCGCCCGGCTGGTGCTCCGCTCCGCGGCGGCCACCCTGGCGCTGCCCGGCCGGCGCGGGGAACCCGCCCGGTACGACGTACGGCTCCGGCTCGGGGACGGGGCGGCGGTGCGCTGGCTCCCGGAGCCCCTCGTCTCGGTGCGCGGCAGCGACCTGCGGGTCCGCACCCGCGCGGAACTGGCCCCCACCGCCCGGCTCCTGCTGCGCGAGGAGCAGGTGCTCGGCCGCACCGGGGAGGACCCGGGCCTGCTGCGCGCCCGGCTCACCGTGACCCGGGACGGGAAACCGCTGCTGGACCAGGAGCTGGCCTGCGGGCCCGGCGCGCCCGGCGGCTGGGACGGTCCGGCGGGCCTCGCGGGCCACCGGGCGCTGGGCCAGCTGCTGGTGGTGGACCCGGAGTTCGCCAAGGCCCCGCCGCAGGCCCGGATGCTGGGGGAGTTCGCGGCGCTCACCCCGCTGGCGGGACCTGCCGTCCTGGTCACGGCCCTGGCCCCGGACGCCCTGCGGCTCCGCGAACTGCTCGACTCCGCCTGCGCCGCCTACGGTTGGTGAACCCGGGCGGGGGCCTCCGATCCCGGGACGAACCCGACACCGCTCAGCGGTACACGCATTTCCGGATATCGGGTTGGCAAAGAACCGCCCCGTGCTCTGTCGCCCGCTCCCGGTCAGGCGGAAGTATCCCCTGCACATGCCGACGTACGTCCACACCGGCACGAACCACACTGCCCACGGCGGCAGATGACGCAGGGGGAACAACCACGTGATACGCAACGCGGCGCTGGGGAGCGCCGCCACCCTGATCACCGGCACGCTGGCGGCGAGCCTGCTGCTCGCCCCGTCCGCGTCGGCCACCCAGGCCTTCCCGTCCGGCCCGTCCGGCCGCGACAGCGGGCTCGCCGAGGCGTTCGGCACCCAGATCGCCGCCGCCCGCGCGGCACGCGCCGGGATCGACTGGAAGGACTGTCCGCCCGACTGGGGCTTCGCGGCGCCCATCCAGTGCGGCTATGTGAAGGTCCCGCTGGACTACAGCAAGCCCTTCGGCAAGACGATCGACATCGCGGTCGACCGTGCCGTCAGCACCGGCACCAAGGACGAGCGCCAGGGCGCGCTCCTCTACAACCCGGGCGGCCCGGGCGCCTCCGGCATGCGCTTCCCGCGCCGGATCACCACCAACAGCCCGCTGTGGGTCAACACCGCGAAGGCGTACGACTTCGTGGGCTTCGACCCGCGCGGCGTCGGCCACTCCGCGCCGATCTCCTGCATTGACCCGCAGGAGTACGTCAAGGCGCCCAAGGCCGACCCGGTGCCGGACAGCAAGGCCGACAAGAGCGCCCAGCGCAAGCTCGCCGAGGAGTACGCGGACGGGTGCAAGGAGCGCAGCGGCGAGATGCTGCCGTTCATGACCACGCCGAACATCGCGCGTGACCTGGACGTCATCCGCGCCGCCCTCGGCGAGAAGAAGCTGAACTTCATCGGCGTCTCCTACGGCACCTACATCGGCGGGGTCTACGCCACCCTGTTCCCGACGCACGTGCGCCGCATGATCGTCGACAGCGTGGTGGACCCGTCCCGCGACAACATCTGGTACGAGGCCAACCTCGGCCAGGACGTCGCCTTCCAGATGCGCTGGAACGACTGGCAGGACTGGGTCGCCAAGAACGACGCCTCCTTCCACCTCGGCACCACCCGCGCCGCGGTCGAGGCCAAGTGGCTGGCGCTGCGCGCCAAGGCCAAGGCCAACCCGCTCGGCGGGATCGTCGGCCCGGCGGAGCTCATCGGCTTCTTCCAGAGCGCCCCGTACTACGACTCCTCCTGGGTGCCCGTCGCCCAGACCTGGGCCGCGTACGAGGCGGGCGACGAGCAGGCGCTGATCGACGCCATCGCCCCCGACATGAGCGACACCGCGGGCAACGCCTCGGCGGAGAACGGCAACGCTGTCTACACCGCCGTGGAGTGCGCCGACGCCAAGTGGCCCACCAGCTGGTCCAAGTGGGATCGGGACAACACCAAGCTGCACGCCCAGTACCCGTTCATGACCTGGGCCAACGCGTGGATGAACCTGCCCTGCGCGACCTGGAAGTCCAAGCAGCACAACGCGATCGAGGTCGGGGTCGGCGCCCACCGCGGCCTGCCGCCGGTGCTGGTCGTCCAGTCCGAGCGGGACGCCGCCACGCCGTACAAGGGCGGGGTCTCCCTGCACAAGCGGCTCGCCGGCTCGCGTCTGATCACCGAGAAGGACGCCGGCTCGCACGGTGTCACCAACCTGGTGAACCCCTGCATCAACACCCGGGTCGACACCTACCTGCTCACCGGTCAGGTCGACGCCCAGAACGTGACGTGCGGCCCGCACGCCACTCCGGTGGCCCCGGCCCCCGTCGCCGCCAAGCTCCTCGCCCCGGCCCCGGCCGCCGATGAGCAGGCGATCGACGAGCTCCCGGCCATCCGCTAGCAGGACCGGGCGGGAACGGTTCCGCACCGCACGGGAGAAGGCTCAGCGCGTCCTGCGCCGGGCCTTCTTCCGTGCTTCCTCCTCCTCCGCCTTGACCTCGGCGGCGTACCGGTCCACGTACTCCTGGCCGGACAGGGCGAGGACCTCGTACATGATCTCGTCGGTGATGGCCCGCAGCACGGCCCGCTCGCCCTCCATCCCCTCGTACCGGGAGAAGTCCAGCGGCCGGCCGAAGCGGATCGTGACCCGGCGAATCTTGGGGATCTTCTGCCCGGGCGGCTGGATCTCGAAGGTCCCGACCATCGCGCACGGGACGACGGGCACCGCGGCGCCCAGCGCCATCGCGGCGACACCGACCTTGCCCTTGTACAGCCGCCCGTCGTGCGAGCGGGTGCCCTCCGGGTAGATGCCGAGCAGCTCGCCCTTGGACAGCACCCCGAGCCCCTCGCGGAGGGCCGCCTGACCGGCGTCCTTGCCGGAGCGGTCCACCGGGATCTGGCCGGCGCTGCGGAAGAAGGCGGCCGTGAGCCGTCCCTTCATTCCCGGTCCGGTGAAGTACTCGGCCTTGGCGAGGAAGGTGATGCGCCGCTTGAGGATCGCGGGCATCAGGAAGTGGTCGGAGAAGGAGAGGTGGTTGCCCGCGATGATCGCGGCCCCGTCCTCCGGAATGTTCTCCAGTCCTTCGATGCGGGGCCGGAACAGGAGCCGCAGCAGCGGCCCCAGGATCACGTGCTTGAGCAAGTGGTAGAACACCAGGCGGCTCCCGTCGACGTCCCGTGGTCAGGGACATCCTACGGACGGCTCGTCAGGCGGTGGAGGGCCCGGCTACTCAGGTGCCTACTCAGCTACCTACTCAGGTACCGCCCGAGGCTGCCATGCCCGCGGTGAGCAGCCCCAGCACGACCCAGCCGAACCACAGCCAGCCGTTGCTTCCGAGGGCCACGGAATACGTGGCGATCGCCACCAGAGAGGCGAAGGTCATCACTGCCATCGCCTTCACGGATCCGGTCATGCCCCATGGTGGCGCCTGAAGGTGGTCCCGCGCTACTGGCCACGCGCTTGGAGCGAGGCGAGATACGAGTTGTAGGCCGCCAGCTCCTGGTCCCCGTTGCGGTCCTCGGACCGGTCGGAGCGCTTCGCCGCCCGCTGTTCCGAGTGGTACCACTGGTAGACCAGCGCGATCAGCACCAGCACCGAGGGGATCTCGCTGAAGGCCCAGGCGATGCCGCCGCCCCACTGCTGGTCGAGCAGGGGGTCGATGCCCAGGGAGGCCGGCGGGTTCGCGTACGTCTTGATCATCGGCTCGCTGGCCATCATCAGCGCGATGCCGAAGAAGGCGTGGAAGGGCATTCCGGCGAACAGCTCCAGCATCCGCATCACGTAGCCGGGGCGGTGCGGGCCCGGGTCCACGCCCATGATCGGCCAGAAGAAGACGAGGCCGACGGCGAGGAAGTGCACCATCATCGCGATGTGACCGGTCTTCGACCCCATCAGGAAGTCGAAGAGCGGGGTGAAGTACAGGCCGTAGAGGCTGGCGATGAACATCGGGATGGTGAACACCGGATGGGTGATCACCTTCATGTACCGGCTGTGCAGGAGCATCAGCAGCAGCTCGCGCGGCCCCTTGTGGCCGCGGGCCGCCGGCGGCAGCGCGCGCAGCGCCAGCGTCACGGGCGCGCCCAGCAGCAGCAGGATCGGGCTGAGCATGCTGATCACCATGTGCTGGACCATGTGCACGCTGAACATGACCATGCCGTAGTCGTTCAGCTTGGTGCACATCACCAGGGCCACGCTCAGCACGCCGATGGCGAAGGCGACCGTCCGGCCGACCGGCCAGGCGTCCCCGCGCCGGCGCAGCCGCACCACGCCCCACCCGTACAGGGCGAGGCCGAGGATCGAGCCGATCAGGAAGAAGGCGTCGAAGGAGAACTCGAGGCCGCGCCCGAGAGTGAAGGGCGGCAGGTCCATGTTCATGTCGTGCATGTCCATGGTGCCGTGCGCGAGGTAACTCAATCTCTTCACTCCCTTGACTGCGGTGCCCCACCACAGTAATGCCGCCCCCGGACGGGAAATCGTTCGGGGGCGGTGTCAGAAGGGGGGAAAGATCACAGAACGTTCTGCGCCTCGTCGTACCGCTCGGCCGGAACCGTCTTCAGCGTCTGCACGGCCTCGTCGAGGGGGACCATGACGATGTCCGTGCCGCGCAGCGCCGTCAGCATCCCGAACTCGCCCCGGTGGGCCGCCTCCACCGCGTGCCAGCCGAAGCGGGTCGCCAGGACGCGGTCGTACGCGGTGGGCGTGCCGCCGCGCTGGACGTGGCCCAGGATGACCGGCCGGGCCTCCTTGCCGAGACGGTCCTCCAGCTCGACGGCGAGGCGGTTGCCGATGCCGGCGAACCGCTCGTGGCCGTACATGTCGGTGCCGCCGCTCTCCAGGGCCATCGAGCTGCCCTCGGCGGGCTTGGCGCCCTCGGCCACCACGACGATCGCGAAGCGCTTGCCCTGCTCGAAGCGTTCGCCGACGATCGCCGTCAGCTCCTCGATGTCGAACGGGCGCTCCGGAACGACGATGGCGTGCGCGCCGGCCGCCATGCCCGAGTGCAGGGCGATCCAGCCGGTGTGGCGGCCCATGACCTCCACGACCATGACGCGCTGGTGGGACTCGGCGGTGGTCTTCAGCCGGTCCAGCGCCTCGGTGGCGACGCCGACGGCGGTGTCGAAGCCGAAGGTGACGTCGGTGGAGGCGATGTCGTTGTCGATCGTCTTCGGGACGCCGACGATGGGCAGACCGCCCTGCGAGAGCAGGTTCGCGGCCTTCAGGGTGCCCTCGCCGCCGATCGGGATGATGGCGTCCAGGCCGAGATCGGCGACGTGGCCGCGGGCCCGCTCCACGCCGTCGCGCAGATGGGCGGGCTGGACCCGGGAGGAGCCCAGAATCGTTCCGCCACGGGCCAGGATGCCGCTCACGGCGTCCAGGTCGAGCTTGCGGTAGTCGCACTCCAGCAGGCCGCGCCAGCCGTCGTGGAAACCGATGACCTCGTCCCCGTGGTCGACGACGGCGCGGTGCACGACGGAGCGGATGACGGCATTGAGCCCGGGGCAGTCGCCTCCGGAAGTGAGCACACCAATGCGCATGGCAGGAGGACCTTTGCAACGTGGGCCGACGACCGGACCACGTCGTCCGGTTGGAACTACCCAGCACCCTACAAGCGGATCGAGGGTGGACTGAACCATCCTCCACATGCTGGTCAGATAAGTCGTACGAACGCACGTCGGCCCGGATCCCCCCAGGGGAATCCGGGCCGAACGGCAGGTGTCGCGAGGGGACCGCTACGCGGGCTGCGTGGCGGCCGCGATCCGCTCGGCGCGCAGCGCCTCGTACCAGCGGTCGTCGATGGGCGGCAGCGCGTTCACGTCGAGGGCCAGCTTCAGCAGCAGGTCCGCGATCTGCGGGTTGCGCGCCAGCACGGGACCGTGCATGTACGTGCCGAACACCGTGTCGTTGTACGCGCCTTCGGTGCCGTCACCGGTGCCGTTGCCCCGGCCCATGGTGACCCGGGCGAAGGGCTTGGCCGTCGGGCCGAGGTGCGTGACGCCCTGGTGGTTCTCGAAGCCGGTCAGCTGCGGCAGTCCGAGCCGCGGGTCGATGTCGCCCAGCACGTCGCCGACGCACCGCTCGCCCTCGCCGCGCACGGTCACCACGTCCAGCAGGCCGAGGCCCTCCTGGCGCTGGCCGACGTCGTTGACGAACTCCTGCCCCAGGATCTGGTACCCGGCGCAGACCGAGAAGACGATCGCCCCGTTCGAGACGGCGCGCTCCAGACCGCCGTCGCGCAGCAGCCGCTCCGCGGCCAGCCGCTGCGGGCGGTCCTCGCCGCCGCCGATCAGGTAGATGTCGCCCGAGGTCGGGATCGGCTGGTCGCTGCGCACGTCCACGCGCTGCACGTCCAGGCCGCGCCGGCGGGCGCGGCGCTCGACGACCAGGGCGTTGCCCTGGTCTCCGTACGTGCTGAGCAGGTCGGGGTAGACCCACACCAGACGCAGGCTGTTGTCGCTCATGCTCTTGTCCTTATGGGTACTAGTTGCCGACGCGGCGGCGCACGTCCTGGAAGGCGGTGTAGTTGGCGATCAGCTCGATCTGTCCGGGCGGCGCCAGCTGCACGGCCTCGTCGAGGGTCTCGCACACCCGGAAGTCCAGGCCGGCGACTTCCAGGCGGACCGCGAGGTCCAGCTTGCGGTCGCCGATCACGAAGATGGGGTGGCCGGCCAGGCGCGGGTAGTCCACGTCCCACAGCCACGAGGTGTCGGTACCGTCCGCACCGCGCGCGTTGACCGACAGGATCACCGGGGTCGGCGGCGGGTCGATGAGGGAGAACGTCTCCAGCCAGCCGGCCGGGTTCTTCGCGAGCAGCAGCCGCAGTTCGCGCCCCTGGAAGCTCACCACGTCGTAGCGTCCGGCGACGGCCTGCACCTGGTACATCCGCTCCAGCGCCACCTGCGGCGGAACGCCGAAGACGGCTGCCACGGCGGCCGAGGTGGCGGCGTTGGCCTTGTTGGCGCGGCCCGGGAGCTGGAGGCTGATCGGCCAGGCGCTGCCGTGCGGGTCGAGCACGTGGTCACCGGAGAGCACCCAGCTCGGGGTGGGACGCCGGAAACCGCACTCGCCGCAGAACCAGTCGTCGCCCGGGCGCTGCATGACGCCACCGCAGGAGGGGCACGACCAGGCGTCGTCCTTCCACTCCTGGCCGGCCGCGACCCACACCACGTTCTGCGAGGAGGAGGCGGCCCACACGATCAGCGGGTCGTCCGCGTTCGCGACGACGACCGCCTTGGAACCCGAGAGGCCCTCGCGCCACTTCTCCGCGAGCATGCGGGTCTCGGCGGCGCGGTCCAGCTGGTCGCGGGAGAGGTTCAGCAGGGCGATCACCTTGGGGGTGACGTCCCGGGCCACTCCGGCCAGGTACTTCTCGTCCACCTCGATGACGCCGTACTTGGCGTCCGAGCCGCCCGCGAGGGCGGAGGTGATGCCCGCGGGCATGTTCGCGCCCAGCGCGTTGGAGACGACCGGGCCGCTGGCCCGCAGGGCCTCGGCGATCAGTCGGGTCGTCGTGGTCTTGCCGTTCGTCGCCGAGACGAGGACGACGTCGAGATGCTGCGCGAGCGCTCCGAGAAGATCGGGGTCGAGTTTGAGTGCGACCTTGCCACCGATCACCGATCCGCTTCCGCGTCCCGCGGCCCGCGACACCGCCGCCGCGGCCTTGCCCGCCGTCACGGCCAGCTTGGCCCGCGGCGAAAGCG
The DNA here is from genome assembly GCF_042788835.1 of Streptomyces sp. NPDC056883. Lineage (NCBI taxonomy): Bacteria > Bacillati > Actinomycetota > Actinomycetes > Kitasatosporales > Streptomycetaceae > Streptomyces > Streptomyces sp. NPDC056883. The sequence continues at coordinate 15,934 of NZ_JBHUBS010000020.1, read as the reverse complement.
GCTCTGTGTTGCCTGCCATCGTCCCTTGTCCTCCTTGCGTCGGTCGCCCCCAGCCTATCCATGACCTGCCCGCGCCCCGACCGCGGCGCCCCCGGTCTGCCGAAGATCTCCTCATATAGTCGCCCGTCGTACCCTTACGGCCATGCGACAGCGCCCCCTCCCCGGTACCTCCGGCATCGTCCGCACCATGAGCCTGCTGGGCGACCCGGTGCTCCATTCCGCTTGCGCGGAGGTCACCGAGTTCGGTCCGGCCCTCGACCGGCTCATCGAGGACATGTTCGCCACGATGTACGCCGCCCAGGGCGTCGGCCTCGCCGCGAACCAGATCGGCGTCGGGCAGCGGGTGTTCGTATACGACTGCCCCGACGACGAGGACGTCCGCCACGTCGGGCACATCGTCAACCCGCGGCTGGTGTCCGCCGAGGGGGACGAGTTCGCCGGTCCCGAGGGGTGCCTGTCCCTGCCGGGGCTGGAAGCGTCCACGGTTCGCTTCGACGAGGCGGTCGTCGAGGGCGTCACCTCGGACGGGGCGCCGGTGCGGGTCTCCGGGAGCGGGTTCTTCGCGCGCTGCCTGCAGCACGAATGTGATCACCTCGGTGGGACCGTGTACGCGGAGCGGGTTACGGGGCTGCGTGCGCGCAAGCTGCGGCGGCAGATCCGGAAGACCGACTGGGGTCAGGCCGGGATTCACGCGCTGGGTGAGTGAAAGCCCGGCGGGGCCGGGGACCCTGGGGCTCCGCCCCGGACCCCGCGCCTCAAACGCCGGCGGGGCTGATTTTTGCCCGGCGGCACCGGTTTCGCCCGGCGGGGCCGAGCTCCCGGGGCTCCGCCCCGGACCCCGCGCCTCAAACGCCGGCGGGGCCGGATTTGCCCCCGGCGGCGCCGGATGTGCCCGCGGCGGTACGGGATGTGCCCGGTTGGGCTCAGAAGCCCGGGCCGTCTGCGCGGTTGCCTGCCGTGGCGAGGCGGCCCCATAGGAGGTCGGTCAGGGCGCTGACGAGTTCCTTGCGGGCGCAGGGGCGTTCGCCGAGCCACCAGTCGCCCGCCGCGTGCATCATGCCGACGATGCCGTGGCCCCAGACCCGGGCCAGGCGTTCGCCGCCGGGGCCGAGGTCCACGCGTTCGCCGATCACCTGGGCCAGTTCCTCGCCGAGGCGGCGCAGCAGCGGGGCCGAGTGCAAACCGACGTCGAAGCCGCGCTCCGGGGTCTGGGAGTCCTCGGCCGGGTGCATGAGGAAGCGGTAGACCTGGGGGCGTGCCTCGATCGCGGCGAGATAGGTGTCCAGGGTGGCCTCCACCCGGCTGCGCCGTTCGGCGGGGGCGTCGAGGGCCGCGCGCAGCGAGTCGAGCAGGGCGTCCGTGTGCCGGACGGCCAGGGCCTGGTAGAGGCCCGCCTTGTCGCCGAAGTGGCGGTAGAGGATCGGTTTGGTGATTCCCGCCTCCGCCGCGATGGCGTTCATGGACGCCTTGGGGCCGTCCCTGAGGACGACCCGGTCGGCGGCCTCCAGCAGCTCCCGCCGCCGGCGCTCGCCCGCTCCCGGCTCGCCGGACTGCCGTGTGGTCTCCATGCCCTGTCACTCCCCGCCCTTGCGATGTCCTTCAGGCCCACGCAACGTAACACCCCGCACACCCTGGTGATCTCATCGGCGGTCCGTCATCGAGGCTGCTTGACAGTGCTTACCAGCCGGTAACAGACTGGAGTCGACGTAAGGGTTACCGCAGGTAACCTCTTGTGTGGCAGGCGAGACGAAAGATGGAGGGGACATGGCGGAGTTCACCATGGAGCTGAACGACGACCAGAAGCAGGTGCGGGACTGGATCCACGGCTTCGCCGCCGACGTGATCCGCCCCGCGGCCGCGGAATGGGACGAGCGCGAAGAGACTCCGTGGCCCGTCATCCAGGAGGCCGCCAAGGTCGGCATCTACTCCCTCGACTTCTACGCCCAGCAGTTCTTCGACCCCACCGGCCTCGGCATCCCGATGGCCATGGAGGAGCTGTTCTGGGGCGACGCGGGCATCGCGCTGTCGATCGTCGGCACCGGACTCGCCGCCATCGGCGTCGTCGCCAACGGCACCGAGGAGCAGATCGGCACCTGGATCCCGCAGATGTACGGCACCCCCGACGACGTGAAGGTCGCCGCCTTCTGCTCCTCCGAGCCCGACGCCGGCTCCGACGTCGGCGCGATGCGCACCCGCGCCGTGTACGACCAGGCCGCCGACGAATGGGTGCTCAACGGCACCAAGACCTGGGCGACCAACGGCGGCATCGCCAACGTCCACATCGTCGTGGCGGTCGTCGACCCGGAGCTGGGGACCAAGGGGCACGCCTCCTTCATCGTGCCGCCGAACACCCCGGGCCTCTCCCAGGGGCAGAAGTTCAAGAAGCACGGCATCCGCGCCTCGCACACCGCCGAGGTGGTGCTGGAGGACGTACGGATCCCCGGTTCCTGCCTGCTCGGCGGCAAGGAGAAGCTGGACGAGCGGCTCGCGCGGGCCCACGAGCGGGCCAAGGCGGGGGGCGGTGAGCGCGTGAAGAACGCGGCCATGGCCACCTTCGAGGCCTCCCGCCCCGCGGTGGGCGCCATGGCGGTCGGGACGGCGCGCGCCGCGTACGAGGTGGCGCTGGACTACGCGAAGACCCGTACGCAGTTCGGCCGGCCCATCATCGACAACCAGGGCGTCGCCTTCCAGCTCGCGGACATGCGGACCTCCATCGACGCGGCCCGGCTGCTGGTGTGGCGGGCCTCTTGGATGGCGGTCGCGGGCAAGCCCTTCACCTCGGCCGAGGGCTCGATGTCCAAGCTGTTCGCGAGCGAGACCGCCAAGAAGGTCACCGCCCAGGCGATTCAGATCCTCGGCGGCAACGGCTTCACCCGCGAGTACCCGGTGGAGCGCATGCACCGTGACAGCGCGATTTACACGATCTTCGAGGGAACCAGCGAGATCCAGCGGCTGGTGATCGCCCGCACGCTCTCGGGCATGCCGATCCGCTAGCGCGGGACTCGGACGGGGAAGGGGCCCGGAGCCGCCTCACGGCGGCTCCGGGCCTTTTCGTGTGCCGGTGGCCGGCCTCAGGGGCGCAGGAGGGCTTCCAGGGCGCGCGTGAAGAAGATCCGGGCGGCCGCCGCCACCAGGGGGTCGAAGGGGCGGCCCAGGCCGCGTACGCGCAGTTCCTCGCGCCATTCGGCCTCGCAGCCGCCCCGGGGTGAGGGGCGGAGCTCGATCTCCGCCCGGCCCCGCACCACGCGCCCGTGTTTGACGAGCCGGACCAGTCCCGCCGAGCCGTCCCGAGGGGGCCGCCAGAGGGTGACTTCCATGGGGTCGTCGAACGTGATGCTCCCCACGCCCGTACGCATGGTGAAACGGGTTCCGGTGTGCGTGGGAGGCGGCGTTTCGATGATCGCCCGGGTGAGCGGGACGGCGGCGCCGTGGCGTTCCCAGTCCGTCAGCCTCTCCCACGCCTCCTCGGGGCCGAGAAGTGTGTGGCGAATGATCCGGATAGCGGGCATGAGCGCATCGTAAGCGGGCATACACACCCTGAACTGGGCGGCGAATATGGGTTCCGCCCGGGGGTGGCGATCAGTAATACTCACCGCCACCGTGGATCGCGGATTCGACCGGGTGACCACCGGCCTTCCCGCCCCACTCTGCGAGGAGGTGCGCCATGTGCTCCCACCAGCCCCCCTGCCCGTCCGCCGACAGCGTCGATCATGACGCCGCACGCACCGTGGCCTTCCACCCCGAACAGGGCTGGAACCTGCTCTGCAACGGCGCCGTGGTATTCGACGACACAGGTGAACTGCTCCCCGACGGCCGCACGGTGGAACCCCGCCGCCCGGCCCTGGTCTGAGCGAGGAGGCAGCATGCGCCAGCAGCTGATCCGAAAGCCCGTTCCCAAGCCCGCACCCCGAGACCTGGATCTGCGCACACCGTCGGGCAGACCCCTCCCGTACTGACGGGAGCCCAGGAGTTACGTCACGGCGCCACCGGCCCGGCCCGACCCCCTTGCGCGGGGTGGGCCTCAGCCGGTGGACGCCGCAGCCCCGCCCAGGAAGGCGCTCTCGTACGCCTCGTCGCCGATCGCCGCCCTGGCCTGCCGCTCGCCCTGGTCGCGCACGGCCGTGAGCGACGGGGAGCCCATCTGCGGCCGTCCCACCGTGCGCCACCAGGCGTGCCCCGTGCCCAGCAGCCGGGCCGCCAGCTCGCCGTCTCCCATGGCCGCCACCGCCGCCGCCAGCAGGTCGAGACCGAGCGCGATCCCGAAGCGATCGCCCAGCAGCCGTTTGCCCGACAGCATCGCCCGCGCGTGCCGGGCCGCCTCCCCGTGGTGGCCGAGCCCGAACGCCGCCACGGCCAGGATGTAGTCCGCGTACGCCCGCAGCCAGCGCTCGCCCAGCTCCGCGCAGGCCTCGCGCAGGCCCCGTGCCTCCCGCTCGGCCTCCTCGAAGCGCCCGAGGTCGCACAGCGCGTAGCCGGTGGCCAGCCGGCACAGCAGCCAGCCCACGCCGGTGGGTCTCCCGCCGTGGCCCCCGCGGGCCCGGGGGCCGGCGAGCGCCAGGGCCCGTACGGGATCGCCCGGCATCAGCACCGACACCGCGAGCAGGTACGCGGCGCGCAGCTCCGGCTCCGGATCGGCCAGCGCGGCCGCGGCGGCGGTGCACGCCTTGCCCAGCTCCTCGGCCGTGGCCAGGTCGCCCTGGAGCAGGGTGGTGAGCCCCAGGGCCCACAGGGCCTGGACGTACGCGGCCCCCGTGCGCGGGCCCCTGCTCAGGGCCCGTTCCAGGAAGGACCGGCCCTCGTTGACGTGGCCGCAGGAGAACCAGAAGAACCAGAGCGCGCCCGCCGTCTCCAGCGCCGCCGTCGGATCCGAGCGGAGCAGGTGTTCCAGGGCCGTGCGCAGCTGCGCGTGCTCGGCGGTCATCCTGCGGTACCAGTCCACCTGGCCGGGACCCATCCACCCCGGATCGGCGGCCTTCGAGAGCGCGGCGTACCAGTGGGCGTGCCGGTCGGCGACGACCCGTTCCTCGCCGAGTTCCGCCAGCCAGTCCTGTCCGTACTCGCGGATCGTGTCCAGCAGCCGGTAGCGGGCGCCCGCGCCCCGTTCCCGGCTGCACCGGACCACCGACTTCGCCACCAGGCCCGCCAGTACCCGCTCCACCCGCGCGGCGGGCAGGGGGCCGCCCGAGCACACCGCGCGCGCCGCGGCGACGTCGAAGTCCCCGGTGAAGACCGAGAGCCGGGCCCACAGCAACCGCTCGACCGGTTCGCACAGTTCGTGGCTCCAGCCGATGGCGGTGCGCATCGTCTGGTGCCGGGGGAGCCGGGCGGTGGTGGTGCCGGAGAGCAGGTCGAAGCGGCCTTCGAGGCGCTGCGTCATCTGCTCCAGGGTCCAGAGCCGCATCCGGGCGCCCGCCAGTTCGAGGGCGAGGGGGATCCCGTCCAGGCGGCGGCAGATGTCCGCGGCGAGGGCCACCCGGTCCGGGTCGGCGAAGGCCGCCGCGGCGTGCGGGGTGGCGGCGAGGGCGCGGGCCCGGAACAGGGCGAGGGCGTCGCTCTCGGGTCCGTCGCTGGGCAGCGGGCTGACCTCGACGAGGTGCTCCCCGGGGGTGCGCAGGGGCTCGCGGGTGGTGATCAGCACCGTCAGGCCCGGTGCGGACTGCAGGAGTTCGCCCACGAGGTGCCGGCAGGCGGCCACCAGGTGCTCGCAGGTGTCGAGGACGATCAGCAGTTCCTTGTCGGCCATCCACGCGCACAGTTCCTCGTCCAGGGGGCGCGGGGACTGGTGGGCGAGGCCGATGGTGTGCGCGACGGTGGCGGTGAGCAGGTCGACGTCGCGCAGCGGGGAGAGCTCCACCCACCACACCCCGTCGGGCCTGCGCTGGCGGGGGTCGGCGGCGGCCCGCAGGGCCAGCCTGGACTTGCCGACGCCGCCGACGCCCGTGAGCGTCACGAGCCGCCTCTCGCGCAGCAGGTCGGACAGGAGGCCGAGTTCACGCTCACGGCCCACGAAGCTCGCCGTTTCCGGCGGCAGGTTTCCCGGCACGGCGCCAGAGTCTGGCGCAGGATCGCCGTCCGCGGAATCTGCCTGATTGTTGTTGACCGAGTACTCACCGAACACGGGAGTATTCTGCGCGATCTTCTTTCCCCGTAGTGTCGTTCGGGCCAGATCGGAACGAACGGGTTGTCAGTACCTGCTCCGCCGCGCGGGGTTCAGGAGGCCAGTACGACCCGCCGTTCGGCGGAGAAGGCCCCCCAGGTGCCGTCGGGGAGACGCGCCCGGAGCTTCACGGTCCATACCGTGCCGGGCGGTTCGGCCACCGTGAGGCGGTGCTCCGCCCGGCCGGACGGGACGGCGCCCGCGCCGAACTGGATGACGGTGGTGGGGCGGCCGTTGACGTAGAGCTCGTACTCGCTGGTCTCCCGGCCGGTCGCCGGGGCGGTCCAGGCGAGGGTCACCGCACCCGGTGAGGCGGCCGCGGTGAAATCGGCCGGGGCGGTGCCGGTCCGCTGCCCGGGCCCGGGCGGGGTGGTCACGTCGGCGGCGGGGCCGGCGGGGGAGGAGTTGTCGGCACCGTCGCGGGCCTTGACGGTGAAGGTGTACACGCTGTCGGGCCGGAGGTCCTCCAGGACCGTCGTGGTGACGCCGGGGCCGACCGTGTGGATGCGGGCGTCGCCCTGGTAGACGTCGTACGCGGTGACGCCCGTGTCGTCGGTGGCCGCGGCCCAGGTCAGCCGGGCGGAGGTGGGCCCGAGGGCCTGGCCTTCCGTACGGGGCGGTGCGGTCGGGGGCGTCCGGTCCTCGGCCTTGGCGGCGGGAGTGGTGGCCGAGGCCGTCGCACCGGCCGGGGAGGTGTTCCCCGCGGCGTCCCGGGCGCGGACCGTGAACGCGTAGGCCGTCTGCGGGGCCAGGCCGGTGATGTCCGTCATCGTCTTGTCGGCGGGCAGTTCCCGGACCAGGCGGTCCGCCTGGAAGACGAGGAAGGAGGTCACCCCCTCGGAGGGCGCGGGCGACTGCCACATGACGTGCACGGTGGTGGCGCTGCCGGCCTGGGCCGTGAGTCCGGCCGGGGCCGCCGGGGGCGTGGTGTCGGAGGCTCCGCACGCCGACAGCACGGCCGCAAGGGCCAGGGTGAGGGCGGGAGTTGTTCCGCGTACGGACGGCCGCCGGCAGGGGCGCGGGGGGTGCGGCGCGGTGCTGGGTGCGGGGTCGTGCACGGCGGGCGCCCTCTTCTTCCGGTACGTGGGTCTTCCGGTGCTTCGGGTCTTCCGGTTCTCCCGGCCCCTCGGAAAGGTCTAGACATATATGGCACGCTCCGCGGCGGCCGGGCAAGACCCCTGCGCGGCCCCATCCCGCCGACGGCGCCCGGTTCGTGTTCTCCCGCCCCCGTCTGGCATTATTGCGAGCTCTTTGCAATAACGGAGGATGTGCATCAGATGAAGGCCCGGACCGTACGGGGAATGGCCGGGGCGACCGCGGCCGCGGTGATCGTCACGGGGGCGGCGGCCTGCTCGAACCCCGGGGGAGGTGCCGCGGCGGGCGCCGGGGCGGCCGACTCCGCTGTGGTCGGCATAGCCACCGAGCCCGAGAGCCTCAGCCCGCTGCTGGGCTACGGCAAGGACGGCAACTCGAAGATCTTCGACGGACTGCTGGCCCGCGGCGCGGACATGAAGCTGAAGCCCGCGCTGGCCCGTGCGCTCCCGGAGGTCTCCGCGGACGGGCTCACGTACACCTACGCGCTCCGCCCGGGCGTGCGGTTCAGCGACGGGCAGCCCTTCGGCTCCAAGGACGTCGTCTTCACCTACAAGGCGATCCTCGACGCGAAGACGAACAACGCGTCCAAGTCCGAGCTCGACGCGATCGCGGACGTCACGGCGCGGGGTGACGACGCCGTCGTCTTCACCCTGAAGTACCCCTACGCCCCCTTCGCCGAGCGGACCGTCCTGCCCATCGCCCCCGAGCACCTCGCGGGCGGACAGGACGTCAACAGCGGCGAGTTCACCACCAAGCCCGTCGGCACCGGACCGTACGTGCTCACCGCCTGGTCCAAGGGCGAGAAGCTGAGCTTCAAGGCCAACCCCGCCTACTGGGGCGGCGAGCCCGCGGTGAAGAAGTTCACCATGGCGGTCATCAAGGACGACGACGTGCGCGCCACCCGGCTGCGCTCCGGCGAGCTGGACGGGGCCGTCCTGCCGCCGAACCTGGCCAAGGGGTTCGCGGCCGACAAGTCGCTCACGACACACGCGGCCAAGACCTACGACTACCGCCAGGTCACCCTGCCGACGGAGCACCCCGTCACCGGTGACACGGCCGTGCGCCAGGCCCTGGACATCGCCGTGGACCGGGACACAATGGCCGACAAGCTCCTGGAAGGCGCGGGCAAGGCCGCATACGGCCCCGTCCCGACCGGCAGCCCGTGGTTCGCCGCCGGCACCGAGCGCCCGTACGACCTCGCCAGGGCCAAGAAGATCCTCGACGACGCCGGCTGGATCCCCGGCCCCGACGGCATCCGCGCCAAGGACGGGATCCGCGCCGCCTTCCCGCTCTGGTACCCCTCCGGCGACAAGCTCCGCCAGGACCACGCCCTCGCCTTCGCCTCCGACGCCAAGAAGGCGGGCATCCAGGTCACCACCGAGTCCGGCAGCTGGGAGGTCATCGAGCCCCGGATGAAGACCGACGCCGTCCTCGCGGGCGGCGGCTCCCCGGCCGACCCGGACTTCGACCAGTACCTGACGCTGAACTCCGCGCTCGCGGGCGACGGCTTCAACAACATGGCCCGGTACGACAACCCGGCCGTCGACACGGCGCTGCTCGAAGGCCGCCGCAGCGCGGACCCGGCCGTGCGCAAGGCCGCGTACGACACGGTCCAGCGCGAGCTCGTCAAGAACCCGGGCTACGTCTACCTCACCCACATCGACCACCTCTACGTCGTGGCCGACAAGTGGGACGGACCCACCACCCAGGTAGAGCCGCACGACCACGGCCTCGGAACCGGCCCCTGGTGGAACGTCGAGAGCTGGAAGCCGAAGCACAAGTGAGTCGCTTCCACCGTCTCCACCGTCTCCCGTGGGGGCCGATGGCGCGGATGGCGGGGCGGCGGACCCTGTTCGCCGGGCCGGTGTTGCTCGTCGTGACCTTCGGGGTGTTCGCGGTTGCCGCGCTGTCGCCCTTCGACCCCGTCAAGGCCTACGCAGGCACCGCCGGGCTCACCGCCTCCCAGGCCGGACTCGACCAGCTGCGGGTCAACCTCGGGGTGGACCAGCCCCTCCTCGCGCGCTGGTGGGAGTGGCTCACCTCGGCGCTGACGGGCGACCTCGGCACCTCCGCCGTGATGCGCCAGCCCGTCTCCGACGTCATCGCCGAGCGGCTCGGCTGGTCGGCGCTGCTCGCGGTGTGCGCCTTCGCCTTCGCCGTCCTGCTGGGCACCGGACTCGGCGTCCTGGCCGCACGCCGGCAGGGCGGGCGCCTGGACCGGGCCGTCTCCGGGCTCGCGTACACCCTCGAAGCGGCCCCGGCCTTCTGGCTGGGCCTGCTCGCCGTCTGGTTCTTCTCGGTGCGCCTGGGCGTGCTGCCGTCCGGCGGCCTCACCGACGCGGGCAGCGACGTGGTCACCGCCGGGCAGGTGGCCCGCCACCTAGTGCTGCCCGCGCTGGTCCTCGGCATCTCCCAACTGCCCTGGTTCTTCCTGTACGTCCGGCAGGGCGTGGCCGACGCGCTGGAGGAGGATCCCGTACGGGGCGCCCGCGCGCGGGGCCTGGGGGAGCGGCGGGTGCTGCTCGGCCACGGGCTGCGCTCGGGCATGCTCCCGATGCTGACCCTGATCGGGTCGCGGGTGCCGGAGCTGATCACCGGCGCGCTCCTGGTGGAGACCGTCTTCAGCTGGCCCGGGATCGCCGCGGCCACCGTGCAGGCCGCGACCTCGGTGGACTTCCCGCTGCTGGCCGCGCTGACGGTGCTGGCCACGGCCGCCGTGCTCGCCGGAAACCTGCTGTCCGACCTGCTCTACGGACTGGCCGACCCGAGGGTGGGCTTCGATGGCTGATACCGCTCACGTGACCGACGCGACCGACGCGACCGACGCGACCGGAGCGCAGCTGTGGCGTTCCCACGGCCGCGACCGGAGCTCCACCCGGAACCTGCGGGTGCGGAGCTCGGCGGTGATCGTCGTCCTCATCGCGCTGGCGGTGCTGCTCGTGCCGCCGCTGGTCCAACTCGACCAGCAAGCTGTCGACTTGTCGGCAAAGCTGCTGCCGCCCTCCTGGGCCCATCCCTTCGGCACCGACGACGTGGGCCGCGACCTGCTGCTGCGCTGCGTGTACGGGCTGCGCGTCTCGCTGCTCGTCGGGCTGGTGGCGGCGCTGGTCGCCACCGTCCTCGGCACGGCGGTCGGCGCGCTCGCCGGCGCGCTCGGCGGGTGGCCGGACCGGTGCCTCATGCGCGTGGTGGACGCGCTGTCCTCGATCCCGCACCTGCTGCTCGGCATCTTCATCGTGGCGATGTTCCGGCCGGGGGTGTGGCCGGTGGTCGTCTCCGTGGCGCTGACCCACTGGCTGTCCACGGCCCGCATCGTCCGCGCGGAGGTGCTCTCGCTGCGCTCGCGGCCCTATCTGGACGCGGCCGTCTCGGGCGGCGCCTCGCGGTGGCGGGTGACCGTACGCCACCTCGTGCCCGGAGTCCTGCCGCAGGCCGGGCTCGCCGCCGTGCTGATGGTCCCGCACGCCATGTGGCACGAGTCGGCCCTGTCCTTCCTGGGCCTCGGCCTGCCGGCGCACCAGGCGAGCCTGGGCAATCTGGTCCAGACGGCCCGCGGTTCGCTGCTCGCCGGCGACTGGTGGCCCACGCTCTTCCCCGGGCTCCTCCTGATCGTCCCGACCCTGGCCATCGCCGGCCTCGCGGGCGCCTGGCGCGAGCGCCTCAACCCCCGCCGCCGCTCGGAGCTCAGCCTGTGAAGGAGCCCAGCCCGTGAAGACCCCCGTCCCTTCGGAACCGAAGCCGGAGTCCGCCCGGCCCGTGCTCGCCCTGGACCGGCTCTCCGTGCGCTTCCGCATGCGCGGCGGCCGGTACGTCGCGGCCGTCAGCGACGCCACGCTCGCCCTGGCCCCCGGCGAGTGCCTCGCCCTCGTCGGCGAGAGCGGCTGCGGCAAGTCCGTCCTCGCATCCGCCCTCCTCGGCCTGCTCCCCGGCAACGCCGAGACCGCCGGCGCGGCCCGGCTCGCCGACGGGACCGACCTGCTCGCCCTCGACGAGCGCACCCTCGCCCGGACCGTACGGGGCCGCCGCGTCGCCCTGGTCCCGCAGAGCCCCGCCGCGCACCTCACCCCGGTCCGCACCATCCGCTCCCACCTGGAGGAAACGGTCCGCGAACTGGCCCCGACCGGAGGGGGACGGGCGCGGCTGCGGGAAGCGGCGGAGGCGGCCGCCGACCGCGCGGCCTTCCCCGCCACCCACCTCGACCGCTACCCCCACGAACTCTCCGGCGGGCTCGCCCAGCGCGCCGCCACCGCACTCGCGCTGATCGGCGACGCACCCCTGCTGCTCGCCGACGAGCCGACCACCGGCCTCGACCGGGACCTCGTCGACCGCACCGTCGACGAGCTGCGCGCCCACACCCGGGAGGCCGGCCGGGCGCTGCTGATGATCACGCACGACCTCGCGGCCGCCCACCGCATCGCCGACACCGTGGCCGTCATGTACGCGGGCCGCATCGTGGAAACGGCCCCCGCCGGAGCCTTCTTCGGCGCTCCGGGCCCCCGCCACCCCTACGCGCGCGGACTCCTCGACGCCCTCCCCGAGCGGGCCTTCACCCCCGTCCGGGGCGTTCCGCCCGAACTCGGTGCGCTCCCGCCCGGCTGCGCCTTCGCCGCCCGCTGTCCGCGCGCCGATTCCCGCTGCCGGGCCGAGCGGCCCCCGTTCACCGAAGGGGTGGCCTGCCACCATGCTTGAGCTCACCGGCATCACCGCCGGCTACGACCGCCGTACCCCCGTCGTCCGCGGAGCCCACCTGAGCCTCGCCCCCGGCGCCTCCCTCGGACTGCTCGGTCCCAGCGGCTGCGGCAAGTCCACCCTGGCCAGGGTGGCCGCACTGCTGCACCGTCCCGACCGGGGGACCGTGGCCTTCGACGGCCGCGCCGTGGCCGGCTTCCGGCACCGCGCGCCGCGCGCCCTGCGCACCTCGGTCGGCATGGTGTTCCAGCAGCCCCGGCTGGCGGCGGACCCCCGGCTGACGCTGCGCGAGCTCGTCGCCGAACCGCTCCGGGCGACCGGACGGCGCGGCGACATCGACGCCACCGTGCCCGCGTTGGCGGACCGGGTCGGCCTGGGCGCCGACCTGCTCGGCCGGCGGCCCCACGAGGTCAGCGACGGGCAGCTGCAACGGGCCTGCGTGGCACGGGCCTTGGTGCTGCGACCGCGCTGGCTGGTGTGCGACGAGATGACCGCGATGCTCGACGCGTCGACCACCGCCGCGCTGGTCGGCGTAGTGGAGGAGTACCGGGCGGAGTCCGGCGCGGGGCTGCTGGCGGTGGGGCACGATGCCGTGCTGCTCGGGCGCTGGTGCGGTCGAACGGCCCACTGGGACGAGATCGTCAAGGACTGAGCGCCGGTCACGGACCGTCAACACCCGTTTGGCGGACACGAGTTTCGCCCGAAGGGCCCTCCCGCTGCGCCACCATGGCGGCGCGTAAGGAGGTGTTCCGATGGTGATCTCCCTCTCCGTCCTCGTCCTGCTCCTCGTCCTCGCGTGGATCTTCCTGCGCGGTGGCGGCCTCAAGCTGTCGCACGCGCTGGTCTGCGTCCTACTCGGCTTCTACCTCGCGAGCAGCAGCCTCGCGCAGACCATCCACAACGGGGTCTCGGCCACGGCGAACGTGGTCGGCGGCCTCAAGCCCTGACGTGCGTCGGGAACCCTTTTTCTCCGGTACCCGCCCCTGTCCGTCCGGTAGTTGATCAACTGTTGCGCCTTCGTGAATCATCCGGCTCTTCCATGGACTCCTCAGGCAGTGCGATCTAGCGTCTGGCCGCGGCGCGATGTCATACGCAATGTCAATAAAGCCGAGGACAAGGGAGGAAGTCCGGATGTTCCGAAGAGCGCTGAACTGCGCCGTGGCACCCGCTCTGGCCGCATGTGCGGTGTTGTACGGGGTCTCGCCGGCAGCCGCCGAGGAGATACCCCTGGCCCCGGGCCACCGCCTGGTCAGCCATTACGACGGCGCCCCGGCCGCGGCGGCGCCGCTGCCCGGCGAGGCACCGCCGCAGCACCCCTTCCTCGCACCCAACGGCCGCAGCGGCATGCACTCCGACGCGGCGGGCAGCGCCACCTCGCCCTGGTCGGGACCGCTCGGCAAGAACCCGAAGGTGACCAGCGAGAAGATCGCCGCCCTCGGCGGCGAATGCGCCACCGCCACCTTCGACTCGGGCGGCCGGCTGGTCACGGTGTGCGGCACCTTCGGCGGATTCAAGGTCAAACTGCTGGAGCCCCGTACGCTCGCCACGCTCGCGGAGCACCAGCTCCCGCAGCGTTCTTCGACGGTCCAGGCGATCACCTCGCTCGACTTCTCGAAGATCTTCAAGGACACCTCGGGCGGCGCCTACTTCTACCTGGACAACCAGGACCGGGCGGTGCTGGCCGACTCCCGCCAGCACATCCTGAGGCTCTCTCACGTGCAGAAGCCGGACGGATCCTGGAAGTTCGAGGTCGACGACGACTGGGACCTCACCGGCCAGGTCCCGCACGACTGCGTCGACTGGACCAACCTGTGGCCCACCGGCACCTGTGACCCGGTCACCTCGGTGATGCCCGACTGGAACGGCCGCATCTGGTGGGTCACCCGGCAGGGCCGCGTCGGCACCGTGGACCCGGCGACCTCGGTGATCCGCTCGATCCGGCTGGCGGGCGAGGAGATCCAGAACTCCTTCTCGGTCGGCGAGGACGGCGTGTCCATCGTCACCGACCACGCGCTCTACAGCTTCACCGCCTCCGCCGACGGCACCCCCGTCGCGCAGTGGCGCCAGACCTACGACCGCGGAACGGGAACCAAGCCCGGCTCGGTCAACCAGGGCTCGGGCACCACCCCGGACCTCTTCGGCAACGGCTACGTCGCCATCACCGACAACGCCGACGACCGGATGAACGTGCTGGTCTTCAAGCGGGGCCTGGACGTGCCCGAAGGGCAGCGGCTGGTGTGCAAGGTCCCGGTCTTCGGATCGGGCGCCTCGACCACCGACAACTCCCTGATCACCTGGGGCAACAGCATCGTCGTCGAGAACAACTACGGCTACGAGAACGTCACGTCGCTGGTCCTCGGCAAGTCGGTCGTCGGGGGCGTCAGCCGCATCGACGTCCGCGCCGACGGCAGCGGCTGCGACACGGTCTGGCAGAGCGCGATCCGCTCGCCCTCCGTGGTCCCCAAGCTCTCCACCGCGAACGGGCTGCTCTACTTCTACGAGAAGGAGCCGAACTTCTGGGGGATCGACGCCTGGTACCTCACGGCCGTCGACTTCCGCACCGGTGAGCGCCGCTGGCGCCAGCTGACGGGCACCGGCCCGCTGTACGACAACAACTGGGCCCCGATCACGCTGGGCCCCGACGGGACGGCCTACGTCGGCGTCTTCAACGGCATCGTCGCGGTCCGCGACGGCGGCTGAGTCCCCGCGGGGGCCCGTCCACCGGACGGGTCCCCGCTCAGGGCAGCCGGCCGACGCGCTCGATGGCCACCATCGCCGCGTCGTCGCCCAGGAGGCCGTTCGGAGTGTGGGCGAGCAGGTCCGCGCACAGGTGGCGCAGGAGGGCTTCGGGGCCGTCTCCGGGCCAGTCGGCGGCCCGCTCCGGCAGGGGGTAGAAGGCCCCCGACGCGTCACGGGCCTCGATGACGCCGTCCGTGTACAGCAGGACCACGTCCCCGGGCTCGAAGGGGAAGGACTGCGGGGTGAAGCCGGTGTCCACGAATTCGGACAGTCCCAGCGGCGGAGCCGGATGGTCCACCTGGAGGGGGACGACGCGGCCCCCGCGCAGCAGCAGCGGCGGCGGGTGCCCGCAGCTGACCACCCGCAGCGAGGGCTCCCCGTCGGGAACGTCGAGCACGGCCGCGGTGGTGAACCCCTCGTCCGGCCGCCCGGGGCCCGCGGGGCCGTCCGAGCCCCGGTCCGGGTCGGCGGCCACGGCGGCCTCCAGATAGCCCACCAGCCCCGGCAGGTCGGCCTCCAGGTGGGCGGCGGCCCGGAAGGCGCCGAGGACCACCGAGGCCTCTCCGACCGCCTCCAGCCCCTTGCCGCGGACGTCGCCGATGATCAGCCGGGTGCCGTCGGCCGTGCGGGCGGCCGCGTACAGGTCCCCGCCGATCTGGGCCTCGGCCTCCGCCGACAGGTACACGGAGGCGATCCGCAGCGGGCCCATCCGGTCGCGCAGCGGTCGTAGGACCACCTGCTGCGCCGCGACCGCCACGGAACGCAGCTGGGTGAGCTGCCGCTCGTGCACCTCGCGCAAGTGTGCGAAGAAGGTGACGAAGGCCGAGATCAGGACGAGGGCGATGATCTGGAACGAGTGGTTGAGGTCCGTCAGGGAGGTCCGCGCGATCGCCACCGACACCTGCGCGAGGACCGCCACGGCACCGACGAACCCGGTCGTGCGCGGCCCGGCGAAGGAAGCGGTGAGGGCCGGGGCGGCCACCAGGAAGGGGCCCAGGTGGACCTCCGGCGGGGCCAGCACGTCGACCACCGTGACGGCGGCGATCAGCGCGAAGGGGACCGCCAGCAGCACCGCGCGCGATTCCCGGAACCTGCTGGAGCGTCGGTGCGTCGGTGGGTGCGTCGGGGAGGGGGCCATGCCACCTGCATACACCGCACACGGCCGGGGGGGGGGGGCCCCCCCCCGGGGTGGGGGGGGGGGGGGGGCCACCGGGGGGGTTCCGGGGGGGTGCGCGGGGGGTCGTGGGGTTGGCG
>NZ_JBHUBS010000019.1:113909-152382 GCF_042788835.1 Streptomyces sp. NPDC056883 | reverse complement strand
GGCTCCGGCCTCCGGCTCCGGCCAGGCCCGCCGCGGCCAGGGCGGTCAGGGCGGCTCCACGGGCGGCTCCGGCGAGCGCGGCCGTCGTACCGGGGGCGCCCCCTCCGGTGGTGCGGCCGCAGCTTCGGCCCGCAGCCGCGTGGGCGGCGCCGGCCAGGGGCGTCGCCGCTCCGCCTGATCGGTTCGGACATGCGGGAACCACTGCGCCGGGCGGCACACGCCGCCCGGCGCAGTGGTGTTTCAGGCGCCGTGGTGCTTTCCGGGTCCGACGGGTCCGGGTCCGACCGGTCCGGTGCCTAGCGGACCATCTTCACCTGGAGCTTCGCCAGGGTCCGCAGGTCCAGGCCGAGGCCGTCGGTGAGGTAGCCGTAGAGGCTGCCGTAGTCGGCCTCCATCTGCGCGGTCGCCGCGTCCAGGTAGTCCTGGCGGACCTCCTGGAGCGGGATCAGCAGATCGGGGTTCTGCATCCGGCCGGATGCCTTGATGCCCGCCCGCACCTGGGCGTCGTACGCCGCGCGGAAGGTGTTCGAGGCCAGGTAGTCGCGCTCGGCCGTGGCCTTTGGGACGGCCAGGGCGTTCAGCAGGACGTAGCTCATCCAGCCCGTCCGGTCCTTGCCCGAGGTGCAGTGGTACAGCAGCGGGCCCTGGTTCCCGTCGGCGATTTCGCGGAGGGTGGTCGCGAACTGCGCCCGGTTCTCGGGATTGGTCACGAACGCGCGGTAGACGTCGCGCATGTACGCCTCGGCGCGCCCGCCGCCGAGCATCTGCTCCTGCTTCACGGGATCACCGCTGCCTATCGCGGACATCAGCAGCCCGTACAGGCCGTTGTCGTTGACCGGGCGGGCGGTGGAGGCCAGACCGGCGGGCAGCTTGTCGGCGCCGTCGTACTGGACCTCCATGGGGATGCGGAAATCGAGGACCTTCTTGAGGCCCAGACCGCCCACGGTGGTGATGTCCGAGGGGGTCAGCTTGCCCAGTGCATCGGAGCGGTAGACCAGTCCCTGACGAACGTGGCCTCCCGTCCAGGTGCGGTAGCCACCGAGGTCGCGGACGTTGACCGCGCCCTGGAGGGGGATCTGGCGGATCGCTTCCGTCGGCTGCGGGTGCCAGGGGTGGCGCGAGGCGGCGGCACGGTCGGCCGGCGCGGCGTGCGCGGCGGCGGGCAGGGTCCCGATGGCGAGGGCGGAAGCGAGCACCGCGGTCGCCAGGCGGATTCGGGCACGGCTCATCTGGGGCAACTCCTGTAACGGAGAAGGGGAATCACCCTGGTGGTGGCAGGGTGCCGAGCGGGTGAGGGGGGAGGGGGAGATGCTGTGGGGGAGCGAGGCCCTGCAGCCGTTCCAGCACGGCGTGGGCCTCGGCCATGACGCGGGTGACGAGCTCCGCACAGGACGGCAGATCCTCGATCACGCCCGCGACCTGGCCCGATGCCATGACACCGAGGTCCGTACGGCCCTCGACCATGGACGCCTTGAGGAGCATGGGAGTGTTCGCGGCGAGCAGCACCTGGCTCCAGGACAGGTCCTTGCCGTGTTTCATCGCGAGGCCGTCCCGGACCATCTCCGCCCAGGACAGACCCGAGAGCTTCTTGAAGCCGGCCGCGTGCCGCACCGCCTTGGCCAGCGCCTTCGCCCGCCCGGCCCGCTCCAGGGAAGCGACCAGCTCGCTGCGCAGCATCCGGTGCGGGAGCCCGTCCACGGCCGTGGTGACGGTGACGTCCTTCACGGTGGCCTTCAGGTACTCGGCCTTCACCGCGTCCGGGACCGTCGAGTCGGAGGTCAGCAGGAACCGGGTGCCCATCGCGATGCCCGCGGCCCCGTAGCCGAGCGCCGCCACCAGACCGCGGCCGTCGCTGAAGCCGCCCGCCGCGATCACCGGGATGTCCACCGCGTCGACCACCTGCGGCAGCAGCACGGTCGTGGCCACGTCACCGGTGTGGCCGCCGCCCTCGCCGCCCTGCACGATCACCGCGTCCGCGCCCCACGCCGCGACCTTCTCGGCGTGCCGGCGGGCCCCGATCGAGGGGATCACGACCACGCCCGCGTCCTTGAGCCGCGCGATCAGCTCCTTGGACGGGGCGAGCGCGAAGGAGGCCACCCGGACGCCCTCGTCGATGATCAGCTGCGCCCGCTCGTCCGCGTCCCCGGCGTCCGCGCGCAGATTGACCCCGAACGGGGCGTCCGTACGGGACTTGACCTCGTGGACCGCCGCCCGCAGCTGCTCCATCGTCATGGTCGCCGAGGCCAGGATGCCGAGCGCGCCCGCATTGGCCGCCCCCGACACCAGGCGCGGACCGGCCACCCAGCCCATGCCCGTCTGCACGATCGGATGCTCGACCCCGACCAGCTTGGTGAATGCCGTCTCCATCGGTCAGACCCGCACTTCCCGGTCGCGCAGGCCCTTGGGGTCGATGACCTCGCGGATCAGCCGCAGCTCCTCCGGCGTCGGCTCGCGGGTGTACGGGACGTCGTCGGCGATCGCCAGCTCGAAACCGGTGGCCGCCCGGACCTGCTCCACGGTGACGCCCGGGTGCACGGAGGCCAGGCGCATGGCGTGGCCGGGGCCGGTGAAGTCGAAGACGCCGAGATCGCTGACCACGCGGGGGAGCCGGTGGAACCGGGTCACCCCGGCCGCCTCCGCGCGGTCGTAGCCCACGCCGCTCACCATGTCGACGCGCTCGACGAACACCCGGGTGGAGTGCTTGGGGATCCAGTAGCTCACCGGATTGTTCAGGGTGTTCACCGGGGCGCCGCGCACTCCGAGGAGCTGGCGGGCCGGGCGTTCCCAGTCGCCGATGCAGGAGATGTTCTGGTTGCCGAACCGGTCGATCTGGCTGGCGCCCATCATCACGTGCCGGCGGCCCCCGGTGACCATCGTCAGGTGACGGCGGTACGGGAGCCAGCCCTCGGCCGAGCCGTCGAGCCCGACCAGCATGGCTTCGCCGTCGGTCAGCAGCAGGTCGGGGGAGAACGTCCGCTTCGCCAGCCGGGCCCCGAAGGAGGGCACCAGGCCCATCGGGCTGGCCAGAACCTCGCCGTTGTCCCGCCAGGCTTCGGCGCAGGCGATCACGCAGTACTCGGCGCGGCTGACGGCAGTGGCCGTGGTGGGAGTCGTGCTCACTTCTGCTCCTCGTGCCAGGCCTGGACGGCCGACTGGTAGGCGTGCTCGCTGCCGCCGGAGAGGAAGCGCTCGGCGAACTCGGGCCAGGGGGTGGTCGCGTACAGCTTCTGGAAGGCCTCGTCGCGGCCGTAGTCGGGGGCGCAGGAGGTGAAGTGCGCACCGTTCGGGGTCTCCACGACCCCGGTCACCGAATGCCGGCTGACGAGCAGGGACTGCGGCGGCCCGGACTTGGAGAGCTCCGCGGTCTCCACGATCTGCTCGCAGGAGACGTAGGCGGCGTCGGCGGCCTCGCAGAAGAGGTCGTCGAAGTACGGGTCCGGGCCCAGGTACTGGGCGTTGCCGAGCCGGTCGGCGCGGTTGAGGTGGACCAGCGCGGCGTCCATGCGCAGGGCGGGGACCGCCACGAACTCCTCCCCGTCGGCGTACGGGGAGGTGACGGTGCGCAGCTCGGGGTTGACGCGCATGACGTCGGAGCCGAGGCCGGAGCGGACCGGGAAGAAGGGCATCCGGTTGACGGCCGCGTGCAGGCCCCACATGAACATGGCCTCGTCGAGCTCGGTGAGGGCGAAGGCACCGCTCTCGCGGGCGGCCCGGTAGTGCGGCTCCAGCGGGATGGAGTCGAGGGTGACGAAGGGGGTGACCAGCTTGCGGATCCGGCCCGCGGCGGCGAGGAGGCCGACGTCGGGGCCGCCGTACGAGATCACGGTGAGATCGGTGATCTCGGAGCGGAGCAGTGCCCGCACCAGGGCCATGGGCTTGCGCCGCGAGCCCCAGCCGCCGATGCCGATGGTCATCCCGCTGCGCAGCCGGCCGACCGCCTCGTCGGGGGTCATGGTCTTGTCGGTCATACCGATTCCGCCTTAGTTCCGCTGGATCCGCTGGTTCCGGTGGGTCCGCCGCTGCCGAAGGTGTCGCGGACCCGGTCGGCCACGCCGCTGAGGTTGGCCTCGAAGGTGAAGCCCTGCTCGAAGCGGTAGCTGCGGCGCACGTCCACGGGGTCGATGCCGTTGATGGCCGCCTTGGCGAGCCGGATGAGGTACCCGTCCTTCTTCGCGATCTCGGCGGCCAGTTCCAGGGCGGCCGCCCGCAGTTCGCCCGGCGGGACCACCTTCCACACCGAGCCGTGCGCGTGCAGTTCGGCCGCGGTGGCGGTGCGCGAGGTGTAGTACAGGGTCCGCATCATGTGCTGCGGGACGAGCCGGGCCAGGTGGGTGGCGGCCCCGAGGGCGCCCCGGTCCAGTTCCGGCAGTCCGAAGGTCGCGTCCTCGGAGGCGACGATGGCGTCGGCGTTGCCGACCAGGCCGATCCCGCCGCCGAGGCAGAAGCCGTTCACGGCCGCCACGACGGGGACCTCGCACTCGTAGACGGCGGCGAAGGCCTCGTAGCAGCCCCGGTTGGCGCCGATGAGCGAGGCGTGGCCGGTGTCGCGCTGCATTTCCTTGATGTCGACGCCGGCGTTGAAGCCGCGGCCCTCGGCGGCCAGGACCACGCAGCGGACCTCGGGGTCGCGGCCGGCCGCGCGCAGGGCGTCGGCCAGGTCGTACCAGCCCTGCACGGGCAGTGCGTTGACGGGTGGGAAGTCGACTGTGACGAGTGCGATGCCCTTGTCGGGGCTTGAGGTGGAGACACCCATGAGCGGATCAGCTACCTTTCCACCAAACATTTGTTAGGTGAGGAAGGTAGCAGCCGATGGAGCTCAACGGGAGGGTTGTCGTCGTCACCGGCGGAACCCGGGGCGTCGGCGCCGGGATCGCGCGGTCGTTCCTCGCGGCGGGGGCCGAGGTCCTCGTCTGCGCGCGCCGGCCGCCGGAGGAACCGGTGGCGGTGGAGGGCCGCTCGGCGTCGTTCACCGCCGTCGACCTGCGCAATCAGGCCGCCGTACAGGACTTCTTCGGCGCCGTCGCCCGGCGCCACGGGCGGCTCGACTGCCTGGTCAACAACGCCGGCGGAACCCCGTACCGGCTGCTGGGGGAGGGCGAGGCCGAGCGCCACGCGCGGGTCGTCGAGCTCAACCTGATCGCCCCGATGACCGCCTCGGTCGCCGCGTACCCCTGGCTCCGGGAGAGCCGGGGCTCGATCGTCATGATCGGCAGCGTCAGCGGGACCCGGCCCTCGCCGGGCACCGCGGCCTACGGGGCGGCGAAGGCGGGCCTGGAGAACCTGGCCCGCTCCATGGCCGTGGAATGGGCCCCCGAGGTACGGGTCAACTCGCTGGTCCTGGGCATGGTGCGGACCGAGCTGTCGCACCTGCACTACGGCGACGAGAGCGGGATCGCGGCCGTCGGCGCGACCGTACCGCTGGGACGACTGGCGGAACCCTCGGACGTGGGCGAAGCGGCCGTCTTCCTGGCCTCCGACCGGGCGGGGTACGTGAGCGGGGCGAGCCTGCTCGTGCACGGGGGCGGCGAACGGCCGGCCTTTCTGGATGCGGCAACTGCGAACAAGGAGAGCTGACATGGGACTTGCCGAAGGCCGTGTGGTCATCGTGACGGGCGCCGGACGGGGGCTGGGCCGCGCCCACGCGCTGGCCTTCGCCGAGGAGGGGGCGCGGGTCGTGGTCAACGACCTCGGCGTCGGCCTGGACGGGCTCCCCGGGCCGGAGAGCCCGGCGGCGCTCGTCGTCGCCGAGATCCGGGCGAAGGGCGGGGAAGCGGTGGCGCACGGCGGCGACATCGCCACGGCGGAAGGCGCGGCGTCACTGATCGAGACGGCCGTCTCGGCCTTCGGTCGACTGGACACCCTGGTCAACAACGCCGGGTTCCTGCGCGACCGGATGCTCGTGAACCTGGACGAGGACGACTGGGATGCCGTGATGCGGGTCCACCTGAAGGGGCACTTCCTGCCGCTGAAGCACGCGGCGGCGTACTGGCGGGCCGAGGCGAAGGAAGGCCGCCAGGTGGCCGCGCGGGTCGTGAACACCTCCTCGGGGGCGGGGCTCCTCGGGTCCGTGGGCCAGGGCAACTACAGCGCGGCCAAGGCCGGGATCCTGGGGCTGACCCTGGTGTCGGCCGCGGAGATGGGCCGCTACGGGGTCCAGGTCAACGCGATCGCCCCCGCGGCCCGGACCCGGATGACGGAGCAGACCTTCGCGGACACCATGGCCGCCCCGGAAGCCGGCGCCTTCGACGCGATGGCCCCCGAGAACGTGTCCCCGCTGGTCGTCTGGCTCGGCTCCGACGCCTCGGCCGGGGTCACCGGCCGCGTCTTCGAGGCGGAGGGCGGCCGCATCACCGTCATGGAGGGCTGGCGGCCGGGCCCCACCGTGGACAGCGGGTCGCGGTGGACCCCGTCGGAGGCGGGCGAGGCGACGGCGAAGCTGCTGTCCGAGTCGGAGCCGCCGCAGCCGGTGTACGGGTCGCGGTAGCGGCGGACCGGCCGCCCGCGGCCGCGGGGTCAGAAGCGGAACCAGCGCCGCCGGGGAGCCGAGAGCGCGGGATTCCACGTGATGTCCCCGGCCGCGGGCACCTCACGGTCCCGGAACACGCCGGAAGCGGCGCTCTCCGCCGGATCCGTGCGGCACTGCCTCAGCCCCTTGACCCGTCCACGGGGTCGCCGCGTTCCCCCGCCACACGTCGATCTCCGCGCCGGTCTCCCGCCGGCCCTGCGCGCCACGCTCGGCATCCCCTTTGACCCGCGAACCGATCCCGTACCGAACCCCTTCCCGCTCAGCGGGAACGGGACCTCCCGCCCACCCCCGGCCCCGTCCTACCGTCTGCCGCACCAGACACCCACCTCAGCCGGGAGGCCCCATGCTGAACGACCCCCTCCGGCGGGAGGCCGCCGCACGGCTGCGCGGGGCGGAGCTGCGCCGGGCGCCCGTACCGCCGCTGACGGAGCTGTACGAGGGCATCGACACCGAGGACGCCTACGAGATCCAGCTCCTCACCATCCGCCACCGCCTCGCGGCCGGCGACCGCGTCACCGGGCACAAGGTCGGGCTGTCGTCCCCCGTCATGCAGGCCATGATGGGCGTCGACGAACCCGACTACGGGCACCTGCTGCTCTCCATGGAGCTGCATGAGGACACCCCGGTGCCCGCGGCCGCGTACTGCGCGCCGCGCGTCGAGGTCGAGGTCGGCTTCGTGCTCGGCGCCGACCTCCCCGGCGAGGGCTGCACCGTCGCCGACGTCCTGGCCGCCACCGAGCGGGTCGTCCCGGCCCTGGAGCTCATCGACAGCCGGATCGCCGACTGGCGGATCACCATCGCCGACACCATCGCCGACAACGCCTCCTCCGCCGGATACGTCATCGGCGAGGGCCGCGACCCGCGCGAGCTGGACCTGAAGGCCGTCGACGCCACCCTGACCAGCGGATCCGAGACCCTGGCGAGCGGCCGCAGCGACGCCGTGCTCGGCGATCCGGCCGCCTCCGTCGCCTGGCTGGCCCGTACCGTCGCCCGCTTCGGGGTCCAGCTCCGCAAGGGCCACCTCATCCTGCCCGGGTCCTGCACCCGCGCCGTGGACGTGGCCGCCGGGCGGACGTACACCGCCGATTTCACCGGGCTCGGCCCGGTCTCCCTCTCCTTCTCCTGAGGTGATCACCATCCGTACGAAGACGACCGCGGAGGCGAAGCCGCCGACCGCGAAAGCGACCGCCGCCATCGTCGGCTCCGGGAACATCGGGACCGACCTGCTCTACAAGCTCCTGCGCTCCCCGCACATAGAACCCCGCTGGATGATCGGCGTGGACCCCGCCAGCGAGGGCCTGGCCCGCGCCCGCCGCGCCGGACTCGAAGCCTCCCACGCGGGCGTGGACTGGCTGCTGGCCCAGGACGAGCTGCCCGACCTGGTCTTCGAGGCCACCTCCGCCTACGTGCACCGCTCCAACGCCCCGCGCTACGCCGAACTCGGCATCAAGGCCGTCGACCTGACCCCCGCCGCCGTCGGTCCCGCGGTCGTCCCGCCCGCGAACCTGACCGCCCACCTCGACCGGGCCAACGTCAACATGATCACCTGCGGCGGCCAGGCCACCATCCCCATGGTGTACGCCGTCTCCCGCGTGGTCCCCGTCGCCTACGCGGAGATCGTCGCCTCGGTGGCCTCCGTCTCGGCCGGCCCGGGCACCCGCGCCAACATCGACGAGTTCACCCGTACCACCTCCCGGGGCATCGAGGAGATCGGCGGCGCCGCCCGCGGCAAGGCCATCATCATCCTCAACCCCGCCGATCCACCGGTCATCATGCGCGACACCGTCTTCTGCGCGATCCCGGCCGACGCCGACCGCGAGGCCATCACCGCCTCCGTCAAACAGGTCGCCGAGGACGTGGCCTCGTACGTACCCGGCTACCGGCTGCGCACCGAGCCGCAGTTCGACGACCCCTCCCCGCTCAACGGCGGCATGGCCCGGGTCGCGATCTTCCTGGAGGTGGAGGGCGCCGGCGACTACCTGCCGCCCTACGCCGGAAACCTCGACATCATGACCGCCGCCGCCACCAAGGTCGGCGAGGAGTTCGCGAAGGGACTGCAGAAGTGACCACCGTGACCACGTACTCCGACACCCTCGACATCCGGATCACCGACTCCTCCCTGCGCGACGGCTCGCACGCCAAGCGGCACCAGTTCACGGGCGAGGACGTACGGTCGATCGTCTCCGCCCTCGACGGCGCGGGGGTCCCCGTCATCGAGGTCACGCACGGGGACGGACTCGGCGGGTCCTCCTTCAACTACGGCTTCTCGAAGACCCCCGAGCAGGAGCTCATCAAGATCGCCGCCGAGACGGCGCGCCACGCGAAGATCGCCTTCCTGATGCTTCCGGGCCTCGGCGTGAAGGACGACATCCGCGCCGCCCACGGCAACGGCGGCCGGATCTGCCGGATCGCCACCCACTGCACCGAGGCCGACATCTCCGTCCAGCACTTCGGGCTCGCCCGCGAGATGGGCCTGGAGACCGTCGGCTTCCTGATGATGGCCCACTCCACCACCCCCGAGAACCTGGCCCGGCAGGCCCGGATCATGGCCGACGCCGGCTGTCAGTGCGTGTACGTGGTCGACTCGGCCGGCGCCATGGTCATGGACGCGGTCACCGACCGGGTCGCGGCGCTCGTCGCCGAACTCGGCGACGACGCCCAGGTCGGCTTCCACGGCCACGAGAACCTCGGCCTGGGCGTGGGCAATTCGGTCGCCGCCGTCCGCGCCGGCGCGCTCCAGATCGACGGCTCCACCCGGCGCCTCGGCGCGGGAGCCGGGAACACGCCCGTGGAGGCCTTCGCCGCCGTCTGCCGGAAGATGGGCATCCGCACCGGCATCGACGTCCTGAAGATCATCGACGCGGCCGAGGACGTGGTCCGCCCCGTCATGGAAGACGAGTGCACCCTCGACCGCATGGCCCTGCTCATGGGCCACGCCGGCGTCTACTCCAGCTTCCTCAAGCACGCCTACCGGCAGGCCGAGCGCTACGGGGTCTCCGGCGCGCAGATCCTCCTGCGCGCCGGCGAACGCCGCCTCGTCGGCGGCCAGGAGGACCAGCTCATCGACATCGCGGTCGAACTCGCCGCCGAAGCGCGCTAGTCAACCCCCCCATCCCCGTGCAGCACACCCACAACGAAGTGGAGGGCCATCCCATGGCCGAAACGACCGCAGCCGACGAAGCACCCCGTGTCATCGAAGCCGCCCCCGCGCCGACCCGCTTCGCCCGCGGCTGGCACTGCCTGGGACTCGCCGCCGCGTTCCGGGACGGAACCCCGCACGAGATCGAGGCCTTCGGGACCAAGCTCGTCGTCTTCCAGGGGGCCGACTCCGGCGAGCTGAGCGTCCTGAACGCCTACTGCCCCCACATGGGCGGCAACCTCGCCCACGGCACCGTCAAGGGCGACACCGTCGCCTGCCCCTTCCACGACTGGCGCTGGTCCGGGGACGGCCGCTGCGCCGCCATCCCCTACGCCCGGCGGGTCCCGCCGCGCGCCAGGACCCGCGCCTGGACCTCCCTGGAACGCAACGGCCAGCTCTACGTCTGGCACGACCCGGAGGGCAACCCGCCGCCGCCCGAGGTCACGATCCCCGTCATCGAGGGCGTCGGCGACCCCGAGTGGAGCGACTGGAGCTGGAACTTCCTGCGCGTCGAGAACTCCAACTGCCGCGAGATCGTCGACAACGTCGTCGACATGGCGCACTTCTACTACGTGCACTACGCCTTCCCGCACTACTTCAAGAACGTCTTCGACGGTCACGTCGCCA
Organism: Streptomyces sp. NPDC056883; assembly: GCF_042788835.1. Lineage (NCBI taxonomy): Bacteria > Bacillati > Actinomycetota > Actinomycetes > Kitasatosporales > Streptomycetaceae > Streptomyces > Streptomyces sp. NPDC056883. The sequence goes on along the minus strand of NZ_JBHUBS010000019.1, from coordinate 142,090 downwards.
CCCAGTACATGGAGTCCACCCCGCGCGGCGACGTGGACCTCGGCACCCTCTCCACCGGCGGCGGCCTGCGCTCGGACGCTTCGTACTACGGCCCCTCGTACATGATCGACAAGCTGTGGAGCGACGTCGGCGGCGGCGTCGAACTCGAATCGGTCCTCATCAACTGCCATTACCCGATCGACGAGAACAGCTTCATGCTCATGTACGGGACCATCGTCAAGAAGCTCCCCGGAATGAGCGACGAACAGGCCGCCGACGCCGCCCGCCTCACCTCCGAGGGCCTCGCCGTCGGCTTCGAGCAGGACGTCGAGATCTGGAAGAACAAGACCCGCATCGACAACCCCCTCCTCACCGAGGAGGACGGCCCCGTCTACCAGCTCCGCCGCTGGTACGAGCAGTTCTACGTGGACGCCGCCGACGTCAAGGACGAGATGGTCCGCCGCTTCGAGTTCGAGATCGACACCGCCCGCGCCACCGCCGCCTGGAAGGCCGAGGTCGCCGAGAACCTCGCCCGCCGCGCGGCCGGGACCCCGTGATGACCCCCGTCGCCTGCGGGGAGTGCGGCACCCAGGTGCTGTGCGAGAAGTTCAGCCCCGCCCACACCCAGGTCCAGTGGACCGAGGAGGCCGGAGCGGTCTGCCCGCGCATCGCGGCCGAGGTCGCGGCGGGCCGGCCCAGCGCCCGGGTCCGCTCCTGCGAGGCCCTGCGCGCGGGCATCGAGGCCGCCGTCCTGGCGGGCCGCCTGGAGGTGCCGGCCGATGTCTGACACCGAAAGCCCTACGAAGTCCCGCGCCGCGGGGGTACGGAGCCCGGCCCCGGCTGCCGCCCCGGGCGGAGCCGGCGGCAGGCTGCCGGTCCGCGTCACGGACCGCATCCAGGAGACCCCCGAGGCGGTCTCCCTCGTGCTCGACGCGGAACTCCCGTACCGCCCGGGACAGTTCCTCACCCTCCGGGTGCCGGGCGGCGAGGCCCGCTGCTACTCCCTGGCCGGCTCCCCGCACACGGGGGACCCGCTGCGCATCACCGTCAAACGGGTCCCCGGCGGCGTCGGCTCCGGCTGGCTGTGCCAGGACGTGCGCATCGGCGACGAGCTGGAGATCCTGCCCCCCGCCGGCACCTTCACCCCGCCCGACCTGGACCGGGACCTGCTGCTGGTGGCGGGGGGCAGCGGGATCACCCCGGTGCTGTCGATCGCGAAGTCGGCGCTCGCGGCCGGCCGGGGCCACGTCGCGCTGGTGTACGCCAACCGCGACCCCGGCTCGGTGATCTTCCGCGACGAACTGTGGGGGCTCGCCGAGGAACACCCCGGGCGGCTCACCGTCGTGCACTGGCTGGAAACCCTCCAGGGACTGCCGACCGCCCCGCAGCTCGGCCCGCTCGTGGCCCCGTACGCGCACCGCGAGACCTACCTGTGCGGACCCGCTCCGCTGATGGACGCGGCGGAGACCGCGGTGCGGGCCTCGGGCGGACAGGGCCGGTCGATCCACCGGGAGCGGTACTTCTCGCTGAGCGGCGACGTCTTCGCCGGTCCGGCTCCCGCCGCCGACCCGGCCGCGGCGGGCGGGGCCACCGCTGAGGTGGAGTTCGAGGGGAGCGTGCACACCGTGGACTGGCCCGCCGGGACCCCGCTGCTCGACGCCCTCTTCGCCGCGGGCGTCCCCGCCCCGTACTCCTGCCGGGAAGGCGCGTGCAGCGCCTGCTGCTGCCGGGTGCTGGAGGGCGAGGTCAAGATGGTCCGCAACGAGGTCCTGGCCCCCGAGGACCTGGCCGAGGGCTACGTCCTGGCCTGCCAGGCCCTGCCGCTCGGCGGCCGCATCCGCATCAGCTACGACGGCTGAACGGCACGGACGACCGCGGGCCCGGCCCCCTGGCGAGGGGTCGGGCCCGTAGTCGTTCACTCGTGCATTGGGATACCACTACCCACTACATCCACTCGCTGAACCGCAGCCACCCCATCATGTTGTCCATCGCCTGCGCCGAGACCGCCGGCTCCAGGTCCCGCGCCGGCGCGGCCGCCGCCCGCCCCGGCCGGCCCGGCCCGTACAGCTCCCGCCACACCGACCGCGCGCAGGCCAGTACCGCCGGCGCCAGGCGGGCCGTCTCCCGGTCGCCCCGGCAGGAGGACACCGACACGGCGGCCACGGCCCGCCCGGCGCCCCGCAGCGGAGCGGCCACGCAGGAGATGCCCCGGAAGCTCTCCTCCCGGTCGTACGCCACCCCGCGCTCGCGGACCGCCGCCAGCTCCGAACGCAGCGCCAGCGGCCGGATCAGGGTGCGCGCGGTGCGCGGGCGCAGCCCCTGCGCGAGGACGTGCTCCACCGCGGCGGGATCACTGAACGCGAGGATCGCCTTCCCGGCGGCCGTGCAGTACGCCGGCATCCTGCCGCCGACCCGCGAGGGCACCGTGGTGGCCTCCGAGCCGCCGATCCGCTCCAGGCACACCACCTCGGCCCCGTCGAGCACCGACAGGTGCACGACCCGGCCCGTCTGCTCGTGCAGCGCGTGCAGCAGCGGCAGCGCGGCCCGGCGCAGCCGGTTGTGGTGGGAGGCGAGCGCGCCCAGCTCCAGCATCCGCATGCCCATGCGGTAGTCCCGGCCCTCGCGGTCCAGCCAGCGCAACTGCACCAGCTGGTCGAGGATCCGGTGGGCGGAAGAACGTGGGATTCCGGAGCGGCGCACGACCTCGGTGAGCGACAGCCGCGGCTGTGGACCTTCGAAGGCACCCAGCACTTTCGCGGCCTTCTCCAGCAGCGAAAGCGGTGCGAGCTCGGTCTCCGCGACCTGCTCCATGAACTGGTCAAGCACGACAAAACCCCCTGCGTGAGGCGTTGGGGCGACCCTGCCACGCACCCCCGGCCGGAGGGAAGCACCCGGAGGCTTCTATTTCATTCAGTAATACTTCAAGTAGTCGTTTCGAGGGGCTTCCCGCTCAGCGGGAACAGCTCGTTCCGCGCCCGGAGCACCCGGCGTACGTTCCTCGCCATCGATCCCGAACACCCGAAGATCCTTGATCTGAGAAGGGGACACCATGAGTGACGAAGAGGTCCTCGCAGCGGTCCGCGCCCTCGCCCCCGCCCTCCGCGAGCGCAGCGCCGAGGCCGAAAGCCTGCGCAAAGTCCCCGAGGCGAGCATCAAGGAACTCGCCGCCACCGGCTTCTTCCGGCTGCTCCAGCCCAAGGCCCACGGCGGGTACGCCGCCGACCCCGCCCTCTTCTACGCCGCCGTCAAGGAGATAGCCAAGGCCTGCGGCTCCACCGGCTGGGTCGCCTCCGTCGTCGGCGTCCACCCCTGGCACGTCGCCCTCTACGACCCCCGCGCCCAGGAAGAGGTCTGGGGCCAGGACCGCGACACGCGGATCTGCTCCTCCTACGCCCCCACCGGCAAGGTCACCCCCGTCGACGGCGGCTTCACCCTCAGCGGCCGCTGGCACTTCTCCTCCGGCTGCGACCACACCGACTGGGCCCTGCTCGGCGGACTGGTCACCGACGCCGAAGGCCGCCCCGTCGACATGCGGACCTTCCTGATCCCGCGGTCCCAGTACCGCATCGACGAGGTCTGGGACACCGTCGGCCTGCGCGGATCCGGCTCCAACGACATCGTCGTCGAGGAGGTGTTCGTCCCCGAACACCGCGCCCTCAGCTTCGGCCCCGTCACCGCCCTCCAGGTCCCCGGCCACCGCCTCAACCCCGAGCCGCTCTACCGGCTCCCCTACGCCTCCGTCTTCACCACCACCATCTCCACCCCCATCGTCGGCATCGCCGAAGGCGCCTACGAGGACTACGTCGCCGCGACCCGCGAACGCTTCCGCATCTCCTACGGCCAGCAGGTCGCCGAGGACCCCTTCGCCCAGGTCCGCATCGCCCGCGCCGCCAGCGACATCGACGCCTCCTGGCTCCAGCTCCAGCGCAACGTCTCGGAGCTCTACGCCCTCGCCCAACGCGGCGAGGAACTCCCCACACCGCTGCGCACCCGGGCCCGCCGCGACCAGGTGCTCGCCACCGAGCGCTGCGTCGCCGCCGTCGACCTCCTCATGGAGAACGCGGGCGGCAGCGCCATGCGCACCGGCCCCAACCCCGTCCAGCGCGCCTGGCGCGACGTCCACACCGGCCGCGGCCACGCCGCCAACGACCCGGAGCGGGCCCTGGTCCTGTTCGGACAGGGCGCCCTCGGCCTCGACATCCAGGACACCATGCTGTGAGCGCGCAGGGATTCACGTACGAGAACACCTCCCGCACCGCCAAGGCCGGCGGGATGACCCTGCACTACCACGAGGCCGGTCCACAGGACGCGCCCGTCGTGATCATGCTGCACGGCGGCGGGCCCGGCGCCTCCGGCTGGTCCAACTTCGGCGGCAACCTGCCCCACTTCGCCGCACGGTTCCGCACCCTGCTCGTCGACCAGCCCTGCTACGGCCGCTCCGACAAGCCGGAACCCGACCGCGACTACTTCGGCTTCAGCGCGAACGCCGTCATCGCCCTCATGGACGAACTCGGCATCGAGCGGGCGCACTTCATCGGCAACTCCCTCGGCGGAGGCACCGCCACCCGGCTCGTCCTGGACCACCCCGGACGCGTCGACAAGCTCCTGCTCATGGGCCCCGGCGGAATCTCGCTCAACCTCTTCTCCGCCGACCCCACCGAAGGCATCAAGCGGCTCTTCGAGTTCAGCCTCGCCCCCGAGCCCACCCGCGAGCAGATGCGGACCTTCCTCGCCACCCTCGCCCACGACCCGGCGATCGTCACCGACGCCCTCGTCGAAGAGCGCTACGCCCAGGCCACCGACCCCGAAGCCAGGCTCGGAAACGCCCGCATGGGCGCCTCCTTCGCCAAGTGGCCCGAGGCCGCCATGCTCTGGCGCGAAGCGCACCGCATCAGTCGCCCCGTCCTGCTGACCTGGGGCCGCGAGGACCGCGTCAACCCGGTCGACGGCGCCTTCCTCGCGCTGAAGACCATCCCCGACGCCCGTCTGCACGTCTTCCCGCACTGCGGGCACTGGGCGCAGACCGAGGCAGCCGACGAGTTCAACCGCCTCGCCACCGACTTCTTCCTCCACTGAACCCACCGAGGAGTTCCCCCATGGACATCCGCGCACTCGGCTACCTCCGCATCGAGACCGCCGACCTCGCCGCCTGGCGCACCTACGTCCTCGACATCCTCGGCATGGCCGAAGCCGCAGGCACCACGGACGCCCTGCTCAACGTCCGCATCGACGACCGCGCGCACCGGTTCCAGTTCGTCGCCGGCGCCCAGGACCGGCTGCTCGCCGCCGGCTTCGAAGTCGCGAACGCCCGCGCCCTCGAAGACGCCGCCGCGGAGCTGGAGAGCGCCGGCCACCCCGTCAAGCAGGGCGACGCCGAGACCCTCGCCGACCGCCGCGTCCAGGGCCTCATCCACTGCGAGGACCCCAGCGGCAACCCCCTGGAGATCTACTGGGGCCAGGCCCAGGACCACACGCCGCTCGCAGCCCGGTACGGCAACCGGTTCGTCACCGGCGGCCGCGAAGGCGGCCTCGGCCTCGGCCACGTCGTCCTGCCCGCCGCCGACACCGAGGCCACCCTCGACTTCTACGAGAACCTCCTCGGCTTCCAACTGCGCGACTCGATGCGGCTGCCCCCGGTCGCCGTGCCCACCGGCCGGCCAGGCCGGGACTTCTACTGGATGCACTTCCTCAGCCCCAACCGCCGCCACCACAGCCTCGGGCTCTACCCCGGCGCGCTGCCGCCCGGCATCGTGCACTTCATGGTCGAGCTGGAGACCCTCGACGACGTCGGCTACTGCCTCGACCGCATGAACGCGGCGGGCATCCCCATCGCCTCCACCCTCGGCCGGCACTCTAACGACCACATGGTCTCCTTCTACGCCCAGGCCCCCGGCGGCTTCCAGGTCGAGTACGGCTGGGACGGCCTGCTCGTCGACCCCGCCACCTGGACCGCGAAGGAGATCACCGCGGACAGCTTCTGGGGCCACCAGTGGAACGGCTGACCGGCCCCGCCGCCGCGGGCGAAGCGGCCGACCCGGTGGCCGTGGTCGGCCCGGCGGCCCCGGTGGATCCCGCCGTCTTCCGCGAGGTCCTCGGCGCCTTCGCCTCCGGCATCACCGTCGTCGCGGCCGTCGCCGACGACGGCAGCCCGGCCGGGCTGGCCTGCCAGTCCTTCGCCTCCCTCTCCCTCGACCCGCCGCTGGTCCTGCTCTGCGTGGGCAAGGGCTCCTCCAGCTGGCCCAAGGTCCGGGCCGCCGGCCGCTTCGGCGTCAGCATCCTCGCCGAGGAGCAGCGCTCCGTGTGCGAGGCCCTCGGCCGCCGCGGCGAGGACAAGTTCGCCGACGTGGACTGGGAACTCTCCCCCCACGGAGCCGTCCGCGTCAGCGGCGCCCTCGCCACCGTCGACTGCGCCCTCGAAGAGGTCCACGAGGCGGGCGACCACTACCTCGTCACCGCCCGGGTCCTCGAACTGAGCGCCCGCGACGGCGGATCACCCCTCCTCTACTACCGCAGCGACTACGCCACGGGAGCCTTCGGATGACCGCCGAGCACGCCACCGAGCACCTCACCGAGTACGCCTACGACGTGGTGGTCGTCGGCTCCGGCGCCGCCGGGTTCGCCGCAGCCGTCACCGCCCGACTGCGGGGCCTGAGCGTCCTCGTCCTGGAGAAGACCGACAGCTACGGGGGTTCCACCGCCCTGTCCGGCGGCGCGATCTGGGTCCCCGGCAATGTCCACCTCGACCGCGCCGGTCTCGCCGACACCCGGGAGAAGGCCCGCGCCTACCTCGACGCCACCGTCGGCGACCGCGTCCCGGCCGCGCGCAAGGACGCGTACCTCACCCACGGGCCGCGCATGGTCAAGGAGTTCCACGACCGCACCGAGATCCGCTTCATGTACACCCCCGGCTACTCGGACTACTTCCCCGAGGCCCAGGGCGGCATGGCGCAGGGCCGCTCCATCGAACCGTGCATCGTCGACTTCAAACGGCTCGGCGACCTCGGCGCCTCCATGCGCCGGGCCGGACTGCCCACGTACGGGCTGACCATGACCTCGTACGACTTCCGCTTCCTGAACATGGTCAGCCGGACCTGGGCGGGAAAGAAGACCTCCCTCAAGGTCGGCCTGCGCGCGGTCAAGGCGCTGGCCACCGGCCGCAAGCTGCTCTCCCTCGGCGAGGCGCTCATCGCCCGCATGCGGCTCTCCCTGGAGGCGCTCGGCGGCGAACTGTGGCTGTCGGCGCCCCTGACCGGCCTGGTCACGGACCCGGCCGGCCGGGTGACGGGCGTACGGGTCCTGCGCGCCGGGCGCGAAGTGACCGTAGCGGCGCGGGGCGGGGTGGTGCTGGCCTCGGGCGGGTTCTCGCACGACCAGGCGCTGCGCGAGAAGCACCTGCCCGCGCCCACGTCCACGGCCTGGACGCATGCCGCGGAGGGCCAGACCGGCGACGCCCTGAGGCTCGGCGAGGAACTGGGGGCCGCCACCGATCTGCTGGACAAGGTCTGGGGCGCGCCGTCGGTGTGCCCGCCGGGGGAGAAGCCCTTCTTCCTCGTCGCCGACCGGGGCATCCCCGGCATGGTCATCGTCAACGAGGCGGGGGAGCGCTACGCCAACGAGGCCCTGCCGTACCACGCGTTCGTGGACCGGATGTACGCAGCGGACCGGCCCGACGCCAGGACCGTGCCGTCCTGGCTGATCCTGGACGCCCGCTCCAAGGCCCGGTACATCTTCGCCGGCCTCTTCCCCGGGCAGCCCTTCCCCAAGAAGTGGCTGGAGAGCGGCTTCCTGAAGAAGGCCGACACCGTGGAGGAGCTGGCCCGGCAGATCTCCGCCCCCGGCCTGCCCGCCGCGATCGCCCGCTTCAACTCCTTCGCCGAGGTGGGCACCGACAAGGACCACGGGCGGGGCGAGAGCGTCTACGACCGCTACTACGGCGACCCGACGCTGCCCAACCCGAACCTGGCGCCGATCGAGAAGGGCCCCTTCTACGCGGTCCCCGTGCACCCGGGGGACATCGGCACCAAGGGCGGCCTCGTCACGGACGGCGACGGCCGGGTCCTGCGCGAGGACTCCACCCCGATCCCGGGCCTCTACGCCTCCGGCAACTGCTCGGCGGCGGTGATGGGGGAGACCTACCCCGGACCGGGCGCGACGATCGGCCCCGCCATGGCCTTCGGCTGGGCCGCCGTCAACGCGATCGCCGCCGGGCTGGACCAGGGCGCCCCGCCCGCCTTCGGCTAGGAGAGCTTGCCGCCGTAGTCCGGCAGCTTGACGGTGCGCTCGGCGTGGCCGCCGACCAGGTCGCTCTGGTTGTTGCCGATGTTGGCGATGATCGTGTAGCCGCGCGCCTCGATCTCCGCCCGCTTGGCCGTCTTGTAGGCGCTGACCTCGCCGAACAGAGCGGGCAGATCGCGCACGTAGAGGCCCGAGACGGGGTAGCCGACCGCCTTGAGGTTGCGCTCGGTGAGGGAGTACACGATCCCCGGGCGGGCGGTGACGAAGAAGATCGCGACCCCGCGGTCGTTCGCGTACCGGGTCAGCTCGCGGACCTGGGCGATCGCGGGGGTCGGGAAGGTCCAGAACCAGTGGAAGTCCGTCTCCAGCGACGAGTTGTCGATGTCGAGGACGATCGCCGGCTTCTCACCGGCCGGCGAGGCGGCGATGCGCTGCTCGATCCCGGGGCGGGCCGCGTCGATGACGGCGGAGACGTCGCGCTGCCAGGTGGCGTAGTCGATGCCCAGGATCGCCGCGTTGCCGCCGGGTGCGGAGGCGGTGACGGCGGTGACCGGCTTGGCGGGGGCCGCCTGGGAGGCGGTGGCGGGAACCAGGGCCAGTACGGCTGCGGCTACGGCTACTGCGGCGGCAGTGGTACGGGTGCTGCGCATGGGGGACGCTCCTCGATCACATGTTGGCATGTACGTGACCAGGCTGGAGATCGTCGGCCCTCATGTCTACTGGCTGGTAAGTAACTTTTCATGGCTGGGCGGTGAACCTCCGTCACATGTGATGCGTGACGCGGCGCGCTAGGTGTCGCAGTCCAGCACCGTTCGGCACAGCCCGCAGCGGGCCCGGACCGGCCCGCGGTGGGTCGGCAGTCGCAGTCGCTGCCCGCACACCGGGCACGGGAAGCTCACCCGCAGCCCGCCCGCGTGCGCCTCGAAGCCGTACGCCGCCCCGGGCGCGGGGGCCCCGGTCCGGCGGGCCGCCGCGTACCGCAGCCGTTCCGTCCGGCCCGCGGCCGCCAGGGGGGCCCGGCGCAGGTCCCGGTCGGCTCGGGCGCGGCCGCGCACGTACGCCTCGTAGGCCTGCGGGCTGGTGAACCACGTGGAGAGGTCCTCGCCGCCGAGGAACCGGCCGCGCTTGGCGAGGACGTAGCCGAACTCCTCCGGGGTGAGGTAGCCGAGCTTCTGATGGGTGAGCTCGTCCTCCCGGTAGGCGTCGAGCAGCAGCCAGCCGGCGCCGAGGTAGGCGGCGGCGGTGTCGGTGAGGATCTCGTTCCCGGGGGTGGTGGGGAAGCGCAGGTCCAGCCGGTGCAGCAGTACGTGCGTGACCTCGTGGGCGAGGGCGGCCGCCAGATCGCGGCGGTGGACGCGGAAACGGTCGTTGACCTCGACGAAGTACTCGGGCCCGGCGGCCAGTTCCACGGTCGCGGCGTCCTCCATCGCGCGGAAGCCCACGATCAGTCGCGCGTCGGGCAGGTGCAGGGCGCGGACCATCGCGGAAGCCACCCGGTGGGCGCCCGGGTACAGGTCCTCGGAGGCGGGGAAGGCCGCGTCGGCGGGGGCGAAGGGGGTGTCGTAGGCGCGGATCCCGTCGGCGGACAGTCGCCGGAACAGCGCGGTGACGGCCGCGCGGACCGTCTCCAGATGAGGAAATCCGTGCTCGATCGGGCTGTTCCGCCGCCCGTTGTGCGTCATGGGGTCCCTCCGGCCGGAAGTTGTCCGAAAACGCGTTCTTGATGGCCTCCGCGAGCAGGGTGTGTCATGTCCCCGTCACCCAGGCGGTCCATCCCAGCCGCCCCGGAGTGACGCGCACGGCCCAACCCCCCACGAAAGGCAGTGTGTCGACTGTGTCCAGCCTCGTCACCACCCTCAAGCGCGTCCTCGCCGTCGGAGCGGTGGCCCTCGCGGCCGTCAGCCTCCAGCCCGGCACCGCAACCGCCGGCACGGCGCCCGTGGTCGGCGGAACCCGCGCCGCCCAAGGAGAGTTCCCCTTCATGGTCCGGCTCTCCATGGGCTGCGGCGGCGCCCTCTACACCCAGCAGATCGTGCTCACCGCCGCCCACTGCGTGAGCGGCTCCGGCAACAACACCTCCATCACCGCCACCGCGGGAGTGGTCGACCTCAAGAGCTCCAGCGCCATCAAGGTCAAGTCCACCAAGGTGCTCCAGGCCCCCGGCTACAACGGCACGGGCAAGGACTGGGCACTGATCAAGCTCGCGCAGCCCATCAACCTGCCCACCCTCAAGATCGCCGACACCAAGGCCTACGACAACGGCACCTTCACCGTCGCCGGCTGGGGTGCCGCCCGGGAAGGCGGAGCCCAGCAGCGCTACCTGCTGAAGGCCACCGTCCCCTTCGTCTCCGACGCCTCCTGCCAGGACTCCTACGGCAGCTCGCTCGTGCCCGCGGAGGAGATCTGTGCCGGGTTCGACGCGGGCGGCGTCGACACCTGCCAGGGCGACTCGGGCGGTCCCATGTTCCGCCGGGACAATGCGAACGCCTGGATCCAGGTCGGCATAGTCAGCTGGGGCGAGGGCTGCGCCCGTCCCGACTACCCCGGCGTCTACACGGAGGTCTCCACCTTCGCGGCGGCCATCAAGAGCGCGGCCGCCACGCTCTGACCGCCCGGGGGCGCTCTGGCTTCCCTCCCCCTCCCGGCCGATCCGAACATGGCCGGAAGAACGAGGCGCAATGCCCCACATGTCCGTAACGTCGACGGAAGTCCCGTGAGGCCGGAACGACGCCGTTCCGGCCTTGCGGCATGCTCCCGGCGGTCTGCTGTGCGGTTGCGGGCCGAGGCGCCCGCAGGTCCCATGGAGAGATCCCACCCGGTGGGAATGCCGGGGAAACAGGGACGGTACAGGCAACGGGCGACAGTGGGGCAGGCGGCGCATGGCGATCAGAGTGATCATCGCGGACGACCAGGAGATGGTCAGGACCGGCTTCCGGATGATCCTCGAAAGCCAGCCGGACATCGAAGTGGTCGCCGACGTCGAAGACGGCGAAGCGGCCCTCGCGGCCGTCGCCGCACACCGCCCCGACGTCCTCCTCCTCGACATCCGCATGCCCAAGCTCGACGGGCTCGAAGTCACCCGCCGGCTCTCCGGCCGCGACACCCCCCGCATCGTCATCGTCACCACCTTCGACCTTGACGAGTACGTCCACGCGGCGCTCCAGGGCGGAGCGTCGGGCTTCCTCCTCAAAGACGCGAGCCCGGCCATGCTGGTTGAAGCGGTACGGGCGGCAGCGGTCGGAGACTCCCTCGTCTCACCCGCCATCACCGTACGGTTGCTCCGCGAAATGGCCCACCGCACCCCGGCCGCCGCCGCGGCCGCCCGCCGCCCGGCGGAGCCCCTCACGGACCGGGAACGCGAGGTCGTACGCTGCCTCGCGCGCGGCCTGACCAACGCCGAGATCGCCGGGGAGCTCTTCGTCTCCCTCTCCACGGTCAAGACCCACCTGGCCAACGTCCAGGCCAAACTGGACGCCCGCAACCGCGTGGAAATCGCCGCCTGGGCCTGGGAAAGCGGCCTGGCAGGCACCCCGGCGTGACCCACCCCCACCCCCTGACCGCCCTCTACCGCCACACGGACGGCCCGGGGCCAAATCAGCCCCGCGGCTGTTCGGGCGGCACGGGACGGAATCACCTCGGCGGCCGTTCGAACACCGGGGCATGCTCCCGCCGCCGTTCGGGCACCGCCGGGCAGCGCCAGCCTCGCCGACTCTCGCGCGCCCTGGGCCAAAGCCAGACCCGCCGCTGTCCGGGCACCGCTGGGCAATCTCAGCCTCGCCGGCGTTTGAGGCGCGGGGTCTGGGGCGGCGCCCCAGGAAGCCGGCGCACGCCGTTCCCGACGACACCGGCCACCACGGGTCCGGGCAGCGCCCGGGCGAACCGCGGTCTCGGCATGCGCCGAAGCCCCCACACCCCCGGCGGAGCCGACAAGACGCTCCGGGACTCGGTGTGAGCCCCCTGGGGCCATGGGCCCGCCGCCACCCCTACGCCGCGGACTGGATCCGCATCATCCTCTCGCTCACCCTCCTCTCCCTCGTCACCTTCGAGGGCGTCGTCCTCGCCCGCCAGCCCAGCACCCCGCACGCCGCCGTCTGGGTGTCCGGCATCCTCGTCTGCCTCAGCGCCGTGCCCTGGCCACGCATCCCGCTGCTCGCCCGTGCCTGGTTCGCCTCCGCCGTCACCTGGGCCGTCACCCTCTCCCTCCTCTTCAGCAACCTCCCCCTCGTCGTCTGGGGCGGCGGCGAGGCCGTCGCCCTGCTCGTGCTCCTCACCCAGGTGCTGCTCCGCGCCCCCGCCCGCACCGCCGCCGTCCTCGGCCCCCTCCTCGCCCTCGGCTCCATGGCGGCGCCCGTCCGCGACGCGGACCCGGGCCGCTTCACGCTGCTCTTCTCCGTGCTCGCCGTCGTCGTCACCGCGTACTCCCTGCTCCTGCGCCTGCAGTCCGTCCAGCGGGTCCGCGAGCTGCGCGCCGTACGCAGCGCCGAGCGCCTGGAACTGGCCCGCGAGCTCCACGACCTCGTCGCCCACCACGTGACGGGGATCGTCGTCGAGGCGCGCGCCGCCCGCTACACCAAGGTCTCCGCGGAACGCGCCGGCGAGATCTTCGGCCGCATCGAGACGGCCGGGGACGAGGCGCTCGGCTCCATGCGCCGCCTGGTCAAGATCCTCCGCGAGGGCGCCGAGGACGCCGACCCGGAGAAGGGCAAGGGCGCGGCCAAGCCCGGCTCCGCCGGCACGGCCCCCGTCGCCGGCCTCCGGGAGATCCGCGGGCTGGCGGAACGGTTCGCCGCCACCGGCCCGCCCGTCGTCCTCTACGTGGAGGAGGGCCTGGAGGCCCGGCTCCCCGCCGACGTGGCCGCCACCGCCCACCGCATCGTCCTCGAAGCCCTCACCAACATCGGCAAGCACGCCGCCACCGCCACCGCCGTCCGGGTCGGCCTGCGCACCGTCCCCGCCGGCCTGGAAGTCCGGATCGCCGACGACGGCGGCCGCCCCGCGAAACTCTCCGAGAACGCCCGCGGCGGCGGCTACGGCCTCGTCGGCATGGCCGAACGGGCCGAAGCCCTCGGCGGCTCCCTCACCGCAGGCCCCGCCCCCGAAGGCGGCTGGCTCGTCACGGCGCTCCTGCCCCTCTGACCGGCACCCACTTGTCGATTATCGATATGGTCCGCTAGTCTCCGGCATATCGAAAATCGATAGGGGGGAACGCGATGAACACGCGATTCACGAAGATCCTGGCCACGTTGACCTTTGGCCTGGCGATCCTTTGGGGGCTCACCTTCATCGGTACGGCCGTCACGCACCTGGCCGACGACGGGGCGGTCTGCGTGAAGACCGACTTCTGGGCCAACGCCACACTGGACGGCGGCCTCCCGGTCGGCCAGGGCGTGGAAGCGTCCAGCAGCACCGCACGGCTCTGCCAGAACGACCCCTCCACGGCACAGCGCGCCGCCGACCTCGGCAGCCAGCTGCCCTGGATGCTGTTCGCCTCCGTGACCCTCCTGCTCTTCTCCCGATTGCTCGACGCCGTCGTGTCCGAAGGCCCGTTCACCGACAAGGTGGCCCGACGGCTCACCGTCCTCGGCTGGTCCGTCACACTGGGCACACCCCTGGCAGGCCTCGTCGTGGGCTGGTCGCAGTCCTGGCTCGCCGCCAGCATGGTGCCCATGCTCGACTCCGGCCCGACGGTCTCCGATCCGCAGGTACTCATCCTCGCCGGCCTCGCCGCCGTCATCATGGGGAAGATCATGCGCGAGGGCGTGCGCATGCGAGAGGACCTCGAAGGGACCATCTGATGCCCGAAGAGGAACTCCACGCGATCCGAATCCACCTCGACCGGATCCTGGCCGAGCGCGGCATGACGCTCACCGAACTGGCCGCACAGGTCGGCATCACCGTCGTCAACCTGTCCGTGCTCAAGAACGGACGGGCCAAGGCCATCCGCTTCTCCACCCTGTCCAGGATCTGCGACGTCCTCCGGTGCCAGCCGGGAGACCTCATCACCCACGACCCCACCGAGCCGCCGGCCTAGGCCGTCCTTTCCGGATCTTGCCCGGTCCGTCTCAGTGGCCGACCGGCCGAAGAGCCGCCGCCGCGCGCCACGTATTCTCGGTGACCATGAACACCAGGGACATCGACGACAACGTCACCGCCGAGCTGGCCCGGCTCAGGGACAGCATCGACAACATCGACGCCGCCGTGGTGCACATGCTCGCCGAGCGGTTCAAGTGCACCCAGCAGGTCGGCCACCTCAAGGCCCGCCACCAGCTGCCCCCGGCCGACCCGGGCCGCGAGGCCAGCCAGATCGCCCGGCTGCGCCAGCTCGCCGAGAACGCCAAGCTCGACCCCGCCTTCGCCGAGAAGCTCCTCAACTTCATCATCGCCGAGGTCATCCGCCACCACGAGACGATCGCCGCAGGCGAGGGCGAGAGCGAAGGCGAGTAAGAGGAGCTGGGGCCCGGCGCCGCCATCCGGCAGCATGGGCCCCATGTCCGCACTGACGCGCAACGAAGCGCAGCTCCGAGCCCGACTCCTCGACGTCCGGCACTACGAAGTCGACCTCGACCTCACCACCGGCGACGAGACCTTCGAGTCCCGCACCGTCATCCGGTTCACCGCCCGCACCGCCGGCGACACCTTCGTCGAGCTGAAACCGGACGAACTGCGCTCCGCCGCCCTCGACGGACACCCCCTGGACCCGGCCGCCCTCACCGACGGCCGCCTCCCCCTCACCGGCCTCACCGAAGGCCCCCACGAACTCCGCATCGCCGCCCGCATGCGCTACTCCCGCACCGGCGAAGGCCTGCACCGCTTCACCGACCCCGCGGACGGCGAGACGTACGTCTACACCCAGATGTTCCTCGACGACGTCCAGCGCGTCTTCCCGGCCTTCGACCAGCCCGACCTCAAGGCCGTGTTCGAGTTCACCGTCACCGCCCCCGCGCACTGGACCGTACTCGCCAACGGCATCACCACCCGCATCGGCGAACGCCTCGGCGACGGCGGCGACGGCTCGGGCGACGGCTCCGTCACCGAGGCCGGGATCTGGGCCTCCGCCCCCACCCCCGTCATCTCCACCTACCTCGCCGCCGTCGCCGCAGGCCCCTGGCACAGCATCCGCACCGAACACGCCGGGCTCCCCTTCGGCATCCACTGCCGCCGCTCCCTCGCCCCCCACCTCGACGCCGACGCGCAGGAGATCCTCGACCTCACCACCGCCTGCTACGACCGCTACCACGAGAAGTTCACCGAGCCCTACCCCTTCGACTCCTACGACCAGGCCTTCGTCCCCGAGTTCAACGCCGGCGCCATGGAGAACCCGGGGCTCGTCACCTTCCGCGACGACTACGTCTTCCGCTCCGCCGTCACCGACGCCGAACGCCAGCGCCGCGCCGTCACCATCGCGCACGAAATGGCCCACATGTGGTTCGGCGACCTCGTCACCCTCAGCTGGTGGGACGACATCTGGCTGAACGAGTCCTTCGCCGAGTTCATGGGCTACCAGACCCTCATCGAAGCCACCCGCTTCACCGAGACCTGGACCGGATTCGGCATGGAACGCAAACCCTGGGGCTACGACGCCGACCAGCGCCCCTCCACCCACGCCGTCGCCCCGGACGCCGCAGCCGTCCCCGACACCGCCTCCGCCCTCCTCAACTTCGACGGCATCTCCTACGCCAAGGGCGCCTCCGCCCTGCGCCAACTCGTCGCCTGGCTCGGCGAAAAGGACTTCCTGGCCGGCATCAACACCCACTTCGCCCGCCACAAGTTCGCCAACGCCTCCCTCGCCGACTTCGTCGACTCCCTCGCCGCCCACACCGACCGCGACGTCCACACCTGGGCCGAGACCTGGCTGCGCACCACCGGCGTCGACACCCTCACCCCCCGCCTCCAGGAAAGCCACGGAGGCTGGACCCTCACCGTCGACCGCACCGGCAGCCGCCCCCACCACATCGCCGCCGGCCTCTACGACCGCGCCCCCGACGGAGCCATCGAACCGCGCGAGGTCCTCGCCCTCGACGTCCCCTCCGACGAAGTCCTCTCCGTGAGCGGCCCGCGCCCCGCCCTCCTCGTCCTCAACGACGGAGACCTCACCTACGCCAAGGTCCGCCTCGACGAGACCTCACTGGAAACCGCCCTCCGCGGCATCTCCCGCATCCCCGACCCGCTCACCCGCGCCGTCGTCTGGAACTCCCTGCGCGACATGGTCCGCGACGGCGAACTGGCCGCCGCCGACTACCTGGCCACCGCCGAAGCCCACGTACCGGAGGAAACCGACCTCGCGATCGTCCAAGGCGTCCTCGGCTTCACCCGCGCCCAGATCGCCGACCGCTACCTCACCGCCGACCGCCGCGGCGACGCCCTCACCACCCTCACCACCATCGCCCGCGACCTGCTGCGACGCACCGAGGACGGCACCGACCCCGGCCTGCGGCTCCTCGCCGTCCGCACCCTCGCCGACAGCGCCACCCAGCCCGACACCATCGCCGGCTGGCTCGCCGAAGGCACCGTCCCCGGCGGCCCCGAACTCGACCCCGAACTGCGCTGGCGGATCCTCGCCCGCCTCTGCGTCCTCGGTGCGGCCGGCGAAGCCGAGATCGACGAAGCCCTCGCCGCCGACCCCAGCGCCACCGGCCGGGAAGGCGCCGCCCGCTGCCGCGCCGCCCTCCCCACAGCCGAGGCCAAGGCCGCCGCCTGGGAGCGCCTCTTCCACGACGACTCCCTGTCCAACTACCTCTTCACCGCCACCGCCCAAGGCTTCTGGCAGCCCGAACAGGCCGACCTGGTACGGGAGTACGTACCGCAGGCCTACGCCAAAGCCGTCACCCTCGCCGCCCGCCGCGGCCCCGCCATCGCCGAAGCCGCGGGCCGCTGGGCCCTCCCCGGCCACGAGATCACCGAAGCCAACCTCGAGGTCGGCTACGCAGCCCTGACCACCCCCGACATCACCCCGCTCCTCCACCGCAAACTCGCAGACCACCTCGACGACCTCACCCGAGCCCTACGAGCCCGCCGCTAACCCACCCCGGCGGCCCCCCACCCCACCAGGGGCGGGGGGCCGCCGTGCGCGTTTCCGGAACGGACCGGCGCAGCCACACGGGGCCGCCACCGCCGACGGCTTGAAATCCACCATGCATAAACCCGGGCGGTTACCCCATTCGGGTCGGATCGTTGTACCCCCGGGTGCCCCACCCCAGCCGAGCGGCACCACCCGCCGCTCCGATCCGTTCCCGTGAGGACAACCGCATGACAGCGCCCCCCGGCACAGGCAGACGCGGCACCGCCCCGCTCGCCGGCGGACCCCACGGCCCCGACGCCCTGCAACCACTCCTCGCCACCGTCCTCGACGCCCTGCGCACCGGAGCCCGCGCCCGCGGCGGACCGCTCCCCGCCGGCGGACCCCACGCCGTCACCGCCCGCGTCACCGCCGCACTCGGCGAGGTGTTCCCCGACCACGGACACGGCGACCACGAAGCACTACGCACCCTCGTCCACACCCTCACCGCCGGCGCGGCCGACCCAGCCGACCCCCTGTGCGCAGCCCACCTGCACTGCCCGCCCCTCGCCGTCGCGGCCGCCGCCGACCTCGCCGCCAGCGCCCTCAACGCCTCCCTCGACTCCTGGGACCAGGCCCCCGCCGCCTCCGCCCTCGAAACCCTCCTCACCCGCACGCTCGCCGCGGAGTTCCACGACACCCCCCACCCCGACGCCGTCCTCACCACCGGCGGCACCGAAGCCAACCACCTCGCCCTCCTCCTCGCCCGCGAACGCCACGGCCCCCACCTCACCGTCCTGCACGGCGCCAACGCCCACCACTCCATCCCGCGCGCCGCCTGGCTCCTCGGCCTGCCACCCGCCCGCAGCCTCCCCACCCCCACCGGCGCCCTCACCCCCGCCACCCTCGCCGAGGCCCTCGCCACCACCACCGGCCCCGTCCTCGTCACCGCCACCGCCGGCACCACCGACGCCGGCCTCATCGACCCCCTCGACGCCCTCGCCGACCTCTGCGACCACCACGGCGCCGACCTCCACATCGACGCCGCCTACGGCGGCCTCCTCCACCTCAGCCCCCGCCACCGCCCCAAACTCGCCGGCCTGCACCGCGCCCGGTCGATCACCCTCGACCTGCACAAACTCGGCTGGCAACCCATCGCCGCCGGACTCCTCACGGTCCCCGACACCACCCTGCTCGCCCCCCTCGCCCACCAGGCCGACTACCTCAACGCCCCCGACGACACCCGAGCCGGCCTGCCCGACCTCCTCGGCCGCTCCCTGCGCACCACCCGCCGCGCAGACGCCCTCAAGATCGCCGCCACCCTGCGCTCCCTCGGCCGAGACGGCCTCACCCACCTCATCGACCGCACCTGCGCACGCGCCGACCAGCTCGCCCGACTCCTCGAAGCACACCCCGCCTTCGAACTCCACGCGGCGCCCACCATCAGCACCGTCCTGTTCCGGCCCACCCACGCCGACGACACCGCACTCGCCAACCTCCGCCGCACCCTCCTCCAGAGCGGCACCGCCGTACTGGGCCGGGCCACCGCCGACGGCCGCCTCTGGCTCAAGGCCACCCTGCTCAACCCCCACACCACGGCGGGGGACCTGGACGCCCTCGTGAACCTCCTGGAAGGCAGCACCCACCGATGACCGCCCAGCTCGATGCACCCCACGACCTCGTCGGAATCGGCATCGGCCCCTTCAATCTCTCCCTCGCCGCACTCGCCCACGGCCTGCCCCAGCAAGGCGCCGCAGAACTCGCCACCGCCTTCTACGACCAGCGCCGCGACTTCCGCTGGCACCCCGGACTCCTCATCGACGGAGCCACCCTCCAAGTCCCCTTCCTCGCCGACCTCGTCACCCTCGCCGACCCCTCCAGCCCCTGGTCGTTCCTCAGCTACCTCAAGCACAAGGAACGCCTCTTCCCCTTCTACTTCGCCGAGAACTTCCACATCCAGCGCGCCGAGTACGACGCCTACTGCCGCTGGGTCGCCGGCCGCCTGCCCGGACTCCACTTCGGCCACCAGGTCGACGCCGTCCGCTGGAACCCCGAACGCGACCTCTTCGAAGTCGACTTCACCCAACTCGACACCGACGGAGAAGCCGAAGCCCTCGGCCGCACCTACACCCGCAACCTCGCCCTCGGCATCGGCACCGCCCCCTACGTCCCCGAACCGCTGCGCCCCCTCGCCGAAGCCCCCACCGTCCCGGTGATCCACTCCTCCGAGTACCTCGACAACCGGCAGCGCATCCTCGGCGCCGACCACGTCACCGTCATCGGATCGGGCCAGTCCGGAGCCGAGGTCTTCCTCGACCTGCTCCGCTCCCGCCCCGCCGGCCGCGAACGCCTCACCTGGCTCGCCCGCACCCCCTCCTTCGCCCCCATGGAGTACTCCAAGCTCGGCCTGGAACACTTCACCCCCGACTACACCCGCTACTTCCACTCCCTCCCCGAACCGGTCCGCGACCGCCTCGTCCCCGCCCAGTGGCAACTCCACAAGGGCATCGACGCCGCCACCATCGCCGCCATCCACGAGGAGCTCTACCGCCGCACCCTCGACGGAGGCTGGCCCGACGCCGTCCTCACCCCCGGAGTCAGCGTCCGCACCGCGGGCCGCGTCGCCACCACCAAGGTCGAACTCCACCTCGAACACGTGGAGCAGGGCACCCGCTCCCGCCTCACCACCGACGCCGTCGTCCTCGCCACCGGCTACCGCGAACGCCCCCTCGCCCGCCTCCTCGCCGGACTCGACCCCTACCTGCGCAAGGACTCCTCCGGCCGCCCCCGCATCGACGACCGCTACCGGATGATCACCGACCCGGCCGTCACCGGCAGCGTCTTCGTCCAGAACGGCGAACGCCACACCCACGGCGTCGGAGCCCCCGACCTCGGCCTCGCCGCCTGGCGCAGCGCCGCCATCCTGAACACCCTGACGGGCAAGGAGCCCTACCCCCAGCCCACCCGCACGGCCTTCACCACCTTCGGCCTCGAACAGCGGGAGCACACCCGGCCCCAACCCGCCGGCGAACTGCTCCCACTGATCGAGCACCCGTAAGGAGAAACGTTCAGAAGACCGCCGTCTTTAAAGACCGACGCCTTAGAAGACCGGTGTCCCGGCTCGGGTCAGCCGCCAGTCCACGGACGCGAACTGCGCCGGGTCCACCGTCCCCTTCGCCTTCACCCACTGGATGATCGTGTTGCGTATTTCATCCGAGTTCGCCCACAGCTGCTTGGACTGCGGCACGTGCGGGAAATTGCCACCGCCCGAAGCCCGGTAGTTGTTCACCGCCAGCACGAACTGCGCCGCCGGATCCACCGGCTTCCCCTGGAACGACAGCCCCGAGATCCGCGAACCCACCGGCTCGGACACATCGATGTCGTACGTCAACCCGTACACGGCGTCGTAGTTGTAGTCCGGCGTACCCTCCGCGTTCGTCAGCTTCGCCGGATCCACCACATCACCGGGAGCCGTCCGCACGTAGTACTTCGCCGAATACTCCAGATAGTCCTTGACCTGCGCGCCCGTCAGCAGCCGCGCCTCCAGCGTGTTCTCGAACGGATACAGACCCGCCGCATCCCTGATCGTCACCTGCCCGGCCGGAATCGCCGCCGTCCGCGAGAAGCACGAAGCCTGCGACAGCACCGGCAGCGCACCCCACTCCGTACCCGCCAGCGCACCCTTCACCGTCTCCGCCTGCACGTGGTTGATCAGATCGATGATCGCCACGTCCTTGACCGGCCCGTCCACCGAGGACATCGCCTGCGTCGACGTACCGATCACCTGGTTCACATACGCCACGACCTTGCGGTGCTCGTCCGACAGCAGCCCCACGATCTCCGGGTCCTCCACCGCCGTATTCGAATTCAGCACCCGGGCCGACACCTTCGACACCGACCAGCAGCCCTTCGCCCACGTCAGCTCGAAGTCGAACAGCGTGAGGCGCTGCCCCCACTTCAGGGGCTCGGACAGCACCACGTCCTTGCCCGTCGCCTTGTTCTTCACCCGGTACTCCGGGATCTCCGTGTGCGCGTGCCCCACCAGGATCGCGTCGATCCCCGGCACCTGCTCCGCCACCAGACCCGCCGCGTTCTCGATGTACGGCAACTGGTCCCCGTAGCTCGACGTACCGCTCGAACCCGAATGCGCCGACACGATCACCACATCCGCACCCAGCGACCGCAGCCGCGGCACGTACTTCGCCGCCTGCTCCTCAAGACCCGGGAACGTCATCTTCCCCTGCACGTTCGCCTTGTCCCAGATCGCGATCCCCGGATTCGTCAGACCCAGCACGGCCACCTTCACATCACGCCCGTGCGGAGTACGCAGCCGGTGCATGCTGTACGGCGGGAACGCCGGCCGCAGCGTCCTCGCATCCAGCGCGTTCGCCCCCAGCAACGGGAAGTCGCACTGCTCCTCGAACTTCCGCAGCACCGGAATGCCGTAATTGAACTCGTGGTTCCCCAGCGCAGCCGCGTCATAACCGATCGCGTTCATCGCCTGCGCCATCGGATGCACCGGACCGCGCCGCGCGGTGATCGGATCCACCTTCGCGTAGTAGTACGACAGCTGCGTCCCCTGAATGGTGTCACCGGCATCGATCAGCAGCGTGTTGCACCGGCCCTTCTCCGCCCGCACCTGGTTCACCAGCGTGGAGATCTTCGCCAGACCGACGTCGTTGTGCGCCTTGTCGTCGAACTCCTTGTCCGTGAAGTAGTCCCAGTTGAAGACGTTCCCGTGCAGGTCGGTCGTCCCCATCACCGTGAACGCGTACGTCTTCGCCCCCGCGGCCGAAGCGCCGCCGGCCACCGCCTCGGCCGCGGCGGCCGGGGTGCTCGTGGCCCCCGCCAACGCCACAGCCGCACCCGTCGCAGCCGAGGTGCCCAGAAATGTCCTACGGTCCAAAGCCATGCCATCTCCCCTTGTGAGGTGCGTGTGCACAGATAGGCAACGCGCGTAGATTCTGACCCAGCAGTAACAAGCCGCAACACCCCCACCAGGTTTCGATCCGATGACCACCCCCGTACGAGCAGCAGTGCGAGAGTGAATCCATGACCCAGGACGCATCGCACCAGCCCTACGGAACCCCCGAAGTCCCCCGCGTCGCAGTCCGCGGCGAAGCCACCCTCGAAGTCGACCCCGAGATCGCCCGCATCGGCATCACCGTCAGCGCCCGCGGCACCGATCGGCGCACCGCCCTCGAAGACCTCACCCGCCGCAACAACGCCGTCCTCGACCTCGTCAAAAGCTACGGCGACCCCGTCGAAAAACTCGAAACCGGCGCCTTCTCCATCACCCCCGAACTCACCCGCCACGGCCGCGGCGAACGCATCCGCGCCTACCACGGACGCGTCCACCTCACCGCCGAACTCAACGACTTCACCACCCTCGGCGAACTCACCACCCGCCTCGCAGACCTCGAACTCACCCAGGTCGACGGACCCTGGTGGGCCCTGCGCCCCACCTCACCCGCCCACGGCGAAGCCCGCCGCCAAGCCGTACTCGAAGCCGTCCAGCGCGCCCGCGAATACGCCGCAGCCCTCGGAGCCGACCTCGCCGCCCTCGTCGAACTCGCCGACCTCGGAGCCGAGAACGCCCCCGCCCCCTTCCACGCAGCCGGCGCCGGCATGCGCACCATGGCCTTCAGCACCGCCGAAGACGCAGGCGCCCCCGCCCTCGACCTCGAACCCCAGCGCCAGACCGTCTACGCGCAGGTGAACGCACGCTTCACGATGACCCCTCCCCAGCTCTGACCCCTCAGCTCTGAAGATCCGAAAATCGGCGCCCCGGGGGTGCTCATCAGAGCACCCCCATGCACATTCAACAATTGTCAACAACCTTTTGCTCAAAGGTTGTTGAGTGGACACCCGGAACCAATTTCCTACTCCCTGGTAGGGGCATACGCTCGCCTCATGCGCCGAGCGAAAATCGTATGTACCCTGGGCCCCGCCACCGACTCATACGACCAGATCAAAGCCCTGGTCGAAGCCGGAATGGACATCGCCCGCTTCAACCTCAGCCACGGCACCTACGCCGAACACGAGGACCGCTACCAGCGCGTCCGCAAGGCTGCCGACGAAACCGGCCGCAGCGTCGGCATCCTCGCGGACCTTCAAGGCCCGAAGATCCGCCTCGGCCGCTTCCGCGAAGGCCCCGTACTCCTTGAACGCGGCGACGAATTCACCATCACCGTCGAAGACCACGAAGGCGACCGCCACACCTGCGGGACCACCTACAAGGGCCTCGCCGCCGACGTCACCACCGGCGAACGCATCCTCGTGGACGACGGCCGCGTCACCCTCGAAGTCACCGCCGTCGACGGCCCCCGCGTCCACACCCGCGTCATCGAAGGCGGCATGGTCTCCGACAACAAGGGACTCAACCTCCCCGGCGTCGCAGTCTCCGTACCCGCCCTCTCCGAAAAAGACATCGAAGACCTCCGCTGGGCCCTGCGCATCGGCGCCGACATCATCGCCCTCTCCTTCGTCCGCAGCGGCAGCGACATCGAAGACGTCCACCGCATCATGGACGAAGAAGGCCGACGCCTCCCCGTCATCGCCAAGGTCGAAAAGCCCCAGGCAGTCGAAAACATCGACGACATCGTCGCCGCCTTCGACGGCATCATGGTCGCCCGCGGAGACCTCGGCGTCGAAATGCCCCTGGAACAGGTCCCCATCGTCCAGAAGCGAGCCGTCAAGCTCGCCAAGCGCAACGCCAAGCCCGTCATCGTCGCCACCCAAATGCTCGACTCGATGATCGACAACTCCCGGCCCACCCGCGCCGAAGCCTCCGACGTCGCCAACGCCGTCATCGACGGCACCGACGCCGTCATGCTCTCGGGTGAAACCAGCGTCGGTAAGTACGCCATCGAAACCGTCCGCACCATGTCCCGCATCGTCGAAGCCGCCGAAGAAGACATCCTCGCCAAGGGCCTCCCCCCGCTCACCGACCGGAACAAGCCCCGCACCCAAGGCGGCGCAGTCGCCCGCGCCGCCGCCGAAATGGGCGACTTCCTCGGCGCGAAGTTCCTCGTCGCCTTCACCCAGAGCGGAGACACCGTCCGCAGGCTCTCCCGCTACCGCTCACCCATCCCCCTCCTCGCCTTCACCCCCGACCCCGCCACCCGCTCCCAGCTCAACCTCACCTGGGGCGTCGAAACCTTCCTCGGCCCCCACGTCGACTCCACCGACGCCATGGTCGCCCAGGTCGAAGAAGAGCTCCTGCGCATCGGCCGCTGCGTCCCCGGCGACGTCGTCGTCATCACCGCCGGTTCACCCCCCGGCGTCAGCGGATCCACCAACCTCGTCCGCATCCACCACATCGGCGACGCGGTCCGCTGACACCGCCCACAGGCGACTACAGCACCTCACGTATAAGACGCACCGCGTCGGGCAACACCAAACGGCTCTCACCCGTACTCGGGAAGTGCCCGCCCGACGCGGTCACCCGCGCCTCCGCGCCCAGCTCCCGCACGAACCGCAACACGTGCTCACCCGTCGCCTCCCCGGTCACCGGGTCATCCGCCGCGTGCAGCACACGAAACTCCCGCGCAGCCCTGCGGATCCGCTGCCAGTCGAACTCCGGCGAGAAGAACGGCGCCGACGCGTCATACCCCACCTCGCCGGACATCGACGCCACGAACACCACCCCCGCGAACGCCCCCTCGGCCTCCGTGTCGTGCTCCTGCAGCAGCCGCAGCACATTCACCCCACCCAGACTGTGACCCACCAGCACGGTCTCGCCGGCAGGCGCCCCCTCCGTCGCCGCCTCCAGCTCCTTCAGCCACACACCGGCCTCCGGAGCGAACGGCTCGGGGAAGTTCGGAATCCGCACCTCGTGCCCCTCGGCCGCGAACTCCTCGCCCGTCGCCGCATACCAGTGGTCCCCGGCGCTCATCCCGTACCCGTGCGCGATCACGATCCTGCTCATGACTGTGCCCCTCGTATCCCTCGGTCGATCCTTCAATCAAAACGCTACGCCGCGTTTTGATAAAAAGCTAGGGCTATCGTGAAGGCGTGTCAATCACTCCTTCGAGCAACTCTGCGAGCAACCCGCCCCGCACCGGCGGCCGCCTCCGCAACGAAGACGCCCACCACTCCGTCCTCGAAGCCACCGCCGCACTCCTCGTCGAGAACGGCTACGGCGCCCTCACCATCGAAGGCGTCGCCAAGCGCGCCAACGTCGCCAAAAGCACCGTCTACCGCTGGTGGAAGTCCAAGCCCGCCCTCGTCATGGACGCCTACGCCCACGAAACCGCCGCCCGCGTCCCCGAACCCGACACCGGCACCCTCGCCGGCGACCTCACCGCCTTCGTCGCCGACCTCTACCGCATCGGCGGCGACCCCGTCCGCGCGAAGGCCCTGACCGGGCTCATGGCCGAAGCCCAGCTCGACCCCGCCTTCGCCGAACCCTTCCGCGCCTGGGTCGCCACCCGCCGCGAGGTCGTCGCCACTTTGCTGACGAAGGCCGTCACCCGTGAGGAACTCCCCGCCGGCACGGACCTCGACCACGCCACCGACCTGGTCTTCGGCCCCTTCTGGTACCGCCTCCTCGTGGCCCACGCCCCCCTCGACCCCGCCGACGCCGAAGCCCACGTGACGACGGTCCTGCACGGCCTGACGGGCCGCGACTGAGCGATCCGGGGCCAAGTCGCCTTGACCTCAAGTCGAGTTGAGGTCGTACGCTCGCGAGCATGACGATCAAGGAGTACTCCCAGGACCAGCTCGCGGCCCAGCCCATCGGCTACTGGGCCCGCGAGGCCGGCAAGCTCGTGATAGGCGGCATCCGGGCCGCACTCGCCGAGGAGAACCTCACCCAGCCCCACTGGTGGACCCTCAACCACGTGGCCGGCTCCCCGTCCCACTGGAAGCGCGCGGCCCTCACCGAGAAGCTCACCCCGTACGACGACCAGGACACCGACTTCGACGCGGTCTACGACGACCTCGCGGCGCGGGGCTGGCTCGCGGAGACGGGCGGCACGCTGACGCTCACCGAAGCGGGCGAGGCCGGCCGGGTCCGCGCGCACGACCGCAACGCGAAGGTGCATGCGCGGATGCGGGAGGGTGTGGACGATGCGGCGTATGCGGCGACGATCGACGGCCTGCGCCGCATGGTCGCCAACCTGGGCGGCAGCGGCGACCTGCCGGGCTAGTGCTTCGGCCCGATGTGGGCGTCCATGAGCGCGACGGACGCCTTCCTCGCGATGGACACGTTGAAGGGGTCGCTGCCGCGGGCCAGGATCGTCCACTGGACGCCGACCTTGGCGAGGGTGTCCGTGCAGAGCTTCCGGATGTCGTCGGACTTGTTCGTGAAGAAGTACCGCGGGTACTCGTAGCGCTTGCCGTTGCGGACGGTCCAGTTGGTGACCCGGCACCCGTCGGAGTGGATCAGCCCCCGGACGAACTCCCACGGGTGGGCGTCGACGATGGCCTGCTGCCAGTCTTCGAGGGTGATGCGGCGGTCATGCTTCTTGCCGGGGCCGTGCTGCGGGAACAGGCAGGTCCAGTGCTGCGTGTAGGACTTGACCTCTACGCAGCCCTGGCGCTGCACGCGTCCCACCTTGGGCAGGGGCATGACGCGGCGCATCGCCTCCTCGGCTGCATCGATGAGACCGGGCCAGGAGTTGTCGCAGAAGACGGACAGGTGGTGTTGCTTGTGCTTGGAGATGATGTGGCCGTCGCCGAGGTAGAGCCCCAAGAGGTAGGCGTACGCGGGCTGGTCGACGTCGCGGCCCGTGCATCTGGGGCAGTCCGTCGGGCGGACGTACGCCTCACCGCGGTGTCTTCGGTCCTCGGATCGCCACCAGCCGATGGTGCCGCGCGGTATGCCCAGGTGTTCGGCGACCACTCGGTTGGTCACGCCCCGGCGCATGAGTAGGACTGCTTCTTCGCGTATCGAAGGATTGTGCTCCACAGTTGCGAGCTTCGTCGCTGTTCGTCCAGTTGGTCGCAATTCGAAGCTGCGTTCACTGTGACGAGTGAAGATCCTAAAATCGCTTGGCGACCTTGGAAATGAAGGAGAAGTGCCCCGAGTCGGATTCGAACCGACGCTGAATGGGTTTTGAATCCATGGCCTCTGCCGCTGGGCTACCGGGGCCCCTTCGAAACAAAGGATACCTAATACCCTCCGTGTCACAAACATACAGGAGCTAGGTAGGCTCGGGGGAGCTGAATCGCCTTGCACCAAGGAGCCCCCGTGACCGCCGAGCACGAGTCGACGCCCACGCCCGACGCCGACCAGTCGCACGTTCCGCCGCTGACGACGCGCGTCGTCATCGCCGAGGACGAGGCGCTCATCCGTCTCGACCTCAAGGAAATGCTCGAAGAGGAGGGCTACGCCGTCGTCGGTGAGGCCGGAGACGGGCAGACCGCCGTCGAGCTGGCCCGGGAGCACCGCCCCGACCTGGTCATTCTTGATGTGAAGATGCCCGTCCTCGACGGGATCTCCGCCGCCGAGAAGATCGCGGAGGAGTCCATCGCCCCCGTGCTGATGCTCACCGCGTTCTCGCAGCGCGATCTCGTGGAGCGGGCTCGGGACGCCGGGGCCATGGCCTATCTCGTGAAGCCCTTCAGCAAGAGCGACGTCGTCCCCGCCATCGAGATGGCCGTGTCGCGCTTCGCCGAGCTGCGCGCGCTGGAGAAGGAGGTCGCCGACCTTTCCCTCCGCCTGGAGACGCGCAAGCTCGTGGACCGCGCCAAGAGCATCCTGCAGACGCAGTACGGGCTCTCCGAGCCGGCCGCCTTCCGGTGGATCCAGAAGACCTCCATGGACCGCCGGATGTCCATGCAGCAGGTCGCCGAGGCCGTCATCGAGGACGCCGAGGAGAAGAAGGCCGCCGCGGGCAAGGGCGAGTAGCAGCCCTAGTACGCAAAGAGTGAGGCGCGGGGGGGGGGGAAGGGGGGGGGGGGGGGGGGGGTGTGGGGGGGGGGGGGGGGGGGGATTTTTTTCTAAGTGGTGTCTTTTGGGGTTTTT
>NZ_JBHUBS010000019.1:7862-113899 GCF_042788835.1 Streptomyces sp. NPDC056883 | reverse complement strand
CGAGAAGAAGAAAAAGGAAAAAAAGAGGCCCACAGGAAAAAGGGAAAAGAAAAACCAAAAAGAAAAAAAAGTTCCCCCCCCCCCAAAAACAAAGGCCCGGCCCCCGTGCCTCACTCGTACGAGGGGGCGGGGACTAGTCCTCGCCGAGGTACGCCTTGCGGACGTCCTCGTTGACCAGGAGCTCGCGGCCCGGGCCCGACAGGACGACCTTGCCGATCTCCATCACGTGGCCCTGGTCGGCCAGGGAGAGCGCCGCCTGGGCGTTCTGCTCGACCAGGAGGATGGTCGTGCCCTGGGACTTGAGCTCGGCGATGGTCGCCATGATCTTCTGCATCATGATCGGCGAGAGGCCCATGGAGGGCTCGTCGAGCATCAGCAGCTTCGGGCGGGACATGAGCGCGCGGCCCATGGCGAGCATCTGCTGCTCGCCGCCCGAGAGGGTGCCGGCGGCCTGCTTGCGGCGCTCTCCCAGGATCGGGAAGAGGTCGTAGGCGCGCTGGACGTCCTTCTGGATGCCGTCCTTGTCCTTGCGGAGGAAGGCGCCCAGGAGGAGGTTGTCCTCGATGGTCATGCGCGGGAAGATGTGCCGCCCCTCGGGGGAGTGGGCGAGTCCGAGCGCGACGATGTCGTGCGCGGGGATCTTCTTGAGGGACTTGCCCTGGAACTTGATCTGGCCGCCGCGCGGCTTGATCAGGCCCGAGAGGGTGCGCAGGGTCGTCGTCTTGCCGGCGCCGTTGGTGCCGATGAGGGTGACGATCTGGCCGGCGTCGACGCTGAACGAGATGCCCTTGACGGCTTCGATCTTGCCGTAGGCGACGCGGAGGTCCTCGACCTCGAGGAGTGCGGTCACCGGTCTTCTCCGTCCGTGCTGGTCGCGCTGGTCGTGCCGTCCGTCGCTTCGCCGTGTGCCGCCTCGCTGTGCGCTTCGGCTGCTTCGACTTCGGCGAGTTCCTCGGCGCCGGGGGCGCCTTCGAAGGGTTCGCCGAGGTAGGCGGCGATGACGCGCTCGTCGCCCTGGACCTCGGCGGCGGTGCCTTCGATGAGCTTTTCGCCCTGGACGAGGCAGGCGACGCGGTCGCAGAGGTTGAAGATGAAGCGCATGTCGTGCTCGATGACGAGGACGGCGATGCCCTGGTCCCGGATGGCGAAGATGAGCTCTTCGGTGGTCCGGGTCTCCTGCGGGTTCATGCCGGCGGTGGGCTCGTCCAGGAGGATGAGGCCGGGGTCGCTGGCCAGCGCGCGGGCGATTTCGAGCTTGCGCTGTTCGCCGTAGGGGAGGTTGCGGGCGAGGTGTTCGGCCTTGTGGTCGAGGCCGATGAACTCGAGGAGTTCCATGGCCCGCTTGCGGCTCGCTGCTTCTTCCCGGCTGAAGTTGGGGAGGCGCAGGAGGGAGGACCAGAGGCCGACCTTGGTGCGGGTGTGGCGGCCGACGAGGACGTTTTCCAGGACCGTCATGTTGTTGAAGAGACGGATGTTCTGGAAGGTGCGGGCGATGCCGGCCGCGGTGACCTTGTACGACTTGGGGGGCAGGACCGTGCCCTTGTACCGGACTTCTCCCTCGGTGGGGATGTAGAGGCCGGTGAGGCAGTTGAAGAAGGTGGTCTTGCCTGCGCCGTTGGGGCCGATGAGGCCGACGATTTCGCCGCTGCGCACGGTGAGGTCGACGTTCTTGACGGCGGTGAGGCCGCCGAAGCGCATCGTGACGCCGCGTGCGTCGAGGACGGTCTCCGCCGTGGTGGCGGGGGTGGTTTCGGTGGTGGTCGTCGTCATGGGTCAGACCCCTGCCTTACCGAGGACCGTGGGCGCTTCCATGTCCTTGTGGAGTTCGAGCTGGTTGCGCTTGTTGGGGATGAGACCTTCGGGGCGCAGGCGCATCAGGACGATGAGTGCGACGCCGAAGGCGAGGAGCTGGTACTCGCCCAGGAACTGGAGCTTGTTGGGGAGCAGGAAGAGGAGCGATCCGCCGACGAGGGGGCCGGAGATGGTTCCCATGCCGCCGAGGACGACCGCGGCGAGCAGGAAGGCGGAGTTCGGGGGTACGGCGTTGGCGAAGACGTACTGGTCCGGGGTGACGGTGTAGTTCACGTGGGCCTGTACGGCGCCCGCGAGTCCGGCGAGGGTGGCGCCGAGGGCGAAGGCGATGAGCTTGACGCGGAAGCCGTTGATGCCCATGGCTTCGGCGGCGGTCTCGTCTTCGCGGATGGCGACCCAGGCGCGGCCGATGCGGGATTCGGAGCTCCGCCGGAAGACCATGACCACGATGAGGGTGATCAGGAGCATCAGGAAGAAGTAGTTGGCGAAGCGTCCGATGGTGAAGCCGGCGACGGTGTGGGTGGCGCCGAAGTCGAATCCGAAGAGGTCGACGTTGGGGATGTTGGCGATGCCGTTGGGCCCGTTGGTGATGTCGGGGCCGGAGACGCCGTCGAGGTTGTTCATGGAGATGCGGAAGATCTCACCGAAGCCGAGCGTCACGATGGCGAGGTAGTCGCCGCGCAGTCGCAGGGTGGGTGCGCCGATGAGGACGCCGAAGACCATGGAGGCGGCGGCGCCGATGAGGATGGCGGCCCAGAAGGGGAGCTGCACTCCGAAGGGGGAGTTGGGGGAGCCGGAGACCAGGGCCGCGGTGTAGGCGCCGACGCCGAGGAAGGCGACGTAGCCGAGGTCGAGGAGGCCGGTGAGGCCGACGACGATGTTCAGGCCGAGTGCGACGGTGGCGAAGATGAGGATGTTGACGCCGAGGGTCGCGTACTGGTCGTCGGACTGGGTGAAGGGGAAGGCTGCCGCGGCTGCGAAGGCGCCGACGAGGGCGACGTTGCGGTGGCGGGTGGTGAGGGTGGTGATGCGGGCCATGAGGCCGGCCTTGTTGAAGGCGGCGAAGCCGAAGCCGGCGGTGATCAGGAAGCCGATGAAGAGTTCCTGGTACGGGGTGGTGATGCCGTACGTGAAGACGCCGAGGCCGACGGCGAGGACGCCGGCGATGATCAGGATCTCGGTCCAGGCGGGGAGCGCGCGGGCGGGCTTGGCCGGGCCGGAGGTGAAGGCGGCCTTGGCGGAGGTGACCTTGTTGCGCGCGTTGTGCTTGAACTGTTCCCAGCTGCTGTCGTCGGGGTCGGGTCCTTCGAGGACGGGGCGTTCGAAGGGGAGCGCGAGGGCGCCGACGAGGGCGAGGAGGGAAACGAGGAGAGCGATTCCGGCGCCGGGTTCGAGGTCGACGATGACGCCGTTGAGGCTCACGATCGCGAACACGGTGTACGCGGTGGTGACGAAGGCGGCGAGGGCCGAGAGCTTGATGGCGGCGTCGGCGCCTGCGGGGGTGAGCCAGCCCAGGCCCTTGATCCCGTAGGAGGAGAGGCCGAAGAGGGTGGTGAGGAGGCCGCCGACGAGGACGAGCCACTGGAGTCCGCCGGGGTATCCGACGACGGTGAGGTCGCCGGGGAAGGCGGTGGTCCAGGTCCAGGGGAGGAAGCAGGAGGCGACGGTGAGGGCGCCGCCCGCGGTGGCGAGGGCGCGGCCGGTCTTCTCCGGGAGGGGGATGAATCCCTTGGCCTTGGTGGGCTCTGCGTTCATGGTCGTGGTGTCCGTGGTGGTGGTCGTCATGGTCATCACGCCCTGTCCGCGACGCGCTCGCCCAGCAGGCCTTGTGGCCTGAAGAGGAGGACGAGGATGAGGAGGACGAACGCCCAGGTGTTGCCCCAGGTCTGTCCGCCGAGCTGTTCGAAGCCGGGGATGTCGGCGACGTAGGCGGTGGTGAGGGTCTCGGCGAGGCCGAGGACGAGTCCGCCGATCATGGCGCCGTAGATGTTGCCGATGCCGCCGAGGACTGCTGCGGTGAAGGCCTTGAGGCCGAGCAGGAAGCCCATCTTGAAGTTGACTTCGCCGTACTTGAGGCCGTAGGCGACGGCTCCGACCGCGGCGAAGGCGGCGCCGAGGGCGAACGCGACCGTGATGATGCGGTCGGTGTTGATGCCCATGAGCTTGGCGGTGTCGGGGTCCTGCGAGGTGGCCTGCATGCCGCGGCCGGTGCGGGTCTTCTTGACGAAGAAGCCGAGGATGGCCATGGAGATGGGGGCGGCGAGCAGGAGGAAGACGTCACCGGTCTGGATGGTGATGCTGCCGATGTGGAAGGGGCCGCCGGGGATCTCGGGGAAGACGACCTTCGACTTGGCTCCGGGGTACCAGGCCCATACGGCCTGCTGGAGCGCGAGGGAGAGGCCGATGGCGGTGATGAGCGGGGCGAGGCGGGGAGCGCTGCGCAGGGGGCGGTAGGCGAATCGTTCGGCACCGACGGCGATGAGGGTGGCGACGATGACCGCGCCTATGAGCATGAGGGGGAGGGCGATCCACATCGTGGTGCCCCCGGGGAGCATGGTCCAGACGGTGAGGGCCCCGAATCCGCCGGTCATGAAGATCTCGCCATGCGCGAAGTTGATGAGCTGGACGATGCCGTAGACCATCGTGTAGCCAATGGCGACGAGCCCGTACATGGATCCCAGTAGCAGGCCGTTGACCAGCTGTTGCGGCAGTTCGTGCACCGCAGGTCCTCCGAGTCTTTCGACGGATGTGACACCGCGCGGGGCGCTTTTTGTGCGCGCCCCGCGCGGCGGGTGTGACTGTTGTGGGTGGTGCTCCGGGGGCCGGCCGTTCGAGCGGACTACCGGCTACCGGTGGGTGGTGCGGCGGGCTGGGGTCAGCCGCCGAGGGTGCCCGACTCGACGGACTTCCACTCGGTGCCCTCGACCTTGTAGACGGTGAGCTGCTTGTTGGTGGCGTCACCGAACTCGTCGAAGGAGACCTTGCCGGTCACACCGTCGAAGGAGACGCCCTGGACGGCGGCGAGGACCTTGGCGCGGGCGTCGGCGGGGAGCTTGCCGTTGTTGGCGTCGACGGTGGCCTTGACGGCCTCGATGATCGCCCAGGCGGAGTCGTAGGAGTAGCCGCCGTACGCGGCGAAGGGCTCCTTGTATCCGGCCTTGGTGTAGTTGGCGACGAAGTCCTTGGCGGACGGCAGGCTCTCGACCGGGGCGCCGACCGAGGTGGCCAGGTCGCCCGCGGCGCCGGCGCCGGCGAGCTCGACGTACTTCTTGTCGTAGATGCCGTCACCGCCGACGAGCGGGATGGTGGCGCCGGAGGCCTTGATCTGCTTGGAGAGCGGGCCGGCCGCGGGGTACTCGCCACCGTAGTAGACGACGTCCGCGCCGGAGTTCTTGACCTGGGTCACGATGGCGCCGAAGTCGGTGCTCTCCGGGTCGATGTGGCCTTCGCCGGCGACCTTGCCGCCGAGCTTGGTGAACTCGCCCTTGAAGGTGCCCGCGAGGCCGGCGCCGTACGTCTTCTTGTCGTCGATGATGAAGACGTTCTTCTTGCCGGCCTTGTTGAAGAGGTACTGCGCCGCGAACGGGCCCTGGATGGCGTCCGTGGTGGCGGTGCGGAAGTAGCTCTTGTAGGTGCGGACCTTCTCGCCGGTCGCCCACTTCGGCCCCTGGGTGAGGGAGGGGCTGGTGTTGGCCGGGGAGATCTGGACGAGCTTGGCGTCGTCGAAGACCTTCTGCATGGACTCCGAGACGGAGGAGTTCAGCGGGCCGACGACACCGAGGACGTCCTTGTTGGCGGTGAGCTTGGTGGCGTTCTGCTGGCCGGAGGAGGCCTGCGCCTGGTCGTCGAGGGCTTCGATCTTGAAGGTGACGCCCTTGACGTACTTCTTCTCGTTGGCCTGCTTGGCGGCGAGGTCCGCGGAGTTCTTGATGCCGAGGCCGAGGGCCGAGAGGTCACCGGTCAGAGGGGCGTCGACGCCGATGATGACCGTGGTGTCGCCGCTGCCGGCGTCGTTGGCCTTGTCTCCGCGCGATCCGCAGGCGGTGAGGGTGAGGGCGCCCGCGGCGAGCGCGGCGGTCACGGCAATGAGAGAACGCTGACGCACGATCAGTCCTTTCCTGGCACTGCGTCCCCCGTGGGACGCACCGTGTCGAACGCGGGGAACCGAACTGAAAGGAATCCGGCTGGTCGCGGTGACTGGCCGTGACTCTAAGCGGGTCTTAGGGCGTTATGGAGGGCTGAGGCCAATGATGTGACTCTCTTGTTATGCCACGGCGTAATACATAGCGGATCTCTGCGGGTGGAAAGGGGGAAATCCGGCCGGTTCGTCTTGTCCGCATGGTGAGATGTGGCAGGACCGTTGGCTGGTTTGAGTCCTGTCGCGCCAGGACTCTGGGCCCTTTTGGTCATGACGGAGATGGGGTGCTCGCGTCTCGATCTTCGGGACAGGCCCTGGTCAGAGCGGTGGAGAGATCGCGCGCATAACGGTCACCGGGGATGTAGCTGTGATCCTCTTTCTCAAACCCATTACTTAGGGTTACTTCCAGGAAAGGGAGCCCGGAATTCCGTGCCACATGCACGCAGTCTGTGACGCGAATCCGTACCGCGAGGTCACGGGCCTCCCCGGGGGCGAGCGTGGCCGGAAGTGGTGGCTCGACCTCCACCGCCAGAGCCCGCGAGGACTGCTCCAGCCGCTCCAGGGTGACGGCCGGACCGGCCGCGGCGCGCACACGCACGGTGAACGCGAAGGCCGTGCCGGAAGGGGGCCGGCCGGAGTCCTGCCCCGGGCCCTGCCCCGGGTCCTGCCCGGCCGGACCGACGTAGGCGAGGGAGAACACCTGCGAGGGTGCGGGCGGCCTGTACGGGGCGGGGCGCGGCCGGGCCGCGTACAGCGCGGCCCCGGCGACGATGACGGCGGACGCGCAGGTCAGCGCCCCGAGGGCCAGGACGGCCCGCCGGTGGCCCTCGTAGGCCTCGTGGAGCCGTCGGACGGCCGGGGGCGTGTGCGGCGTACGGGGCGCGGGGCGCGGGCCCTCGTGGGCCTCCGTGCCCTCTCCGGGCTCGATCGGGCCGATGCCGCCGCTCACTGCCAGGGACCGTCCGTCGGGGCGCCCGACCGGTAGCGGTCCGCGCAGCGGCGCTCCGCCTCCCGGGCGGTGAGCTCGCGCGCGGCCGCCGGGCCTTTGGCGTCCCGCTCGGCGCGGGCGTCGGCGAGGACGGCGCGCAGGATGTCGTTCTGGCCGCCGGACAGGCCCATGGACTGGTAGTCGAGGTGGACGGCGTCGCTGCCCTCGCCCGCGTCGAGGACGACGCCCGCCCAGTGGGTGATCAGGCGGGTGCAGACGTCCTGGGGCGCCGGTGCGGCGGAGGCGCTGGGGGAGGTGTTGGCGGAGGCGGTTTCGGGATCGCCGCCGGTGCAGCCGAGCGGTGCGGCGGCCAGCAGCGCCGTCGTCGCCGCTGCGGCCAGGGCGCGTCGCGGCGCCGGTCCGGATCCCATGCGGGAACGCTAGACCGGCGCCGCTGCGAGGGCAACGGCTAGTTGTTGCCGTCCTGTTGCGGGTTCGCGTCGCGCAGCAGGCAGGTCAGGCGGGCGGTGCAGACGCGGCGGTCCTGTTCGTCCGTGATGACCACCTCGTAGGTGGCGGTGGAGCGTCCCCGGTGCACGGGGGTCGCGACGCCGGTGACCAGGCCGGACCGGGCGCCGCGGTGGTGGGTGCAGTTCAGGTCGACGCCGACGGCGACCTTGGTGATGCCGCCGTGCATCATCGCGCCGACCGAGCCGAGGGTCTCGGCGAGCACGGCGGAGGCCCCGCCGTGGAGGAGGCCGTAGGGCTGGGTGTTGCCCTCGACGGGCATGGTGGCGACGACGCGCTCGGCGGAGGCTTCGAGGATGCGGATGTCCATCCGCTTGCCGAGGTCGCCCGCCGAGAACAGCGCGGGCAGGTCGATGCCCAGGGCCGTGTACTCGTCGAGGACCTCCTGCGGGAACTTCACCGCGTGCTGCTGCTCGCCCATGGGCCGACTCCGTTCGTCAACGCTCGTTAACCATCTGATGCTCAGGTCGTTCTATCAGGCGGGCTCGAAGCGCACGACGACGGACTTGCTCGCCGGGGTATTGCTGACGTCCGCCGTGGAGTCGAGGGGCACCAGCACGTTGGTCTCGGGGTAGTAGGCGGCGGCGCAGCCGCGGGCGGTCGGGTAGTGCACGACGCGGAAGCCGGGGGCGCGCCGCTCCACGCCGTCGCGCCACTCGCCGACGAGGTCGGTGTACGAGCCGTCGGCGAGCCCGAGTTCGGCGGCGTCCTCGGGGTTGACCATGACCACGCGGCGGCCGCCGGTGATCCCGCGGTAGCGGTCGTCGAGGCCGTAGATGGTGGTGTTGTACTGGTCGTGGCTGCGCAGGGTCTGCAGGAGCAGGCGCCCCGCCGGGAGGTGCGGGTACTCCACGGGTGCGGCGGTGAAGTTCGCCTTGCCGGTCTTGGTGGGGAAGCGGCGCTCGTCGCGCGGGGCGTGCGGGAGCTGGAAGCCGCCGGGGCGGGCCACGCGGGCGTTGAAGTCCTCGAAGCCGGGGACGACGCGGGAGATCCGGTCGCGGATGGCGGCGTAGTCGTGTCCGAACTCCTCCCAGGGGGTCCGGGAGGCGTCGCCGAGGACGGCGCGGGCCATGCGGGCCACGATCGCGGGCTCGGAGAGCAGGTGCGGGGAGGCGGGGGCGAGGTTGCCGCGCGAGGAGTGGACCATGCCCATGGAGTCCTCGACGGTCACGAACTGCTTGCCGCTCGCCTGGACGTCCTTGTCGGTGCGGCCGAGGGTGGGCAGGATCAGGGCGCGCCGGCCGGTGACCGCGTGGGAGCGGTTGAGCTTGGTGGAGACGTGCACGGTCAGGGAGGTGTTGCGGATCGCTGCCTCGGTGACCTCGGTGTCGGGGGTGGCGCCGACGAAGTTGCCGCCCATGGCGAAGAGCACCTTGGCCTCGCCGTCGCGCAGGGCCTGGATGGAGCGGACCACGTCGAAGCCGTGCTCGCGGGGCGAGGTGATGCCGAATTCCTTGTCGAGCGCGTCGAGGAAGGCGGGCGCGGGGCGCTCGAAGATCCCCATGGTGCGGTCGCCCTGGACGTTGGAGTGGCCGCGGACGGGGCAGACGCCGGCGCCGGGGCGGCCGATGTTGCCGCGCAGGAGCAGCA
The DNA here is from genome assembly GCF_042788835.1 of Streptomyces sp. NPDC056883. Classification (NCBI taxonomy): domain Bacteria; kingdom Bacillati; phylum Actinomycetota; class Actinomycetes; order Kitasatosporales; family Streptomycetaceae; genus Streptomyces; species Streptomyces sp. NPDC056883. The sequence goes on along the minus strand of NZ_JBHUBS010000019.1, from coordinate 104,903 downwards.
GGTTGACGACCTCGCGGATGGTGGCGACGGAGTGCTTGTGCTGGGTCAGGCCCATGGCCCAGCAGACGATGGTGCGCTTCGAGGCCAGGATCATGGCCAGGGCGCGCTCGATGTCGGGGCGGGTCAGGCCGGTGGCGGTGAGCGTCTCGTCCCAGTCGGTGTCCTTGGCGGCGGCCGCGAACTCCTCGTAGCCGTGGGTGTGTTCGCTGATGAACTGCTCGTCGGTGGCGCCGCCCGCCTCGATGACCAGCTTGTTCAGGAGGCGGAAGAGGGCCTGGTCGCCGCCGATGCGGATCTGGAGGAACAGGTCGTTGAGGGCGGTGCCCTTGAGCATGCCGAGGGGCGTCTGCGGGTTCTTGAACCGCTCCATGCCGGCCTCGGGCAGCGGGTTCACCGAGATGATCTTCGCGCCGGCGGACTTGGCCTTCTCCAGGGCGGAGAGCATGCGCGGGTGGTTGGTGCCCGGGTTCTGTCCGGCGACGATGATCAGGTCGGCCTGGTGGAGGTCTTCGAGGGAGACGCTGCCCTTGCCGATGCCGATGGTCTCGTTCAGTGCGGAGCCCGAGGACTCGTGGCACATGTTCGAGCAGTCGGGGAGGTTGTTGGTGCCGAACTCGCGGACGAACAGCTGGAAGAGGAAGGCCGCTTCGTTGCTGGTGCGGCCCGAGGTGTAGAAGAGGGCCTCGTCGGGGGAGTCCAGGGCGCGCAGCTCCTCCGCAATCACTGCGAAGGCCCGCTCCCAGCTCACGGCCTCGTACCGGTCGGCGCCTTCCGCCAGAAGCATGGGCTGGGTGATCCGGCCCTGCTGGCCCAGCCAGTAGCCGGAGCGGCCGGCGAGGTCGGACACGGGGTGCTCGGCGAAGAACGCGGGGGTGACCCGGCGCAGGGTGGCTTCCTCCGCGACGGCCTTGGCGCCGTTCTCGCAGAACTCGGCGGTGTGCCGCTTGTCGCCCTCGGGCCAGGCGCAGCCGGGGCAGTCGAAGCCGTTCTTCTGGTTGACCTTGAGGAGGGTGCGGGCGCTACGGGCCAGGCCCATCTGCTCCTGCGCGACCCTCAGGGTGTGCCCGATCGCGGGCAGGCCGGCGGCCGCGTGCTGAGGGGGCGCTACCTGCGGTGCGTCCTGTACGGGATCACCTGTGGGCGGCTTGGTGGCCATGTCGCTCCCCTTCGAGCGTGCGTGCGAATGCAGCACATAGTGCCGCACTTACGATCCTTTCACGGTCGCCGGGTCGGCGGGAGGGCGGTCCGGAGCGCCCGGAGGCCGGGACGGGTGCGCCGGGGGCGGCCGCTGCGACCGATGCGCCGGGGGTGGTCACGGCGACCGATGCGCCTGGGGTGGCCGCCGCGACCGATGCGCCGGAGGTGGCTGCCGCGACGGAGGCCGCGGGGCGAGGCCCGGCGGGAGGAGGCGGTGCGAGGCGGGGCGAGGCCCGGCGGGAGGCCCCGGGGGGAGGCGGACGCGGGCCCGTGCGGGGCCCTGCCCGGCCGGCCGTCCACTGACCGGGTGACGGCCGGCGCCGGAATTGTCAGTCCGGCGGCCTAGGATCGGGGGCGTGGCAGATTCAGCATCGAAGAAGACCGACCAGCCGACCGCAGCGGACCGCCCCCGCCTGATGCTCATGGACGGGCACTCCCTGGCGTACCGGGCGTTCTTCGCGCTGCCCGCGGAGAACTTCACCACCGCGACCGGGCAGCCGACCAACGCCATCTACGGGTTCGCGTCGATGCTGGCGAACACGCTGCGCGACGAGGCGCCCACGCACTTCGCGGTGGCGTTCGACGTGTCCCGCAAGACGTGGCGCTCGGCGGAGTTCCCCGAGTACAAGGCGAACCGTTCCAAGACCCCCGACGAGTTCAAGGGGCAGGTGGAGCTGATCGGCGAGCTGCTCGACGCGATGAAGGTGCCGCGGTTCGCGGTCGACGGCTTCGAGGCCGACGACGTGATCGCCACGCTCGCCACGCAGGCCGAGGCCCTCGGCTTCGACGTGCTGATCGTCACCGGCGACCGGGACTCCTTCCAGCTCGTCTCCGAGCACACCACGGTGCTCTACCCGACCAAGGGCGTCTCCGAGCTCACCCGCTTCACCCCCGAGAAGGTCGAGGAGAAGTACGGGCTCACCCCCCAGCAGTACCCGGACTTCGCGGCCCTGCGCGGCGACCCGTCCGACAACCTCCCCGGCATCCCGGGCGTCGGCGAGAAGACCGCCGCCAAGTGGATCACCCAGTTCGGGTCCTTCGCGGAGCTCGTCGAGCGCGCCGAGGAGGTCAAGGGCAAGGCCGGGCAGAACTTCCGCGACCACCTGGACGCCGTGAAGCTCAACCGGGTCCTGACCGAGATGGTCAAGGACGTCGCCCTGCCCAAGACCCCCGCCGACCTGGCCCGCGCCCCCTACGACCGGACCGCCGTCACCGGAGTCCTGGACGTACTGGAGATCCGCAACGCCTCCCTGCGCGAGCGGCTGCTCGCCGTGGACCCCGGCGCCGCCGAGGAGGCGGCCCCCGCCCCGGCGGCCGCCGCCGTATCGCTCGACGGCTCCGTGCTGGGCGCCGGCGAGCTCGCCCCGTGGCTGGAGAGCCACGCGGGCGCCCCGCTTGGCATCTCCACCGTCGACACCTGGGCGCTCGGCACCGGCAACGTCTCCGAGATCGCACTGGCCTCGGCCGGCGGCGCCGCCGCCTGGTTCGAGCCGTCCGCGCTGGACGAGGCCGACGAGCGGGCCTTCGCCGCCTGGGCCGCCGACGCCGACCGGCCGAAGGTCGTGCACAACGCCAAGGCCCTGATGCGCGTCTTCCCGGAGCACGGCTGGACCCTGGCCGGCGTCGCCATGGACACCGCGCTCGCCGCCTACCTGGTCAAGCCGGGCCGCCGCTCCTTCGCGCTGGACGTGCTCTCCCAGGAGTACCTGCACCGGGAGCTGGCGCCCGCCGCCGCCGACGGGCAGCTCGCCTTCGGCGCCGACGACACCGCCGAGGCCGAAGCCCTCATGGCGCAGGCACGCGCCGTCCTGGACCTCGGCGACGCCTTCGCCGTCAAGCTGCCCGAGGTGGGCGCCGCCGAGCTGCTCCACGACATGGAGCTGCCCACCTCCGAGCTGCTCGCCCGCCTGGAGCGGGCCGGCATCGCCGTCGACCAGAGCCACCTCGAAGCGATGGAGCAGCAGTTCGCCGCGGCCGTGCAGCAGGCGGTGAAGGAGGCGCACGCGGCGGTGGGCCACGAGTTCAACCTCGGCTCGCCCAAGCAGCTCCAGGAGGTCTTCTTCGGCGAGCTGGACCTGCCGAAGACGAAGAAGACCAAGACCGGCTACACCACGGACGCCGACGCGCTCGCCTGGCTGGCCACCCAGACCGACCACGAACTGCCCGTGCTCATGCTCCGCCACCGGGAGCAGGCCAAGCTGCGCGTCACTGTCGAGGGCCTGGTCAAGATGATCGCCGCCGACGGCCGGGTGCACACCAGCTTCAGCCAGACCGTCGCCGCGACCGGCCGGCTGTCCTCCACCGACCCCAACCTGCAGAACGTGCCGGTGCGCACCGACGAGGGCCGGGCCATCCGCCGCGGCTTCGTCGTCGGCGAGGGCTACGAATCCCTCATGACCGCCGACTACAGCCAGATCGAGCTGCGCGTCATGGCCCACCTCTCCGAGGACGAGGGCCTGCTCGAAGCCTTCCAGTCGGGCGAGGACCTGCACACCACCGTCGCCTCCCAGGTGTTCGGCGTCGAGCGCTCCGAGGTCGACGCCGAGATGCGGCGCAAGATCAAGGCCATGTCCTACGGTCTGGCCTACGGGCTCTCCGCGTTCGGCCTCGCCCAGCAGCTGAACATCGAGCCCGGCGAGGCCCGCGGCCTGATGGAGACCTTCTTCGAGCGCTTCGGCGGAGTCCGGGACTACCTGGGCCGCGTCGTCGAAGAGGCCCGCGCCACCGGCTACACGGCCACCGTCTTCGGCCGCCGCCGCTACCTCCCCGACCTCAACAGCGACAACCGCCAGCGCCGCGAGGCCGCCGAGCGGATGGCGCTGAACGCCCCGATCCAGGGCACCGCCGCCGACATCGTCAAGGTCGCGATGCTGCGCGTGGACAAGGCGATCACCGAGGCGGGGCTGAAGTCGCGGATGCTGCTCCAGGTCCACGACGAAATCGTGCTGGAGATCGCGCCCGGAGAGCGCAAGCAGGTGGAGGAGCTGGTGCGCCGCGAGATGGCCGCCGCCGTCGACCTGCGGGCCCCGCTGGACGTGTCCGTGGGCGTCGGCCCCGACTGGGAGTCCGCCGCGCACTGATCGCCCGCACCCGTGGTCCGGCAGCGCCCGTCCCCGCCTACGCGGTGGGGACGGGCGTTTTCGCGTCGGCGTCCGTGCCCGTGCCCCCGCCCGCGTCGGCGTCCGTGTCCGCGTACGAGCGGTCGCGGACCCGCCGGTGGCGCAGACGCACGAGGACCCCGTACAGCAGCAGCCCCACGACGAGTCCGCCGCCCGCGCCGAAACAGATGGTCGGGATGATGTCGAGCGGGGTGCGGATCCGGTCGAAGAAGGTGAAGAAGCGCAGCACGCGCAGGGTGACCCCGACCGCCACGCAGACGAGGACCAGCGCGAGCGCGCCCCCCACCTCGGCCCGGCCGAGCACCGGGACGGACACGGGGGCCGGCGCGTCCGGCAGCCGGCGCAGCGCGGTCACCGTGAACCAGACCAGGAAGCAGGCCGCGAGCGCCGAAGTCCCGTACTGCAGGTACGAGTAGAGGGGCAGTCCGAGGGCGAGCGGCTCGCCCAGCTCCGGCAGGGTGCGCGTCCCGAAGCGGTCGACGTGTGTGAAGGCGTCCCACACCACGTGCGTGAGGGAGCCGGCGACCGCCGAGAGGTAGAACCAGAGGGCCAGCACGGGCAGTCGGCGCCCGCGCCACTCCTCACCCCGGACGAAGGCGTGCACCCTGCCCTGCCGGCCGCGGGGCAGGAGAGCGATCAGCGGCTCGCGCAGCAGCAGCCAGCACGCCGCGAGGACGGCGGTCAGCGCCGCGTCGGCGGTCAGGACCCCGGGCAGGGAGTGCGTGAAGGTGCCGTACGGCTTCAGGCCCGACACGACCGTGTCGGCGAAGTAGAAGCTGTCCGGAGCGAACGACCCGAGGACCAGCGCCGATCCGACGAGGGGGCCGCGCGCCCGACCGGACCGGCGGACGGCCGGAAGCACGGCGGCCGCGTGGCTGAGGGTGAACGGCATGGGGCCTTGCCTCCGGGGCTCGACTCGTCGACTGGTGCGGACCGGCGCGACCGGTGCGATCGGTGTGTCCAGTATGGGCGGCCTGCGGAACACATGAGGAAATCGTGAATTCCGGCTCGCGATGCGTGCCCTGTCCAGCGAGTTGACGTAGGGTCACGCGGACGTCGAGGGGGAGGGGGGTCCGGCTCATGACGGCTCGGATTCGGATACCGGTTCGGATATCGGCACGCGCGTCCGCGGGGATGCCGACGCGGTTCGGCCGGGTGGTGCGCAAGGGCGGGGCCGCCGTGCTCGTCTCCGCCCTCGTGGCCGCCGTGCTGACCGCCTCGCAGGGGCCGGTCGCGGCCGGCGTCGACGCGGCACCGGTCGCGGAGCCCGCGCCCGAACCCGTGCCCGACGGCTCCGCGGGGGACGGCTCCTACTTCACCGCCCTGCCGCCGCTGGTGAGCCCCGAGCCGCCGGCCGTGCTGCTGCCCGAGGACGGGACGGCCCCGACGCCGCCGCCCGTGGCACCGGCCGCCGCGGATCCGGGACCGCGCACCGAGCCCGTGGGCACGGGCGGGGCCGAGGGCGCGCAGGGGATACCGGCGAGCGTGCTCGCCGCGTACCGGGGCGCCGAGCAGGCCGTCGGCAGGAACGACCCCGGATGCGGACTGCGCTGGCAGCTCCTCGCGGCGATCGGCAAGGTCGAGTCCGGGCAGGCGCGCGGCGGGCAGGTCGACGCCGCCGGTACGACGCTGCGGCCGATCCTGGGCCCCGTGCTCGACGGCAACGGCTTCGCGAACATCTCGGACACCGACGGCGGGGCCTACGACGGGGACTCCCGCTACGACCGTGCGATCGGGCCGATGCAGTTCATCCCGTCGACGTGGGCCTCGTGGGGCCAGGACGCCAACGGCGACGGCCGGCGCGACCCCAACAACGTGCACGACGCCGCGCTCGCGGCGGGCCGCTATCTGTGCGCCGGGACGCGTGACCTGCGGGTGGACGCGGATCTGGACCGGGCCGTGCTGTCTTACAACCAGTCCTCCGCGTACCTGCGGACGGTGCGGTCGTGGTTCACGTACTACCTGAAGGGCGCGCACGAGGTCCCGGACGGCCGGGGCGGCGGCAGCGGCAGCGGCAGCGGCGGAACCCCGGGGGTCACACCGCCGAAGCCGAGCCCGAGCCCGAGCCCGACGCCGAAGCCCACACCCACACCCACGCCCCCGCCTTCACCCACGCCTTCGCCGAAGCCGACGCCCACGCCGACGCCGAGCCCGACGCCGAGTCCCAAGCCGACGCCGACGCCCACGCCGAGCCCCACGCCGACGCCGACGCCGAGCCCCACGCCCACCCCGAAGCCGACACCGACCCCCACGCCCAGCCCGAAGCCCACCCCGAGCCCCACCCCGAGCCCGAAGCCCACGCCGACGCCGTCGCCGACCCCTTCCCCGAAGCCCACGGCTTCGGTCTCCCCGTCGCCGAAGCCCAAGCCGTCGGCCAAGCCCTCGCCGTCACCGTCCGCGTCGGCCGCCGGTCCGGCGCCCACGGCGACCCCCTGACGCGCACTGACGCCCGCCCCCCTCCCTGAGCGGGGGCGGGCTTCGGCGTGCCCGTGCGTAGGGGCCGGGGCTCCGGCCGAGGTCGTCGCGAGGTCACCGCGCGAGCAGTGGCGCAAACGGTTCTCATCTGTCATCCGCATTGCTACGGTGCCACCGCCCTGACACCCCATCAGATTCCGGAGGCCCCGGCATGCGCGCATTCGTCGCCGCCGCCAGCGGTCTCGTCCTCGCGGCGCTCCTCGTCTTCGCCATCACGGCGACGGGGGCGCCGGAAGGCAAGACCTCACCGAAGCCCCTGCTCACCACCGCGCCCGCCGCGCCCGGAAAGTAGAGGAGGGCCCGGCCATGCGACGCAGAGCAAGCCTCGTCCTGCTAGCCGTAGCCGTGTTCTGTGCAGCCCTCGCACCGCTGCTGCGCTGGTACGCGTACCCCAGGCTCGCCAAGATCCCGCCGAGCCAGTACCAGGAGATGGTGCTGGAGGCGAAGGACGCGACCCTCGTCGACTACGCGACCATGCAGCCGAAGAAGGTCGACAAGGTCACCATCGTCCAGACCCTCAAGGGCAACGTCGAGGCGTCGAAGGAGATAGAGGCCAGCGCGGGCAAGGACGTCGTGGTCTGGGACACCTTGACCCACATCATGGGCCCGGACGGGAAGATGGTCTCCCAGATCCCCGAGCGCTACATCTTCGACGCCCACAGCCAGGCCCCGGTGCACGCCACCGGCGAGGCCGTGGACGGGGATCCGGTCAAGCGCGAGGGCGTCGAGTTCAAGTGGCCGTTCTTCACCGAGCCGCGCGACTACCTCTACTTCGACGCGCAGACCCGCACCTCCTCGCCCATCCACTACGTCGGGCCGCGCACGTTCAAGGGCATGGACGTCTACTACTACGAGCAGACCGTGCCGTGGACGAAGGTCGGGCTGCCGAAGAAGATGCCGTTCGACGGCATCGACCCGGCGACGTTCGAGCAGACCACCGGAACCAGCCTCTGGTACACGACCAAGGCGATGTTCTGGGTCGACCCGGTGACCGGGGCACCCGTCAACGCCGAGCAGGAGATCCAGCAGGAGATGCGCGGCGGGACCCTCGCGGGCAGCGCGCCCGACGGGAAGCTCACCGTCTTCGCCGGGCACGTGAAGATCCGCGAGGACTACAGCGACTACACCGTCGACCTGGTCAAGTCGAACCGGATCATGGTCCTCGGGCTGCACACGTACGCCCCGATCGGGCTGGCGGCCGGCGGGCTCGCGCTCTTCGGGCTCGCCCTCTGGCTGGAGGCGCGCGGCCGGCGCCCCCGCCGGGAGGAGCCGTTCACCGCTTGAGCCGGGCCTTGGTGTGCCGGGTGGGCTCGGCGGTCGCCGGGTCCTCGGGCCACGGGTGCTTGGGGTAGCGGCCGCGGAGCTCGGCGCGGACGGCGCGGTAGCCGCCCTGCCAGAAGGACGCCAGATCGGCGGTGACCGCGGCGGGCCGGCCGGCGGGCGACAGGAGATGGACGAGTACGGGGACCCCCGCGACCCGGGGGGTCTCGGCCAGCCCGAACAGCTCCTGGAGCTTGACCGCGAGGACGGGCTGCCCGTGCTCGGCGGCGTAGTCGACGCGGATCCGGGAGCCGCTCGGCACCTCGATCCGTTCCGGGGCCAGCTCGTCGAGCCGGGCGGCCTCGCCCGTGGCCCAGGGCAGCAGCCGGTTCAGCGCCTGCCCGGCCTCGATCCGCGCGAGGTCGCCGCGGCGGCGGGCCCGCGACAGCTCGGGCTCCAGCCAGTCGTCGGCGCGCTCCAGCAGCTCCCCGTCGTCCGCGACGTCGGGCCAGGGCGCGCCGAGGGTGCGGTGCAGGAAGCCGAGCCGGGCCCGGAGCGCCTGCGCGTCCGGGGTCCAGCGCAGCAGGCCGAGCCCCTCGGTGCGCAGTCCGTCGAGCAGTGCGGCCCTGACGAGGGCGCGGTCGGGGTCGCGCAGGGGCCGTGCGGCCAGCTCGATCGCGCCGAGCCGTTCCACGGAGCGGGCGACGAGGTCGCCGTCCTCCCAGTGCACCTCTTCACCCGCGCGGAACAGGTGGTCGGCGGCCGTGCGGGCGGTCTCCTCGTCCAGGAGGGCGGCGAGCCGGACGCGGGCGGACGCGGAGTGCGGGGGCCGGTCGGCGACGGCCACGGCCAGCCAGGGCGCGCTGCGCAGCGATGACCCCTCGCCGAGCTCGGCCCCGGTTCCGGAGGCCATGAGGAAGGCCCCCTGGCCCTTGGCCCTGGCGACCCGCTCGGGGAACGCGAGCGCGGCGACGAGCCCGGCGGCGGCGTCGTCGGGGAGGTCTTTTTCCCCCACCCCGCCCCTTCCCGAAACCGGGCTCTGCCCGGACCCGTTACCGGCGCTCCGCGCCGGTGCGCTCGAACGCCGCGCGGGCTGGATGTGCCGCGCAGCGGCAGATCCCGCCCCGCCGGCGTTCGAGGCGCGGGGGTCCGGGGGCGGAGCCCCCGCAGGGTCCCGCTCCGCAGCCGCGCGCTCCAAGCGCCTGGCCTCCGCGCGCCAGCGCGAGCCGTACGGGTCTCCGCCCGCGCGGGCCCGGCGCCAGGCCGCGGCCAGGTCGTCTCCGTACTCCCGCGGCGGCTCCTCGCTCAGCAGGGCCACCAGCTCCGCCGCCCGCCGGGGCCCCAGCGCGGCGGAGCCGTCGAGCAGGGCCCGGGCCAGCCGCGGGTGCAGGCCGAGCCCGGCCATCCGGGTGCCCCGGGGCGTCGGCTGCCCCGACGCGGAGACCGCGCCCACCGCGAGCAGCACCTCCCGCGCCGCGGCCATCGCTCCGGCCGGCGGCGGGTCGAGCAGGGCCAGGCCGGTCGCGTCCGGGTCGCCCCAGCAGGCGGCCTGGAGGGCGAACTGCGCGAGGTCCGCGATGCGGATCTCGGAGGCGGGGTACGCGGGCAGCCGCCCGTCCTCCGCTTCGGCCCAGCAGCGGTACACCGTGCCCGGGGCCTCGCGCCCGGCGCGGCCCGCGCGCTGGCGGCCGGCCGCGCGGGACGCCCGTACGGTGGCCAGCGCGCCCAGGCCCCGGGCGTGGTCGACCCGGGGTTCGCGGGCCAGCCCCGAGTCCACGACGATCCGTACGCCGGGCACGGTCAGGCTGGACTCCGCGACGGCGGTGGACAGGATGACCCGGCGGTGCGCCGCGGGGGACAGCGCCGCGTCCTGGACGGAGGCCGGAGCGCGGCCGTGTATCTGGAGCACCACCGCGCCGAGCACACCGACGGCGCCGAGCAGACCTGCGACCCGGGCGATCTCACCGACGCCGGGCAGGAAGCACAGGACGTCGCCGGAACGTTCCGCCAGCGCCCGCCGCACCACCGAGGCCACGTGCGTCAGCTGCGCCGGATCCACCCGCATCCCGTGCGGCGGCCGTACCGGGCGGGCCGGCGGGGCCCACACGGTCTCCACCGGGTGGGAGACGCCGGCCGCCTCGACGACGGGGGCGTCCCCGCCGCCGCCTCGTCCCAGGAGCCGGGCCCAGCCGGCCGCGTCCGTGGTCGCCGAGGCCGCGAGGAGCCGCAGCTCCGGGCGCAGGTTCTCCCGTACGTCCAGGAGGAAGGCGGCGACCGTGTCCGCGTCCAGGTGCCGCTCGTGGCACTCGTCCAGGATGACGAGGTCGGTCCCGGACAGCTCCTGGTCCCGCTGGAGCCGCTGGAGCAGCACCCCGGTGGTGACCACCTCGATCACGGTGGACGGCCCGACCACCCGCTCGCCGCGCACCGTGAAGCCCACCGAGGCGCCGACCTGCTCGCCGAGCAGCCAGGCCATCCGGCGTGCCGCGGCGCGGGCGGCGATCCGGCGGGGTTCGGCGACCACGACCCGGCGGCGCGGCCCGCCCCCCACCAGCCCCGCCAGCACCAGCGGCACCAGCGTGGTCTTGCCGGTGCCGGGCGGGGCGCAGAGCACGGCGGCGCCGTGGGCGTCGAGCGCCGAGAGGAGCGCGGGCAGGGCTTCCCGTACGGGAAGGGAGTCGAGGTCGGCCGTACGGACCGCGTGCCGTCCCGTCACCGGATCAGTCCCGCTCGCAGACGAAGATCGCCGTACCGGGGATGAGGTTGCCGCGCAGCGGGGACCAGCCGCCCCATTCCTGGCTGTTCCACGCGGGCCATTCCGGCTCGACCAGGTCGAGGAGGCGGAAGCCGCCCGCGACCACGTCCCGGACCCGGTCGCCGAGGGTGCGGTGGTGCTCCACATATACGGCGCGGCCCTGCTCGTCCTGCTCGACGTACGGGGTGCGGTCGAAGTAGGAGGCGGCGACGGACAGCCCCTCGGGGCCGGGCTCGTCGGGGAAGGCCCAGCGGATGGGGTGGGTGACGGAGAAGACCCAGCGGCCGCCGGGGCGCAGGACGCGGCGCACCTCGCGCATGACGTTCACGGGGTCGGCGACGAAGGGGACGGCGCCGTAGGCGGAGCAGGCGAGGTCGAAGGAGCCGTCGCGGAAGGGGAGCCTTCCGGCGTCCGCCTCGACCAGGGGAACGTCATCGCCGATCCGCAGGGCGTGCTGGAGCTGGCGGTGGGAGAGGTCCAGGGCGACGGGGCGGGCGCCCTGGGCGGCCAGCCAGCGCGAGCACTGGGCGGCGCCGGCGCCGATCTCCAGGACGTCCTTGCCCTTGAGGGAGGCGACGGGGCCCAGCAGGGCGGCCTCCGCCTCGTCCAGGCCCTCGGGTCCCCAGACGAAGCGGTCGTCGCCGAGGAAGGCTCCGTGCTCGCTCTGGTACTCGTCGGCGTTGCGGTCCCACCAGCCCCGGCTCGCCCGGCTGCTCTCCGCTTCCCCCGCGTCACGCCGCGTGGCCTCGGAGTCGTCCTCGGCGGCCGATCCGGCTTCGTACGCCTCTTCGGGGGCGCAGTCCTCTTGGTTCATGGGGCCCGTCGTCGTAGTCTGCGAATGTCTGCGGAAAGCGGGCTGGAAGGGCCATCGGCGCCTGCCCGCCCGCTAATTGTGCCGGTTGTGCGGTGATCCGCCCGAGGTGTGCGCCTTCGCGCATTGACCCTGTCCGGCTGCCCCCGTATGCTACAAGTTGCGCTGCGAGCCTGTGCTCCTCAGACCTAGCAGGCTGCGCTTGTATCTGTTGATGTCCCCTCGGTTTTCGAGGCCCCCACCCCGCGTTTCGCGGAACTGGGGCTTCCTTGGCTGTCCGGCTTCTTCGGCAGATGCCGATAAGGGCTCCCGGCGTAGCAGTACCTACGACTTTCTGTCCGTAACCGGAGCCCTTACCCACATGACGAGCAGCACCGAGACCACCGCCACCACCCCGCAGGTTGCGGTCAACGACATCGGTGACGAGGCCGCGTTCCTCGCCGCGATCGACGAGACGATCAAGTACTTCAACGACGGCGACATCGTCGACGGCGTCATCGTGAAGGTCGACCGTGACGAGGTCCTCCTCGACATCGGTTACAAGACCGAGGGCGTCATCCCGAGCCGCGAGCTCTCGATCAAGCACGATGTCGACCCGAACGAGGTCGTCAAGGTCGGCGACGAGATCGAGGCCCTGGTTCTCCAGAAGGAGGACAAGGAAGGCCGTCTGATCCTGTCCAAGAAGCGTGCGCAGTACGAGCGCGCCTGGGGCACGATCGAGAAGATCAAGGAAGAAGACGGCATCGTCACCGGTACCGTCATCGAGGTCGTCAAGGGTGGTCTCATCCTCGACATCGGCCTCCGTGGCTTCCTTCCGGCTTCCCTCGTCGAGATGCGTCGCGTCCGCGACCTCCAGCCCTACGTGGGCAAGGAGCTCGAGGCCAAGATCATCGAGCTGGACAAGAACCGCAACAACGTGGTCCTGTCCCGCCGCGCCTGGCTCGAGCAGACCCAGTCCGAGGTTCGCCAGACGTTCCTCACCACCCTGCAGAAGGGTCAGGTCCGCTCCGGCGTCGTTTCCTCGATCGTCAACTTCGGTGCCTTCGTGGACCTGGGTGGCGTCGACGGTCTCGTCCACGTCTCCGAGCTGTCCTGGAAGCACATCGACCACCCGTCCGAGGTTGTCGAGGTCGGCCAGGAAGTCACCGTCGAGGTCCTCGACGTCGACATGGACCGCGAGCGCGTCTCCCTGTCGCTGAAGGCGACGCAGGAAGACCCGTGGCAGCAGTTCGCCCGGACGCACCAGATCGGTCAGGTCGTCCCGGGTAAGGTCACCAAGCTGGTTCCGTTCGGTGCGTTCGTCCGCGTGGACGAGGGCATCGAGGGTCTGGTCCACATCTCCGAGCTGGCCGAGCGCCACGTGGAGATCCCGGAGCAGGTCGTCCAGGTCAACGACGAGATCTTCGTCAAGGTCATCGACATCGACCTCGAGCGTCGCCGGATCTCGCTGTCGCTGAAGCAGGCCAACGAGTCCTTCGGTGCCGACCCGGCGTCGGTCGAGTTCGACCCGACCCTTTACGGCATGGCCGCGTCTTACGACGACCAGGGCAACTACATCTACCCCGAGGGCTTCGACCCCGAGACCAACGACTGGCTCGAGGGCTTCGACAAGCAGCGCGAAGCCTGGGAGGGCCAGTACGCCGAGGCGCAGCAGCGCTTCGAGCAGCACCAGGCTCAGGTCATCAAGAGCCGCGAGGCCGACGAGGCCGCCGCTGCCGAGGGTGCGGCCGCTCCGGCCGCGGGCAGCAGCAGCAGCGCCGGTGCGGGCATCTCGGGTGGTTCGTACTCCTCCGAGGGTGCGGACGAGACCTCTGGCGCCCTGGCGTCCGACGAGGCCCTCGCCGCGCTCCGCGAGAAGCTGGCCGGCGGCCAGAGCTGATCGCAGCAGCACGGCGCGAGCCGAGCTGATCTTCACCGGTAAGGCCCGTCCCCTCTGGGGGGCGGGCCTTACCGCGTTGTGGGGCGGAGCCGCATGTTCTGTGAACGCCGCGCCAACTGGGGAATGGTCACGGGACCTTGAACGTTCTTGCCAGAGAACGCGGCGGAGGAGGAGTGGTGGCGGTGCTTGATCCACAGGGTTTGTACGAATGGGACGCCAAGGGCCTGGCGGTGGCCGACCTGGCGCTCGCCCAGGACTCGGCCGGGCTGGTCATGCTCTACCACTTCGAGGGGTACATAGACGCGGGCGAGACCGGCGAGCAGATCGTCGAGCGGCTGCTCGACACGCTGCCCCACCAGGTCGTGGCCCGGTTCGACGCGGACCGCCTGGTGGACTACCGGGCACGGCGTCCGCTGCTGACCTTCCAGCGCGACCACTGGACCGAGTTCGAGGAGCCCCTGCTCGAGGTGCGCCTCGTCCAGGACGCCACGGGCGCGCCCTTCCTGCTCCTCTCCGGCCCCGAGCCGGACGTGGAGTGGGAGCGCTTCTCCGTCGCCGTCCGGCAGATCGTCGAGCGCCTGGGCGTGCGGCTCTCCGTCAACTTCCACGGCATCCCCATGGGCGTCCCGCACACCCGTCCCGTCGGAATCACCCCGCACGGCAACCGGACCGACCTCATGCCGGGACACCGCAGCCCCTTCGACGAGGCCCAGGTCCCCGGCAGCGCCGAGTCGCTCGTCGAGTTCCGCCTCGGTCAGGCCGGGCACGACGTGCTGGGCGTCGCGGCCCACGTACCGCACTACGTGGCGCGCTCCCCGTACCCCGACGCCGCGCTGACCGTCCTGGAGGCGATCACCGCCGCCACGGGGCTGGTCCTGCCGTCGGTCGCGCACGCGCTGCGCACCGAGGCGCACCGCACGCAGACGGAGATCGACCGGCAGATCCGGGAGGGCGACGAGGAGCTGGTCAGCCTGGTGCAGGGGCTGGAACACCAGTACGACGCGGCGGCCGGCGCCGAGACCCGGGGCAACATGATCGCGGAGCCCGCGGAGATTCCGTCGGCGGACGAGATCGGCCTCGAATTCGAGCGGTTCCTGGCGGAGCGCGAGGGCGAGGGCTGATCCGGTCGGGGGCCTGTACGGAGCCCGGGGCGCGGGGGCTAGTCTGCCGGGCATGTTGAAAGTTGGCCTGACAGGCGGAATCGGCGCCGGCAAGAGCGAGGTCTCGCGGCTGCTGGCGGGGTACGGGGCGGTCCTCGTGGACGCCGACCGGATCGCGCGGGAGGTCGTGGAGCCCGGTACGCCCGGGCTCGCGGCGGTGGTGGCCGCCTTCGGGGAGTCCGTGCTGACTCCGGAAGGCGGGCTGGACCGGCCCAAGCTGGGGTCTATCGTGTTCGCCGACCCCGAGAAGCTGCGGATCCTCAACGGGATCGTGCACCCGCTGGTCGGGGCCCGGTCCGCCGAGCTGGAAGCCGCCGCGGGAGCCGACGCCATCGTGGTGCACGACGTACCGCTGCTCGCGGAGAACGGGCTCGCGCCGCTGTACGACCTGGTCGTCGTCGTGGACGCGGCGCCCGCCACCCAACTGACCCGGCTCACGGCACTGCGGGGCATGGAGGAGTCGGAAGCCCGCGCCCGGATGGCCGCGCAGGCCACACGGGAACAGCGGCTGGCCGTGGCCACGCTCGTGATCGACAACGACGGGCCGCTGGAGGCGCTGGAGCCGCAGGTGCGCAAGGTGTGGGAGGAGCTCACGGCGCGGGCGGCGGGCGGCGGGGCCTGACCCGGGGGACGCGGCGTGTGCCGCGTGCCGCGTTGACGGAATAGCGGGCGGTGCGGGGGGCGTTGAACGCGCCTGTAGAGGGAAGGAACAGACCGTGTCCGACACCACGCCGCAGCTCCCGCCGCCGTCTCGGTCCTCGTCGCCCGAGACGCACGTCATCGACTACCGGGCCGCGGAGCAGCTCCTCGCCGCGCGCGACCCGCGGGGTGCGGTGAAGTTGCTCGACTCGGTCATAGCCGCCCACCCGGAGAATACGGCGGCCCGGCTGCTGCGCGCCCGGGCCTTCTTCGCCGCCGCCCAATTGCGGCCGGCGGAGCTGGAGTTCGAGATCGTGTTGGAGCGGGAGCCGGACAACGCGTTCGCCCACTTCGCGCTGGCCCGCACCCACGAGCGCGCAGGCCGGCCGGACCAGGCCCGCAAGCACTTCCGCCTCGCGGCCGCCCTGGACCCCCAGCCGGACTACCTGGCGGCGGCCCGCTTCGAGACGTAGCCGGGCCCTGCCCGAGGGAGACACCCCCTAGTGGCCGGGGGGCTCGTACGGGGGGATGTCGCGCCCCGGCTGGTAGTGCGGGCCCTGGTGGATGTGGTGGAGCACCACGGCCAGGTCCACGGCCGCGAGCACGGCGACGGCGGCGCAGGCCGCGGCCCACCCGGGCCGGGCGGCGAGCGAGAACGCCGCCGCCCCGGCGCCGGACCAGACCATCCCCCACAGGCTCAGCCAGAAGCGCAGCCGCAGCGCGCTGCGGGCGGTCACCGGCTCGTTTCCGGTGCGCACGGCCATCACCGCCTCGACGTGTCGCCCACCCGGGCTCCCCCCGTCCCTTCCATGGTCCCACCGGGGGCCCGGTGCGTCAGGGGTTGAGCTTGTTCACGGCCTTGACGGTCGTCTTCTTGAAGGCCGGGACGGGCGCCTCGTTCAGGTACCCCATCTGCCCCCACTTCACGACCGTCACGGTGGTGCCGTCGCGGCCGATGCCGTACAGGTGGACGCCGGGCTCGGATTCCGGCATGGAGGTGTGCACCCCGTAGACGTGGGCGCCCTCCTCGACGGTGAGCTTCCCGTAGTCCTGCCAGGAGGCCGTACCGCCCGGGGTCTTGCGCAGCCAGTCGGCGGCGCAGGCCGCGACCTTGCGCTCCAGGGCCGCCGCGAGCTTGACGGCCGCGGCGCTGGAGGAGGTGCGTACGGACACCTGTACCGCGCCCGTGTCGAACTCGGTGGAGAAGTCGCGGTACCAGCTCCCGGAGGCGGGGAGGACGCCCTCCACGCAGAACGGCGCGAACTCGGGCAGCCCCTTGGTGACCTTCCCGGCGTACCAGGCGGAGCCGGGGTGCGGGGGCAGGTCGGTGCCGACCAGGAACCCGGGCGCGGTGACGGCGGCCGTCGAGGTGGTGGAGGCGGCGAGGACGAGGGCGGTGGCGGCGGCCGCGGTGGCCGCGAGGGCGGCGGCGGTGCGGGCGGTGCGGGCGGTGCGTCGGAACATGGTCGGTTCTCCCCGTGTGGTCCGTGTGGTCCGTGCAGTCGGTGTAGTCGGTGTAGTCCGTGACGGTGCGGCGGTGCTTATGGAAAGGCTGTACCCCGGCCGGGGCCCGGGCCGACGGTTCGGGACGAACTCGGGACAATGGAACGGCCGTACGGGCCCTCAGCTGCGGGAACATCGTTGACATGGAACGGAACTCCGGGACGGGGAGATCGGCCGAGGCGCAGGCGTTCGCGCGGTCGATGAGGGAACTGAAGGAGCGGAGCGGGCGGAGCTACGGGGCTCTCGCCCGCGACCTCCACACGAGCACGTCGACCCTGCACAGGTACTGCACCGGTGAGGCGCTGCCCGCGGAGTTCGTGGTGGTCGACCGCTTCGCCCGGGCCTGCGGGGCGCGGCCGGCGGATGCGGTGGAACTGCACCGGGCCTGGCTGCTGGCGGATGCGCGGAGGCGGGCGGGGGCGGTGGAGGTGGCGCCGCCCGTGGAGGAGGGGGACGGGGCGGCGGAGGCTGCGGACATCGGTGTTCCGGGGGCGCCCGCGCCCGCGCAGGCGCCCGCGTCGGCGCCGCGCCGGACCGGGCGCCGCCTGATGCTGGCCGGGGTGGCGGCGGCCGCCGTCGTGGCCCTCGCGGTGGGCGTCGGGTGGCTTCCGCAGACGGGCCGGGCCGACCCGACGGCGGCGGCTCCGAGTACGGCTCCGGGTACGGCCACGGCCACGGGCGGGGCCACGGGGACGGGACCGGCGACCGGGCCGACGGCGTCGCAGGCCGCGCCGGAAACGCCGGCCGGCCCCGCGGCGACGCCGGCGGAGAGCGGCACGTCGGCGGGAGCGACGGGAGCGCCGACGGCTCCCGCGGCCACGGGCGGCCCCTCACCGGCCTCCCCGCCCCTGCGTGCGGCCGTGCGGTCGCACGTGTGGGCGGCGGGCTGCGACCACGCGTACCTCGCCGAGCCGGCTCCGTCGGCGGTGCCCCCGCCGCCCGTGGAGGCGGACGCGCCCGCGTGGGCGGCGGGGCGGAAGGCCGTCCACGCGGGGACGCAGATCGTGGAGGTCACCCTGCTGGGCACGGGACCGGACCCGGTGGTCCTGGAGGACCTGGAGGTACGGGTGGCCGGGCGGCGGGCCCCGCTGCGGTGGAACGTGTACGAGATGTCGCAGGGCTGCGGCGGAGGGCTGACCCCGGCCGGGTTCACGGTCAACCTGGACGCGCCGCGTCCGGTGGCGCGGCCGGTGGCCGGCAACGACCAGGGGGAGAAGATCGAGGCCCCCGCCTTCCCGATCAAGATCTCCGCCACCGAACCGGCCGTCCTGCGGGTGGTGGCGAGCAGCACCGGATGCGACTGCGACTGGTACCTGGACCTCCGCTGGAGCGCCCCCACCGGCTCCGGCACCCTCCGCCTCGACGAGTCCGGCCGCCCCTGGCGCATCTCCGCCGCCTCCCCGGACCGCCCGGTCTACGGCTACGCCCACGAACGCGGCCGCTGGAGCCGCTGAACCCCAGCACCGATGAAGCCGAACGGGTCACCCGGGCCCCCGCCGGTGCAATCGCCGGACCTCGGGGCCGCCCGGGCCGTAGTGTCACGGGGTGCCGTCGGGTTCCCGGGTCTTCCGGAAACGCCCAGCTCAGCGGCATTGTCAGTGGCCCCGCCTAGACTCGACGGGATACGTGTCTGGACGTGAAGGTGTCCGGGACGACCCCGGAGGCTGTGGAGACCGGGAGAGGGGGACGCGATGGCCATGCCCGGGACGAGGCACGCACCGGCGCAGCCGCTCGTGTCCGCCCTGCCGCGGCACGCCGCCGTGTTCCTGCCCGCCGCCGTGCCCCGCGAGAGCCGCATCGCGTTCTGGGCCCCCGACGGGGACGCCCTGCCCGCCGAAGGCGTCCCGGCCACGCTTCAGGTGGTCCGTCCCCATGGCGAGGGCGTCCGTACCCGCACGGTGCCCGCCGTCACGCTGACGGTCACCGCCGCCCTGCCCGTGCTCGTCCGTGCGGCCCGCGCGGTCCGCGGGCCCGCCACGCATCCGGCGACCCGCGCCTGGGGGACCGCCGCCGTCCAGGCCCTGTCCCTCGTCGCGCGGGGCCGTCTCCTGCCCGGGCTGACCCCCGAAGGGGTCGACGCCTGGCGGGCCGGGCCCCTGGACGCCGAGGACATCGCGCATCTGCGCGCGGTCGCCGCAGCCCTGCCCCACGAGGGGTACGCCACCCCGCTCGCCGGACGCCGCCCGCTGCACCTGCCCGAACCGGAGGCGCTGGTCAGGGCGTTCCTCGACGCCGTGGCCGACAGTCTGCCCCGGACCCCCGCAGCGCCCTTCGCCGCGGGCCGGCCGTTCGCGGCCCGCGAGCCGCAGCAGGTCCCGGGGATACGGGACTGGGCCGCGCAGGTCGCCTCGGGTGCGGACACCGGAGTCGGGATCTCGCTCCGCCTCGACCTGTCCTCCTTCCGCCTCTTCGACGAGGCCGAGAGCGGCACGGAGCCGGGGGAGGGCGTGCGCCGCGCCGGGGCCGCCGTCGTCCAGGTCCACAGCCTCGCCGACCCGACCCTGGTCACGGACGCCTCCATGCTCTGGGCGGGCGCCGCCGCGGCCGGGTTCGGACCCCGCGCCCGGATCGACGCCGTCCTCGCGCTGCGCCGGGCGGCCCGGGTCTGGCCGCCGCTGCTGCGGCTGCTGGACCAGCAGGTCCCCGATGTACTGGCCCTCTCGGACCCCGAGCTCGAAGACCTGCTGGGCCGGGCCGCGACCCGGCTCGCGGAGGCCGGAGTCCTGGTCCACTGGCCGCGCGAGCTGGCTCGTACGCTGTCCGCGACCGCCGTCGTACGGTCCACCGCGCCCGGTTCCGCCACCGACGGCACCGCGTTCTTCGACGCCGAGCACCTCTTCGCCTTCTCCTGGGAGCTGGCGCTCGGCGGCGACCGGCTCACCCCGGGGGAGATGGACGCGCTCGCGCAGGCCCACCGGCCCGTGGTGCGGCTGCGCGACCAGTGGGTGCGGGTCGATCCGGAGCTGGTGCGCAAGGCGCGCAAGCGGGAGCTGGGTCTGCTGGACCCGGTGGACGCGCTGGCGGCCGTACTGACGGGGACGGCCGAGGTCGAGGGGGAGCCGGTGGCCGCGGTCCCCGTGGGGGCGCTGGCCGCCCTGCGGGACCGGCTGACCGGGGAGCTGGCCCCGCTGCCCCAGCCGGCCGGGCTCAAGGCCACCCTGCGCGACTACCAGGCCCGCGGCCTGGCCTGGCTCGACCTGATGACCTCGCTCGGACTCGGCGGCTGCCTCGCCGACGACATGGGTCTGGGCAAGACCGTCACCCTGATCGCGCTCCACCTGCACCGCGACCGTCCCGAGCCGACGCTGGTGGTCTGCCCGGCCTCGCTGCTGGGCAACTGGCAGCGGGAGATCGAGAGGTTCGCCCCCGGCATGCCGGTGCGCCGCTTCCACGGCGCCGGCCGCAGCCTCGAAGGGCTCGAGGGCGGATTCGTCCTCACCACCTACGGAACCATGCGCGCGGGAGCGGCCCGGCTGGCCGAGCAGCCCTGGGGCATGGTCGTCGCGGACGAGGCCCAGCACGTCAAGAACCCGCACTCGGCGACCGCGAAGGCGCTGCGCACGATCCCGGCGCCCGCCCGGGTGGCGCTGACCGGCACCCCGGTGGAGAACAACCTCTCCGAGCTGTGGGCGCTCCTCGACTGGACCACGCCCGGACTGCTCGGCCCGCTCACCGCGTTCCGGGCCCGGCACGCCCGGCCCGTGGAGCACCAGACGGAGGAGGACGGGGGCAACGAGGCGGCGGTCGCCCGGCTGGCCGCGCTGGTCCGGCCGTTCCTGCTGCGGCGCAAGAAGTCCGATCCGGGGATCGCGCCGGAACTGCCGCCGAAGACGGAGACCGACCACCCCGTGTCCCTCACCCGCGAGCAGGCCTCCCTCTACCAGGCGGCGGTCGACGAGGCGATGGCCGTGATCGGGGCGAGCGAGGGCATCGAGCGGCGCGGCATGATCATGAAGCTGCTGGCCTCGCTCAAGCAGATCTGCAACCACCCCGCCCAGTATTTGAAGGAGGCGGAGCCGCGGATCGCGCACCGCTCCGGGAAGCTGGCCCTCCTCGACGAGCTGCTCGACACGATCCTGGCCGAGGGCGGCTCGGTGCTGGTCTTCACCCAGTACGTGACGATGGCCCGCATCATCGAACGCCATCTCACCGCGCGCGGGATCTCGCACCAACTGCTGCACGGGGGCACGCCCGTTCCGCGCCGGGAGGAGCTCGTGGACCGCTTCCAGGCGGGCGAGGTCCCCGTGTTCCTGCTCTCCCTCAAGGCCGCGGGCACCGGCCTCAACCTCACCCGCGCCGGCCACGTCATCCACTACGACCGCTGGTGGAACCCGGCCGTCGAAGAACAGGCCACCGACCGCGCCTACCGCATCGGCCAGACCCAGCCCGTCCAGGTCCACCGCATCATCGCCGAAGGCACCGTCGAGGACCGGATCGCCGACATGCTGGAGGCGAAGCGGGCGCTGGCCGATGCCGTCCTCGGCTCCGGCGAGACGGCGCTGACCGAGCTCACGGACCGCGAGCTGGCCGACCTCGTCTCCCTGCGCAGGCCCGTATGATCACCGCGCGCGACGACCGCCGCCGCACCTTCGAGACCGTGCCGCCGGGGCTGGAAGCCGTCAGCTGGTGGGGCCGGGCCTGGGTGTCGGCCCTGGAGGCGGTGGCCCACGACGGAGCCCGCCTGACCCGGGGGCGGACCTATGCCGCCGAGGGCCACGTCGACGCCGTCACGATCACCCCGGGCCGGATCGTGGCCTACGTACGGGGCAGCCGGCCGCGGCCGTACCGCACCGAGCTGTCCCTGCCCGCGCTCTCGGACGCCGAGTGGAGCGAGCTGCTGGAATCGGTGGTGGCCGATCCGACGGCGCTCGCCGCGCTGCTGGAGCGGGAGGTCCCGGAGTCCCTCTCCGAGTCGGTCCTGCCCGGTGCGGGAGAGCTCGTGCCGCGCTGCTCCTGCCCGGACGTCGGGCGTCCGCCCTGCAAACACGCAGCCGCCCTGTGCTACCGCGCGGCCCGCCTCCTGGACGCCGATCCCTTCGTCCTGCTCCTGCTGCGCGGCCGCGGTGAGCGGGAACTGCTGGAGGAGCTCACCCGGCGCAATGCCGCCCATGCCGCGCGCGAACAGCCCGATGGGACACCGGACTTCCCGGGCGTTCCGGCCCGTGCCGCGCTCGTCCGCACCGTCCTGCCCCCGCTGCCCGCTCCACTGGCGGCGCCCTCCGCCGTCGGGATGCCGCCCGCGTACCCGGCCGACCCGGCGGCCCCGGACCCGCTCGCCCTGGACCAGCTCGCCGCGGACGCGGCCGCCCGCGCCCTGGCGCTGCTGCGCACCGCCGAGGATCCGATGGCAGGGCTGAGCCGCTGGCAGGACGCCGTCCGGCTGGCCTCGGCGCACCCCACGGCCGGGCTCACCGGCGCCGCCCGGGCCCTCTACCGCGAGCTGGCCCGCGCCACGGGCCGCAGCACCACCGACCTGGCCCGGGGGGCGGCAGCCTGGCGGCAGGGCGGTCTGCCCGCCCTGCTCGCCCTCGAAGAGCCCTGGGACCCGCCCGCCGGCCCCTTCGACCGGGCCCGCCCGGCGCTCCTCGCCGCCGCCCAGGGCTCGTTCCGCCCCGACCGCAACCGGCTCACGGGCTCCTCCCGGCAGCTCCGGCTCGGCCGGGACGCCCTCTGGTACTCCTACGAGAACCGCCTGGGCGACGACGACTGGTGGCCCACGGGTCGCCGCCCCTCCCCGGACCCGGTCACGGCCCTGCTGGGCTGAGTCCGGCCGCCCAGCGCTCGAGGGTGGCGAAGTCCTGCGGGCGCAGGCCGTGGCGGGGGTGGATGCGCAGGAGGAGGGCCGGGGCCGGGTGGTGGGCCGCGACCCAGGCGCGGTCCCGGGGCGTGATCAGGTCGTCGACCCAGGCGAAGGGCCGGCCGGCGGCCCATTCCAGGAGGGGGCGGGTCTTCCAGAAGAGGCCGTCGGGGTCGCGGGCGAAGGGTTCCGGCCATTCGATGACAGGAAGATCAGCGGGTAGTCCGATGTGCGGGGAGATCAGGGTGTTGGCCTCGTGCGTCCAGGCGGTGGCCCAGGCGAGTTCGTAGGGCAGGGCCAGGAGCCGGGGGCCGTGGGACGGGTGCAGGCGCACCCGCAGGCCGCGCCTGGTGCTGCGGGATTCCGGTTCGCGGTAGGACAGCCAGATGCTCGGCCGCATCCGGTGGCTGGTGTATCCGCGGAGACCTGCGAGGCGGGACCGGAACGGATTGAGGGGGCCGTCCACGTCGAGGAGGAGCAGCGGGCGAGTCATGAAGTAGGGATTACCCAGTACACGATGGAGTGAAATGCCTACCGGCGCTATAACCCGAATGGGGTTACGGCGTTGTTTCCGGTACGGGTGCACAGCCCGTGGACCCTTCCGGAAGGCAGGAAATCTGATGCGTCACAGTCGTCGGAATGGCTTGATCGCGGCGGTGGTTGCGGGGGGTGGACTCGCGGTCGCGGGTGCGGGTGGCTTCGCCTACGCCGACGCGGAGGCGGGCGGACAGGCCGTTCGCTCGCCGGGGGTGCTGTCGGGCAATCTGCTGCAACTGCCGGTGCACACCCCGGTGAACGTGTGCGGGAACACCGTGAGCGTGGTCGGCGTGCTCAACTCGGCCGCCGGGAACCGCTGCGTCAACGCGGACCGGGGCGCCGGGAAGCAGGGCGAGCCGGGTCATCACGGGCCGAGGCCGTCCGACCCCTCGCACCCCTCGAAACCCAGCGCCGGAAACGGTGCGGGGAACGGTGGTCAGAGCGGGCACGCCGGGCCCGGACGGGGTGCGGTGGCCGAGGGGCGCGGAAAGGATTCTCCGGGGCTGCTGTCCGGCAACGGGCTCCAGCTCCCCGTGGAGGTACCGGTCAACATCAGCGGCAACTCGGTGAGCGTCGTCGGCGTCGGCAACTCCTCCGTGGGCAACACCTCCGTCAACGGCTCGACCCCGGTCGTCGGCAAGCCCGTCCAGCCGCCGGTCCAGCCGCCCGTCACCGTACGGCCGGTCGCACCGCCCGCCCCGCCCCGCAGCCACCCCTCGGCGCTCGCCCACACCGGGGCCGAGGGCGCCGGATACCTGCTGTCCGGCGGCGGCGCCATGCTGCTCGGCGGAGTGCTGCTCTACCGCCGGTTCCGGCTCAACTAGCCCGCGCGGGCGGGTCGGAGGCGTCGGAGGCCGCCCGCCAGCCGTCCAGGATCGCGTCGATCCGGGGCGCCAGCCGGGCCCGGGCCGCGAACCGGGGCACGCCCCCCATCAGCAGGGAGTCGTACTCGGTGTCGAGGTGCCGTACGGCCGCCCGTACCGCCGCGTACACGGCCGGCGGGTCGAGGGCCCGGCCCGCCGCGCTGCGACCCACCCGGCCACTGCCGCGCACCGAGGCGTGCGCGGCGATGGCCCGGGCCCGGTCGGAGGGGCACCCGGGGAACAGGCGCAGGATCTCGGCGGCGAAGGCCGCCGTGAACCGGGTGTCCTCGGCCGCCCGGCGCAGCCGGTCGCGCTCCCGGCGGCGGGCCCGCGCCTCGGCGTCCGCGAGGCAGGCACGCTCGGCCCGGGCCAGGGCGGCGTCCTCGACGAGGATTCCCATGCGCTCGTAGCGGCGGCGGCGCCGGTGGAAACGGACCACGACGGCGGACAGCGAACTGGCTTCGTGGGCTCGGCGGGTGAGGGCGGTGTCGCCGCGCGGCAGGTAGACGAGGTGTCCGAGATCGGCGCAGTCCAGGCAGCGGGGCACGCCGGTCTCGCGGACGAGGCGGCGCAGCGGTCCCTGCCTGCACTCCGCGCAGTGAATCTGCTTCGTCGACTCGAAAACGACCAGGCTCATGCCGAAGTGATACCGCCGTTCAGGCCTTATATCACCTTGTACGTATGGATACTTGCGGTTTCACAGAGCCTTCCCCGACCTCATGGTGTCCTCCTACCGTGAGTCGAGTGGGCCGCGTCCGGTCCATCGAGGAGGGAAACATGGCTGGACGGCAGGCGACGGTCGGGCGCCCGAGGACTGCGGGCCGCCGCCCGAAAGCGGAGGTGGCCTCCGACCTCGTGGTGAGAGAGGTCGAGATAGAGCCCGGCGGCTGCACCGGCTGGCACTACCACCGCGTGCCGCTGATAGCGGTGGTCAAGTCCGGCACCCTGACCCGGATCCTGAGCGACGGCACGGTCGAGGTGCACCACACCGGCACCAGCTTCGTCGAACCCGCCGGGCGGCGCCACGTCCACCTCGGCCGCAACTTCGGCACCGAGCGGGTCGTGCTCTGCGTGACCGCCGCCCTCGGCGAGGGCGACCCCTTCGCGCTCCCCGCGCAGGCCCCGCCCGGGACCACGCCCTGCGCGTGCCCCACGCGGACGCGATGAGGCCGATGCGGTGACCCCGCCCCCGCCCCTGCCGTGAGCGGTGGCCCCCCGTGAGCGGTGGCCCCGCCCCCGTGAACCGGGCCATTGCTCAGACGAGACGGCGGATCTCCCCGCGCACGCGGTAGAAGCCTCCGGCCGCCGGGTGCAGGCCGTCCACCACGTACCTGGCGCCGGGCTCCCGTATCCCGCGCGGGAACTGCACGTTCCAGGAGGGCTCGAACCCGCCCGACACCACCTGTACGCGCATCCGCTGGCCCTGCTGCACGCACTCCACGACCACGCCGCCCGCGGGCACCGAGGCCACCGACACCGTCGCCACCGCGGCGGGCGTGGCCGCCGGGGTGAAGACGGGCAGGGCGGCCGCCGACTTCACGTCCACGGCCGTCGGCACCGACCCCTCCCGGGCGGCCGCGATCGCGGCCTCGCTCGCATCCACGCAGACCAGCGAACCGTCCGTGGTCACCAAGTACAGCCGCTCGTCCAGATACTGCATGGACAGCGCGGCCCCGCTGCCGGTGCCCAGCTTCCACAGCCGCCGCCCGTCGGCGTCGAAGCAGTACACGGACGAGGCGAGGTCGCCGGCGAAGACGTGCCGGCCGTCCGGCGAGGTCGCGCACGAGTAGACCGCGGCGTCGCACCGGTAGGTGGCCTCCAGTGCGCCCGTCGCCTTCGACAGCCGCTGCACGGTGTTGCGGCCGGTTCCCGCGTACACCGCGTGGTCCTCCTGCCAGCCGAACAGCACCGACCCGTCGGTCTGCGTGTGCCACAACTCCCGCCCGCCGTCGGGGGCGTAGGCCGTGACCCCCTTGCCGTGGCCGTGGTAGACCGCCCGCTCGTCCGCACGCACCATCCACGCGTTCGCCCCGGCCGAGCGCCGCGACCACTGGAACTCGTCCTCGTGGTCGATGACCGTCAGCCCGCCGTTGCGGTCGGACACGTTCAGCACGCCCTCGCGGATGTCCAGCCAGAAGATGTCCACGTCGGCCGCGATGTCGTACGCCCCGAACGGCACCTTCGAGGACAGGTCGTACACCGTGCCGTCGTCACAGCCCGCGTAGATCCAGAACTCGTCCGCCACCAGGCACTTCACCCCGTCCGGCAGCGAGTACCGGGCGAGCACCTCACCCTCGTGGCTCACCGTGTAGACGTCTCCGGCCTGGTTCCCGACCCAGCAGCGGTCCTCGTCCACGTGGATCCCGAAGGCGGAGGACCCCGTACGGAACCGCCACAGCACCGGGGCCACCGCGCGTGCGGTGGAGGGGGTCGAGGTCACCTGGCGGCGCGTCACCGACCGGGCCGCGCGGACTCCCCGCACCGCGGGGGCGTAGCCCTTGCGGACCTTCTCCCCGACCTTCTTGGCGGCGGCGGCCCGCGCCTTCTCGATGGTGGGGAAGGAGGAGCTCTGCAGCTGGCCGTCCGCGCCGATGCGGCCGTACCGCACCGAGACGGAGGTCCCGTCGACGGTGACCTCGTAGAACTTGTGGGCACCGCCGTCCTCCTGGGACAGCTCCAGATACGTCGTCTCCCGAGCCATGACAGACCCCTCCCCAAGGCCGGGCCGCCGGCCCCCTGTGCGCCGGTGATCCCTCCTGAAAAACGTTAGGTGTCACCACTGACAATGGGCTGGTGCAGCTGGAAGCGATCACATGGCAGCGGATGGCCGAGCGGCTCGCCGGTCACCTCGACGACGACGACGAGCAGGGCAGCGGCGAGAGCGGAGGCGGAGGCACCGGCGAGGACGGGGGCGGCCCCGAGGGCCGATGGCGGCGGGTGGGCATCGACGGGGCGCCCGCCGCCCGCACCGGCGTGCTCGCCGCGGAGCTCGCCGACGCGCTGCGCCTGCGCGGGCGTTCGGTCCTGGTGGTGGCGGCCGAGGGCTTCCTGCGCCCGGCCTCCCTCCGCTTCGAGTTCGGCCGCGAGGACGTGGACTCCTACCTCGACGGCTGGTACGACACGGCCGCGCTCTGGCGGGAGGTCTTCGGCCCGACCGACCCCGGCGGCACCGGCCGGGTGCTGCCCGACCTCTGGGACCCGGTCACCGACCGGGCGACCCGCAGCCCCTACGCCGAACTCCCGCCCGGCGGCGTGCTGATCGTGCACGGCCCGCTGCTGCTGGGCCACTGGTTCCCCTTCGACCTCAGCGTCCACATCGGGCTCTCCCCGGGCGCACTCGCCCGCCGCACCGAGGAGGCCGCCCGCTGGACCCTCCCCGCCTTCGCGCGCTACGAGGCCGAGACCGGCCCGGCGGACCGGGCCGACGCCCTGGTCCGGGCCGACGATCCGCGCCATCCGGCCTGGACGGGCCTGCGCGGAGGAGGTTCCGGCTGACCCGGCGGGCCGCCGCGGCTGCGGCTGCATACCCCTTCCCCGTCACGGAGGTCCGGGAACGGCAACAGGGGGATTCCGGCACGGTGACGATCGGTTCCGGCCATCGCTCCGGCCGGAACCCCGCGCTACGTTGACGGCACGCTTCGACGGCGGCCACCCCGGTGGCGCCTTGGCAGAGGGAGAAGGCGATGCGGTCAATGCACGGACACGGCAAGGTGGTTCGGGGCGCGAGACGGGTGCGCACGCAGGCGGCGCTCGCCGCGCTGGCCCTGTGCGGGACCCTGGCCCTCACGGCCTGCAACGGCGACGAGGAGACCGGCGCGCCGGGAACCCCCGCGAGCCCCGCCACCAGTGCGGCGGCCACGGGCGCCGCCTCGCCGT
Source organism: Streptomyces sp. NPDC056883 (assembly GCF_042788835.1). NCBI lineage: Bacteria > Bacillati > Actinomycetota > Actinomycetes > Kitasatosporales > Streptomycetaceae > Streptomyces > Streptomyces sp. NPDC056883. The sequence continues at coordinate 77,032 of NZ_JBHUBS010000019.1, read as the reverse complement.
CGGCCTCCTCGGCCCCGTCGAAGAAGCCGACTCCCGCCACCCCTTCGACCGTCACCCCGGCGGGTACGAAGAAGGCGCCGACGCCCGGTTCCACCTGCGACCACAAGATGCCGATCTCGCCCGACGAGATCGCCGTCAACCGCTACACCCCCGAAGGCGGGGTCCACAGCCTGATCATCAAGCACGGAAACTGGGGCTGCGCCGCCCCCGGCGCGGACTCCGCCCCCTTCGAGACCACCGGCAAGGAAACCTTCCTCAACATCGCCGAGGACGCCAAGATCACGGCCGTCACCCCCATCGTCGCGAGCACCGTGAGCCAGCCGATCACCCTCCAGCAGCTCATCGACTGGCTGATCGCCCACCCGAACCAGGGCCGCGTCTTCCGCTACCACCTGGACGGCACGGGCGTCATCGACTCCCTCGACCAGCAGTACACCTCCTGACCCCTCGTCCCGAGGCCGCTCTACGGCCGCCCGCCCAGCCGGGCCACCGCCAGCGCGGCCGCCCGGCATCCGGCCCCCGCGGCCCACGCCGGGCCCGCGCCCGCCAGCCGGGCCGCGAGGAAGGCGCCGGTGAAGGCGTCACCGGCGCCCGTGGAATCCACCGCCTCGGCGCTCTCCGCCGCGACCTCGGCCGTCACCCGGCCGTCCTCGGCGATGAGCGCTCCGGCCCCGCCCCGGGTGACCACCACCAACGGCACCCGCCGGCTCAGCTCCGCCGCCGCCCGCGCGACCGCGGCCGCCAGCTCCGGCGGTCCGGCCGCCCCTGTAGGCCCGGTCGCTCCCGTCGGTCCCGGTGCCCCCGCGAGCAGCAGCGCCTCGTCCGCGTTCGGCAGCAGTACGCCGGCCCCCGCCGCGGCGGCCAGGAAGCGCTGCGGACCCAGCGCGGCCAGGAACCCCGCCGACGCCGGATCCACGCTCACCGTCACGTTCCGGGCGAGGGCGGCCCGTAGCGCGACCAGGGCCAGTTCCCGGCTCGCGTCCGCGAAGAACAGGTAGCCCGACAGGTGGAGATGGGCGACCCCGTCCAGGAGTCCGGACTCCCAGTCGGCGGGGGAGAGCCGCAGCGAGGCACCGCTGTCGGTCAGGAAGGTCCGCTCCGCGTCCGCTCCGACCAGCGCGACCACCGTCCCGGTCGGCTCGGCGGGATCCACCACCAGCCTCGGCCGCACCCCCGCGTCGAGCAGGGCCCGCTCGTGCCACCCGGCCGAGTCGGCGCCGACCCGCGCGAGGAGGCGTACCTCCGGAGCCCCCGCGTGGGCGGCCCAGCAGGCCGCGTTGGCGCCGGCGCCGCCCGGCAGGGTCCGGATCCGGGCCGGGGTGTCGGTGCCCGGAGCCAGTGGTTCCGCATGGACCGCCACGACGTCCGTCACCACGTCCCCGACGACCAGCAGCGCCCCCGGCCCGGCGGGAGCGGCCGGTGCGGCGGTCACGGCCGCGCCGCCCGGGCCCGCGCGATCCGGGCCCCGAGCCGCACGTTGCCCCGTACCGCCGCGAGGTTGGCCTCCAGGGAGGCGCCGCCCGTCGCGCGCACCAGGAACCCCAGCAGGAACGGTGTCACCGCCTGTCCCGTGATGCCCCGCTCCCGGCACTCCGCCAGGGCCTCGGCCAGGACCCGGTCGTGCAGCTCCGGATCGAGCTGCCGCTCCGCCGCCACCGGGTTCGCCACGAGCAGCGCCGACTCCGCGCCGCCGAGCAGGTCCTGAGCGGCCATCACGGCCGCCACCTCCTCCGGGCGGTGCACCGTCCAGTCCACCGGCTCGCCGGAATCGGCCAGGTAGAACCCGGGGAAACGATCCGTCCCGTACCCGAGGACCGTCACCCCCAGCGTCTCCAGCCGCTGGAGCGTCGCGGGCACGTCCAGGATCGACTTCACCCCCGCGCACACCACGGTGATCCGGGTCCGCGCCAGCAGCGCGAGGTCGGCCGACTCGTCCTGCGACCGGGTCCAGTCCCGGTGTACGCCGCCCAGCCCGCCGGTGGCGAAGACCCGCAGCCCCGCCCGCGCGGCGAGGAAGGCCGTGGCCGAGACCGTCGTCGCGCCGGTCGCCCCCGTGGCGAGGGCCGGGGCCAGATCCCGGTGGCCGAGCTTGCGCACGCCCTCGCCGCCCGCGATCCGCTCCAGCCGGGCCTTGTCCAGGCCGGCGTACGCCACTCCGTCGACGACCGCGATGGTCGCCGGGACGGCTCCCTCCGCGCGGACCAGCTCCTCCAGTTCCAGACCCACCGCCAGATTGCGGGGGCGGGGCAGGCCGTGGGCGAGGATCGTGGACTCCAGTGCCACGACGGGGTGCCCGCGGTCGAGGGCCTCGCGCACCTCCTCCGACAGGACGGGGACCGGGGCGGTGCGTGCAGTTGCTGTGTGCTGTGACATGTCCCCATCCCTGGCGCGCGCCCAGGGCCCCCAAACACGCGGCCCCGCCCGTAGGCGTGCTGCCCTGCGGGGCGGAGTTCCCCTACCCGCCCTTCCACCGTTCCCCGGGCGCTGCCCGGACCCGGTCCTCAAACGCCGGACGGGCTGGAAATGCCGCTGCGCGGCATCATCCAGCCTCGCCGGCGTTTGAGGCGCGGGGTCTGGGGCGGAGCCCCAGGGGGTCCGGGGCACAGCCCCGGGGAACGGGCGAAGGGCGGGTAGGGGACTTCGCCCCGCAGGGCCGCGCCGCCCGCACCCGCCCACTGACGCCCGGACCGGGACGGTGCCGCTCGACAGGGTGACGGGTCGGGTGGACGCGCGCTGGACGCTCTGGTCGCCGCGGCGCGCCGGGCGTGCCGATTAGGCTCCCGGAGCATGAGCACAAGTGATCACGCCCCCGCTTCCTTCGCCGTCTCCGTCCCGGACTTTCCCGATTCCGAGCTGGAGCCGGACGAGCTCGACCCGGCGCAGATCGTCTCCGGGAACCCCGTGGTGACGGGCAAGGTGCTGTGGGAGGCGCCGGACGGCTCGCAGGTGCGCGGGATCTGGCAGATCACCCCGGGCGTGGTCACCGACACCGAGGCGAACGAGCTGTTCGTGGTGGTGAGCGGCCGCGCCACCGTCGAGGTGGAGGGCGGCGAGACCCTGGAGGTCGGCCCGGGCTCCGCCTGTGTCCTTCGGGAGGGTGACAAGACCACCTGGACCGTCCACGAGACGCTCCGCAAGGCCTACCACATCAGCTACTGAGCGGTGCCCGTCCCGGTGTCCGCAGCCTTCACCGGGCTGCGGCGCGAGGTGAACAGCGCGAGCGCCGCCATCGGCAGCAGCAGGGCGGCGGCGGCCGCGTTGAGCCAGCCGTAGCCCGCCTGGGACATGACCAGCCCGGCGGCGGCGCCGCCGACCCCGGCGGCCGTGTTCATGGTGAGGTCGCCCAGCCCCTGCACGGCGGCCCGCGCGGGCTGCGGCACCGAGTCGGTCAGCAGCGCGGAGCCGGACACCATGCCGGCGGACCAGCCCAGCCCGAGCAGGAAGAGGCCGATGCCGCTCTGGGTGTGGTTCCCGTCGGCGGTGCCGGCGAGCAGCGCGGCGACGGACAGCAGCCCTGCGGCGAGCCCGATCACGGACAGCCGGCCGATCCGGTCCGCGAGCCAGCCCATCACGGGCGAGAAGCCGAACATGCCGGCGATGTGCCCGCTGATGACCAGCCCGATGAGCTGGAGCCCGGCTCCGTGGTGCCCGAGGTCGACCGGGGTCATCACCATGATCGAGACCATGGCGGTGTGTGACACCGCGATGGTGAGCAGCGCGAGCCGGGCCCGGGGGGAGGCCTTGACGGCCGCGAACCCGGCACGCAGCGAACGCCCGGCGCGGGTCTGGTCCTCGGCCGGGGCGAGCGCGCGGGCCGTCAGCAGCGGGTCCGGGCGCAGGAGCACGCCGATCAGCGTGGCGGTGAGCAGGAAGATGGCGCCGGCCCATATGAAGGGCCCCGCCATCGGGGGTATGGAGGTGCCGGCGAAGCTGCGGCTGGCCGGGGCGGAGAGGTTGGGGCCGAGCACGGCGCCGATGGTGGAGGCCCATACGACCACGGAGATCGCCCGTGCCCGGTGGTCGGGCTCGGCGAGGTCGGCGGCGGCGAAGCGGGCCTGGAGGTTGGCGGAGGAGGCGGCTCCGAAGGCGGCCATGCCGAGCATCAGCAGCGGGAAGCTCTTGATCGAGGCGGCGAGGACGACGAGGGCGGCCCCGGCCGCGCCGATCACGTAGGCGAGGACCAGTCCGGGCCGGCGGCCGCGCGCGGTCATCAGCGCGGCGAGCGGCAGGGAGACGGCCGCGGTGCCGATCACGGAGGCGGTCGAGGCGAAGCCGGAGAGCGACTCCGTGCCGCTGACCTCGGTGGCCAGGACCGGGGCCAGGGCGATGCTGATGGGTACGCCGATCCCGCCCAGCATCTGGCCGGCGATCAGCACCCCGGAGGTGCGGCGCCGCAGTCGGGGCAGGTCGGCGGCGGTGACCGTGACGGCGGGCCGGTCGGTGCCGGGCGCGGTGCTCACGCGGTCCACCTCCGACACGGATGCGGAGGGGCTGCGGGCGCGGCGCAAGGTGTGGTCACCGCCGCAGTTTCGCACCCCTCGCAGGGCGGGCGGAACAGTGTTTCCGGGGGCACGGGGAGCATCGGGAGCACGCCACCCCCTAGAACAGCGGCTGGGGGAGTACCCCCTCCAGGGCGAGGAGGCGGCGCTTGGTCTCCACGCCGCCGCCGAAGCCGCCGATGCCCCCGTCGTTCTCCACGACCCGGTGGCAGGCCACCACCAGCGGCAGGGGGTTCGAGCCCATGGCGTTGCCGACGGCCTGGGCCGCGCCCGGGGCCCCTGCCCGGGCGGCCAGCTCGCCGTAGCCCACGACCGCCCCGTAGGGCACGGTGCGGTCCAGTTCCAGCAGGACCTGCCGGTTGAAGCCGGAGCTGAGCCGCCAGTCCAGCGGCAGATCGAAGCGGCGCAGCGTACCGGCGAAGTAGGCGTTCAGCTGGCGTATCGGCTCGGCCAGCAGAACCTCCTCGCCCGGCGGCGGGCGCCGGGCGTCGGCGCCGAGCCGGGAGACGAGCGCGCCGATCATCTTCGCGGCCCGGTCCGGCCCGGCATGGAACTCGACCTTGACCAGGCCCTCGGGGGTGGCGGCGAGGAGCAGCGGACCGATATCGCTGTCGACGACGGTCCATTCGAGGTGCGGCCCGCGGGGCTGAGGAGTGTCCACCCCTTCACGGTACGGCGCCCCGCTGACAGTGCCGACAGTGCCGACAGCACGGACAGCGCCGCACGCGTCGGCCGCGTCAGTAGCCGCCGACCGCTTCCCGTACGACGTCGGGCTTGTCGGTGATGATCCCGTCCACGCCCATGTCCTGGACCTTCAGGGCGGTCGGGGCGTCGTCCACGATCCAGGTGTCCACTTCCAGCGCCTTGCCGTGGGCGCCGAGCAGCTTGTGCACCGCGGCGACCCAGTCCGCGTCGATGGTGGTGTACCAGGGGTTGATCCGGTCGGTGAACTCGGCGTACCGCGGCAGGTCGGCGAGGGCCGGGGTGCCGAGGAAGGCCGTGAACAGGTCGGGGCGCAGCTCGTGCACGGTGCGGACCGAGGCGGCGCTGAAGCTCTGGACCACCAGCCGGCGGGCCACGTGGTTCTCCTCGAGCCAGCCGGTCTCGCCCAGCACGACCAGGGTCTGCTGTTCGATTCCGGGGTAGAGCTCCGGCTTCTTGATCTCCAGGAGCAGGCGCTGCTGGTTGCGCTGGACCCGGTTCATGTACTGCCGCAGGGTCGGTACGCGGGCGCCCGCGAACTCCCGGCCGAACCAGCTGCCCGCGTCCAGCCGGGCGATCTCCGCCGCGGTGAAGTCCTTCACCCGCCAGGGCTTGCGGTCGGGGAACACCTGCTCGACATCGGTCGTCCGGGTCAGGGTGTCGTCGTGGATGACCACGAGCTCCCCGTCCTTGGTGCGCTGGACGTCGTTCTCCACCCAGTCGAAGCCCATCTCCATGGCGAGGTCGATCGCCTCCAGAGTGTTCTCCGGGGCGTACGCCGAAGCCCCCCGGTGGGCGTACACGATCGGGTTGGACAGCCAGTCCGGACCGGGTGCGGCCGAGGCGGATCCCGCACCGCACACGCTCAGGGCGAGTCCCAGGAAGGCGGCGGTGGCCGCGGCGGCGGATCGGACGTACATGCGCGTTCTCCTCGGGTCATGGGCCCTGCTCCTGCCGTCAAACGGGCGCGGAGCGGCATTCGTTGCGGCGGTGCACTGGCGGCGATGCGTTTCCGACGCACTTTCAGGGAGAGCCGCGTACGGCGATCATGGGGTTGACGATCACCGGGCCGCCACCGAACTACGACAAACGGACCAGGCCCGCACGGCTCCGCACGGGGCGGGTGGGTCCCGAGTGTCAGTGGGTGGTCGTACGGTTGACCCATGCGGCCCGTATCGAAGATCGAACGCACGGTGGCGCCTTTCGAGGTCGTCAGCTCCTACCAGCCCAGCGGCGACCAGCCGACGGCCATCGCCGAGCTGGAGAAGCGCATCCGTGCAGGTGAGAAGGATGTCGTGCTGCTCGGCGCGACCGGAACCGGCAAGTCGGCGACGACCGCCTGGATGATCGAGAAGCTCCAGCGGCCCACCTTGGTGATGGCGCCGAACAAGACGCTCGCCGCCCAGCTGGCGAACGAATTCCGCGAGCTCCTGCCGAACAATGCGGTCGAGTACTTCGTCTCGTACTACGACTACTACCAGCCCGAGGCCTACGTACCTCAGTCGGACACCTACATCGAGAAGGACTCCTCCATCAACGAGGAGGTGGAGCGACTGCGTCACTCCGCGACCAATTCCCTCCTCACCCGGCGCGACGTCATCGTCGTCGCCTCCGTGTCCTGCATCTACGGTCTCGGCACCCCGCAGGAGTACGTCGACCGGATGGTCTCCCTCAAGGTCGGCGAGGAGATCGACCGGGACCAGCTCCTGCGCCGCTTCGTCGACATCCAGTACACCCGCAACGACGTGGCCTTCACCCGGGGCACCTTCCGCGTGCGCGGCGACACCATCGAGATCTTCCCGGTCTACGAGGAACTGGCCGTCCGCATCGAGATGTTCGGCGACGAGATCGAGGCCCTGTCCACCCTGCACCCGCTGACCGGCGAGGTGATCAGCGAGGACCGCGAGCTCTACGTCTTCCCCGCCAGCCACTACGTCGCCGGCCCCGAGCGCATGGAGAAGGCGGTCCGCGGCATCGAGGCCGAGCTCGCCGAGCGCCTCGCCGAGCTGGAGAAGCAGGGCAAGATGCTGGAGGCGCAGCGCCTGCGCATGCGCACCACCTACGACCTGGAGATGATGCGCCAGATCGGCTCCTGCTCCGGCATCGAGAACTACTCGCTCCACATGGACGACCGCGAGCGCGGCTCCGCCCCGAACACCCTCATCGACTACTTCCCCGAGGACTTCCTCCTCGTCATCGACGAATCGCACGTCACCGTGCCCCAGATCGGCGCGATGTACGAGGGCGACGCCTCGCGCAAGCGGACCCTGGTCGACCACGGCTTCCGGCTCCCGTCGGCCCTCGACAACCGGCCGCTGAAGTGGGAGGAGTTCCAGGAGCGGATCGGCCAGACCGTCTACCTGTCGGCCACTCCGGGGAAGTACGAGCTCTCGCGCGGCGACGGCTTCGTCGAGCAGATCATCCGCCCGACCGGGCTCATCGACCCGGAGGTCGTGGTCAAGCCCACCGAGGGCCAGATCGACGACCTGGTGCACGAGATCCGGCAGCGGGTGGAGAAGGACGAGCGGGTCCTGGTCACCACCCTCACCAAGAAGATGGCCGAGGACCTCACCGACTACTTCCTGGAGCTCGGCATCCAGGTCCGCTACCTGCACAGCGACGTGGACACCCTGCGCCGCATCGAACTGCTGCGCGAGCTGCGGGCCGGCGAGTACGACGTCCTGGTCGGCATCAACCTGCTCCGCGAGGGCCTCGACCTGCCCGAGGTGTCGCTGGTGGCCATCCTCGACGCCGACAAGCAGGGGTTCCTGCGGTCGGGGACCTCGCTGATCCAGACCATCGGACGCGCGGCGCGCAACGTCTCCGGCCAGGTCCACATGTACGCGGACAGCATCACCCCGGCGATGGCCCAGGCGATCGACGAGACGAACCGGCGCCGCGAGAAGCAGGTCGCCTACAACACCGCCCACGGCATCGACCCGCAGCCGCTGCGCAAGAAGATCAACGACATCGTGGCCACCATCGCCCGCGAGGAGCTCGACACCGAGGAGCTCCTCGGTACCGGCTACCGGCAGACGAAGGACGGCAAGGCCCTCAAGGCGCCCGTCCCGGCGCTGGGCGGCAAGGCGGCGTCGGCCGCGTCGGGCGGCAAGGCCGGGGCGAAGGGCGCCAAGGGTCCCGTCGTGGCGACGGACCGTCCCGCCGCCGAACTGGCCGCGCTCATCGAGCAGATGACCGAGCGGATGCGGGGTGCGGCGGCCGAGCTGCAGTTCGAGGTCGCGGCCCGGATCCGGGACGAGGTCGGCGAGCTGAAGAAGGAGCTGCGACAGATGAAGGAAGCGGGCCTCGCCTGACCCGGAGGCGGTCAGTAGGGTTGGCACAGCCGCAGGTACACGCTGCGCACCCCCATCGGGGGAGGGCTATGGAGAGGGGACAGCGCGTGACGGTCAACATGACCAAGGGTCAGGCCATCAGTCTGCAGAAGGCGGACGGAGGCACGCTGACCGCGGTCCGGATGGGCCTCGGCTGGCAGGCGGCCAAGCGCCGGGGGCTGTTCGGCTCGCGGACCCGGGAGATCGACCTCGACGCGTCGGCGGTGCTCTTCGCCGACAAGCAGCCCGTGGACGTCGTCTTCTTCCGGCACCTGCAGAGCGACGACGGCTCGGTGAAGCACACGGGTGACAACCTCGTCGGCGGCGTCGGCCAGGGCGGGGACGACGAGTCGATCCTCGTCGACCTGCAGCGCGTGCCGGTGCACATCGACCAGATCGTCTTCACGGTGAACTCCTTCACCGGCCAGACGTTCCAGGAGGTGGAGAACGCCTTCTGCCGCATCGTCGACGAGACCAACGGCCAGGAGCTGGCCCGCTACACGCTGGACGGTGGCGGTCAGTACACCGCTCAGATCATGGCGAAGGTGTCGCGCGTCGGCGGCGGCTGGCAGATGACGGCCCTCGGAAACCCGGCCAACGGCCGTACCTTCCAGGACCTGATGCCGGCGATCCTGCCGCACCTGTAAGCAGGACCGGCAGCACGGCACACCAGCACCACGGCACGGCGCAACAGAAGTACGGCACGGCAGGACCGGGCGCGATCGAGGGCCCGGCGGAAGAACGGGTACGGGGGAGGGGCTGCACGATGACGGCCGAACTGGTCCGGGGGCAGAACCACCCCCTGTCCCGGAGCCGGGTGGAGATCAGGGTCTCGGCGGGCACACCCGTGCTCGCCCTGGCCCAGCTCGGCGACGACACGGGCCGGCTCGCCGGCCCCGGGGCGGTCGCCCACCCGGGCGCCCGCACCCTCCCCGGGCTGGAAGTGCCCGGGGCGGCTTCCGGGCAGCACCGCATAGCGGTCGACCTCGACGCGGTCGCACCGGCCGTCCACCGGGTCGGCCTCGTCCTGGTCCTGCCGCCCGGCGGGCCGGGGCACTTCGGCGCGGTCCCCGCCTCCTACGTCTCCGTGGCCGACCCGGAGGGCGCGGAGCTCGCCGGGTACACGCTGACCGGACTGGAGTCGGAGACCGCCGTCGTGGCCCTGGAGCTGTACCGGCGCCAGGGCGCCTGGAAGGTGCGCGCCGTCGGCCAGGGGTACGCCGCCGGCCTCGGCGCGCTCCTGGCCGACGCCGGGCTGCCCGCGCCGGCCGCGGCCGAACTGGCCGCCGCCGCCCTGGGCACGGCGCCGGCCGGGGACATCACCCTGGCCGTCATGCCCGGCGGTCCGGCCCCGACCGTTCCGCGCGGGCTCCGGGCCCCGGCCACGGCCCAGACACCGACCCCGGCGCCGCAGGACGTTCCGGCCGCGCCGACGCCCACACCCCCGCCGATGCCCCCGCCACCGCAAGCGGGACCTGACACCGCCGGCGGTCCGCCCACCATCAGCTACGCCCACCCGCGCCGCCGCACCAGCACCGAGCCGCCCGAGCCCGCGCCGCGCCCCGCCGCGCCGCCGCGGCCCGGGGAGCAGCCCCGCCCCGTCGCCGGGGACGCGAGCGGCTGGTCCATGGAGGAGCGGCTCTACAACCAGGTCTGGGGCATGTTCGAGGACCTGGCCCGCTCCGTCGCCGCCTACCGCGGCGCCGTCGAGTTCGCCGACTCCCGGATGGACCGCGAGCTCGACGAGGCGCTGTCCGACCCCCGCCACCGCCTCGGCGGCTCCGGAAACGCCGACCGCGACGCCGCCCGGGACCGCCGCGAGGAGCTGGTCGCGCGGGCGCAGGAGGTCCTCGACCGGGACCTGGTCCAGCTCACCTCCGAGTCCGAGGTGGTCGAGCCCGCGCTGCCCGCCGCGTACGCGCGCTGGGACAACCCGGTCTGGCACGCGCACTCCGTGCCCGCCGAGGCCCCGCTCGCCCTGCGCCTGGGCGACCTCCACCTGCCCGAGCGGCCCGGTCTGCGCATCCCCATGCTGGTCCGGGTCCCGCTGGAACGCGGCCTGTGGATCGACAACGGCCGCACCGGTTCCGAGGCAGCCATGGCGATGGACACCGACCGGCTACGCCGGGCCGCCATGGACATGGCCGTCGCGCACGCGGCGCGGATGCTGGCCGCCCACCCCGCCGACCGGTTCGCCGTCCACGTCATCGACGCGGCCGGAGCCGGAGCCGCCTCGCTGGCCCCGCTGGTGCGGGCCGGAGTGCTGGCCGGGGCGCCCGCCGCCGGGGCCGTGGCGGTCACCGAGACCCTGGAGCGGCTGACCCGCCGGGTGGACCTCGTACAGATGGCCGTGCGGGCCGGGGCTCCGGAGGACCTGCCGCCCGATGTAGACACCTCCGACCAGCTGCTGATCGTGCACGACTTCCCGCACGGCTTCGACGACCGCGCCGTCACCCGTTTGCGCTACCTCGCCGACGAGGGCCCGGCCGTCGGCGTGCACCTCCTGATGGTCGCGGACCGTGACGAGGCCTCGGCCTACGGGCCGCTCCTGGACCCGCTGTGGCGCTCGCTGATGCGGCTGTCGCCCGTACCGGACAACCACCTCGCCGACCCCTGGGTCCACCACGCCTGGATCTTCGAGCCGGACCTGCCCCCGCAGGGCAGCCGGGTCCTTGACCAGGCACTGGAGCGGGTCGCGGCGGCCCGCGGCCGCGCGCGGTAGTGGCGGCCGGGCGGTCCGCCGCCCGGCGCCGATGACCGGCTACTGACCAGTTCTTGGGTTCCCCTTTACCTTACGTGCCTACGACGGGTACCCTGGTGAGTGCGGAGGGGAGTATTCCTGCTTTCCTGCTACGGCGTGCCCGTCAATACGGACTGCAATCGGTCCCGGGGCGCCGGCCCGTGGCCTCCTGGCCGTCCGGGTGGAAGAGACCTCCGGCAGCGATGACGCTGACAAGTTCTGAGCCATCTGCCGGAGGCGTGTTCACGTGGACGTTTCGTTGACCCTATGGGTGCTGACCATTCTCGGTCTGGGCATCCTCATCGGCGCCGATTTCTTCATCGGCCGCAAACCGCACGACGTCTCCATGAAGGAGGCGGGCATCTGGACGGTCGTCTGGATCGTCCTCGCGGTGCTCTTCGGACTCGGCCTGATGGCCTTCGGCCACGGCCAGGCCTCGCAGGAGTTCTTCGCAGGCTTCATCACGGAGAAGTCCCTCAGCGTCGACAACCTCTTCGTCTTCGTCCTGATCATGGCGAAGTTCGCGGTTCCCTCGCAGCTCCAGCAGCGCGTGCTGCTGATCGGCGTGCTGATCGCCCTCGTCCTGCGCGCCATCTTCATCGCCGCCGGCGCCGCGATCATCGCCAACTTCTCGTGGGTCTTCTACATCTTCGGTGCCTTCCTCATCTACACCGCGTGGAAGCTGATCCAGGAAGCCCGCAAGGACGAGGAAGACGAGGAGTTCGAGGAGAACCGTCTCCTCAAGTCCATCGAGAAGAAGTTCGGCGTCGCCGACCAGTACCACGGCACCAAGCTCTTCATCCAGAAGAACGGCAAGCGCGTCCTGACCCCGCTGATGGTCGTCATGCTCGCCATCGGCACCACCGACGTGCTGTTCGCCCTGGACTCGATCCCCGCGATCTTCGGCCTCACCCAGGACCCGTACATCGTCTTCACCGCCAACGCCTTCGCCCTCATGGGTCTGCGCCAGCTGTACTTCCTCATCGGCGGCCTGCTCAAGAAGCTGGTCCACCTCAGCTACGGGCTCTCCGTCATCCTCGGCTTCATCGGCATCAAGCTCGTGCTGCACGCCCTCCACGAGTCGGGCCTGCACGTCCCGCAGATCTCCATCCCGGTCTCCCTCGGCGTCATCTGCGGTGTCCTGGTGATCACCACGATCACCAGCCTGATCGCCTCGAAGAAGCAGGCGGAGGCCGAGGCCGCCGCGGCAGGCCCGGAGCGCATCGACGCCTGATCCGCCGCGCGACCGGGGATACCCGGGCCTACGCTGGTGCTGTTGCCCTGGTCGTCTGCGACAGGAGGCAGTGCCATGAGGTCGACCCGCACGCGTATGCGCAGGGCCTGCGTGGCCGCCACGGCCGCAGGAGTCCTTCTCGCCCCGGTCGCCGCGGGCTCCGCGCACGGGGTCACCGCCCCGGCGCCTTCCGTGTCCGCCGCTCCGTCACCGGACGGCGACACGGAATTCCCGCAACTCACGCCGGCCGTCGCGGCCCGACTGGACGCGGCCGTGCGTGAGGTGATGGACCTGGCGAAGGTGCCGGGCGTGACCGTGGGCCTGTGGGCCCCCGGCAAGGGCAGCTACGTGAAGTCCTTCGGGGTGGCCGACAAGTCCACCGGCGCTCCGATGACACCCGATCTCGGGGTCCGCATCGGCAGCGAGACCAAGACGTTCACGGTCACCGCCCTCCTCCAGCTCGTCGACCAGGGCAAGCTCTCCCTGGACGACCCGATCGGCAAGTACATCAGCGGCGTCCCGAACGGGGACCGCATCACCTTGCGCGAACTGGCGGGCATGCGCAGCGGGCTCTACAACTACAGCGAGGACCCGGGCTTCGACGCCCGGATCACCTCCACCTTCACGCCGCAGCAGCTGCTCGACATCTCCTTCAAGCACCCGGTGAACTTCGCGCCGGGTGCGCAGTTCGAGTACTCCAACACCAACCTGATCCTGCTCGGCCTGCTGGTGGAGAAGATCACCGGCCGGCCGATCCAGGAGGTCATCGGGCAGGACGTGGTGAAGCCCGCCGGGCTGAGCAGCCGCACGCTCTTCCCCGTCGGCAGGGAGTTCCCCGAGCCGCACGCGCACGGCTACACCAACGACCTGCCCGGCGGGAAGATCGTGGACGCGACGGACTTCGACCCGTCCTGGGCCTGGTCCGCCGGAGCGATGGTCTCGACGCTGGAGGACCTGCGCAGCTGGGCGAAGACCCTCGCCACCGGCACCCTTCTGACCCCCGCGACCCAGGCCGAGCGGCTGAAGACCCAGCCGATCGGCATCATCCCCGGCGCGGGCTACGGGCTCGGCATCTTCAACGTCCAGGGCTGGATCGGCCACAACGGCTCGTTGCCCGGGTACGAGACGCTGACCGTCTACCTGCCCGAGGAGCAGGCCACCATGGTCATCGTTCTGAACACCGACGACCTGTACAAGGGCCAGGAGCCCAGCACCCTCTTCGGCGAGGCCGTCACCGGCATCGTGACCCCCAGCCACCTGTACCCGGGACACAAGCCGACCGTGGACAAGAGCAGCTGAGCGGCGGGGCGGCTAGACGGGGGCGGTCGTCTCGGCCGCCCCCTTCTCCGCGTCTGCGTACGCACCCGTCCGCTGCCGGACGACCACCGGGTTGGTCTCCGGCAGCAGCGCGAAGCAGGCCAGCGAGACCAGGGCGATCGCCGTCAGGTACACGGCGACGGCCCACGGCGGGCCGGAGCCGTCCGCCAGCGCCGTCGCCACGATCGGGGTCAGCGCACCGCCCAGCACCCCGCCGAGGTTGTAGCCGACGGCCGCGCCCGTGCAGCGGATCCGCGGGGCGTACAGCTCGGGCAGGTACGCGCCCACCACCGCGAACATCGTCACCATGCCGAGCAGGGCGCCGAACAGACCCAGGGTCATCAGCAGCGGGTCCGCGGTGCGCAGCAGGGCCACGAACGGGAACATCCACAGCGCGGACGCCGTGCAGCCGGCCAGGCACAGCGGGCGCCGGCCGTAGCGGTCGCCGAGCACCGCGACGACCGGGGTCGCCGCCCCCTTGAGGGCGACGGCGACCATGATGCAGGCCAGCATCACGGAGCGGTGCACGCCGAGGTGCTCGGTGGCGTACGCGAGGGACCAGGTGGTGACCGCGTAGAAGACGGCGTAGCCCACGGCCAGTGCCCCGCCGGTCAGCAGGAGCAGGCGCCAGTGGCCCCGTAGGACCTCGGGCAGCGGGGCGTCGGCCCGGTGGCCGGTCTCGGCCAGCGCACGGAACTGCGGGGTCTCCTCCACCGAGCGGCGCAGCCACAGCCCGGTCAGGGCGAGCAGCCCCGCCACCCAGAACGGCACCCGCCAGCCCCAGGCGGCGAACTGCCCGTCGGACAGGGTGCTCGACAGGGTCAGCATCAGGCCGTTGGCCAGTAGGAACCCCACCGCCGGACCCATCTGCGGGAAGCTCGACCACAGTCCGCGCCGCCCCTCGGGGGCGTGCTCCGAGGTCAGCAGCACCGCGCCGCCCCACTCCCCGCCGAGGCCGAGGCCCTGGAGGAAGCGCAGCAGGACCAGCAGGACCGGCGCGGCCATCCCGATGGAGGCGTACGAGGGCACGCAGCCCACCGCCACCGTGGCCAGGCCGGTGAGCAGCAGGGAGGCGAGCAGCACCGGGCGGCGGCCGTACCGGTCGCCGATGTGACCGAACACGGCGGAGCCGAGGGGCCGGGCGAGGAAGCCGACGCCGAAGGTGCCGAAGGCGGCGAGGGTCCCGGCGAGCGGGGAGAAGGAGGGGAAGAAGAGCGGGCCGAGCACCAGGGCGGCGGCGGTGCCGTAGACGAAGAAGTCGTAGAACTCGATGGCGGTGCCGACGAGGGAGGCCGCGGCGATCCGGAACATCGAGGGGGACGAGGAGGGGACGGTGGGGGAGGTGGGCGGTGCGTCGGCCGGGACGGCCTGGGGAAGGGGAGCGGGGGAGGGGTCCTGTTGCATGGTGCAGCAATTACCCCGCCCCGCCCCCTCAGGACGTGCGTTCGGCCATCAATGACCGGAAGGGAGTGCGGTCCGGCGCGAGGTTGACGTGCCGGCGTTCCCTCCGCCGCCCGCTACCAGCCGCGCTCGCGCCATTCGGCCAGGTGGGGACGCTCGGCGCCGAGCGTGGTGTCGTTGCCGTGGCCGGGGTAGACCCAGGTCTCGTCCGACAGCTCGCCGAACAGCTTGGTCTCCACGTCGTCGAGCAGGCTCGTGAAGGCCTTCTGGTCGCCCGAGGTGTTGCCGACGCCGCCCGGGAAGAGGCAGTCGCCGGTGAACACGTGCGCGTGACCGTGCGGGTCGTCGTAGACCAGCGCGATCGAGCCGGGGGTGTGGCCGACCAGGTGGCGGGCCGTCAGCGTGACCCGGCCGATCGTGATCGTGTCCCCGTCCGCGACGAGCACGTCGGTGGCGACCGGAATGCCCTCCGCGTCGTGGGCGCCCGCGTACGTCCGCGCGCCGGTCGCCGCGACGACCTCGGCGAGCGCGCCCCAGTGGTCGCCGTGCCGGTGGGTGGTGACGACGGACGCGATGCCGTCGTCCCCGATCAGGCTCAGCAGGGTGCCCGCCTCGGCGGCCGCGTCGATGAGCAGCTGCTCATCGGTGGCCCGGCAGCGCAGCAGGTAGGCGTTGTTGTTCATCGAGCCCACCGCGACCTTGGAAATCATCAGGTCCGCGAGCTCGTGCACGTCGGCCGGACCGCCGACTTTGACCTCTCCGGTGTACGTCATGCCTTGATCCTAGAGCGGGGGGAGCTCGGGGAGGCCGTCGCCCGCCTCGACGGTCAGGTGGGCGCCCCGGAGGTCGCGCCCGGCCAGCCAGCCGAGCAGTTCGCCGGGCGTGCCGACGAGGGTGACCGGGGTGCCCTCGGAGCCGCCGGTGTGCCAGACGTGGTCGCCGTGGTAGGTCTTCAGGGTCACCGGAGGTACCTCCGGACGCCCGGACCAGCGGTCCGCGAGGAACTCGATCTCGCGCGCGGTGAACTCCTCCGGGAGGTCTGCGAGCTCGTAGCCGATGTTCAGGTCGACGTGGTGCAGCTCGACCTCGATCAGGCGGCGGAAGGGGACGCGGGCGGCGACGTCGGTGACCCCGTTGCGCAGTTCCACGGTGCGGGTCCAGTCCTGCGGGCGCTCGGCGACGGCGAACCAGCGGTCCGCGGAATTCCGGACGTCTTCGAGCTGTTCCAGCAGAGGACGCCCCGCGTCGCGCTCGATGTCGGACTCCCGGGAGGTGGCGCTCTCGTACATCGGGCGGCCTTCGAAGACCTCGACCAGGGCGTCCGCGTTCCGGGCCAGGTGTGCCAGGACGTGGCCGCGGGTCCAGCCGGGGAGATGTGACTCTTCGGCCAGCTTCGCGTTGTCCAGCTTCGCGACCGCGGTCAGCAGTCGATCGGTGGCCTCATGAACGGATCGCAGGTCGTGCGCATGATCAGTCATGCGGCCGAGCCTAGTGGTCGCAGGGCCCTCGATACACGATCGGGTGAAGAGGGCCGGAGAGTGCCGGAAATCGAATGCACGTGCTATACGCTCGGAGTCCAGTCTCCCACTCCACCGCAGAGGCGCCCCCCAATACCCTGGGACGGGGGCCAGTGCCCCCGCTCTCTCAAGAAAGGTGCGGACCGGCGTGACCGACCGTCTCATCGTTCGTGGCGCTCGCGAGCACAACCTCAAGAACGTTTCTCTTGACCTGCCGCGCGACTCGCTCATCGTCTTCACCGGACTCTCCGGGTCGGGCAAGTCCTCCCTGGCCTTCGACACGATCTTCGCCGAGGGCCAGCGCCGCTACGTCGAGTCGCTCTCCTCGTACGCCCGCCAGTTCCTCGGGCAGATGGACAAGCCCGACGTCGACTTCATCGAGGGCCTCTCCCCGGCCGTCTCCATCGACCAGAAGTCCACCTCGCGCAACCCGCGCTCCACCGTCGGCACCATCACCGAGGTCTACGACTACCTCCGCCTGCTCTTCGCGCGCATCGGCAAGCCCCACTGCCCCGAGTGCAGCCGTCCGATCTCGCGGCAGTCGCCGCAGGCGATCGTCGACAAGGTGCTCGCACTGCCCGAGGGCAGCCGCTTCCAGGTGCTCTCGCCGCTGGTGCGCGAGCGCAAGGGCGAGTTCGTCGACCTCTTCGCCGACCTCCAGACCAAGGGCTACAGCCGCGCCCGGGTGGACGGGGAGACGATCCAGCTCTCCGAGCCGCCCACGCTGAAGAAGCAGGAGAAGCACACCATCGAGGTGGTCATCGACCGCCTCACCGTCAAGGACAGCGCCAAGCGCCGGCTGACGGACTCCGTGGAGACCGCCCTCGGGCTGTCGGGCGGCATGGTGATCCTGGACTTCGTCGACCTCGCGGAGGACGACCCCGAGCGTGAGCGGATGTACTCCGAGCACCTCTACTGCCCGTACGACGACCTCTCCTTCGAGGAGCTGGAGCCGCGCTCCTTCTCCTTCAACTCGCCCTTCGGCGCCTGCCCCGAGTGCACCGGCATCGGTACGCGCATGGAGGTGGACCCGGAGCTGATCGTTCCGGACGAGGACAAGTCCCTGGACGAGGGCGCGGTCTCGCCGTGGGCGCTCGGCCACACCAAGGACTACTTCCAGCGGCTGATCGGCGCGCTCGCCGGGGAGCTCGGCTTCCGCACCGACATCGCGTGGGCCGGACTGCCGCTGCGGGCGAAGAAGGCCCTGCTCTACGGCCACAAGACCCAGATCGAGGTCCGCTACCGCAACCGGTACGGGCGCGAGCGGGCCTACACCACGGCCTTCGAGGGCGCGGTGCCGTTCGTCAAGCGCCGCCACGCGGAGTCCGAGAGCGACACCAGCCGCGAGCGCTTCGAGGGCTACATGCGCGAGGTGCCCTGTCCCACCTGCCAGGGCACCCGGCTCAAGCCGATCGTGCTCGCGGTGACGGTGATGGACCGCTCGATCGCCGACGTCGCCGCGATGTCGATCAGCGAGTGCGCGGACTTCCTCGGTCTCCTCAAGCTCGACGCCCGCGACAAGAAGATCGCCGAGCGGGTCCTCAAGGAGGTCAACGAGCGCCTGCGCTTCCTCGTCGACGTCGGCCTGGACTACCTCTCCCTCAACCGCGCCGCCGGCACCCTCTCGGGCGGCGAGGCCCAGCGCATCCGCCTCGCCACCCAGATCGGCTCCGGCCTGGTGGGCGTGCTGTACGTGCTGGACGAGCCCTCCATCGGCCTCCACCAGCGGGACAACCACCGTCTGATCGAGACCCTCGTCCGGCTGCGGGACATGGGCAACACCCTCATCGTCGTCGAGCACGACGAGGACACCATCAAGGTGGCCGACTGGGTCGTGGACATCGGCCCCGGCGCCGGCGAGCACGGCGGCAAGGTCGTGCACAGCGGTTCGCTGAAGGAGCTGCTGAGGAACCCCGAGTCGATCACCGGCCAGTACCTGTCCGGCAAGCGGTCCATCCCGCTCCCGGACGTGCGCCGTCCCGTGGACCCGTCGCGCAAGCTCACGGTCCACGGCGCCAAGGAGAACAACCTGCGGGACATCGACGTGTCCTTCCCGCTGGGCGTCCTCACGGCGGTGACGGGCGTATCGGGCTCGGGCAAGTCGACGCTGGTCAACGACATCCTGTACACGCACCTCGCCCGCGAGCTCAACGGCGCGCGTTCGGTGCCGGGACGGCACACGCGGGTGGACGGCGACGAGCTCGTCGACAAGGTCGTGCACGTGGACCAGTCGCCGATCGGCCGGACCCCCCGGTCCAACCCGGCCACGTACACCGGTGTCTTCGACCACGTCCGCAAGCTCTTCGCGGAGACGATGGAGGCGAAGGTGCGCGGCTACCTGCCGGGCCGCTTCTCCTTCAACGTGAAGGGCGGCCGGTGCGAGAACTGCTCCGGCGACGGCACGATCAAGATCGAGATGAACTTCCTGCCGGACGTGTACGTCCCGTGCGAGGTCTGCCACGGCGACCGGTACAACCGGGAGACGCTGGAGGTCCACTACAAGGGCAAGTCCATCGCCGAGGTCCTGAACATGCCGATCGAGGAGGCCGCGGGCTTCTTCGAGGCCGTCCCCACGATCTCGCGGCACCTGAAGACGCTGAACGAGGTGGGGCTCGGGTACGTCCGCCTCGGCCAGTCGGCGCCGACCCTGTCGGGCGGCGAGGCGCAGCGCGTGAAGCTGGCCTCGGAGCTCCAGAAGCGGTCGACTGGGCGGACGGTGTACGTCCTGGACGAGCCGACGACGGGTCTGCACTTCGAGGACATCTCGAAGCTGATCAAGGTGCTGTCGGGGCTGGTCGACAAGGGCAACACGGTGATCGTCATCGAGCACAACCTCGATGTCGTCAAGACCGCGGACTGGGTCGTGGACATGGGCCCCGAGGGCGGGTACGGAGGCGGCCTCGTCGTCGCCGAGGGCACGCCGGAGCAGGTCGCTTCGGTGGGCGCGAGCCACACGGGCAAGTTCCTGCGCGACATCCTGGGCGCGGACCGGGTCCTGGAGGGCGCCGCCCCGGCGGCTCCGGCGAAGCCGGCGAAGAAGACGGCCGCGCGCAAGAAGGCGGCGGCCCCGGCGGCGGCCAAGAAGGCGGCGGCCCCGGCTGCTGCGAAGAAGACCGCCCGAGCCCGCAAGGCCTAGCCCTCCAGGTGGCGGCGACCCGTTCCAGGGTGCGCCGCCACCCCCGGGACCGCCTCCCGCCCCCGTTGCGGGAGCTCAGGCGGCGACGCCGATGGCGTGGCCCGAGGTCGACGGGTCGGACAGGGTGGTCAGGAGGGCGTCGGCGACGTCCGCCCGGGCGATCACCTTGCCTCCCGGGACGTTGGCGTCGACGGCCCGCCGGTAGGTCCCCGTGAACGGCCGGTCCAGCAGCCGCGGCGGCCGGATCACCGTCCATTGGGTACGGCTGGCGGCGATCGCCGCCTCCATGACCGCGAGGTCCGCGTACACGTCCCGCAGCGCCCTGCGCAGCAACGGGTAGACCAGCACCCGGGTGAGCGCTCCGTCCTCCGGAGATTCCGGACCCAGCGGCGCCGCGCTGACCGCCGACAGGCGGCTCACCCCGGCCCGGTCCATCGCGGAGACGATCGACCGCAGGGCCGGACCCGCGATCGGGCTGAGCCTGGCCTGCTTGTTGCTCGTCGGGCCGAGCGCGGAGACCACCGCCTCCTGCCCTTCCAGCACCCGCACGAGCGCATCCTCGTCGGACAGGTCCCGTACCACCGTCACCCGCAGCCGCTCGTGCGCCGGTACGTCGAGTCGCGCCGGGTCGCGGACGACCGCCGTCACCTCGTGGCCCGCTTCCAGTGCCTGCCGGACCGCTTCGTGGCCGATCCCGCCCGTGGCTCCGAACACCGTGAGTTTCATCCTGGCTCCCGCATTCATGTGACGCATGTCGTGTGAGGCATGGCATGTAAGGCGTGACGCGCCAGGGGTGGGTGAGTATTCACTCACCCCCGCTTCCGCTAGGGTGAGTGAATGCTCACCCCAAAGTCAAGCCGGTCCACTCCGGAGCGCCTGCTCGATGCGGCCGAGAACCTGATGCGCACGACCGGCCTGGCCAGCGCGACCACGAAGGCCATCGCCCGTGAGGCGGGCTGCTCGGAAGCCGCGCTCTACAAATACTTCGCGAACAAGGAAGAGCTGTTCGTGCGCGTGCTGATGGAGCGCCGCCCCAACGCCGGCGCGATGATGGCGGCCATGACCACCGATCCGGGGGACCAGCCGGTCGAGGACCGGCTGACCGAGATCGCCCGGTACGCCTCGCTCTTCTACGCCGACGCCATGCCCATGTTCGGCTCGCTCTTCGCCGATCCCGTCCTGCTCACCCGCCACCGCGAGGGCGTACGGAGCATCGGCGCGGGTCCGCACGTGGTCCTGGAGGTCCTCACCGGCCATCTGGTCCGCGAGCTCGAACGCGGCCGGCTGCGCCCCGACGCCGACCCGGCGGCCGCTGCCGCGCTGCTGCTCGGCGCCTGCTTCCAGCGCGCCTTCTTCCTGCACTTCTCCGGTCCCGACACCGTCGGGCCGGTCGAGGAGTTCGCCCCCGCCGTGGCCGCTACGGTGTGGGCCGCCCTCCGCTGAGCTCGGAGACGTACGGAGGCTCCGCGCCCGCCCGGGTGCAGGTCAGCGCGGCCGCCGCGGCGGCGTAGGACAGCACCTCGGGCCAGTCGACCGGGCCCGGGCCCCCCGCGCCGGCCGTGAGCCGGTGCAGCAGGGCCGCGTTCACGGTGTCGCCCGCGCCGATGGTGTCCACCACCGCGACCCGGCGCGCGGGCACCGAGTGCTCCGCCCCCTCCCGCGTCCACACGGTCAGGCCACCGGCCCCCCGGGTGAGCACCACCGCCGAGGGCCCCGCCGCCAGCCAGTCGGCCGGGCGGCCGCCCAGCCACGCCGCGTCCTCCTCCGACAGCTTCAGCACGCCGACGTGCGGCAGCCAGGACAGGAAGCGGGCCCGGTAGGCCGCCGGGTCGGCGATCAGCGCCGGGCGGATGTTGGGGTCGAGCAAGGTCGGCAGCCCGCGTCCGGCTTCCCGGCGCAGCAGGGTCTCGTAGGCGCTCGCCCCCGGCTCCAGCACCAGCGAACAGGTGCCGAGCGCGAGGGCCCGTACGCCCTCGGGGAGCGCGGGCGGCAGCCGGAACAGCCGGTCGGCCGTGCCCTCGACGTAGAACCCGTACGCCGCCGAGCCGTCCGGGGCCAGCGAGGGCACCGCCAGCGTGGTCGGCTCCGGTCCGCGCTGGACCAGGGAGAGGTCCACCCCGGCCGTGCGCAGCCCGTCGAGCAGCGAGGCGCCGAAGCCGTCCGTCGAGATCCGGGAGCAGAAGGCGACGGGTGCGCCGAGCCGGGCCAGCGCGAGCGCGGTGTTGTACGGTCCGCCGCCCGGCCGCGGCAGCAGGGCGCCCGGCGGCCGTTCGACGGGCACCAGGTCGATCAGGGCTTCTCCACCGACGACGATCACGCGGGGGAAGGTACCCCATCGGGCTTCGGTATCGTCGGGTGGACCCGGCCCAGCCAGCACCTCTTGGAGAATCGCATGTCCGCGTCGCAGTCCGCCGCCCGCCGTACCGTCCTCAAGGGCGCGGCCGCGCTCGCCGGGGCCGTGGGTGCCGGAGCGGCGCTCACGGCCTGCTCCACCGAGGGCAACAGCGGCAACGGCAGCCCCGCGGTGCCCGCCGAGCCCGTGGAGCTGGGCGCGGCGGCCGAGGTCCCGGTGGGGGGCGCGAAGCTGTACCGGGAGAAGAAGCTGATCGTCAGCTGCCAGGAGGCGGGACAGTACAAGGCCTTCAGCGCCCAGTGCACCCACGCCGGCTGCGTCCTGGACAAGATCGTCAAGGGTGAGGGGAACTGCCCCTGCCACGGCAGCCGCTTCGACGTGACCACGGGCAAGGTCCTGCAGGGCCCGGCGACCGACCCGCTGCCGGAGGTCCCGGTCCGGGCCGAGGGCGGCAAGCTCATCGCGGGCTGACCGGCGCCCGGGGTCACTCCCAGTCCCACCCGATCCCCAGGATCCCCCGCCGCACCCCCTGCTCCACCAGGTGCACGGCCCGGTGCGGGCCGCTCGGGTTGAGGTCGGCGAGTCGCCCGCGCGGCGCGTCCGGCCCGCTGCGCGTGAAGCGGCGGCAGCGCACCGGCAGCGCCGCCTCGTCGAAGCGGACCTGGAGCACGTACTGCCCGCCCGTATAGCTGAAGCCGCGCACGTACTCGCTGCTGCGGCCGGCGGTGCCGTCCTCGAAGCCGTAGCCGAAGACGTGGGTGTCCCCGGCGCGCAGCCGGGCGTCGAAGAGCAGCTCGGCGACGACCAGCTCCGCTTCGGGGTGGCGGCGGATCCGCCCGGTCCGGCAGTTCTCGACGGCCCGTACCCGGATCCGCTCCGGATCGCAGCCCGGGTCGCCCTGGTGGACCGCGACGTACCGGTCGACCCCGTCCCGGTGGGCCCGTACGACGTGCTGCGATTCGCGGCCGAGCAGCTCCCCGGCGGGCCCGATCCGCACCCGCTCGTGGTGGCCGACGGTGTGCAGGCCGCCGTCGGCGGGCAGCTCCATGCCGGCGAGCAGCGCCTCCGCGGCCGCGCCCGCGCTGAACAGCGCCCGGTACGAGCGCGCGGGCGGCCGGGCCGTCCCGGGGGCGGCGGGATCCGGCGCGGCCAGCAGCCGCAGCAGGGCGCCCTCGGGCAGTTCCAGGATCTGCTCCAGGGCCCGTACGGCCTTCAGGGACTCGGGGCGGCCCGGCCGCCGGGCACCCTGCTGCCAGTAACTGAGGCTGGTCACCCCGAGCTTGATGCCGCGGGCGGCGAGCCGGTGCTGCACCCGGTGCAGGGGCAGGCCGCGGGCGGCGAGTGCGGCGCGGAGCGCGAGGTGGAAGGGGCCCGCGCGCAGCAGGTGCGGCAGGTCCCGGGCGCCGTCGGCGCGGGCGCTGTCCGAGGGGGTGCCGTCCGCGGGGGCGCTGTCCGAGAAGGTGCCGTTCGCGCTCGACCGCATGGCGGCTCCTCCTGTGAACGTTCACGCGACGGGGTGCGGGCGGTCCGGCGGGTGGCGCCCGTGGTCCCGGTGGGTCCAGGTGGGGTGACGGCGGACGTTCACACTCTGGCCCCACCGTTCACACCGCGATGTCACGCCGTATTGAAGCGTGTTGACCTGTTCCCGACAACACCCTGATGCTCCTCCACAGCGTCCGGACGCGCTCCTCCACCCCCACTCCCCACCTCGGGAGGAACGCGATGCGCAACAGAAACCGGCGGCTCACCCTCGCCGCCTTCGTCACCGCCCTG
The DNA here is from genome assembly GCF_042788835.1 of Streptomyces sp. NPDC056883. Lineage (NCBI taxonomy): Bacteria > Bacillati > Actinomycetota > Actinomycetes > Kitasatosporales > Streptomycetaceae > Streptomyces > Streptomyces sp. NPDC056883. Next base: position 53,028 of record NZ_JBHUBS010000019.1, on the reverse strand, counting down.
CTCCTCACCCTGCCGACCGCTGCCGCCACCGCCGCCGATGCCGCCGCCGGTACGGGCACCACGACCGCCACCTCCTCCTCCGCTGCCGCCGCACCCGCCGAGACTTCGGCCCTGGCGTCCAAGCGGCTGAACATCACCATGCAGGCCCAGCAGAAGACCAACTGGTGCTGGGCCGCCTCGGGCAACACCATCGCCACCTGGTTCGGCCGCAGCTACAGCCAGAACCAGTTCTGCAACGCGGCCTTCAACCGCCAGCAGGGCTACGACTGCCCCAACAACCAGGCCAACCTGGCCAACGTGCAGACCGCCCTGCGCTGGGCCGGCATCAACTCCGGCTCCTACGTGAACGGCTGGCTCCAGTACTCCACCGTCCAGACCGAGATCAACGCCAACCGCCCGATCGAGACCCGCATCCAGTGGTCCAACGGCGGCGGCCACATGCACGTGATCTACGGCTACGACACCGCGAACAGCTGGGTGTACTGGGGAGACCCGTGGCCCTCCAGCGACCGCTACAACTGGGCCTCCCACGCCTGGTACGTGGACAACAGCACCTTCTCCTGGACCCACTCGCTCTACCGGATCGGGGCGTGACCCCATGGCTCTCCGCCTCATGAACGGCCGCCTCGCCGCCGCGGCCGTCGCCGCGACCGCCGTACTGGCCCTGGCCCCCACCCAGGCGTCCGCGGCGCCCGTTCCGCAGCCCCAGACCGCCACCGCCGAGAACCTGGCCGCCGCAGGGCGGACGGCGGCGGCCCCCGACACCCTCGCCACCCTGTCCCGCTTCTTCGCCCGCGAGGGCAAGGTCTCGCTCGCCGCCGCGCAGCCCCGCATCGAGGGCGAGACGGTCCCCGTGCACTACCTCTCCCCGGAGTTCGTCGCGGGGAAGGCGGGCGCCGACGTGGCCCGGCTGGAGTTCCTCGCCAGCAAGGCCGTCTCCTCGGACGGACAGCAGGCCGCCCTGTGGACCGCGCAGACCGCGGCGGGCTGGCAGGTGGTGAACATCGCCACCGGCGACGACGAGTTCCGCTACGCACGGATCGGCGCGGCGAAACTCCCCGGCGGGACCGTGTTCCGCGAACCGCAGATCGACGCCTGGTACGTGGCCGGCGGCGACCGGGTCCTGCCCCTGGACGAGGACGCGGCGACGGCCGTCGGCGCGCAGGGCACGAGCCTGGCCGCCTACCGGACGCGGGTCGTGAAGGCCTACGGGGACAAGCTGCCGGGATCCGCCTACGGCAAGTCCGGCAAGGCCGGTGGCTTCGCCCCCACGGAAGCCACGGCCGAGGAAGCCTCCGCCTCCGCTCCCGCCGGACTCCCGATGACCGCCGGAGCCGTGGCTCTGGCGCTGGGCGCGGCCGGCGCGGTGGCCGCCCGGCGCGCCCGGCGGCAGCGGGTGGTGCGGGCGTAGCCACCCAGGGGTCCGGCCGCCTGCCGGCGGCCGGACCCTGCGGGCCTGAGGCCCGGTTGTCGGCGGGCGACAGTAGGGTGGTTGGCATGGCCGACCCTTCCAGTTACCGCCCCGAGCCGGGACAGATCCCCGACTCCCCGGGGGTCTACAAGTTCCGCGACGAGCACCGCCGGGTGATCTACGTCGGGAAGGCCAAGAGCCTGCGCCAACGGCTGGCCAGTTACTTCCAGGACCTCGCCGGGCTGCACCCCCGTACCGCCACGATGGTGACCACGGCCGCCTCCGTCGAGTGGACCGTGGTCTCCACCGAGGTCGAGGCGCTCCAGCTCGAGTACTCCTGGATCAAGGAGTTCGACCCCCGGTTCAACGTCAAGTACCGGGACGACAAGAGCTACCCCTCCCTCGCCGTCACCATGAACGAGGACTACCCGCGGGTCCAGGTCATGCGCGGGCCCAAGAAGAAGGGCGTGCGCTACTTCGGCCCGTACGGGCACGCCTGGGCCATCCGCGAGACCGTCGACCTGATGCTCCGGGTCTTCCCCGTCCGCACCTGCTCCGCCGGGGTGTTCAAGCGGTCCGCCCAGATCGGCCGCCCCTGTCTGCTCGGTTACATCGGCAAGTGCTCCGCGCCCTGCGTCGGCCGGGTCACCCCGGAGGAGCACCGCGAACTCGCCGAGGACTTCTGCGACTTCATGGCCGGCCGCACCGGCACCTACCTCACCCGCCTCGAACAGCAGATGCACGAGGCCGCGGAGGAGATGGAGTACGAGAAGGCCGCCAGGCTGCGCGACGACATAGGGGCCCTGCGCCGGGCGATGGAGAAGAACGCGGTCGTGCTCGCCGACGCCACCGACGCCGACCTGTTCGCGGTCGCCGAGGACGAGCTCGAAGCGGCCGTGCAGATCTTCCACGTCCGCGGCGGCCGGGTCAGGGGCCAGCGCGGCTGGGTCACCGACAAGGTGGAGGCCGTCGACACCGCCGGGCTCGTCGAGCACGCCCTCCAGCAGCTGTACGGGGAGGAGAAGGGCGAGTCCGTCCCCAAGGAGGTGCTGGTCCCGGCGCTCCCCGAGGACACCCCGGCCCTGAGCCAGTGGCTCGCCGAGCGGCGCGGTTCGCAGGTGAGCCTGCGCATCCCGCAGCGCGGGGACAAGAAGGCGCTGATGGAGACCGTCCACCGCAACGCGCAGCAGTCCCTCGCCCTGCACAAGACCAAGCGGGCCGCCGACCTCACCACCCGCTCGCGGGCCCTGGAGGAGATCGCCGAGGCGCTGGAGCTGGACGGCGCGCCGCTGCGCATCGAGTGCTTCGACATCTCCCACCTCCAGGGCGACGACGTCGTGGCCTCGATGGTCGTCTTCGAGGACGGACTGGCGCGCAAGGGCGAGTACCGGCGCTTCCAGATCAAATCCTTCGAGGGGCAGGACGACGTCCGCTCCATGCACGAGGTGGTCTCCCGGCGCTTCCGCCGCTACCTCCAGGAGAAGCTGAAGACGGGGGAGTGGTCACCCGACGAGGACGCGGTCGCCGCGGGCGCCCCGGGTGTCGTGGGCGGCGAAGTCGAACAGGACGCGGCCGAGGACGACGGGCGCCCCAAGCGCTTCGCCTACCCGCCGCAGCTCGTCGTGGTCGACGGCGGGCAGCCCCAGGTGGCCGCCGCCAAGCGGGCCCTGGAGGAGCTGGGGATCGACGACGTCGCCGTGTGCGGCCTCGCCAAGCGGCTGGAAGAGGTCTGGCTGCCCGGGGAGGACGACCCGGTGGTGCTGCCCCGCAGCAGCGAGGGCCTGTACCTGCTCCAGCGGGTCCGTGACGAAGCCCACCGGTTCGCCATCCAGTACCAGCGCAACAAGCGGGGCAAACGCCTGAAGGCCGGGCCCCTCGACGAGGTCCCCGGGCTCGGCGAGAGCCGCAGGCTGGCCTTGATCAAACACTTCGGTTCGGTGAAAAAGCTCAGACAGGCGACAATCGATCAGATCTGCGAGGTCCCGGGCATAGGCCGCAAGACGGCCGAGACCGTGGTCGCGGCCCTCGCCCAGGCGGTTCCCGCCGGTCCCGCCGTCAATACGGCGACCGGGGAGATCATTGAGGATGAGACCCCCGCGTCCGCGGGAGCAGCATCCGATCGGGGGACCGAGCAATGACCGAGCGCGAAACCCGGCACGACCGAGGATCCGAGCAGGATTCCGGGCACGACATCGCATCCGAGTACGACCGAGACGGAGCACAGGTGAGTACGGGCACGACAGTGGAGCCCGGAGATACCGCCGAGGCGGCCATCCCCGAGCTGGTGATCATCTCCGGAATGTCCGGGGCCGGCCGCAGTACGGCGGCCAAGTGCCTGGAGGACCTCGGCTGGTTCGTCGTCGACAACCTCCCGCCCGCGCTGATCACCACCATGGTGGAACTCGGCGCCCGCTCGCAGGGCAACGTGGCGCGCATCGCCGTCGTCGTCGACGTCAGGGGCCGCCAGTTCTTCGACGCGCTGCGCGAATCCCTCGCCGACCTGGAGACCCGCGGGGTCACCCGGCGGATCGTCTTCCTGGAGTCCTCGGACGAAGCCCTCGTCCGCCGCTTCGAGGGGGTCCGCCGCCCCCACCCGCTCCAGGGCGACGGCCGCATCGTCGACGGCATCGCCGCCGAGCGCGACCTGCTGCGCGAGCTGCGCGGCGACGCCGACCTGGTCATCGACACCTCCAGCCTGAACGTGCACGAGCTGCGCGCCAAGATGGACGCCCGGTTCGCCGGCGACGAGGAGCCCGAGCTGCGGGCCACCGTCATGTCCTTCGGTTTCAAGTACGGCCTCCCCGTCGACGCCGACCTCGTCGTCGACTGCCGCTTCATCCCCAACCCGCACTGGGTCCCGGAGCTGCGCCCCTTCACCGGCCTGAACGAGGAGGTGTCGGGCTACGTCTTCAGCCAGCCCGGCGCCAAGGAGTTCCTGGACCGCTACACGGAGCTGCTCCAGCTGATCGCCACCGGCTACCGCCGCGAGGGCAAGCGGTACGTGACCATCGCGGTCGGCTGCACCGGCGGCAAGCACCGCAGTGTCGCCATGTCGGAGAAGCTCGCCGCACGCCTCGCCTCCGAAGGGGTCGAGACCGTCGTCGTCCACAGGGACATGGGGCGCGAGTGACCGGACGTACCATGCGGCTCCGCCGCCTGCGCCGGCTCACCACCGGCCAGGTCGAGGGCGGCACGGGCCGTACGGGCCTGCGCCGGGGCGAGGCCCATGCCGCACCCAAGGTCGTGGCGCTCGGCGGCGGCATGGGCCTCTCGGCCTCGCTGACCGCCCTGCGCCGGATCACGGGCGAGCTGACCGCCGTCGTCACCGTCGCCGACGACGGCGGCTCCAGCGGCAGGCTGCGCGAGGAGCTCGGCGTCCTGCCGCCCGGGGACCTGCGCAAGGCGCTGGCCGCGCTGTGCGGTGACGACGACTGGGGCCAGACCTGGTCGCGGGTCATCCAGCACCGCTTCCAGTCCCAGGGCGACCTGCACGAGCACGCCGTCGGCAATCTGCTGATCGTGGCCCTGTGGGAACAGCTCGGCGACCCCGTCCAGGCCCTGGACCTCGTCGGCAAGCTGCTCGGCGCCCAGGGCCGGGTGCTGCCGATGTCGGCGGTCCCGCTGGAGCTCCAGGCCCTGGTCAAGGGGCACGATCCGGCCCGCCCCGAGGACGTGGACACCGTACGGGGACAGGCCACCGTGGCGCTGACCCCCGGCGAGGTGCTCTCCGTGCAGGTGGTGCCGAGCGACCCGCCGGCGGTGCCGGAAGCGGTCGCGGCGGTGCTCGACGCGGACTGGGTCGTGCTCGGTCCGGGGTCCTGGTTCTCCTCGGTGATTCCGCACCTGCTGGTGCCCGAACTGCTCGACGCGCTGATCGAGACGAAGGCCCGCAGGGTGCTCTCGCTGAACCTCGCGCCACAACCCGGCGAAACAGAGGGCTTCTCTCCGCAGCGTCATTTGGAGGTTTTGGCCCGACACGCCCCTAAACTCGCCCTGGACGTGGTGCTGGCCGATCAGGCTGCCGTGCCCGATCGCGAGTCCCTCGCCGATGCCGCAAAACGGTTCGGCGCCGCGGTCGAGCTGGCGCCGGTTGCCAGGCAGGACGGCTCTCCGAAGCATGATCCGGAGCTGCTCGCCGCCGCGTACGACCGTATTTTTCGGATGCATGGAAGGATCGGCCCATGGCGATGACGCCCGCGGTGAAGGATGAGATCGCCCGCCTGCCTGTCACCCGCACCTGCTGCAGGAAGGCGGAGGTCTCGGCGATCCTTCGGTTCGCGGGCGGGTTGCACCTGGTGAGCGGCCGGATCGTCATCGAGGCGGAACTGGACGCGGGGATCGCGGCCCGCCGCCTGCGCAAGGACATTCTGGAGATCTTCGGGCACTCCTCGGATCTGGTGATCATGGCTCCGGGCGGTCTGCGCCGGGGCAACCGGTACGTGGTCCGCGTGGTCGCCGGCGGCGACCAGCTGGCCCGCCAGACCGGCCTCGTGGACGGCCGCGGCCGTCCGATCCGGGGTCTCCCCCCGCAGGTGGTCTCCGGGGCCACCTGCGACGCCGAGGCGGCCTGGCGCGGGGCCTTCCTGGCCCACGGCTCCCTGACCGAGCCGGGGCGCTCCTCCTCCCTGGAGGTCACCTGCCCCGGTCCGGAGGCCGCCCTGGCCCTGGTCGGTGCCGCCCGCCGGCTCTCCATCGCCGCGAAGGCCCGCGAGGTCCGCGGCGTGGACCGGGTCGTCGTACGGGACGGGGACGCCATCGGCGCCCTGCTGACCCGGCTCGGCGCCCACGACTCGGTGCTGGCCTGGGAGGAGCGGCGGATGCGGCGCGAGGTGCGCGCCACCGCCAACCGCCTGGCCAACTTCGACGACGCCAACCTGCGCCGCTCGGCGCGGGCCGCGGTGGCCGCCGGAGCGCGGGTCCAGCGCGCCCTGGAGATCCTCGCCGAGGAGGTCCCCGAGCACCTCGCCGCCGCCGGCCGGCTGCGCATGGAGCACAAGCAGGCCTCCCTGGAGGAGCTGGGCGCCCTCGCCGACCCGCCGCTGACCAAGGACGCGGTCGCGGGCCGGATCCGCCGCCTGCTGGCGATGGCCGACAAGCGGGCCCAGGACCTCGGGATCCCGGGCACCGAGTCGAACCTCGACCTCAGCGACAGCGAGGAGCTGGCCGACAACATGGCCGGCTGAGACCGCGGCGCCAGAGCCGGAAGGGGCCCCCACGATCACTCGTGCGGGCCCCTTTTCGGTAGGCCCCATTGACATGAGCATGGGCTGATCGTGAGCCTGTCGTCCGAAGCTTTCGTGGCAGACGACGCCCAGGGGGGCACATGAGGCACCGCGCGAGATCGATCCTCGCCGCAAGCGCATTCGTCTTCGGCACCACACTGGCCGCACTACCCGCAGCGGCCCAGGCCCAGCCCGGTGCGGCGGACCGGTCCGCCGCCGACGAGGTACGGGTCTACGACGCCGACATCACCAAGGAGCAGGTCCCGCTGGTCCTGGCGGCCGGCCAGGACGCGCACGAGCTCTCCGAACGCGCCCCGGAGACCGGGACCGCCAAGGTCGAGCTCTTCCTCACCGGTGGTCAGGCCAAGGAACTGGCGGCTCAGGGGATCACGCTCGCCGAACGCAAGGTCCCGGCCAAGGCCGCGGCGCGCTCGCTGGCGGCCGGCGACGGGGTCTTCCGCCCCTACAGCGGCAAGGGCGGGCTCCAGGAGGAGATCCTGCGCACCGCCCAGGAGAACCCGGGCCTCACCAAGGTCGTCTCCATCGGCAAGACCGTTCAGGGCAAGGACATCCTCGCCCTGAAGGTCACCAAGAACGCCAAGAAGAGCAGGGACGGCGGCAAGCCCTCCACGCTGTTCATGTCGAACCAGCACGCCCGTGAGTGGATCACCCCCGAGATGACCCGGCGGCTGATGCACCACACCCTCGACAACTACGGCAAGGACCCGCGGATCACCAAGCTGGTGGACTCCACCGAGCTGTGGTTCCTGCTCTCCGCCAACCCCGACGGCTACGACTACACCTTCGCCGCCGACGGCCAGCGGCTGTGGCGCAAGAACCTGCGCGACAACAACGCCGACGGCAAGATCACCGCGGGCGACGGCGTGGACCTCAACCGCAACTTCGCCTACAAGTGGGGCTACGACAACGAGGGCTCCTCGCCCAACGAGTCGAGCGAGACCTACCGCGGCACCAAGGCCGCCTCGGAGCCCGAGACCGTCGCCCTGGACACGTTCCAGAAGCGCATCGGCTTCGACTACGCCGTCAACTACCACTCCGCCGCCGAGCTGATCCTGTACGGCGTGGGCTGGCAGGTGGCCACCCCCACCCCCGACGACGTCGCCTACAAGGCGCTCGCCGGCACGCCGGAGAACCCGGCCGTCCCCGGCTACTACCCGCAGGTCTCCTCCGAGCTCTACACCACCAACGGCGAAGCGGACAGCCAGGCGGCCAACGCCAACGGCATCATGATGTTCACGCCGGAGATGACCACCTGCCAGACGGCCTCCGCGATCGACCCGAACGACCAGTGGAAGCCCGAGGACTGCGCCTCCGGCTTCAACTTCCCGGACGACGAGAAGCTCATCCAGGCGGAGTTCGCCAAGAACATCCCCTTCGCGCTGTCCGTCGCCGAGAGCGCCGAACACCCGGACCGGCCGAAGTCCTCGCTGGGACTGACCGCCGCGGACTTCACCCTCGACCCCTTCACCACCTCCTACGCGGCCCGCGGCGAAGACCAGGAGGTCGCCGTCACGGCCCGCAAGGCGCTGAAGGACAAGGAGCTGAACTACCGCATCAACGGGGGCCGCACCCACGACGAGGACCTCGAGGCCTGGAAGGGCGGCGAGGTCTACGGCGGCGACGACAACAACTGGTTCGACGAGTACCGGGCCGAGGTCGAGGGCGCCAAGCCCGGCGACAAGGTGGAGGTCTGGTTCACCGGCCGCGACCGCGGCAAGCAGGTCTCCAGCGAGCACTTCACGTACACGGTGGCCGAGCGGCCGCGCGCCGACGTGCTGGTGATCGCCGAGGAGGGCGCCCCGGCGCAGCACGCACAGGCCTACGTCGACGCCCTGCGCGCCAACGGCAAGAGCGCGGCGGTCTGGGACGTGGCCGTCCAGGGCGCCCCGCACCACCTCGGAGCCCTCTCCCACTTCCGTACGGCCGTCCACTACACCGGGGCCAAGTCCCCGGGCGGTGACACCCAGCTGGCGGTGCGCGACTACCTCAACGAGGGCGGCAAGCTGATCGAGGCCGGCGAGCTGGCGGGCGGCAACGCCCAGGTCGGCCGCGCCGTGACCAACGACTTCAGCCAGTACTTCCTCGGTGCCTACGGCCGCGCGGGGGTCACCGGCCCCACCGGCTTCACCGGCGCCGGCTCCCTGACCGGGGCGGGCGGCGCCCTCGGGAACGCCACGGGCAACCCGCTCGACCGCCCGGGCTCCTACACGGTCACCTCCGACACCCTGCCCGCGGCGCAGTTCCCGCAGTTCAAGAGCGCGCAGTCGGGCCAGTACGCCGGAGTCGTGAACCCGTACGCCCCGTACGCCGGCGCCTCGATGGCCTCGGCCACGCACGCGGACGACGACTGGAAGCGCCTCACCCGCACCATCGACCTCACCGGGGTCACCGCGGCCGACCAGCCGAAGCTCAAGATGGCGCTGAACTGGAACACCGAGGAGGGCTACGACCACGCGGTCCTGGAGTCCCGTACCGCGGGCGGCGACGACTGGACCACGCTGCCCGAGGCGAGCGGCCTGACCACCACCACCGTGCCCGAGGAGTGCGGGGCCGGGTTCTTCATCAACGGTCACCCGTTCCTGCGCCGCTACCTCACCCTCGACGCCGGCGGCTGCACCCCCGCGGGCACCAGCGGCCAGTGGAACTCCTTCACCGGTGCCTCGGGCGGCTGGAAGCAGGTCTCCTTCGACCTGAGCATGTACGCGGGCAAGACCGTCGAGGTCTCCCTCGCCTACATCACCGACCCGGGCTCGGGCGGCCGCGGAGTCTTCGCGGACGAGGCCCGCGTGTCGATCGGCGGCACCGACCAGGCGGTCGAGGGCTTCGAGTCCTCGCTCGGCGTCTGGACCGCCCAGGGCGCACCTGCCGGAAGCCCTGATGTTCCGGGCGATTGGTCCCGGTCGGGCGAGCTGTTCAAGTCCTACGCCTCCGTCACTACGCGTGACACGGTGCTCCTGGGCTTCGGTCTGGAGCACCTGCCGGCCGCGGCCGACCGCGCCGTACTCGTCGGTAAGGCGCTCCGCTCGCTGAACCACTGATCAGAGGCCCCGACCGCCCTCACCGTGAGTGACCGGGCCCAAGGTCCCCGAGGTCCCGTACTCGTCCGAGAGTGCGGGGCTTCGGGGCGTGTCAGGGGACCGTCGATGTCACTCAAAAGCTCACGGAGAGGTAGTGTCGTAAGCGGTCGGGGACATCCCATACAGCTCGCTGGCGGACAGGCCGGCGCACCAACGAGGAGATCGGTTCGTGACGATCCGCGTAGGCATCAATGGTTTTGGCCGAATTGGCCGCAACTACTTCCGGGCGCTTCTGAAGCAGGGAGCGGACATCGAGATCGTCGGTGTCAACGACCTGACTGACAACGCAACCTTGGTTCACCTCCTCAAGTACGACACGATCCTGGGCCGTCTCGAGGCCGAGGTCAGCCACACGGCCGACACCATCACCGTCGGTGGCAACACCTTCAAGACCTTTGCCGAGCGCGACCCCGCGAACCTTCCCTGGGGCGAGCTGGGCGCCGACATCGTCATCGAGTCGACCGGCATCTTCACGAAGAAGGCCGACGCCGCCAAGCACATCGCGGCCGGCGCGAAGAAGGTCCTCATCTCGGCTCCGGCCAAGGACGAGGACATCACGATCGTGATGGGCGTCAACCAGGAGAAGTACGACGCGGCCAACCACCACGTCATTTCCAACGCCTCCTGCACCACCAACTGCGTGGCGCCGATGGCCAAGGTCCTCCTCGAGAACTTCGGCATCGTCAAGGGCATGATGACGACGGTCCACGCGTACACGAACGACCAGCGCATCCTGGACTTCCCGCACTCGGACCTGCGCCGGGCGCGCGCTGCGGCCGAGAACATCATCCCGACCACCACCGGTGCCGCCAAGGCCACCGCGCTGGTCATCCCGGAGCTGGCGGGCAAGCTCGACGGCATCGCGATGCGCGTGCCGGTCCCCACGGGTTCCGTGACCGACCTGGTCATCGAGCTCGAGCGCGAGGTCACCAAGGACGAGGTCAACTCGGCCTTCCAGAAGGCTTCTCAGGGCCAGCTCAAGGGCATCCTGGACTACACCGAGGACGCGATCGTCTCTTCCGACATCGTGAACTGGCCGTACTCCTGCACCTTCGACTCCTCCCTGACGATGGTCCAGGGCAAGAGCGTCAAGGTCATCGGGTGGTACGACAACGAGTGGGGCTACTCCAACCGCCTCGTCGACCTGACCGTGTTCGTCGGCGGTCAGCTCTAAGCACCACAGCAGGCACCACGATGTGAGCACCGGGGCTCGGGCAGCGCGATGAAGCGCTGTACGGGCCCTGTTGCTTGCCTCGTACCCCTCTCGTCCCGCACGGGTAGAGTCCTGGGCTGGGAAAAGGAGTAGAAATCAGCATGAAGACGATCGACGAACTTCTCGCCGAGGGCGTTTCCGGCAAGCGTGTCTTCGTACGCGCCGACCTGAACGTCCCCCTCTCGAACGGTGAGATCACCGACGACGGCCGCATCCGCGCCGTGCAGCCGACCATCGCGAAGCTCGCCGAAGCCGGCGCCCGCGTGATCGTGGCCTCGCACCTGGGCCGCCCCAAGGGCGCCCCGGACCCGGCCTTCTCGCTGGCGCCCGCCGCCGCCCGCCTCGGCGAGCTGCTCGGCGCGGACGTCGCGTTCGCCACCGACACCGTCGGCGCCTCCGCCAAGGAGACCGTCGCCGCCCTCGCCGACGGCCAGGTCGCCGTCATCGAGAACCTGCGCTTCAACGCCGGTGAGACCGCGAAGGACGACGCCGAGCGCGGCGCCTTCGCGGACCAGCTCGCCGAGCTGGCCGACGTCTACGTCGGCGACGGCTTCGGCGCTGTCCACCGCAAGCACGCCTCGGTCTTCGACCTCCCCGCGCGCCTCCCGCACGCGGCCGGCGGCCTCATCGCCACCGAGGTCGGCGTCCTGAAGAAGCTGACCGCCGAGGTCAAGCGCCCGTACGTGGTCATCCTCGGCGGCGCCAAGGTCTCCGACAAGCTCGCCGTCATCGACGAGCTGCTCGGCAAGGCCGACCGCCTCCTCATCGGCGGCGGCATGGCGTACACCTTCCTCTACGCCAAGGGCTACGAGGTCGGCATCTCCCTGCTCCAGAAGGACCAGGTGGAGGTCGTCAAGGAGTACATGGCGCGCGCCGAGAAGAACGGTGTCGAGCTGGTCCTCCCGGTCGACATCCTCGCCTCCAAGGACTTCCCGGACCTGAAGACCAAGGCCCCGGCCGACTTCATCACCGTGGACGCGGACAAGATCCCCGCCGACCAGGAGGGTCTGGACATCGGTCCCAAGACCCGCGAGCTGTACGCCTCGAAGATCGCCGACGCGGAGACCGTGTTCTGGAACGGTCCCGTGGGCGTCTTCGAGCACCCCGACTACGCCGGCGGCACCCGCGCCATCGCGCAGGCCCTCGTCGACAGCAGCGCCTTCACCGTCGTCGGCGGTGGCGACTCGGCCGCCGCCGTGCGCACGCTCGGCTTCGACGAGAACGCTTTCGGCCACATTTCGACCGGTGGCGGCGCCTCCCTCGAGTACCTCGAGGGCAAGACGCTCCCCGGCCTCGCCGCACTGGAGGTCTGAACCCTGATGACTGAGAACACCGCCGGCCGTACCCCGCTGATGGCGGGCAACTGGAAGATGAACCTCAACCACCTCGAGGCCATCGCCCACGTCCAGAAGCTCGCCTTCGCCCTGGCCGACAAGGACTACGACTTCGTCGAGGTCGCGGTCCTGCCGCCCTTCGTCGACCTCCGTTCGGTCCAGACCCTGGTCGACGGCGACAAGCTGAAGATCAAGTACGGCGCCCAGGACATCTCGGCCCACGACTCGGGCGCCTACACCGGCGAGATCTCCGGCCCGATGCTCTCGAAGCTGAAGTGCACGTTCGTGGCCGTCGGCCACAGCGAGCGCCGCCAGTACCACGGCGAGAGCGACGAGATCTGCAACGCCAAGGTCAAGGCCGCCTACAAGCACGGCATCACGCCGATCCTGTGCGTCGGCGAGGGCCTGGACATCCGCAAGGCCGGCCAGCAGGTGCAGTACACGCTGAACCAGCTCGACGGCGGCCTCAAGGACATCCCGGCCGAGCAGGTCGAGTCCATCGTGATCGCGTACGAGCCCGTCTGGGCCATCGGGACCGGCGAAGTCGCCACCCCCGAGGACGCGCAGGAGGTCTGCGGTGCCATCCGCGGCCGTCTCGCGGAGCTGTACTCGCAGGAGCTGGCCGACAAGGTCCGCATCCAGTACGGCGGCTCGGTCAAGTCCGGCAACATCGCCGCGATCATGGCCCAGCCCGACGTCGACGGCGCCCTGATCGGCGGCGCGGCGCTGGACGCGGACGAGTTCGTCAAGATCGTCCGTTTCCGCGACCAGTGACGCTCATCGTGAGTATGCGGTAGGGCGGATCCGTCGTACCCTTGCGGGGGCCGGCCAGCTGAAGCAGCTGCCGGCCCCCGCGCTCGTCATCGGCACTGCGGGAAAGCCGGAAAGCCAGTAAGTCCAGAAAGTAGGAATCAGCCGTGATTATGGGGTTCGAGATCGCCTTGGTCGTCTTCAGCGCCCTGCTGATGCTGCTCGTGCTGATGCACAAGGGCAAGGGCGGCGGTCTTTCCGACATGTTCGGCGGCGGTATGCAGTCGTCGGTCGGCGGCTCCTCGGTCGCGGAGCGCAACCTCGACCGCATCACCGTGGTGATCGGTCTGCTCTGGTTCGCGTGCATCGTCGCACTCGGTCTGCTCATGAAGACGAGCAGCTGAACCGTTCTGGCCATTCCGCCGGTCCGGTCGGCTCTCCCCGGCCTATCATGAGGTCCGGCGTTCTTGTCTGGAATGGGTAACTCCACTCCTGGACGGGCGTTGGGCCTTACGTAGACTTGGGCGCCCGCGACGGAATCCACTCACGTTTCGCGGCACCATCACGCAGGGAGTTACGACCGTGGCAAGTGGCAACGCGATCCGTGGTAGTCGGGTCGGAGCGGGGCCGATGGGTGAGGCCGAGCGCGGCGAGTCCGCGCCCCGCCTGCGCATCTCCTTCTGGTGCTCGAACGGGCACGAGACGCAGCCGAGCTTCGCCAGCGACGCGCAGGTGCCGGACACCTGGGACTGCCCGCGCTGCGGGTTCCCGGCCGGCCAGGACCGGGACAACCCTCCCGCACCGCCGCGCACCGAGCCGTACAAGACGCACCTGGCGTACGTACGGGAGCGACGGACCGACGCGGACGGCGAGGCGATCCTCGCCGAGGCGCTCGCCAAACTGCGCGGCGAGATCTGACGCGTTCCCACCGAACGACAGACCGAACAACACGGCATCCGGCCCGGCCCGCAGGAGTCTTCTCTCCTGCGGGCCGGGCCGCTTTGTGTCGGTTGTGCCCCTTCCCATCCCTTAGGTTGGAACCGGCGGGGCACGACAGGACAGGAAGTGGGTTGATGTCCGAGATGAACGCAGACAGCCGTATGAAGCTCAACCGGATGCCTGAGTGGGCCGCACTCGGCAAGCACCGGGACGAGCTGGGGCAGACGCATCTGCGGGAGCTGTTCGCGGCGGATCCGGGCCGGGGCACCGGCTACACCTTGCGGGTCGGAGACCTGCACATCGACTACTCGAAGCACCTCGTGAACGACGAGACGCTGACACTGCTGCGCGAACTGGCCGCGGCGACCGGCGTGGCCGAGCTGCGCGAGGCCATGTTCCGCGGCGAGAAGATCAACACGACCGAGGACCGGGCGGTGCTGCACACCGCGCTGCGCGCACCGGCCGACGCGGTCGTCGAGGTGGACGGGGAGAACGTGGTTCCCGGCGTCCACGCGGTCCTCGACAAGATGGCGGCCTTCGCCGACCGGGTCCGGTCGGGGGAGTGGACCGGCTCCACCGGCAAGCGCATCAAGAACGTCGTCAACGTGGGCATCGGCGGCTCCGACCTCGGTCCGGCGATGGCGTACGAGGCGCTGCGCGCCTTCTCGGACCGCGGCCTGACGGTCCGTTTCGTCTCCAACGTGGACGGCGCCGACCTGCACGAGGCCGTACGGGACCTGGATCCGGCCGAGACGCTGTTCATCATCGCGTCGAAGACCTTCACGACGATCGAGACCATCACCAACGCCACCTCGGCGCGGGAATGGCTGCTCGCGGGTGTCGGCGGCGACGAGGCGGCCGTGGCACGGCACTTCGTGGCGCTCTCCACCAACGAGGAGAAGGTCGCCGCGTTCGGCATCGACACGGCCAACATGTTCGAGTTCTGGGACTGGGTCGGCGGGCGCTACTCCTTCGACTCCGCGATCGGGCTGTCCCTGATGATCGCGATCGGTCCGGACGCGTTCCGGGACCTGCTCGGCGGATTCCACGCCATGGACGAGCACTTCCGCACGGCGCCCGCCGAGGAGAACGCCCCGCTGCTGCTGGGCCTGTTGGGGATCTGGTACGGGGCCTTCTTCGACGCGCAGTCGCACGCGGTGCTCCCGTACAGCCACTACCTCTCCCGGTTCACCGCGTACTTGCAGCAGCTGGACATGGAGTCCAACGGCAAGTCGGTGGACCGCCAGGGCAACCCGGTGGACTGGCAGACCGGGCCGGTGGTGTGGGGCACGCCCGGCACCAACGGCCAGCACGCCTACTACCAGTTGATCCACCAGGGCACCAAGGTGATCCCGGCGGACTTCATCGGCTTCGCGCGGCCGGTGGGCGAACTGGCGCCGGCGCTGGCGGCCCAGCACGACCTGCTGATGGCGAACTTCTTCGCGCAGACGCAGGCGCTGGCCTTCGGCAAGACGGCGGACGAGGTCCGGGCGGAGGGCGTCGCCGAACCGCTGGTCCCGCACAAGACCTTCGCGGGCAACCACCCGACGACGACGATCCTGGCGACCGAGCTCACTCCGGCGGTCCTGGGCCAGCTGATCGCGCTCTACGAGCACAAGGTGTTCGTCCAGGGCGCGGTGTGGAACATCGACTCCTTCGACCAGTGGGGCGTGGAGCTCGGGAAGGTGCTGGCCAAGCGGATCGAGCCGGCGCTCACCGACGGCACGGAGGTACCGGGCCTGGACGCGTCGACGCGCGCACTGGTGTCCGAGTACCGCTCGCTGCGGGGCCGCTGACGGTAAGCCGTCACACGCAGACAGGGCCCGCTCTCCTCGTGGAGGGCGGGCCCTGTCGTGTTCTGGGGGTTCTACGGGATCAGGCCGAGGCCGGCGGGTACATCGCCGGCGGGAGCTTCGCGGCCGCCGCGCGGTCGAGGAGCCACAGGGTGCGGGAGCGGCCGTACGCGGCGGCTGCCGGCGCCTGGACCTCGCCCGCTCCGCCCAGCGCGATCGCCACCGCTCCGGCCTTGTCCTCGCCGGCCGCCAGCAGCCAGACCTCGCGGGCCGCCCGGATCGCCGGGAGGGTGAGCGAGACGCGGGTCGGCGGCGGCTTGGGCGCGCCGTGGACGCCGACGACGGTGCGCTCGCTCTCGCGGGACGCCGGGTGCTCGGGGAAGAGCGAGGCCACGTGCGTGTCCGGGCCCACGCCCAGCATCAGGACGTCGAAGCGGGGGACCGGGCCGTGGTCCTCGGGGCGGGAGGCCTTGCGGAGCTCCTCCGCGTAGGAGGCGGCCGCCGCGTCCACGTCGTCCCCGTAGGGGCCGTCGGAGGCGGGCATGGCATGGACCCGGGCGGGGTCCACCGGGACGGCGTCCAGCAGGGCCTCACGGGCCTGTACGTGGTTGCGTTCGGGGTCGTCGGCGGGCACGTAGCGCTCGTCCCCCCACCACAGGTCGATCCGAGACCAGTCGATGGCGTCGCGGGCCGGGGCCGTGGCCAGCGCGGCGAGGAGGCCGTTGCCGTTGCGGCCGCCGGTGAGGACCACGGACGCGGTGCCGCGGGCCGCCTGTGCGTCCACGATCTTCGTGATCAGCCGGGCGGCCGCGGCCTGGGCCATCAGCTCCTTGTCCCGGTGGACGACGACCTGGGGAGTCGTCATACCCATGTGCTGCCGCCTTGTCGGTAGTTCGGAGTCGTGTGGTGCGGGTGCGGACGCCGCTGCGCGGGGCTTCCCCCACCCCGCCCCTTCCCGAAACCGGGCGCTGCCCGGACCCGGTCCTCAAACGCCGGACGGGCTGGAATTGCCGCGGCGCGGCATCATCCAGCCTCGCCGGCGTTTGAGGCGCGGGGTCCGGGGCGGAGCCCCGGGGAACGGGCGAAGGGCGGGTAGGGGACTGCTCCGCGCAGCGGGGCCGTTACTTCGCTGCGGCCTTCTTCGCCTGGGCCTTGGCCGGAGTCGGCTTGGAGGCCGGGGCCTCCGCCTTGGCCGGGGTCTCCGCCTTGGCGGAAGCCGGCTTCGCCGGGGCGGGTGCGGACACCGGGGCCAGGCGGGCCACGCCGAACTTCAGCGAGGCCTCGTAGGTGTTGTCCGGGTCCAGGCGGCGGAGTTCCTCCGCCAGCAGCTCGGACGTGTCGCGGCGCTTCAGCGCCACCGCACGGTCGGGCTGCCCCGGCATGCACAGCGTGGCCAGTGCCCCGTCCGCCCGGTCCAGGACGATCTCGCCGTCCTTGGTTTCCAGACGCACCGCGGTGAGCCCGGGGCCCGCCGAGGAGGTGCGCTTGACGGGGACCTGGAGCCGGTCCGCGAGCCACATCGCCAGCAGCTCGCAGCTCGGGTTGTCGTCCTCGCCCTCGACCGTGGCCGAGGACACCGAGTGGACCTGCTGGTCGAGCGCCGCCGCCAGCATGGAGCGCCACGGGGTGATCCGGGTCCAGGACAGGTCCGTGTCCCCGGGCGCGTACGCGGCCGCCCGGCTGCCGAGCGCCTCGATCGGGTGCTCGCAAGAGTAGGTGTCCGTGATCCGGCGCTGACCGAGGGCCCCCAGGGGGTCCCCCGCCAGGTCCTGCGGAGCACCCTCCGGCCACCAGACGACGACGGGCGCGTCCGGGAGGAGGAGCGGGAGAACCACCGACTGGGCGTGGTCGACCAGTTCGCCGTGCAGGCGCAGCACAACCGTTTCACCGCTGCCCGAGTCCGTCCCGACGCGGACTTCCGCGTCGAGACGGGCGCCCTGGCGGCTGCGCGGCGAGCGGCTGACCCGCTTGATGACGACGACGATCCGCGAAGGGTGTTCGCGGGACGCGTCGTTCGCCGACTTGAGCGCGTCGTACGCGTTCTCCTCGTCGGTCACGATCACCAGCGTGAGCACCATCCCGATGGCAGGCGTGCCGATGTCCCGGCGCGCCTGCACCAACGAGGCGTTGATCTTGCTGGAGTTGGTCTCCGTGAGATCGATCTTCATGGCCGGCGCCAGCTCCGTCCGTCTCGTGCGAGCATCTCGTCCGCCTCGACCGGCCCCCAGGTGCCCGACGGGTACTGCGCGGGCTTGCCGTGCGTGTCCCAGTACCGCTCGATCGGGTCGAGGATGTTCCAGGACAGCTCGACCTCCTGGTGGCGCGGGAACAGGTTCGCGTCACCCAGCAGCACGTCGAGGATCAGCCGCTCGTAGGCCTCGGGGCTCGACTCCGTGAAGGACTCGCCGTAGGCGAAGTCCATCGTCACGTCCCGGACCTCCATGGAGGTGCCCGGAACCTTGGAACCGAAGCGCACCGTGACGCCCTCGTCCGGCTGGACCCGGATGACCAGGGCGTTCTGCCCCAGCTCCTCGGTAGCGCCCGACTCGAACGGAAGGTACGGGGCCCGCTTGAAGACGACCGCGATCTCGGTCACCCGGCGGCCCAGGCGCTTGCCCGTCCGCAGGTAGAACGGGACGCCCGCCCAGCGGCGGTTGTTGATCTCCAGGCGGATGGCCGCGTAGGTGTCGGTCTTCGACTTGGGGTCGATGCCGTCCTCTTCGAGGTACCCGACGACCTTCTCGCCGCCCTGCCACGCCGCCGAGTACTGGCCGCGCACGGTGTGCTTGCCCAGGTCCTCGGGCAGCTCCACGGCGGTCAGCACCTTGAGCTTCTCGGCCACCAGCGCCTTGGGGTGGAAGGAGCCGGGCTCCTCCATCGCGGTCAGCGCCAGGAGCTGGAGCAGGTGGTTCTGGATGACGTCGCGGGCCGCGCCGATGCCGTCGTAGTAGCCGGCCCGGCCGCCGATGCCGATGTCCTCGGCCATGGTGATCTGCACGTGGTCCACGTACGACCGGTTCCAGATCGGCTCGAACATCGTGTTGGCGAAGCGGAGCGCCAGGATGTTCTGGACGGTCTCCTTGCCCAGGTAGTGGTCGATCCGGAAGACCTCGTTGGGCGGGAAGACGTCGTGCACGAGCTGGTTGAGCTCCTGTGCACTGGTCAGGTCGTGCCCGAACGGCTTCTCGATGACCGCGCGCCGCCAGGAGCCCTCCTTCTGGTCCGCCAGCCCGTGCTTCTTGAGCTGGGCGACGACCTTGGGGAAGAACTTCGGCGGGACGGACAGGTAGAAGGCGAAGTTGCCGCCGGTGCCCTGCGCCTTGTCCAGCTCCTCGATCGTCGACTTCAGCGTCTCGAACGCCTGGTCGTCGTCGAAGTCGCCCTGGACGAAGCGGCAGCCCTGCACCAGCTGCTGCCAGACCTCTTCGCGGAAGGGGGTGCGCGCGTGCTGCTTGACCGCGTCGTGAACCTCCTGCGCGAAGTCCTCGTCCTGCCACTCACGTCGGGCGAAGCCGATCAGGGAGAAGCCCGGCGGGAGCAGCCCGCGGTTGGCGAGGTCGTAGACGGCAGGCATCAGCTTCTTGCGCGACAGGTCACCCGTAACGCCGAAAATGACCAGGCCGGACGGCCCCGCGATGCGCGGGAGCCGCCGGTCCTGTGCGTCACGAAGCGGGTTCGCTCCGTTTACAGACAAAGTGTTCAGGCCTCCGTGGGGGCGAGGCGCTCAAGCTCCGCCTCGGTCGACTTCAGCAGGTCGTTCCAGGACACCGCGAACTTCTCGACGCCCTCTTCTTCGAGCAGCTGCACCACATCGTCGTACGAAATGCCCAGCTTCGCGACCGCGGCGAGCTCGGCGCGCGACTGCTCGTACGTGCCGGAGATCGTGTCGCCCTCGACCACGCCGTGGTCGGCGGTGGCCTCGAGGGTGCCCTCGGGCATGGTGTTCACGGTGCCGGGGGCGACCAGGTCCACCACGTACAGGGTGTCCTTGTACGCCGGGTCCTTGACGCCGGTCGAGGCCCAGAGCGGACGCTGCTTGTTGGCGTGCGCCTTGTCCAGGGCGGCCCAGCGCTCGGTGGAGAAGACCTCTTCGAAGGCCTCGTAGGCCAGACGGGCGTTCGCGAGCGCCGCCTTGCCCTTGAGGGCCTTGGCCTCGTCGGTGCCGACGGAGTCCAGGCGCTTGTCGATCTCGGAGTCCACGCGGGACACGAAGAAGGAGGCGACCGAGTGGATCTTGGAGAGGTCCAGGCCCGCGGCCTTCGCCTTCTCCAGGCCCGCCAGGTACGCGTCCATGACCTCGCGGTAGCGCTCCAGCGAGAAGATCAGCGTGACGTTGACGCTGATGCCCTTGCCGATGACCTCGGTGATCGCCGGCAGGCCGGCCTTGGTCGCCGGGATCTTGATGAGCGTGTTCGGACGGTCCACCAGCCACGCGAGCTGCTTGGCCTCGGCGATGGTCGCCGGGGTGTTGTGGGCCAGACGGGGGTCGACCTCGATCGAGACCCGGCCGTCCTGGCCCTCGGTGGCGTCGTAGACCGGGCGCAGGATGTCGGCGGCGTCGCGGACGTCCGCCGTGGTGATCATGCGGATCGCCTCTTCGACGGTGACCTTGCGGGCGGCCAGGTCGGCGAGCTGCTGCCCGTACCCCTCGCCGCCGCTGATCGCCTTCTGGAAGATCGCCGGGTTGGTGGTGACACCGACCACGTGCTGCTGGTCGATGAGCTCGGCCAGGTTGCCGGACGTGATCCGCTTGCGGGACAGGTCGTCCAGCCAGATCGCCACGCCCTCGTCGGAAAGGCGCTTCAGTGCGTCTGTCATGGGAATTGCATCTCCTACTGGTCTGGGTGCGGGAGTCAGCGCGCGGCGGCGGCGAGCGACTCGCGTGCGGCGGCGGTCACGGCTTCGGCGGTGAGACCGAACTCGCGGTACAGGACGGCGCCGTCGGCCGAGGCACCGAAGTGCTCCAGCGAGACGATCCGGCCCGCGTCTCCGACGTAGCGGTGCCAGGTCAGGCCGATGCCGGCCTCGACCGCGACACGCGCCTTGACCGAAGGCGGCAGGACGCTGTCCTTGTACTCCTGGGACTGCTCCTCGAACCACTCGACGGAGGGCATCGAGACGACCCGGGCCGGGACGCCCTCGGCCTGCAGCGCCTCGCGCGCGGCGACGGCGAGCTGGACCTCGGAGCCGGTGCCGATGAGGACGACCTGTGCGTCGCCACCCTCGGCCTCGAACAGCACGTACCCGCCCTTGGCGGCGTCCTCGTTGCGCTCGTAGGTCGGCACGCCCTGGCGGGTCAGCGCCAGACCGTGCGGGGCGCCCTTGCCGAAGACCTTGGTGTGGCGCTTGAGGATCTCGCGCCAGGCGACGGCGGTCTCGTTCGCGTCGGCCGGGCGGACCACGTTCAGGCCCGGGATGGCGCGCAGCGAGGCGACGTGCTCGACCGGCTGGTGGGTCGGGCCGTCCTCGCCGAGGCCGATGGAGTCGTGAGTCCACACGTAGGTGACGGGCACGTGCATCAGCGCGGACAGGCGCACGGCGTTGCGCATGTAGTCGGAGAACACCAGGAAGGTGCCGCCGTAGATGCGGGTGTGGCCGTGCAGGGCGATGCCGTTCATGGCCGCGGCCATGGCGTGCTCGCGGATGCCGAAGTGGATGGTGCGGCCGTACGGGTCGGCCTCCGGCAGCGGGTTGCCCACCGGCAGGAACGAGGAGTTCTTGTCGATGGTGGTGTTGTTGGAGCCGGCCAGGTCGGCCGAGCCGCCCCACAGCTCCGGGATGACCGCGCCGAGCGCCTCGAGCACCTTGCCGGAGGCGGCGCGGGTGGCGACGCCCTTGCCGGCCTCGAAGACGGGGAGCTTGTCCTCCCAGCCCGCGGGCAGCTCGTTGGCGTTGATGCGGTCGAACTCGGCGGCGCGCTCCGGGTTGGCGGTGCGCCAGGCGGAGAACTCCTTCTCCCACGCGGCGCGGGCCTCGCGGCCGCGGTCGCCGAGGGCGCGGGTGTGCGCGATGACCTCGTCGGAGACCTCGAAGGTCTGCTCCGGGTCGAAGCCGAGCACGCGCTTGGTGGCGGCGACCTCGTCGTTGCCGAGGGCCGAGCCGTGCGAGGCCTCGGTGCCCTGGGCGTGCGGGGCCGGCCAGGCGATGATCGAGCGGGCCGCGATGAAGGAGGGGCGCTCCGTCTCGGCCTTGGCGGCCTGCAGGGCGGCGAACAGCGCCTTCGGGTCGAGGTCGCCGTTCTCCTGCTGCGCGACGCGCTGGACGTGCCAGCCGTACGCCTCGTAGCGCTTCAGGGTGTCCTCGGAGACGGCCGTCTCCGTGTCGCCCTCGATGGAGATGTGGTTGTCGTCCCACAGCAGCACCAGGTTGCCGAGCTTCTGGTGGCCGGCCAGCGCGGACGCCTCGTGGGAGATGCCCTCCTGGAGGCAGCCGTCGCCCGCGATCGCGTAGACCATGTGGTCGAACGGGGAGGCGCCCGTGGGGGCCTCGGGGTCGAACAGGCCGCGCTCGTAGCGGGCGGCCATGGCCATGCCCACCGCGTTGGCGATGCCCTGGCCCAGCGGGCCGGTGGTGGTCTCGACGCCCGCGGTGTGGCCGTACTCCGGGTGGCCCGGGGTCTTCGAACCCCAGGTGCGGAAGGCCTTCAGGTCGTCCAGCTCGAGCCCGAACCCGCCGAGGTACAGCTGGGTGTAGAGGGTCAGCGAGGAGTGACCCGCGGAGAGCACGAAACGGTCGCGGCCGACCCACTCCGGGTCCGCCGGGTCGTGCCGCATCACCTTCTGGAAGAGGGTGTACGCGGCGGGGGCCAGGCTCATCGCCGTACCGGGGTGGCCGTTACCGACCTTCTGTACCGCGTCGGCGGCCAGGATCCGGGCGGTGTCGACAGCACGCTGGTCCAGTTCGGTCCAGTCGAGCTCTGTGGTCGTCGGCTTGGTGCTCACCGTGGGTCAGGGCTCCTCTCCACATGTCTAGTCCCGGTGACGAACGGTGCACCGGCGCGATTCCGAGCCTACCCCCGCCACAGCGTGCAGCTATTCGAGTACCCGCGGTCCACGCGTGACGTCTCAGCGCCGATCGGACCAACACGGGGCGACCCCCGCGCGGGACGAGCCAATGGCTACGTCTAGAGTGGCGTGGTACGCGCAAGCCTTTACGGGACCTTCATGTTTAAAAGGTTCACGTCGGAGCTTGCTGGATTCTCTGTCAGGGGTGTGCGTGACGGCCGTCGAATCCCGTCCAGCGGGGGTGCTCGGGACGAGCCCCAACCACCGGCCGTTCGGGGCCCGGGCCATGGCTTTCGTGGCACTGACCAAGCCGCGGATCATCGAGCTTCTGCTCATCACGACCGTGCCGGTGATGTTCCTCGCCGAGCAGGGCGTGCCTTCGCTGTGGCTGGTCCTCGCCACCTGCTTCGGCGGTTACCTGTCCGCGGGCGGCGCCAACGCGCTGAACATGTACATCGACCGCGACATCGACGCGCTGATGGACCGGACCTCGGGACGCCCGCTGGTGACCGGCATGGTCAGCCCCCGGGAGTGCCTGGTCTTCGGCATCACCCTCGGGATCGGGTCCACCCTGTTCTTCGGGCTGCTGATCAACTGGCTGTCGGCCGCGCTCGCGCTCGGCGCACTCCTCTTCTATGTCGTCGTCTACACGATGCTGTTGAAGCGGCGCACCTCGCAGAACATCGTCTGGGGCGGCATCGCCGGCTGCATGCCGGTGCTCATCGGCTGGTCGGCCGTGAAGAACGAGGTCTCCTGGGCCGCCGTCATCCTCTTCCTCGTCATCTTCTTCTGGACGCCGCCGCACTACTGGCCGCTGTCGATGAAGGTGAAGGACGACTACGCGCGGGTCGGCGTGCCGATGCTGCCGGTCGTGGCGGGCAACAAGGTCGTGGCCAAGCAGATCGTCCTCTACAGCTGGGTGATGGTGGCGGTCTCGCTGCTGCTGACCCCGCTGGGGTACACCGGCTGGTTCTACACCTCGGTCGCCCTGGTGGCCGGCGGCTGGTGGCTGTGGGAGGCGCACGGGCTCAACGCGCGCGCCAAGTCGGGCGTGACGGGCGCGAAGCTCAAGGAGATGCGACTGTTCCACTGGTCGATCACCTACGTGTCGCTGCTGTTCGTCGCCGTCGCGGTGGATCCCTTCCTCCGCTGACCGCTCACCGACCCCTCACCGCCGATCCCGCACGGTGATCCTTCGCCGGTGAACCTTCCTCCGCCCGTTACCGGCCGGTAGCATGCCCTTCATGGCAGACACCGAGGAGACCGCCGCCACGGCGGACAAGAAGCAGGACCGTACCGCCGCGAAGCTGGCCAAGCAGATCGGCGCGTTCGCCAAGCAGCACGGCGGCGCCGAGGGCCACCTCGCGCACATCGGCCAGGCGGGCACCCGGATCGTCCTCGTGGGCACCGACGGCGAGTGGGGCGACCTGGTCGCCCCGGCGTACGACACCGCGCGGCTCGCGACCGAGAAGGCCGGGCTGACCCTCCACGAGGAGTTCGACGGAGAGTTCGCCGCGCGGGTGCGGACGGGGCCGTACGAGTGGTCCCGGATGGCCGGCATGCAGCTCGGCGGAACCGCGAATCCCGCGGCCTGACCCGGTCGATCTTGGCTTGATCATTGGCTTGATCGTTTCCGCGTCACCCGCTCGGTCAACAGCGCGAGCAACACCTCACACCCCGCTCACCCGTTAGGACGTGTGGAAGCCCCTTCCTCACGTCCGCAACGGGATGCCCGGATGATCGAAACGCCGCCCCTGGTGGACCAGTACTGCCAGGGAGTGCTCCGCACGGAGCTCGGCCTCGCCACCTTCGAGGCCCAGCTGATCCCCTCCGTCGGCCCGCCCGCCGCCGGCACCACCTTCTTCGACACCCAGACCGGCTTCGCCGTGCGCCGCTGGTGTCCGCCGCTGCTCGGCCTCGAACCGCACTGCGCCCCGGTCCGCTACCTCGCCCGGCGGCGCGAGCTGGGCGCCGCCGAGTCGGCCCGCCGACTGCTGCGCGGCTGCGGGGTCGGCGCCCGGCTCGTCGACACCGGGCTGCCCGGGGACCTCACCGGGCCCAAGGAACTGGCCCTGGCGGGCGGCGGCGAGGCCTTCGAGCTGGTGCGGCCGGAGCTGCTGGCCGAGCAGGCGGCGGACACCTCCGGGACCGTGGCCGCCTTCCTGGCCAACCTCGCGGGTGCGGTCCACCACGCCGCCGCCGGGGCCGTGGCCTTCACCTGCGGAGCCGGGGAGGGGGGCCGCGCCTGGACGGCGGCACTCGAAGCAGCGCCCGAGCCGCCCGGTCCGGGCGAAGTGCGGGGCGCGGCCGGGCGCTGGCTGGCCGGGCGCGCCAAGGGCGGGGCCGTACGGGACCCCGTACTCCTGCGGCACCTGGCGTGGAGCGCGGTGTCCTCGGGGCTGCCGCTCCAGCTGCACCCGGGCGGGGAGCCGGGGTCGCCGGAGCGGCTGACCGGGTTCGTACGGGCGACCGAGGGCCTGGGGGCGCGGCTGGTCCTGATCGGCGGCTACCCCCACCACCGGCAGGCCGCGCGGCTGGCCGCGGCGTTCCCGCACGTCCACGCCGACCTCGGCGCGGCGCTGGGGTCCACGGGGGCGCGGGCGGCCGCCGTGCTGGCGGAATGCCTGGAGACCGCGCCCTTCGGAAAGCTGATGTTCTCCGGCGGCGGACGGCAACTGCCCGAACTGCACGCGGTGGGCGCGCTGGTCTTCCGTGAATCGCTCGGCCGGGTGCTCGGCGGCTGGGTCGCCGACGGCTCCTGGTCCTGGCGGGACGCGGAGCGGGTGGCGGCGATGGTCGCGGCGGGCAACGCCCGGCGGGTCTACCGGCTGGACGAGCGGGGCTGACCCCCGGAGGGCGCCCGGAGGACGCCCACCGGGTCAGACCGCGGCGAGCCGGGCGTCGTTCTGCGCCGGGATCCCGGACTGCTCGGACGGACGCTCGCGCAGGCTCAGCGCCACCCGGACCACCGAGATCCACACCAGGCAGGAGCCGAGCATGTGGGCCGCCACGAGGGCCTCGGGCACGTCGGTGAAGTACTGGACGTAGCCGATGGCGCCCTGGGCGAGCAGCACGATCAGCAGGTCCCGGGCGCGCGCCCGGGTGTCCACGGGGGCGTCGACCACGCGCAGCACCAGCCACATCGCCACGGCGAGCGCGCACACCACCCAGGCGGAGACCGCGTGGACGTGGGCGGTGGCCGACCAGTCGAACGGCATCCGCCTGATCTCGCTGCTGTCGCCGGCGTGCGGTCCGGAACCGGTGACCACCGTGCCCGCCGCGATCAGCACCACGGTGGCCGCGAGCAGCGCCCAGGAGAGCTTGCGCACCGGAGCGGGCACGCGCGGCCGGGCCGGGCCGTCACCCTCGCGGGTGCGCTGCCAGGTGATCGTCGTCACGGTGATCAGCGAGGTGGCGAGCATGAAGTGCCCGGCCACGCTGTAGGGGTTGAGGCCCGTCAGGACGGTGATGCCGCCGAGGACCGCGTTGCCCATCACGATGGCGAACTGGAGCCAGCCGAGCCGGGTCAGCGAGCGCCGCCACGGCGTGGCGCAGCGGGCTGCGGTGATCGCCCAGCCAACGGCCGCGCAGAGCACGTACGTCAGCATGCGGTTGCCGAACTCGATGGCGCCGTGGAAGCCCTGCTCCTGGGTCACGATCAGGCTGTCGTCGGTGCACTTGGGCCAGGTGTCGCAGCCGAGACCGGATCCGGTCAGCCGCACCGCACCGCCGGTGACGACGATGACGACGCTCATGAGCACCGCTGCGAGCGCGGCCCGCTGGACGGTCCGGGGTGACGGCGTCCAGCGGCGGGCGAGATATGCGAGGGGGGTCAACACGGCGTTTATCGTACGCGGACACTTGTGCAAAGTTTCACGAGGGGGTGGCGACCACTCCGTCGGGGCCGAAGACCAGGCGGAACCGGGCCCCGGCGGGGTCGCCCTCCGCATGCCACCACACGCGGACCCGCCAATGCGCGCCCTCGCCCGGGTAGTCGGCCGAAGCCGCGAAGCCGCGTACCAATTCGGCCCCTACCTCCTCGGCCGTCCTGTTCCTCACTTCCGCCCCGCTGTGCCAGGGATGTGACCGTACGTTCCACAGTCCGTCGGAGCCGCGGACCTCGACGCGCCACACCGCGACCCAGGGGGTCACCTCCAGCATCGTGTGGACCTGGTCGGCCTCCAGGCCCAGCCGGGCGGCGATCTCCGCCTCGGGCACGCCCTGGATGCGGGCGGCCACCACGGCCTGGGGCAGCAGCCGTTCGGGCAGCAGCCCGCGCGTGCGCAGGCCGGACAGGGAAGCGAAGGACAGGAAGCGCAGCCGCAGTTCGAGCTGGCGGCCGATGTGGTCCAGGGCCTCCTCGGCCTCCTGCGACTCGTCGGAGCCGGGATCGGCCAGCAGCAGCCGCCGGAAGGAGCCCTCCGCGTCGACGGCCCAGGCCACGGACTCCTCGGCCAGGCCCAGCTCCGCGAGCCGGTCGCCGAGGAACACCTTCGCCTGCGCGAGGCCCCGCTGATTGACCGGATCCTCCTGGTCCAGGGCCGCCCAGACCTCCACCGCGCCGAGCGTCAGGTCCCGGGCCCGCTCGCCGGCGGCCCGCTCCATGGCGCTCGGGCCGCTCTCGGAGCCGGCGCCCAGGGGGTGCTTCGGCAGCCGCTCCCCGTCGCTGAGGGGCCAGGACAGCCAGACCCCCTGGTTGATCAGGCCCCGGGCGTACCAGCGGGCGTACTCGGCTGCGTGCCCGGCCGCCTGCTGCGAGAACCGCAGCCCCTCCTCGATGGCGGCCAGGGCCCCGGCCCGGTCCCCGTCGGCGAACCGCCGGGCCGCCAGGTCACCGAGGCGCAGACCCAGCCGGGCCGCGCACTCGGCGTCGGTGCGGGCCGGCTCGCGCAGGGCTCCGATCAGCTCGGCCAGCAGGGCATCGGCCTCCGCGGGCTCCGCGTGCGCCGCGCCCGACCGGATCCGTGCCCACTGTTCGTCCAGCCGCAGAACGGCCTCCCGCTGCGCCATGCCGCCCCCCGGCGTCTGTGGTGCGCTCCCCTGTGGAGGCGACCATCCTCCTGCCGGGGCAACGCTCGGGGGAAGGGATTCACTCCCAGCGGAACCAGCGCGCCGCGGCCCCCAGACCGAGTACCGCCCAGACGGCCAGGATGGCCGCGTCGCCCCAGGGCAGCGCGGCCCCGTGCTGGAGTACCTCGCGCAGCCCGTCGGAGAGGGCGGAGATGGGGAGCAGGCCGAGGACGGACTGGACCGCGCCGGGGAACTTGTCCATCGGCACGACCACCCCGCCGCCGACCAGGAGCAGCAGGAAGACGAGGTTGGCGGCGGCCAGGGTGGCCTCCGCCCTGAGGGTGCCGGCCATCAGCAGGCCGAGCCCGGAGAAGGCTGCGGTGCCGAGCAGGATCAGCGCGGCGACGGACAGCGGGTTGCCCCGCGGGGACCAGCCCAGGGCGAAGGCGATCACCGTCAGCAGGGCGATCTGCAGCACCTCGGTGACCAGTACGGACAGCGTCTTCGCGGCCATCAGCGCCCAGCGCGGCAGCGGGGAGGCCCCGAGCCGCTTGAGGACCCCGTAGCGCCGGTCGAAGCCGGTGGCGATGGCCTGGCCGGTGAAGGCGGTGGACATCACGGCCAGCGCCAGGATCCCGGGGGCGAGGAAGTCCACGGACTCGCCCGAACCGACATCGATGATGTCGACCGCCGAGAACAGTACGAGCAGCAGCGCCGGGATGATCACGGTCAGCAGGAGCTGCTCCCCGTTGCGCAGCAGCATCCGGGTCTCCAGCGCGGTCTGCGCCAGGATCATGCGGGACACGGGCGCGGCCCCCGGGCGGGGGGTGAACGTA
This sequence comes from Streptomyces sp. NPDC056883, assembly GCF_042788835.1. Lineage (NCBI taxonomy): Bacteria > Bacillati > Actinomycetota > Actinomycetes > Kitasatosporales > Streptomycetaceae > Streptomyces > Streptomyces sp. NPDC056883. The sequence continues at coordinate 24,418 of NZ_JBHUBS010000019.1, read as the reverse complement.
CCGGCGCTCATGCGCGCAGCTCCTTACCGGTGAGCTCCAGGCTGTGCCTTCCCGGGGGACGACCCCCGGACCCCCGGCGAGGGTCGGTGTCGATCGGCGTCATGAACGCAGCTCCTTACCGGTGAGCTCCAGAAATACGTCTTCGAGGGTGTGCCGCTCCACCGAGAGGCTGTCGGGCATCACCCCGTGCTGGGCGCACCAGGAGGTGACGGTGGCCAGCAGCTGGGGGTCGACGTCGCCGGTGACCCGGTAGACGCCGGGGAGGAGCTCGGCGGCCTGGGTGCCGTCGGGCAGGGCCTTGAGCAGCGAGGCGAGATCGAGGGAGGGGCGGCCGGTGAAGCGCAGGGTGTTCTCGGCGCCGCCGCGGCACAGTGCCTCGGGGGTGCCGTGGGCGATGACCTTGCCGGCGTCGACGATGGCGACCTCGTCCGCGAGCTGCTCGGCCTCGTCCATGTGGTGGGTGGTGAGCACGACCGAGACCCCGTCGGCGCGCAGTTCCCGTACGAGGTCCCAGGTCGCGCGGCGGGCCTGCGGGTCGAGGCCGGCGGTCGGCTCGTCCAGGAAGACCAGCTCGGGGCGGCCGACGACGGCCATGGCGAGGGCCAGGCGCTGCTGCTGGCCGCCGGAGAGCCGGCGGTAGGCGGTGCGGCCGCAGCCGCCGAGGCCGAGGCGTTCCACCAGGGTGGGGACGTCCAGGGGGTCGGCGTAGAGCTTGGCCATGTGGCGCAGCATCTCGACGGCCCGGGCGCCGGAGTAGACGCCGCCGGACTGCAGCATCACGCCGATGCGCGGGCGCAGGGACTCGGCCTGTGCGACGGGGTCGAGGCCGAGGACGCGGACGGAGCCGGCGTCGGGGCGGCGGTAGCCCTCGCAGGTTTCCACAGTGGTCGTTTTGCCCGCGCCGTTGGGACCAAGGACTGCGGTGACCGAGGCCCTCCGGACGGTGAGGTCCAGGCCGTCCACCGCGGTTTTGGGGCCGTACCGCTTCACCAGTCCGCGGATTTCCACGGCGGGGTCGTTGCTCATGGGGAATGAGTCTACGGAGCCGTGGGAGGTGCCCGGGGCGGGGTCGTAGGTCCCGCCCCCGAGGGGTCACGGACCTGCGCATTCGTGACTTTTTCGTCCGTTCGGGAGCGGGGCCGGAGCCTAACGTCGAATGGTGAACAGCATCGCTCAGAACGTCGAAGCCACCTCGGGGCAGGCCGAGCACAAGGCCCATGACCTCGGGCATCCGCCGCGCTACTTCGTCTCGGCGATGCTCGCCGGCGCCTACATCGCCGTCGGCGAGGTGCTGCTCCTGGTCGCGATCTCGCCGTTCGTGGCCAAGGGTTCGCCGGCCGTGAAACTGCTGGAGGGTGCGGTCTTCCCGATCGCCCTGACCATCGTGATGTTCGCCGGCGCCCAGCTCTTCACCAGCAATGTGATGGTCATGCTGGTCGGCGCGCTGTCCGGGCGGACCGGTCCCAGGGACCTGATCCTGTCCTGGACGCTCTCGCTGGCCGGGAACCTGGTCGGAGCCTTCACCTTCGGGGCCATGGTGCACGCCTCGGGGGTGGCTTCCTCGCCCTCGGCGCGGTCCATGCTCACCGAGATGGTGCACGGGAAGATGGCGCTGAGCGGCGGACAGCTGTTCTGGCGCGCGGTGCTCTGCAACATGCTGGTCTGCCTGGCCATCTGGATGTTCACCCGGGCCCGCGGCGATGCCGCCAAGATTTTCGTCCTGTGGCTGCCGGTGGCCGTTTTCGTCGCCGTCGGATTCGAACACTGTGTAGCGAACATGGCTGTTTTCAGCCTCGCGATCCTGGATGGCTCAGCCGGATTCGGTGATCTTTTCCGGAATCTGATGTTCACCGTGCCGGGGAACGTCGTGGGCGGGGGATTGCTGGTGGGGGCCGTTTATTGGTTCACCGGCGGGGCCCTGCGCGAGAGCGGAGCGTCGACTTCCGTATAACGCTCCGTGGATAAATAAGGTAACCCTTAGTGATGGAGGCCACCAGAGGTGGCCTCCATCACGGCTTGTCGGGGCGCGACTAATTACGCAACAATGGCGTTGTGAAATACGGCGAACGGATGAGCGAGGCCCCCCAGGGCGAACTCGCGACCGGGGAGCGGTCAACCCGCAACCGGGTCGCGCGGTCGATCCTGGACCACGGTCCCTCCACCGTCGCCGACCTCGCCCAGCGCCTCGGCCTCACCCAGGCCGCCGTTCGCCGCCACCTCGACACGCTCGTCGCCGACGACGTGGTCGAACCCCGTGAGCAGCGCGTGTACGGTGCGCGGACCCGAGGCCGGCCCGCCAAGGTCTTCGCGCTGACCGACTGCGGTCGTGACGCCTTCGACCAGTCCTACGACTCGCTCGCCGCCGACGCCATGCGCTGGATCGCGCAGGTCGCCGGGGGCGGGGAGCAGGGCGAGGCGGCCGTGGCCGCCTTCGCGAAGGCCAGGCTCACGGCGCAGGCCGAGACCTACCGCGAAGCCGTGGAAGCGGCCGACCCGGCGGAGCGCACCGAGGCCCTTGCCAGGGCGTTGACCGGAGACGGGTACGCTGCTACGGCGAAGAGCGCTCCCGGTCCGCACAGCGGTGAACAGCTCTGCCAGCACCACTGCCCGGTCGCACACGTCGCCGAGCAGTTCCCGCAGCTTTGCGAGGCGGAGACCGAGGTCTTCTCCCGATTGCTCGGGACGCATGTGCAGCGTCTCGCCACGATCGCCCACGGCGACGGGGTGTGCACGACGTTCATTCCACGCAGTGGGAACGGCGTCGGTGCCACAGACGCCACACAGACCGACACATCAGTATCTGCAAGTACGGCCGGGAGGAACCCCGCATGACCACGGAGACTGCTCACCCTGAGCTCGATGGCCTGGGCACCTACGAATACGGATGGGCCGACTCCGACGCGGCCGGTGCGGTCGCCAAGCGGGGCCTGTCCGAAGAGGTCGTCCGCGACATCTCGGCGAAGAAGTCCGAGCCGGAGTGGATGCTGAACCTCCGCCTCAAGGGCCTCAAGCTGTTCGGCAAGAAGCCCATGCCCAACTGGGGTTCCGACCTCTCGGGCATCGACTTCGACAACATCAAGTACTTCGTGCGTTCCACCGAGAAGCAGGCCGCTTCCTGGGAGGACCTGCCGGAGGACATCAAGAACACGTACGACAAGCTCGGCATCCCGGAGGCGGAGAAGCAGCGCCTCGTCGCCGGTGTCGCGGCCCAGTACGAGTCCGAGGTCGTCTACCACCAGATCCGTGAGGACCTGGAGGAGCAGGGCGTCATCTTCCTCGACACGGACACCGCGCTCAAGGAGCACCCGGAGCTCTTCCAGGAGTACTTCGGCACGGTCATCCCGGTCGGCGACAACAAGTTCGCCTCGCTGAACACCGCCGTGTGGTCGGGCGGCTCGTTCATCTACGTCCCCAAGGGCGTCAAGGTCGACATCCCGCTCCAGGCCTACTTCCGTATCAACACGGAGAACATGGGCCAGTTCGAGCGGACGCTGATCATCGTCGACGAGGACGCCTACGTCCACTACGTCGAGGGCTGCACCGCCCCGATCTACTCCTCGGACTCGCTGCACAGCGCCGTGGTCGAGATCATCGTGAAGAAGGGCGGCCGCTGCCGCTACACGACGATCCAGAACTGGTCGAACAACGTCTACAACCTGGTCACCAAGCGCGCCGTGGCGTACGAGGGCGCGACCATGGAGTGGATCGACGGCAACATCGGTTCCAAGGTCACCATGAAGTACCCGGCCGTCTACCTGATGGGCGAGCACGCCAAGGGCGAGACCCTCTCCATCGCCTTCGCGGGCGAGGGTCAGCACCAGGACGCCGGCTCCAAGATGGTCCACATGGCGCCGAACACCTCCTCCAACATCGTCTCGAAGTCGGTGGCCCGTGGTGGCGGCCGCACCTCGTACCGCGGTCTGGTCGAGATCGGCGAAGGCGCCCACGGCTCCAAGTCCAACGTGCTGTGCGACGCGCTCCTGGTCGACACCATCTCCCGCTCGGACACCTACCCCTACGTGGACGTCCGCGAGGACGACGTGTCGATGGGCCACGAGGCGACCGTCTCCAAGGTCTCCGACGACCAGCTCTTCTACCTGATGAGCCGCGGTCTGACGGAGTTCGAGGCCATGGCGATGATCGTGCGCGGCTTCGTCGAGCCGATCGCCCGTGAGCTGCCGATGGAGTACGCGCTGGAGCTGAACCGGCTGATCGAGCTGCAGATGGAAGGCTCGGTCGGTTAGTCCCGGCCCGCCCGACGTCCCGCAGCAGATTCTTTAAGGAAGAGAGCAACACGACAGCCATGGCTGAGGCTCAGAACATTCCGGCGGGTTCCACCACCGCCGGCGCGATCGCGGTGGCCGCCGAGTCCACCGTCGCCACCCGGATGAGTGCCCCCCCGTCCTTCGACGTGGCGGACTTCCCCGTGCCCAACGGGCGCGAGGAGGAGTGGCGCTTCACGCCGCTCGCCCGCCTCAAGGGCCTGCACGACGGCACCGCGGTCGCCAACGGCACCATGAAGGCCCAGATCGACGCGCCCGACGTGGTCACGATCGAGTCCGTGGAGCGCGGCGACGCGCGCATCGGCAAGGCCGGCACCCCGGTGGACCGGATCGCCGCCCAGGCGTTCTCGTCCTTCGCCAAGGCCACGGTCGTGACCGTGCCCAAGGAGGCGGTCCTCACCGAGCCCGTGCGCGTCACGCTGCACGGCGAGGGTGGCACCACCTTCGGTCACACCGTCTTCGACGTGCAGGCCTTCGCCGAGGCCGTCATCGTCATCGACCACACCGGTGACGGCGTGCGCGCCGCCAACGTCGACTTCCTCGTCGGCGACGGCGCCAAGCTCACCGTGGTCTCCGTGCAGGACTGGGACGACACCGCCGTCCACTGCTCCCAGCACAACGCCCTGGTCGGCCGCGACGCGACCTTCAAGTCGATCGTGGTCACCTTCGGCGGTGACGTCGTACGCCTGCACCCGCGCGTGAACTACGCCGGTCCCGGCGGCGAGGCCGAGCTCTTCGGCCTGTACTTCACGGACGCCGGTCAGCACCAGGAGCACCGCCTCCTGGTCGACCACAAGGCCCCGCACTGCAAGTCGAACGTGGTCTACAAGGGCGCGCTCCAGGGCCAGGACGCCCACGCCGTCTGGATCGGTGACGTGCTCATCGAGAAGACCGCCGAGGGCACCGACACCTACGAGATGAACCGCAACCTCGTCCTCACGGACGGCGCGCGGGTCGACTCGGTGCCGAACCTGGAGATCGAGACCGGCGAGATCGTCGGCGCCGGCCACGCCTCCGCCACCGGTCGTTTCGACGACGAGCAGCTCTTCTACCTCCAGGCCCGAGGCATCCCGGCCGACGAGGCCCGCCGCCTGGTCGTGCGCGGCTTCTTCGGCGAGCTCGTGCAGCAGATCGGTGTCCCCGACATCGAGGAGCGGCTGCTCGCGAAGATCGAAACCGAGCTGCAGGCGTCCGTCTGATGACCTACGTCAAGGCCTGTGCGCTGAGCGAGCTGGAGGAGAACGCCCCCAAGCGGGTCGAACTCGACGGCACGCCGGTGTCCATCGTCCGCGCCGAGGGGGAGGTGTTCGCGATCAACGACATCTGCTCGCACGCGAACGTCTCCCTCTCGGAGGGCGAGGTCGAAGACTGCATGATCGAGTGCTGGCTGCACGGCTCTGCCTTCGACCTGCGCACCGGCAAGCCGTCCGGTCTGCCCGCGACGCGCCCCGTACCCGTATACCCCGTAAAGATCGAAGGGGACGACGTGCTCGTCTCCCTCACCCAGGAGTCCTGAGGTATCCATGGCAACGCTTGAAATCCACGACCTGCACGTCTCCGTCGAGGCCGAGAACGGCGCCCGCGAGATCCTCAAGGGCGTCAACCTCACCATCAAGCAGGGTGAGACGCACGCCATCATGGGTCCGAACGGCTCCGGCAAGTCCACCCTCGCGTACGCGCTCGCCGGTCACCCGAAGTACACCATCACCAGCGGCACCGTGACCCTCGACGGCGAAGACGTCCTGGAGATGTCCGTCGACGAGCGCGCCCGCGCCGGCGTCTTCCTCGCCATGCAGTACCCGGTCGAGATCCCCGGTGTCTCGGTCTCCAACTTCCTGCGCACCTCGGCCACCGCCATCCGCGGCGAGGCGCCGAAGCTGCGTACCTGGGTGAAGGAGGTCAAGTCCGCGATGGAGCAGCTCCAGATGGACCCGGCCTTCGCCGAGCGCAACGTCAACGAGGGCTTCTCCGGCGGTGAGAAGAAGCGCCACGAGATCCTCCAGCTGGAGCTCCTGAAGCCGAAGATCGCGATCCTCGACGAGACCGACTCCGGCCTCGACGTGGACGCCCTGCGCCAGGTCTCCGAGGGCGTCAACCGCGTCCGCGACACGGGCGAGGTCGGCACCCTGCTGATCACGCACTACACGCGGATCCTCCGCTACATCAAGCCCGACTTCGTCCACGTCTTCTCCGAGGGCCGCATCGTCGAGTCCGGTGGCGCCGAGCTCGCCGACAAGCTGGAGGCCGAAGGCTACGAGTCGTACAGCACGAAGGGTGGCGCGAGCGCGTGACACAGTTGCCTGGCCTCCTCGACATCGAGGCGATCCGCAAGGACTTCCCCCTTCTGGATCGTGTGGTCCACGACGGGAAGAAGATCGTTTATCTGGACAACGCGGCGACTTCGCAGAAGCCGCGCCAGGTGCTCGACGCGCTGAACGAGTACTACGAGCAGCACAACGCCAACGTCCACCGCGGCGTGCACGTGCTCGCCGAGGAGGCCACGGCGCTGTACGAGGGCGCCCGCGACAAGGTCGCCGCCTTCATCAACGCTCCGAGCCGCAACGAGGTGATCTTCACCAAGAACGCCTCGGAGTCGCTCAACCTGGTCGCGAACATGCTCGGCTGGGCGGACGAGCCCTACCGGGTCGACCGCGACACCGAGATCGCCATCACGGAGATGGAGCACCACTCCAACATCGTGCCGTGGCAGCTGCTCTCGCAGCGCACCGGTGCGAAGCTGAAGTGGTTTGGCCTCACCGACGACGGCCGGCTCGACCTGTCCAACATCGAAGAGGTCATCACGGAGAAGACGAAGATCGTCTCCTTCACGCTGGTCTCCAACATCATGGGCACGGTCAACCCGACCGAGGCGATCGTCCGGCGCGCGCAGGAGGTCGGCGCGCTGGTGCTGATCGACGCCTCGCAGGCCGCACCGCACATGCCGCTCGACGTGCAGGCGCTCGGCGCCGACTTCGTGGCCTTCACCGGTCACAAGATGTGCGCTCCGACCGGCATCGGCGTCCTCTGGGGCCGCCAGGAGCTGCTCGAGGACCTGCCGCCCTTCCTGGGCGGCGGCGAGATGATCGAAACCGTCTCGATGCACTCCTCGACCTACGCCCCGGCGCCCCACAAGTTCGAGGCCGGTACGCCCCCGATCGCCCAGGCCGTCGGCCTCGGCGCGGCCGTGGACTACCTGACCGCGATCGGCATGGACAAGATCGCCGCGCACGAGCACGCGATCACCGAGTACGCGATCAAGCGCCTCGCGGAGGTCCCGGACCTGCGCATCATCGGCCCGACCACGGCCGAGGACCGCGGCGCAGCGATCTCCTTCGTGCTCGGTGACATCCACCCGCACGACGTCGGCCAGGTACTGGACGAGCAGGGCATCGCGGTCCGCGTGGGACACCACTGCGCCCGCCCGGTCTGCCTCCGGTACGGAATTCCGGCGACGACGCGAGCGTCTTTCTATCTGTACTCCTCTCCGGCCGACGTCGACGCACTGATCGACGGGCTGGAGCACGTACGGAACTTCTTCGGATAAGACGAAGCGACGAGGGCGACGAGGGCGCAGTGAAGCTGGAATCGATGTACCAGGAACTGATCCTGGACCACTACAAGCACCCGCGCGGGCGAGGCCTGCGCGACGGCGACGCCGAGGTGCACCACGTCAACCCGACGTGCGGTGACGAGATCACCCTGCGCGTGAAGTACGACGGCGAGACCCTCACGGACATCTCGTACGAGGGCCAGGGCTGCTCCATCAGCCAGGCCGGCGCGTCGATACTGAACGAGCTGCTCGTCGGCAAGGAGCTGGGCGAGGCGCGGAAGATCCAGGAAGTCTTCCTGGAGCTGATGCAGTCCAAGGGCAAGCTGGAGCCCGACGAGGCCATGGAGGAGGTGCTGGAGGACGCGGTCGCGTTCGCCGGCGTCTCCAAGTACCCGGCCCGGGTGAAGTGTGCTCTGCTGAGCTGGATGGCGTGGAAGGACGCGACCGCCCAGGCACTGGGCGACGCCGAGAGGAAGACGGCATGACCGAGAACGCGACGCCCGAGGCGTCCATCAAGCCGGCCACCGAGGAAGAGGTCCGCGAGGCCCTCTACGACGTGGTCGACCCCGAGCTGGGCATCGACGTCGTCAACCTGGGCCTGATCTACGGCATCCACATCGACGACGCGAACATCGCGACCCTCGACATGACCCTCACCTCGGCGGCCTGCCCGCTGACGGACGTCATCGAGGACCAGGCGAAGTCGGCCACGGACGGCATCGTCAGCGAACTGCGCATCAACTGGGTCTGGATGCCGCCGTGGGGCCCGGACAAGATCACGGACGACGGCCGCGAGCAGCTGCGCGCGCTCGGGTTCAACGTCTGACCGAGGTCCGACAGCAGAGTGAACGAACGACCCCCGGCACGGGTGTGCCGGGGGTCGTCTGTTTTCCCGGAGGACGGTCGGCGTGCACCGGGAGTTGGCCACGGTGGCCGAATCTTCTCGACGGCCCGTCACAACGTGACGGCGCAGACGAGAGGACCTCCGTTGACCGTTCGCCCTTCACCGGCACACCGCCTCGGTGCCGTGGGAGCCGCCGGGGCCGCCGCCCTGCTCGCCGCAGGACTGGCCGCGCCCGCCCACGCCGCGCAGGAAGCCGCCGCCGAACCGACCATCGCGCTCTCCGCCGGCCACCTCTCCGGTGCCGTCGGCGCGATCGGCGACCCGGGCGTCACCGTGGACATCGCGCAGCAGGGGATACCCGCCGCCTTCCTCAAGGTCGACGTCCTCTCCTCCAGCAACCCGGACGTCGCCGGGCCCGGCGACGTCCGCATCGAACGGACCGGCCACGGCGACCGCGAGCTGACCGTCCGCCCGCGGGCCCAGGGCTACACCGACCTGACGCTCCGGGTGACCGGCCGCGGCGGCAAGACGGCCACGGCCACCCTCTCCTACGCCGCTTCGGCGCGGGTGGGCACCAGCGCCTTCTCCACCCGCTACCTCACGGGCTCCGCCGATTCCTCGGCCGCCGTGGACGTCGGCGGCGGCTACGCGCTGGTGGCCGACGACGAGACCAACGTGCTGCGCCTCTACGACCGTTCCCGCTCGGGCGCCCCCGTGAAGACCTGGGACCTCGGCCCGGCGCTCGGCATCAAGAAGGAAGCCGACATCGAGGCCGCCGCCCGCGTCGGCGACACCGTCTACTGGACGGGCTCGCTCGGCAACAACAAGGACGGCAAGTACAAGGCCGAGCGCAACACCGTCTTCACCACCCGGCTCACCGGCACGGGCGCCGACACCGAGGTCGTCTTCGGCTCCGCCTACAAGGGCCTGCGCGAGGACCTGATCGCCTGGGACACGGCCAACGGGAACCGCTTCGGCTTCGCGGCGGGCACGGCGGCCGGCAAGATCCCGAAGAGCATCGACGGGTTCAACGTGGAGGGCCTGGAGTTCGCCCCGGGTTCCACCACCACCGCCTACCTGGGCTTCCGCGCCCCGCTCGCCCCGGCGGTGCCCGGCGGCAAGGCGCTGGTCGTGCCCGTCACCAACATCGACCAGGTCGTGGCCGGCGCGGCCAAGCCGGTCTTCGGCGAGCCGGTCGAGATGGACCTCGGAGGCCTCGCGATCCGCGACATCCGCAAGAACGCCGCCGACCAGTACCTGATCCTGGCCGGCTCCTGGGCGGCGGACGACAACTCCGACCCGTACGCCCTCTACCAGTGGGACGGAGTCCCGGCCCACGCCCCGGTGAAGAGGGCGGACCTGCCGACCACCGACCCGGGCGGCTGGGAAGCCGTGGTCTCCGTACCCGACCTGCGGGTGCCCGGCGCCCGCGTCCAGCTGATCACCGACAGCGGCTCCGCCGACCTGTACGGCGACGGCACCGAGGCCAAGGACCTCGACCACCCGGAGTGGAAGAAGTCCCGGTCCGGATGGTTCATGCTCGGCCCGATTCGTGGGGGAACTCGATGAAGACGCAGACGAAGAAGACGTACCTCGGCGCCGCCGGCATCGCCGCGCTGCTCCTCGCCGCCACGACGATGCCCGCGCAGGCGGTCACGTACGGCACGCCCACCATCTCGCTGTCCGCCTCCTACCTGTCCGGCGCCGTCGGCGCGACGGGTGACCCGACGGTGGACGTGACCGTGGCGCAGAGCGGCGCGGACGTCTCCGCGCTCACCGTCAGCGCCTCGGCCTCCAGCAAGGCCACGGTCGCCGGGACCGGCGACGTGAACGTCACCGGGGCGGGCGCGGTCCGCAAGCTGGCGGTCGCCGCCCGCGGCCGCGGCTACACCAACCTCACCGTCAAGGTGACCGGGCTGGGCGGCAAAACCGCCACCAAGACCCTGTACTACGCGGCCTCCTCCGCGGTGCAGAACCCGGCCGACGCGCGCTACTTCACCGGTGCCTCCGACTCCTCGGCCGCCGTGGACGTCGGCGGCGGCTACACGGTCGTGGCCGACGACGAGAGCAACGTGCTGCGCCTGTACGACCGCGCCAACTCGGCGGCCCCGGTCCGGACCTGGGACTTCAGCTCGCAGCTCGGTGTCACCAAGGAGGTGGACATCGAGGGCGCGACCCTGATCGGCAACACCATCTACTGGACGGGCTCGCTCGGCAACAACAAGGACGGCGAGTACAAGGCGCCCCGCAACACGGTGTTCACCACCACGCTGACCGGCTCCGGATCCACCGCGCAGCTCGCGTACGGGCGTTCGTACAAGAAGCTCCGCGACGACCTGGTGGCCTGGGACACGGCGAACGGGAACCGCTACGGCTTCGCCGCCGGTACGGCCGCCGGTGAGGCGCCGAAGCAGATCGACGGGTTCAACGTGGAGGGGCTGGAGTTCGCCCCGGGTTCCACCACCACCGCCTACCTGGGCTTCCGCGCCCCGCTGGCCCCGGCGGTGCCCGGCGGCAAGGCGCTGGTCGTGCCGGTGACCAACTTCGACAAGGTGCTCTCCAGCGGCACCAAGGCCACCTTCGGCGCGGGCATCGAGCTCGACCTCGGCGGGCTGGCGATCCGCGACATCCGCAAGAACGCCGCCGACCAGTACCTGATCCTGGCCGGCTCCTGGGCGGCGGACGACAACTCCGACCCGTACGCCCTCTACCAGTGGGACGGGATCGCGGGCCACGCCCCGGTCAAGCGGGCCGACCTGCCGACCACCGACCCGGGCGGCTGGGAGGCCATCGTGGCGGTCCCCGACCTGTCGGTCGCGGGCGCGCGGGTGCAGCTGATCACCGACAGCGGCTCCGCCGACCTGTACGGGGACGGCACCGAGGCCAAGGACCTCACCCACCCGGAGTGGAAGAAGTCCCGCGCGGCCTGGTTCACGCTGAACTGAACTCCCCGGATTGCGCGGAGCGGCTGGTGAGCTGCCTGCTGAGATCCGCCGCGAGATCCTCGCGGCGGATCCGCAGGTCCGTGTAGAGCAGGCCGGCGGTGAGCTGCGGGAAGCAGAGCAGCAGCGTCTGGGCGACCATCGCGCCGAGCGCCGTGAGGATCGCGTGCACGAAGCCGCCGTCCACCGCCGGGATCAGGCTGAGCGCCCCGGCGAAGGCGAAGGGCAGCTGGACGGCGTACGCCGCTGCGAGCGCGAGCCCGGCGGCGAGGCCGGTGAGCCCGAGCGTGCGCCACCAGGCCCCCCGCACCAGGCGGGCCGAGCGGCGCAGGGCGCCGAGCGGGCCGCGGCCCTCGCAGGCGGCGACCGTGGGCGCGAGCGCGCACAGCACCCCGAGTCCGAATGCGGCCGGCAGGGTGGCCGCCGCCACCAGCGGGGGCAGCCCGGCGGCCAGGACGGCGGCGCCCGGTCCGGCCACGGCGCCGAGCACCAGGAGCTGGGTGCCGAGGACGGCCCCGAAGCGGGGGCGGGCGGCGCGCAGCAGCGTACGGGCGGTGGCGGGGCGGCCGAGGACCGCCGGGCGGAGGACGGCGCCCGCCAGGGCGGAGGCCAGGGCGCAGGTCAACAGGGCCGCCAGGGCCGCGGCGGGAACCAGGGCGTCGACGGGCCGGACGTGCAGCGCGAGGGCGGCCAGGGCGGTCGCGGCGAGCAGCAGCAGCGCGGCGAGCTGACCGAGGAGCATGGCGCCGACCAGCGGCACCCAGTACCGGGCGAGGGCGGCGCAGGCGCCGCCGAGTATGTCGCCGGAGCTCAGGGGCCGCAGGGATATCACGCCCGGCCTGGGCGGCCGCGGCGCCAGCCAGCCGCCGCCCCAGTGGGTCCACTGCCCGTCCATGTGGATCTCCTCCCGTCCGGGTCGAGGGCGCACACCGTAACCGCGGACGCGCGGGAAGTCCCGTAGCCGCGCGGAAATGACCGCACCCCGCTGCACGGGTGTCCGCGGTTTGTGTATGTACGGGTGTACGCATCGTTGTGTACGGTCGTACGTATGCCCTATCTCCTGCTTGCCGCCGCCATAGTCGCCGAGGTCGCCGGGACCACCGCCATGAAGTTCAGCGAGGGCTTCACCAAGCTGTGGCCCTCGCTGATCACGCTGGTGGGGTACGTCATCGCCTTCACCCTGCTCGCGCAGACGCTGAAGTCGATGTCGGTCGGGACGGCGTACGCGATCTGGGCCGGTGTCGGCACGGCCGCGATCGCCGCGATCGGCATGATCTTCATGGGGGAGGCCGCGACGGCCGCGAAGATCGGCGGAATCGCGCTGGTGATCGCCGGGGTCGTGCTGCTGAACCTCGGCGGGACGACGCACTGATGCCCCGCCGGAAGACCGGCGGGGCATCAGCGGGTGCCGTTGCTCACTGCACGTCGACGAGGTCCTCGCGGCTCGTGGCGTTGAAGTGGTCGTACGTGGCCTGGTCGTAACGGGCCTGCCAGGCTCCGTCCTTGGCGGCGGTGAAGAAGGTCTTGAACGTGCCGTCGGCCGCCGTCGTGGTGGTGCCCGCCAGCGTCCACGCGGTCGCGCCGGTCGCGCGGAAGTAGATGCGGACGGGCTGGCCGCCGTATCCGCTCCAGGTGGTCTCGTTGTAGTACCGGGTGTGGGTGAGCTTGCCGGTGATGCCGATCGGCTTTCCGGCCTTGACCGGCTCCGGGGCGGCGTTGAACTCCGGGATCGCCGTGTTCACCCGGGCCAGGAACCTGCGGGCGTCGGGCCCGGCGGGGATCCCGGAGGCGGCGACGTACCGCAGCCGCCAGCCGCCGGGCCCCGGGTAGGGCAGCCCCGCCGCCGTGACGGCGCGCGTGCTGTCACCGGCCGGGGCGGCGCTGTACCGGGTCGCCTTGGTGATCCACTCCGACGAGCCGTTGGGCTGGAACTCGACCAGGACCTTCAGCTTGGAGGCCGCCGGGAGGTCGTACGCGGACAGCTTGCCGGTGAGGGAGACCTTCCGGTCCGCGGTGAGCGTGGCGGTCAGGCCCCCGTGGAAACCGGCGCTGGTGGAGGGATCCACGGCCACGGTCGCGTAGCTGGGAGCCAGCCAGGCCGATCCGGTGAGGGTGACCAGCCCGGAGATCCTGCCGTCCACCAGGACCTGTGTGGCGAACCGGCCGTCCGCGCCGGTCTTCGCCCAGCCCCCGTCCCTGGACTGGACCCAGGTGCCCGCGGGCGCCGGCTTCCAGGTACCGTCGGCGCCCTTGAAGGTGAGCCGGCCGCCCACCGGGGCCTTGGAGCCGTCCGGGGCCTTCACCGTGGCGGCGTCCAGGGTGATCCTGGAGCTCGGGCCCTGGGAGGTCTGGACCGTGCGGGTCTGGCCGAGCGGGCTGTTCGCCCCCTCCTTCTCCGGCCGGAGGGTCACCTGGACGCCCGTCCCGCCCGTCACCGGGTCGTCCTCCTCGGAGCCGGTGAAGGTGAACGGCGTCTCGACGTGCCCCGCGGCGTCGGTGAGCACCGGGGTGGAGCCCGCCGCCGTGTCCAGCATCAGCTTGCCGTTGGGAAGCGGCTGCTCGGTGTCGTTGCGGGGGTCGAGGCCCACCGCGTCGGCCTTGATGGTGACCGTCCGGTGCTCGACGTCGGGCGTCCCGACCACCCGGAGGGCGGTGACCCGGGGGATCAGGCCGTACGCGAGGGTGGCCTTGTCCTTGTGCACGACCGGTTCGCCCTCGGTGCCGTCGTACAGGACGTCCACGCTGTACACGCCCAGGTCCGCCAGCCGCAGGGGCGCGGAGCGGATGCCGGTCTCGGGGTCGGTGTCGTCCTGGCAGGACGGGCTGCACGGGTCCTCGTCCGGCGTGGGCTCGAACGAGGTGATCGTCGCCACCGGGGTGGCGCTGCCGGCCTTGCGCAGGTTCACCTTGAGGTGCTGCGGCAGCTTGGATCCGCCGAAGTCCAGGTAGATCCGCGTGCTGTCGGTCCAGGCCTTGAAGCCGGACGGGTGCGGGTCCGCCGCCAGGGCGGCCGTGGGAATCGCGAGGACGACCCCGAGCGCCGTGGCCGTGCACAGAGCCGCCAGGCTGCGCTTCCTCATTTGTCTTCCTCCGGGAACTCGACTGGGCTAGCAGGATTCGGAGTTGAGACCCGCCGGCCGGGCAAAGGGTTGTACGGGGACTTGGACGAGTTGCCTCGCGTGCGTCCGGCGGTGCGTGCGGCGGGCCTGTGTACTGTCGTACGCATGCTTCGTCCGTCACCCGCAGCCGCCGTGCCCGTGCCCGCCGCCGCCGTGACGGGAGCCGTCCGCTGATGGCCGGCTCGGTGCGCCGCTACGACCCGGACCGGCGGGAGCGGATCATCGCCGCGGCGATCCGGGTGGTGGGCGCCCGCGGCATCGCGGGGCTCAGTCACCGCAGCGTGGCCGCGGAGGCCGACGTACCGCTCGGGTCCACGACGTACCACTTCAAGACCCTGGACGACCTGCTGGTCGCGGCGCTGCGCCAGGCCAGCGAGGGCTTCGCCCGGGCGGTGGCGGACTCCGCGGCGCTGGCCGATCCGGATGCCGACCTGGCGGGCGCCCTGGCCGTCCTGCTGGGCGAGTTCCTCGGTGCGGACCGGTCGCGGGCGGAGCTGGAGTACGAGCTCTACCTGGCCGCCCTGCGCCGCCCCGCACTGCGGCCCGTGGCGGCCGAATGGTGCGAGGCCGTCTCCGCGGCGCTGTCGGACCGGGTGGACCCGGCGACGGCCCGGGCGCTGGTCGCCGTGATGGACGGGATCAGCCTGGAGGTGCTGCTGACGGGGGCGGAGTACGACGAGGCGTACGCCTGCGAGATCCTGCGGCGGGTGCTGCGGGCCTGACGAAGGCCTCGCCGGCGGCCCCGGCCGCGGCCGGCCCCGGGGCTACGCGCCGCGGACCGCCGCGAGGGCGGCGGCCACGCTCGCCTCGATGTCCCGGACCGGGTAGAAGACCTCGCGGACGGTCCGGTCGCGGTCCACGACCAGCGTCAGGCGCTTCAGCCGGCTGATGCCCCCGGCCCGGAACGTCGGCAGCCGCAGCGCCGTCACGAGTCCGAGCTCCGCGTCGGAGAGGAGGGGGAACCGGAGCCCCTCGGCCTCCGCGAACTCCCGCTGTTCGTCCGGCCGCTGGGTCGACACCCCGTGCACCGTGGCACCCGCCGCCGTGAACTCCGCGAGCTGGTCCCGGTAGGTGCACGATTCGAGGGTGCAACCCCGCGCCCCGGGGATCCCGGCCCACCCCGGCGGGTAGGACTCGGACCGGGCGAACGCGCCCGGGAAGCAGTACAGGACGGTGAACGGCGTGTCCGCCACCGGGTCGCGGAGCTCGCCGAAACGGTCCGGCAGCATCAGCTCGGGCAGCCGGGTGCCCCGCAGGGCGTGGACCCGTACCGCCTCGCGCGAGGTCTCGTGCGTCGTCGCCGTCATCTCTCCCTCTCCCAGGATCCAGGTGTCCCCCCAGTCCTGGAGGGCGACCAGCACCGGCAGCAGCCCGCGCCCGCGCGGGGTCAGCCGGTATGCGTAGCGCACCGGGCGGTCCTGGTACGGCTCGCGGGTGAGCACGTCCGCCTCGACGAGGAGCTTCAGCCGTTCCGTCAGGACCTTCCGGGACATGCCCAGTTCGCGCTGGAACTCGTCGAACCGGTGCACGCCGCGCGCCGCGTCGCGCACGATCAGCAGCGTCCACCAGTCGCCCACGACGTCGAGGGCCTGGGCGATGGAGCAGTCCGCGTCGTCGAGGTGCGTGCGCTGGGCCATGGGCACTCCTTATGTCCGTTGACCCGAGGTTGTCATGCTGACATAGTCCGTTCCTAAAGGGAACTCACTCAGGCCGCCACCGGCTCCGGCTGGGGCCAGGGGCGGGGGTCTGAGTCTGGCCGGCACAGGTTGGGGGGGAGAAGTTTCCGGTCTCTTCGGCGTTTTCTTTTGGGGACCTAAG
>NZ_JBHUBS010000019.1:0-7852 GCF_042788835.1 Streptomyces sp. NPDC056883 | reverse complement strand
TTGTAGGCAAGTATCCTTTTTAAAAAAGAATCCTCCCAAGCTCCCCGCGGTCCCCTCCCTTCCAGGGGGGGGGGTGTGGGCCCGGGGCGGAGCCGGTGGCGGGAGCCGCGCGCCCGGCCTCCTGCGGCCGCTGTGCGCGGTACCCGGCACAGCCGCGGGCGGGGCCGTCCTGGCCGCGGGCGCGCGCGGGACGCGGCGACGCGCGCGACCGGCACATGAGACCGGTTCGCGACCGCGGGCCGTCGCCGGTTAGGTTTCGGGCATGACTGCTACGCGTACCACCGGCGCCGTCGCCGCCGGACTTGCCACCATCACCGCCGACGGCACCGTCCTCGACACCTGGTTCCCCGCCCCCCAGCTGGTCGCCGAGCCCGGCCCGGCCGGCACCGAGCGCCTCACCGCCGAGCAGGCCGTGGAGCTGCTGGGGGCCACCGCGCCCAAGGCGATCCGCCAGGACGCGGTCCGCGGCGTCGAGGTCGTAGCGGTCCGCACCGTGATCGCCTCCCTGGAGGACAAGCCGCTGGACGCGCACGACGCGTACCTGCGCCTGCACCTGCTCAGCCACCGCCTGGTCAAGCCGCACGGCCAGAACCTGGACGGCGTCTTCGGCCTGCTGGCCAACGTCGCCTGGACCTCGCTGGGCCCGGTCGCGATCGACCAGGTCGAGACGGTCCGCCTGAACGCCCGTGCCGAGGGACTGCACCTCCAGGTCACCTCGATCGACAAGTTCCCGCGGATGACGGACTACGTCGCCCCCAAGGGCGTGCGCATCGCCGACGCGGACCGGGTCCGCCTGGGTGCGCACCTCGCCGAGGGCACCACCGTCATGCACGAGGGCTTCGTCAACTTCAACGCCGGCACCCTGGGCACCTCCATGGTCGAGGGCCGGATCTCCGCGGGCGTCGTGGTCGGCGACGGCTCCGACATCGGCGGCGGCGCGTCCACCATGGGCACCCTGTCGGGCGGCGGCAAGCAGATCATCTCGATCGGCGAGCGCACCCTGATCGGCGCCGAGGCGGGCGTCGGCATCGCGCTGGGCGACGAGTGCGTCGTCGAGGCCGGCCTGTACGTGACCGCGGGCACCCGCGTCACCCTGCCGGACGGCCAGATCGTCAAGGCCCTGGAGCTTTCGGGCGCCAACAACATCCTCTTCCGCCGCAACTCGGTCACCGGCGCCGTCGAGGCCCGCCCGTACAAGGCGGCCTGGGGCGGTCTGAACGAGGTCCTGCACAGCCACAACTGACCGACACCGGTCCGGTACTGCCGGCGCCCTCCCACCCGTCGGGGTGGGAGGGCGCCGTGCGTGGTGAGCTCCCTCCCGCCCCGAGCGGGGGAGGGGCCGAGCGCACGCGGGGTCCGCGCGGGCCGGAGGTCCGGCGGGCGGAGGTATCAGTGCAGGCCAGTGCAGGTCAGTGCAGGCCAGTGCAGGTCAGTGCAGGCCAGTGCGGGTCAGTGCAGGGGGATCGTGCGGACCAGGCCGGCGAAGGCCTGCTGTTCCGCCTCGGTCAGTTCCACCGACTCCATCGGGTGGACGGAGGTGCCGCGCTGGGCGGGGATGACCGAGAGACCTTCGAAGGCGCCTGGCTCCGGGTGGTGGAAGCGGCTGTCCCACAGCATGTGGCCGAGGCCGATCAGCCAGACGACGGCGGCCACGAGCAGGACGGCGATGCCGATTTCCTGAGCGAGGGAAATGGAGGGGAACACGCGGTCCTCCAAAGGAGTGGCTGGAGTGAGGTACAAGATCGGGCGTGGGGACACTCAACACCAGAACCGCCCGAATGGGTAGGGATGTGCTGAGCGTCACGCCAGGGCCAAAGGTCCCTTCCTAGGCCAGCGGGAGCTTGAAGCCCTCGTGGCTCCGGGCGTAGCCCAGCCGCTCGTAGAAGCGGTGCGCGGCGGTGCGCCGCTTGTTGCTGGTGAGCTGCACCAGGCCGCAGCCGCGCTCGCGGGCCCGGTCCGCCGCCAGCTCCATCAGGCGGGCCCCGAGCCCCCCGCCCCGCCGGTCCGCGCGGATCCGTACGGCCTCCACGAGGGCCCGATCCCGTCCGCCCTGGCCGAGACCCGGGATGTACGTCAGCTGCAGACAGCCGACGAGGTCCCCGTCCACCTCCAGGACCAGCATCTCGTTGCGCGGGTCCGCCGCGATCGCGGCGAAGGCCCGCTCGTGCGCCTCGGAGACCGGCTCGGCGGGCGGCGGGACCGCCCCGGCACCGGCGTCGGCCGTGGCTCCGGCCGGGTCCTCGTCCTGAGCCAGCAGGGCGAGTACGGCGGGCAGGTCCTGACGCGTTGCGGTACGGAAGATCATGCCGGGATCATGCCAAAGGGGCCGGGCGGCGGTGCGGCCCGGCCCCTTCGGCGCCGCCGCTACGGGCGGAAGCGCACGACCTGCGGGTCGTGGTCGCTGTTCTGGTTCGAGAACTCGGCGTTGATGTGCACGCTGTCGTAGCTGAACTGCTTGATGCCGGGGCTCGTCAGGATCTGGTCCAGAACCTGCGCGTTGCCCTGGTAGACGTACGAGTACCGCTCCGAGCGCGGCAGGGACTTGATCGCCGAGTACAGCGCCCCGCCGTCCTCCAGCGCCTTGGCCGTGCCGGAGAACTCGAAGTCGTTGATGTCGCCGACCACGAGGACCGCGGCCTTCTTCTCCACCGCCAGGATGTCCTTCACGAAGCCGTTCACGGCCTGCGCCTGCAGCAGCCGCTTGGCCTCGGAGGAACGCACGGGCGGCTGGGTCGCAGAGGTCAGGCCCTGGTCGCCGCCCTTCGAACCGAAGTGGTTGGCGATCACGAAGACCGTCTTGCCGCGGAAGACGAACTCGCCGGCCAGCGGCTTGCGGCTGTCCACCCACGCCGGGTTCGCCGGGTCGATCCGGCCGGGGGAGTGGGTCAGGGCGGCCTTGCCGTTCTCCTGCACCACACCGGTCGCCGTCACCGCGTCGCCCGGGGCGCGCTCGGTGAAGGAGACCCGCGCCGGGTTGAAGAGGAAGACCTGGCGGATGTTGCCGCCGGGCTCGCCGCCGTCCTTCTTGTCCTCCGGGTTGACGGTCCTCCACTGGTAGGCCGGGCCGCCCGCGGCCTTGATGGCCTCGGTGAACTTCGTCAGGGTGGCCTCGGCCGAGACGGTGCCGTCGTTCTTGGCGCCGTTGTCGTCCTGGATCTCCTCCAGGGCGAGGATGTCGGGGGAGGCGAGGTTCTCGACGACGGCCTTCGCCAGGTTGTCGAACTTCTCCTGCGGGTCGGTCGGGTCGAGGTTCTCCACGTTGTACGTGGCGACCGCGAGCTCCTTCTCGGCCTGCGGCTTGGTCTTCTCCGGGGCGAGGGTGCCCGGCTTGACCGTGCCGAGGGTGCGGGCCACCAGGGTGTAGCCGCCGAACTGGTTGAAGTCCAGGGGGCCTTCGGTGGGGCCGGTCAGCTTGTCGCCGACGTTGGCCACCGGGAACGGCTGCTGCGCGAGGGGCGCGAGCTGCTGGATCTGGAGGCGGCCGGTGTTCTGGGAGTCGTACGAACCGTAGAGCGTGCCACCGCGCTTGGTGTTGTTCTCCCAGCCCTTCACCGTGACCCACAGCTCGGCGTACGGGTCGGTGGCGCCGACCACGCGCGAGGTGCCGATCGCGATGTTCATGCCCTCGAGGGACTCGTAGTAGTCCAGGGCGTAGCGCGAGGGCTCCAGAGTCAGGCCGTTGATGCTGCCGGCGGCGGCCGGGTCGCCCTCCGGGGTGTACGCGCAGGGCACCGAGTACTCGTTGACGGCGGTGGCCGCGGGCAGCGCGTTGCCCGAGGAGACCACGGTCACGACGGGCTTGGAGATCTGGGTGACCGACTGGTTGCCGGAGGAGACGCCGCCGGGGATGTACTCGCCGACCAGGCCGGAGACCTTGACGGCGTCGCCGACCGCGACGGTCGGGACCGAGTTGGTGAAGACGAACACGCCCTCGCTGGTGGCGTCGTCGTCGTCCGCGTCCGGATCCTGGATCCAGAAGCCGCGCGAACCGTACGTACGAACGCCCGTGACGACGCCCGCCACGTCGGCGACCTGCTTGCCGACCAGCGGGGATATCCGGGTGGTGCCCTGGATGTCGTGGATGCGTATCGGATCGGCGGACACGGCGCCTTCGGCCGCGTCGGCGGTGCCCGCGAGCAGGCCGGTGGCCAGCGCGGTGGCGACGAGGGCCGCGACGGCGGCGGAACGGGGATGCGAGGAGCGCATGGGCGGGAACTCCGGTGTGTGGAGGAGGAAGCAGATATCTACGCGCGTCAATTTCCTTCGTGGCCGGCAAAGTTGTCAAGCCCTACAGGGAATACGGAGGTTGACTGTGGGATGAACCAAAGGGGAGGGGCCGCCGGACGCGCCCGAAATGCGTCTACTCTGGGGCGCCGTACGACCCGTACCCGAACCACCCGAATCACCTGTACCCGCACCGCCCGAACCACCCGTACCCGAACAACCCGTACCCGAACAACCCGTGCCCGCGAGGAGAACCGCCCCATGTCCGCAGACTCGCACCCCTCGCTGCCGCCGGTACGGCTGCTCCCCGACGCGGAACTGGCCCGCGAAGCCCTGGCCGCCCCGCTGTTCGCCCGCGCCGTGCGCCTCGCCCGCTGGGCCGGACCGGACACCCGCGTGGACACCGGTGGTGAGCTCGTCGCCGGGCAACTGCCCGAGGCCGTGGCCCTGCTGGGCCTCGACCCCGCCGACGAGGACTCCGCGGCCCATGCGAGCCAGGCCTGGCGGGTGGCCGTCGACTCCGGCCTCGTCGACGTCACCGAACCGGAGGAGGACGGCTCCGGCTCCGGCTCCGGGGAAGCGTCCGGGGAAGACCGGGAGTTCGGCACCGCCGAACCCGGCGAGGACCTGGCGCTGGTGACCGGCGGAACCCCCGGCGACGTGCTCGACCTGTGGCTGGCGGCCCTGGACACCGTCCTCGCGGACGCGGCGGTACCGGCCCTGGACGACCTCGTCGACGCCCTCGACGCGGGCGGCGAGATCGACTTCGACCAGCTCGACTGGAACCCGCGCCGCGAGGCCGACTTCCTCGACGGGGTCCTCGCCAACCTCTACCTGCTCGCCGTGGCCGAAGGCGGCACGGCCGACGGCCCGGTGCCGCTCCCGGTGCTCGCCGCCTCGATGGTGGTGCCGGACGACATGGGCGATCCCACCGACGCCGTACTGGAGCAGGTCTCGGACGCGATGATGCGCCTCGACGACCAGTTCCGGCAGCTGGAGCCGATCGGGCTGGTCGAGTTCCGCCCCGTCGACGAGGCGCTGATGGCCGAGGCGGAGGACGAGGAGTTCCTCGCGGCCGCGGGCCCCGACGCCGCTGCCGAGGAGGAGGACGTCTCCCGGTACGGGCTGGTGCGCCTGACCCCCCTCGGGCTGTACGGGATCCGGGCGCGCATGCTGGAAGCGGGCGTCGAGGCCCCGGCCGTCGGCGAACTGGCCGGCAAGGGCGCGGACGTCCTGCTCGACGTGGTCTCCCACTACTCCGAGGCCGCCGCCCAGGCCGAGATCGAACAGTGGCTGGCCGGCCGCCCCGTACCCGAAGCCGTCACGGAGCTGCTCGCCGCCGCCCGCGGCGCCGACCCGGGCGCCCCGCTGCGCCGGCTGCGCTGCCAGCAGGCCCTCGCTCCGACCGGAGCGGAGGCCGAGCAGGCCGTCCGCGCGGTACTGGACGACGCGGAGCTCGGCGGGCTCGCCCGGGTCTGGCTGGCCGAGCGCGGGGTGACCGACGTACCGGCGCCGGACGAGGAGATGGTGTTCTGGCTGACGGTCGACACGATCGCGGCGCAGCTCGCGACGGGCGGCGCGAGCGGTGGGGGAGCCGGGGGAGCCGACGGCGGGGAGGGCGCGGAGGCGGAGCTGCCGCTCCTGATCGAGTCGCTGACCGCGCATCACGCCGGGTTCTTCGAGCAGGCCTGGCGGGTGGAGCACCCGGCGACGGCCTACGTGCTGGAGGCGATGGGGCGGCTGCACCCCGACAAGAAGGCGGCCAAGGAGGCGCGGAAGGCCGCGTTCAAGGCGCGTTCCCGGGGCGTGTGAGGCGCTGGTAACCAGCCGTTCCGGCAAGGGACTCGGCCAACGGGGAGCCGGTGAAGGGGTCGATTCGTTTTCCCGGGTAGTTCAGTCGGCGTTCACGTGCGGGCGGGAGCGTGTGCGCCGACGACCGCACGACAGGCGCACCACCTCCCCACCCCTGGAGACCCGATGCCGCTCAGCCGCAGAGACTTCACCGCCCGCACCGCACTCGCGGGTGCGGGAGTCGCGCTCACCGGAACGGTCGGCGCACTCGCCACCGCCCCCGGGGCCCTCGCCGCGGACGGCGGCGCGCGGCAGGACGTCGGCCTGGACCGGGGCCAGGACCGCGGTCCCGGCCGCCGCGCCGGCTACGGCCCGCTCGTCCCCGACCCGGCCGGCATCCTGGCCCTCCCCGCCGGGTTCACGTACCGCGTGATCACGCACAGCGGTGTCACCACGCTCGACTCGGGCGAGACCACCCCGTCCAACCACGACGGCACGGCCGCCTTCGAGGGCCACCGGGGCGTCACCCTCCTCGTCAACAACCACGAGCTGAAGGGCCCCCGCACGAACTGGAAGCACCCCGTCCCGCTCACCGAGGGCCTCGTCTACGACCCCGCCGCGGCCGGTGGCTGCACGGTCGTCGAGGTCCGGCGCGGCGGCGAGGTCGCCGAGTGGGTGGGCATCTCCGGTACGTCGACCAACTGCGCGGGCGGCTCCACCCCCTGGGGCACCTGGCTGACCTGCGAGGAGAACTCGGACCTCGCCGGCAAGAACGGCATGACCAAGGACCACGGCTACGTCTTCGAGGTAGACCCGCACGACCGCCGCGCCAACCTCGGCCCGAAGCCGGTCAAGGCGTTCGGGCGCTACGACCACGAGGCCGTGGTCATCGACCCGCGGACGGGCCACGCCTACCTCACCGAGGACGCCTCCAACCCCAACGGGCTGCTCTTCCGCTGGACCCCGCCGAGCGGCTTCCGCCACGGGCGCGGCAAGCTCCGTACCCTCGCCGACGACGCCGGCGTGCTGGCGGCCGCCAAGTGCTTCGACAAGTCCGGGCTGTTCGTCGACGACCTCTCGCGCGCGACGAAGATCGGCACCACCTACGGGGTGGACTGGGTGCCGGTCCCGGACCGCGACGCGCGCACCGTGGCGGTGCGCAAGCAGTTCGGGGAGGCGGCCGTGACCCGCGCGCGCAAGCTGGAGGGCATGTGGTGGGCCGACGGCGGGACGTACTTCGTCTCCTCCTACGCCCGCGAGGAGAGCCCGGGCGCGGCCCACGACGGCCAGGTGTGGTTCTACGACCCCAAGCGGCGCACGGTGCGGCTGCAGGTCCTGCTCGGGGTGAACGCCGACCCGTCGGTGGACGGCGGGTACGACGGCCCGGACAACATCACGGTTTCCCCCTACGGCGGTCTGATCATCGCCGAGGACGGCTCGGGGCTGCAGCACCTCTTCGGCGCGACCGAGTCGGGGCGCACGTACCCGCTGGCCCGCAACGAGATGAACCTGGGCACGGAGGAGGAGCCGGAGTACTCGGAGTTCACGGGGGTCTGCTTCTCGCCGGACGGGCGGACGCTGTTCGCCAACATCCAGGACCCGGGCATCATGCTGGCCGTCACGGGACCGTGGCGGCGCGGCTGCTGATCCGGGAGCGGCGGACATGAGAAGAGCCGCCGGGGCCTCCGGCCCCGTGGTTCTTCTCCTTTTTTCCCCCTCCTTTTTTTTTTTTTTTTTTTTCTTTTTTTTCTATTTTATAAGAAAAAAAGAGTAGATATAATTCTGTTAATTAGAAGATTTGATTATCTTCTAATTAACAGAATTATATCTACTCTTT